>JAEZLP010000030.1 GCA_023415235.1 Bacillota bacterium
TCATCAACTGCTGCCAACTAGCGGCAGTTATCGATAACTCGCAGTTAAATATCATTAACATAAAACAGCTCCCGATGGCTATCGGGAGCTGTTATTATGTCAAGGTGTACATTATTTGACGCTTACATTCATGTCCGGAGTTTCCGTGCATATTTATAGAAGTGGAACGCGTTTTGCGTTACTTCTCACGAAGGAAATGGCTTCCATGAATGTGATTCAATTTGACGAAAGTTTTCTGTTTGGAGCTGCCTCCTCCAGCACGCAGATTGAAGGAGGCGATACGGGCAATACTTGGTATCGATGGTGCAGCCAGCCGGGACGAATCGCTGATTCCTCAACCTGTTTCAGGGCTTGCGATCACTGGAACAGAGTAGAGGAGGATGTAAAAATCCTTTCCAGTCTGTACATAAAGACGTATCGCATGAGCTTTGAGTGGAGCAGGATTGAGCCTGAGCCCGGCGTTTTTTCAGAGAATGCGATCCAGCATTACCGGGATGAAATCGCACTGCTTCTGAAATACGGAATCAGACCGCTTGTGACGCTGCACCATTTTTCGGAGCCTCTATGGTTCATCGATTCGGGAGGATGGGAGAAGCATGAGAATATCAATTTGTTTCTCCGGTATGTGGAGCATATCATAGATCGTTTCGGTGATCTGGTCAGCGATTGGGTCACCTTCAACGAGCCGAATGTTTATACGGTATTCGGATATATTCTTGGTATTTTCCCGCCGGGAGAAAAAAAGCCTAAGAAGGGGATTGCGCTGATTCCCGCGCTGATATCTGCCCATTGTGGCGCATATCAAATCATACACAGAGTCAGAAGGGAAAAGGGGTTTCCTGGTGAGACCAAGGTGGGGCTCGCCATGCATATCAGAATATTTGACGGAATCACTCCAGTTGGGAAAGCAACAGCGGGAATCGTCGACTACATATTTCACAGAATTTTTCTTTCCGGATTTTTGAAGGGGCGGTTGCTGTTTCCGTTAAAGCAGAAAACGGCAAAGATGAAAAAGGGAAATTACGCCGATTTTTTAGGGATCAACTATTATACCCGGAATATCGTTGAATTTGTTTTTGATCCCACAATCTACTTTTACCGGTTTATCAACGACAGCCTTCTAAACCGGTCTGATCTGGGCTGGGATATCTATCCTAAGGGAATCTATAGAGCATGCAAACGATATTATAAAAAATACCGGTTTCCTGTCTATATTACGGAAAACGGGATCAGTGACAAAAAAGACGACAGAAGACCCGGATTTATCATGGATCATCTTGCCCAGATCCGAAAAGCAATCGATGAAGGCATCCCGGTTGAACGCTATTATCACTGGTCCCATATGGACAATTTTGAATGGAATGAGGGAGAACAGGGATATTTCGGGCTTTATCGCTGTGATTTCGAAACCCAAATCCGTACACCTCAATACAGTGCAAAGCTGTATGCGGAAATTTGCAGGAAAAAAGAATTCAGCTATGGGGATTGTCAGTTTTAGAGAAGGGAATTACGGGTAAAATATCAGCAAAGAGAACGGATGAGGGGGGAGAGTAGAATAATGAAGCGATCCTATAATAAATTGGTCAGAGACAGGATTCCTCAGTTAATCAAAGAGAGCGGAAGAAACTGCAGTACCCGAATTCTGGATGAAGATGAGTACTTTGATGCGCTATTGGACAAAATCGTTGAGGAAATTGAAGAATACCGGGCCAGCGGCAATGAAGAAGAACTGGCTGACGTATACGAGGTTCTGGATTGCCTTGTGCAGCTCAAGGAATACGAACCGATGCATATTGATTATCTTAAATTGATCAGAAGGGAAGCCCGGGGCTCCTTCAAAGAACGGGTGCTGCTGATCGATGTTGATGATACGGTTGGTTGATAGAATTTTTTAGCTATTCCAATGCCGACCAAATCCATGCTCATGTTTTGTATTAGTTGATGATAAGGGGGAGTAAATGTTGAAAAGAATTCTTGTTCCTATCGACGGCTCAAAACATTCTGATCTGGCCATAAAAAAAGCAAAGGAGCTGGCCGAGACATACGGCAGCACGGTGGTACTGCTCACTGTAAATGATTTTCACCATCATATGTTCAACTACAACGCAGGAGTAGAAGAAAATTTCGTTGAGCTTTTTGATCAGATGTCGGATAATATTCTGGAAAGCGGCAGGGAGAAGCTGGCCTCACTTGGCGACAGGGTTGATACGGTTAAATTGGAAGGAGGCGTAGCCAATAAAATTATAGAGTATGCCAATGCGAATGACTTTGATCTCGTCATTATCGGATCACACGGGAAGGGAGCGATTAAAGAATTTCTCATGGGCGGTGTTGCCCATAAGATCATTCTGCATGTCAATAAACCGGTCCTGGTCGCAAGATAAAGCGACGGAATAGTTCAAGAAGAGAAAAGTAAAGTAAAGTGAAGAAGAGTAAAGAAGAGTAAAGAAGAGTAAAGAAGAGAAGCCATCCTATCTGTAAATCTGCAAAACATGTTTTGCAGATTTTTTTTAATGGATTGAGCAATACTATTTTTATGGCGGATTGAAAGGAGCAAATCTATGGAAAAACGTCACAGCGGATTGTCAGCATGGCAGCTTTCGATGATGGCCATCGGTACGGTGATCGGGGGATCATTTTTTCTCGGGTCCTCAGTAGCAATCCACGCAGCCGGGCCATCCATATTATTGTCATACATTCTCGGGGGAGTGCTGATCTTCTTTATCTTGTATGCTTTGTCCGAAATGACGGTAGCAAATCCTGATGCAGGCTCGTTTCGCACCTTTGCTGCAAGCGCCTATGGCAATGGGGTCGGATTTGTTGTGGGCTGGGTCTACTGGACGGGCATGGTTCTGGCTATGTCCAGCGAAGCAACCGCCGCAGCCATTCTGATCCGGGAATGGCTGCCGGACCTTTCCATCTCAATCATGGGAACCGGGATTATCATTGGAGTCACATTGCTGAACCTTTTGGGAGCGGACAAGTTAAGCAAACTGGAAAGCGGTCTTGCTGCGCTGAAACTATTGGCGATCGCCTCCTTTATCATCATTGCGTTATTGCTGATTCTGGGACTTGTTTTCAGAACGGAACCCATAGGAACCGGCGCTGTATTCGGCGAGCCCCTGATGCCGGGAGGAATCAAAAGCATTGCCGGAAGTATGCTGATCGTAGTTTTTTCATACGCCGGATTTGAAATAATCGGGCTTGCTGCTTCTGAAGCGAAAGATCCCCATAAAACAGTGCCCCGGGCGATCAACTATACCATTGCAAGCCTTGTCTCCTTTTATATTATATCCGTAGCTGTGATGCTGCCTTTGATACCCACTGCAGAACTCAAGGAAGATGTAAGCCCGTATGTGGCCGCTTTGGAGCGGTGGGGAATCGATTGGGCCGGAACTGCCCTGAATATTGTTCTGGTCACTGCGATTTTGTCAACCATGCTGGCGTCCATGTTTGGCCTGGGAAGAATGATTCGTTCTCTTGCCGATGAAAAACAGGCTCCATCCTGGCTGATCGACAAAAAGGATGTGCCGTATAGAGGCATTCTCTTTTCCGGATTCGCCATGTTTTTGGGACTTGGAGTAGGCCTTCTGCTTCCTAAGGTATATCTGTTTCTAATCAGTTCGGGAGGCTTCGCGCTCCTGTTTACCTATGCAGTGATCCTGGCAACCCATATCCGCTTTCGAAAAAAGTTCGGGTGCCCGCCAAAAGGAAATTGTCAGATGCCCTGGTATCCATATACATCCTGGATTGCTCTTCTCTGCATGGTGTTGATTCTTTTCAGCATGCCATTCCTGTCCGGACAAACCTCCGGGTTGATTGCCGGCTTGTCCATGATCCTGCTGTATACGAGCTGTTATTTCATACAGAAGAAAATCCGGTTAAAACTCAATCATTAGAGAAATTCCAATTATTAGCGGATGAATCTCATTCCGGATTTTTATATGATAGAAGTGTCTGATTTCTACGATCCGGAGGGTGATTTCTTGCGCAGTCGTCTTTCTTTCATGCAAATATATAAGAGAACAATTCTGTTTACACTGGCATGTCTGTCATTATCGCTGGTGCTTATTCTGTTGTCCAGATATGCGGAGGGGTTTGCCCAATGGTATGCCGTGACGATTTATCCTGTATTCCTAATTACTGTGGGCAGATTATCTTCTCTTTGGGATCATTCCATCTTTGAAGCGGCCTTCATTTCCACCTTGCTTCTTTGCTGTTTTTTGGCTGCTGCGGGGTTATGTATCATGCTCAGAAGGCATCCCTTACGGAAATCATTTCTTTCCGCCGTTCTGCGTTCATTGTCCTGTATCACCGCAGGGCTGATTCTTGTCTACTCCCTTACCTGTTCGATCAACTACCATCGCGACGGGATCGGTACTGTGTTCAAGCTGCCGGAAGAGGAGGCGACAATAGAGAATCTGGTCAAACTGAGCTATATTCTTGCCGATGAACTGAGCAGTTTGACCAGTGATCCAGATTGGGATTACAGCCTGCTGACGATAGATGATACAGCCTACATCGAGATGGAGGCAATCGGTACGATGAAGCAGCTCGGAAAGCGGGAAGCTTCCTTGTCCGGATATTATCCGAAGCCGAAGCCTATTTACTTTTCCAGGCAGCTTTCCAAACTAGGAATCGAAGGCGTCTTTTCGCCATTTACGGTTGAAGCGAATTATAACAGTGATATTACTCCCTTTTTGATGCCATATACCATTTGTCACGAATTGGCCCACTTGAAAGGATATATGAGGGAAGACGATGCGGGATACATCGCCTATCTTGCCTGCCGGAATTCTCCGTCCTTGGTGTTTCAATACAGCGGGATATTCCGTGCCCTGATTTTTACCATGGACGCACTGAAATCGGAGGCTGGGGAAACGGAATTCAACGGGATTTTCCAGAAGCTTCCAGAACCAGTCAGAATGCAGTTGAGTTACATAAAGCTGAAGAACAGTCAATATTCCTCGTCCTATTTATCTGTAGCAAAAAAAGTCAACAATGCTTATTTGAAAGCAAATTCGCAGCCAGGCATAAAAAGCTATGGCAGGATCGTGGAACTGCTTCTCTCAGATCATGCGGAAAAAATCAACGGAGAAAACCTTCTGTAATGGTATAGAGCCTTTTTACATTGCTTCGTATCGATTTCTCGGACTCATCTTATATAATTGGAAAAATTGAACATACTACTGGAAGAAAAATAATCTAGGAGGATGCTTATGACGGATAAGATATCACAAAAGATGGGCGAGAGAGTGAGCTACCATGATTCCGTAGAAGAGATGCTCATCAGAATCAGAGACGACGGACTGTCCAGTGTATTTTCGAGGTGGGATCCACAGGAAAAAATACGATGTAATTTTTGTATGGCAGGATTGAGTTGCTGGTTGTGCACCAACGGACCCTGCAGAATCAATGAGAAGACTGGCGCGGAAAAGGGAGCTTGCGGCATCGGCCCTGACGCTATGGCCATGAGAAATATGCTGATTAGAAATATTATGGGAGCGGCGACCTACGGACACCACGCATATGAAGCATTTCGCACCCTGAAAGCAACCGGCGAAGGTAAGACTCCATTCCGGATTAAGGACGAGGAAAAACTGAAGCAGCTATGCGCTGCTGTCGGCATCGTAAGCAACCAGGACATCAGCCAGCTTGCGATTCAGCTGGCTGATTTCTTCGATCGTGAGCTGAAGGTGACGCCGGATGAGGAAAGCAAAATGGTTGAGATCTTTGCGCCTCAGAAAAGGAAGCCTCTCTGGAAGGAGCTGAATATCTACCCCTCGGGAATACAGCATGAGGTGGAAAATTCCATCGCCAGCTGCCTGACCAATGTGGACGGAGACTATGTCTCGCTGGCGAAAAAGGCTCTGCGCCTGGGACTTTCCACAATTTACACCGCGCAAATCGGTCTTGAAATGACCCAGGATATTCTATTCGGCACACCGATGCCCCATGAAGTTAATGTGGATTTGGGAATCATGGATCCGAATTATGTCAACATCGCCTTCAACGGACACCAGCCGTGGATCGGCGCAGCTACGCTTCAAAAGGCAAAAAAGCCGGAATATCAGGAAATGGCGAAAAAAGCAGACGCGAAAGGACTTCGGGTAGTCGGATCCATCGAAACCGGCCAAGAGCTGCTCCAGCGATTTGAAATGGATGACGTTTTCGTCGGTTTAATGGGAAACTGGCTTGCGATCGAGCCTTTTTTAGCTACCGGGACCGTGGATGCTTTGGTCATGGAGGAGAACTGTTCTCCGCCTGCCATCGACCAGTATGCAGAGAAATATCAGGTGGCGCTGATCAGTGTCAGCACCATCATCGGTGTTCCGGGAACAGAAATCGAAATGCCGTATTATCCTCAAAAAGCAGATGAGATGGCGGAAAAATGCATTCAAGCGGCGATCGAGAATTTCAAGAAGCGGCATGGAAGAATTAAACCGATGGTGCCGCACCACATTACAAAAGCCATTGCCGGATTTTCGACGGAGGCCGTGTTAGGAGCCATAGGAAACAATCTGGACAATCTGGTCGATGTGATCGCCAAAGGACAGATCAAGGGCGTGGTGGCCCTGGCAAATTGTTCGACGCTGAGAAACGGACCTCAGGACTGGAATACGGTTTCCATTACGAAAGAATTGATCAAAGGAGACATCCTCGTTGTGGCCGGAGGCTGCGGAAACCATGCGCTAGAGGTCGCAGGTCTTTGCAATCTCGATGCGATCGATCTGGCCGGTGAAGGTCTCCAGAGTGTTTGCAGAGCGCTGAACATTCCTCCGGTTTTGAGCTTCGGAACCTGTACGGATACGGGAAGAATCTCTATGCTGGTAACCGCTCTGGCCGATCATCTGAATCTGGATGTCTCAGATCTGCCGATTGCCGTCACCGCCCCGGAATGGATGGAGCAGAAAGCCACAATCGACGCGCTTTTCGCCATCGCATACGGCGCGTATACCCACCTGTCTCCGACGCCTTTCATAACGGGAGCTCCAAAGCTGGTCAAGCTGTTGACAGAAGATGTGGAGTCCTTGACAGGCGGAAAGGTTGCCCTGGGAGACGATCCGGTGGAAGCTGCCAAGGGGATCAAGGCTCATATTCTTAAGAAGAGACAGGGAATGGGTTTAAAAGAGTAAAACTCCATAAAAGAGAAACCGGCCGGCCCAAAAGGTCAAAGAAAGGCCGGTTTTTCTGTACTTATCCGTATTTTGGCAATGTGGAATATGGGAATTGTGCTTCCTCCGCAAAATAATTTTCCTTCACTGGCAAATTAATCCTTGTAATTTCCAATTGTTGCCGATAGAATAAATTAAATGTATTCACAAATTTCAGAAAATAGGCACTCAGTGCCGGAATCAGTTAAGGAGGGAAACATGAAAAAAACTCTGATCTTTTTACTAACCATAGTCTTGGTCATGACAGTTTCCATCGGAAGCGCTTTCGCCGGAGAATATACCGTAAAATCCGGAGACGTCCTTTGGAAAATCGCACGGGATCTCAACGTACCCATGAGTACATTGATTACAATCAACAAGATCAAGGATCCCAACTTAATCTATACCGGTCAGGTCTTGAAGACTTCAGCCGACAGCAGCGCCGCACCGGCTGTGGCAAGCGACAACGATACGTCTAGCGGCAATGCACAAACCCCGGTCACACCGGCGGAAAAAGCGAGGCCACAGATGATCGAATACAAGATCGATATTGACGAAAACGGCGGTGCAGATGCCTATGATAACAGCGGTGACAATCCTGACTCCAAATACTATGTTAATCCTGATTTTTACAACATGAAATCAGATGACCAGCTGACAATCATCAGCAATTTTAAAACAATCCAGCAGACATCCGAGTGGTCTTGCGGAAATGCCGCTACACTGATGGTTCTGGAGCATTTCGGAGTACATGATTACAGCGAATGGGATATCGCTGTAAAATCCAATGCCGGTGTCGATCTTGACGTTCCCGGCTCCGAACCCGGATCTGCCAACAACTACCCGGAATACGGAACTTCGGTGGATGATATCGTAAGATTCTTCAACACTATAAAGGGATTCAAGATTGTTGATACAAGCTATAAGGCAGATTACAAGGCCAGCGATCTTATCCAGGAGGGTGATACCAGCGTTCCTTCCGCCGAGTGGGGAAATCTTCCCGGCAAATTCAACTCCGTATCTCTATATGCGTCGGAAAATGATCCGAATACGGAAAAATGGGTGGATGATGCCAAGGATTCCTATTTTGTGAAATGGATAACCGGACACCTGAAGGCCAACAGACCGATCCTGGTTGAATGGTGCGATTGGGACGGACACTGGCAGGCGATCATCGGCTATGACACTCAGGGGACGCCCAGTCTTGGAGATGATATTATTATTTTCGCCGATCCTTATGATACCTCTGACCATTGGCAGGACGGCTACTACTACTATCCGGCTGAAAGATGGTTCTACATGTGGTCCGACAGAGCAGTGGCACCAAAGCCTTATCAGCTGCAGCCCTATATCGTAGTTGAACCTGTGAAGTAGGCAGTAAACCTTCGATTCTCTGATCCCGTATTTTCTGCCACGAAAATACGGGATCTTTCTATATTTAAAAAATAATATGCAAAAACACTCAGTATTTGGGTGTTTTTTTTATATCCTGCTGAAAAAGTCGCTCGTCATTTCTGTTATTCGGTAACAACCTGTCAAAAACCCATGCATTTCAATACATAAGGGCAGAAAATGTAATATTATTTGATTTGAATTTCGCGTCTTATCGATTAATAATATTGCCATAGAGGGGAGGGATATACGCAGTTAAGAGAGAGATTAATGGGATTACAGGGGGATTTTTGACAACTGAATAAAATGCTTGGAAAAATAACTCCTTGTATCTTTTCGTCTCTTTCAAAAATAAAAGGTCTAAAAAAAATTCATGTTTAGACGCAGCACGAGAAATGAGATGAATGTAAAAGGAGGATAGAAAATGAAAAAAGCGAACAGGAA
Source organism: Bacillota bacterium (assembly GCA_023415235.1). Classification (GTDB taxonomy): domain Bacteria; phylum Bacillota; class Clostridia; order Peptostreptococcales; family Anaerovoracaceae; genus Anoxybacterium. Next base: position 8,991 of record JAEZLP010000030.1, read on the forward strand.
ATGGAAAGTGTTCGTAATTGTAATGTGCCTGCTCTTTACCATGACTCCTGGTATGGTCTTTGCCGATGAACCAACCGATCAGTCGTTCGTCGAGCAAGCTTCTGGTCAGACCGGAGGCGATGACGAATCCAACAAGGATGACCAGGGCGATGATGGATCCGGAGGCGATGACGAATCCAACAAGGATGACCAGGACGATGATGGATCCGGAGGCGATGACGAATCCAACAAGGATGATCAAGACGATGATGGATCCGGAGGCGAGGATCTGACCAAGGAAAATGAAGAAGATTCCGCTGCAACGGATGGGGCACTCCAGATGAACTTCATATTTCCACCCATCAATAAAGGTACCATAGAAATCACAAAAAACGTCGTTAACGGTCCGGACAGAGATGATGTATTTAAATTTAAAATTTCTAAATGGAAAGACAAAAAATGGAAGCAAGAAAAAATAGTAAGCATAACCGGACCAGGAAAAATAACCGTTAGCGGCCTTGCACCAGGTGAGTACAAAGTTGAAGAAATCGAAATTCCGGATAATTATGTGGTTGACGATCCTGAAACTGACAAATTCACGGTTGGATCAGAGCTCGTGCCTGTATCATTCACAAACACCTATACTACAGGCACTATAACAATTGAGAAAAGAATAAAGAACGGCATACCCGAGCTGCAGGACACATTTACGTTTAGAATCTCAAAGAAAATCGACAAACATAAATATCAAATTATCCGGGAAGTGCAACGAGATGGAGCGGGAACCATTGTGGTCGATGGTCTTGATAACGGCGTATATAAAGTAGAGGAAATCAATCTTCCGCAGCACTATATGATTTATGGTGACGGTGATCCTGTGGAGGTCACTATCTCAAATAAGGATTTGACAAAAGAAGCCATATTCACAAACTGCTATACTGCAGGAACGATCAAGATCAATAAAACTGTGATTGGGAATCCAGCAACTCCAGGTACATTCACTTTCGAGATCTACAAAATGAATTGGAGTGGGAAATGGGTATTACAACAAGAAGCAATCGTGAATGGTACCGTTCCCACGGTCATTCCAGGCCTTGATTATGGTTATTATAAGATTGTCGAGCAAGCGGTTGAAGGATATGACATTGACGAATCTACGCCGAAAAATTGGATTAATGAATACTGTCAGCACTGGAATCCGAACTTCACCAACACCTACACCGGGCCGACAACGGGCAGTATCAAAATTATAAAGAACGTGACAGGATCGTCCATCATTCCCGAAACTGTATTTAGGTTCACAGTCACAAGCGATGAGCACGAGTACAGTAGAACGGTATCGGTCACCGGAGGCGCTGTATTCGTTCTGGATGGTTTGATGCCAGGGGAATATGTGGTAACTGAAGAGAAATCCGCCTTGGACTTCTACCCGGAGGGCAACGATTACGATAAGCCTGCAACAGTAACCTCAGATTCTGAAACAATTGTAACGTTTACGAATATCTACAATCCGGAACTGCCATCTGTTACCATAAATAAAGAGGTTGCTGAATACACGGGAGCCGGTGTTCCTGAGAGCGGATTTGAAAAGAGCAAAACCTTTAACGTACTGAACAAATCGGTCATTTACAGAATCAGCTTTGAGTATAACAACGCCTGGGTACAAAGCGAAAGGTCGCTCACCTTGTCAGATATCTATGACAGAAACGGTTCCGTAATTGATAAGACTTTGGATTTAGAAATCTGGGATGCCGGCACAGGACAATTTGTTAAAGCATTCCCTGATAACTATGTGGAGCTTGATTTGGATGAGACCTATTACTTCCGGGATACGTTGACGGAAAACGGGATCTATAACAACGTTGCAACCTTATTTGAGCCGCAGTACAGAACGTTCACAGAGGATATCGAACCAATAATCAATTTATCTTCCTCAGCAGTTGTTACCGTTAATTATTCCTCCGGTGGAGGAGATAACGGCGGCGGGAATGGAGGAGGTGGCGGAGGAGGGTCCTCCACCAAGTACTATGAAGTAATCTACGATCCTAACTACCCGACAAGCTCTGACACGTCCGGGAAAGCGCCTGTTGACAATAAAAACTATAGATATAACGAAATAGTCAATGTCAGAGGCAACACCGACGGACTGAAGGCGGGAGACTATGTATTCAAGGGATGGAACACCAAGCCTGACGGCACAGGAACCATGTACCTGCAGGGCAATATGTTCAACATCAAGGAAGATACAATTTTATATGCAATTTGGGAGCTGGCAGAGGCAGATCCCGATATGGCAACCACGGATGCGTCAACGGATACTGTAGTAAACACAGGCCAAAGCAATGATCTGGATGACGTTCCGAAGACGGGAGACTCAACTCCAATTCTTTTGATGCTTCTTATGGGTCTTTTGTCAATCGTCTCCGTTGCTGCATTCAGCAGAAAAAAGAAGGCGACAGCGGAATAAAAGAGAAAGAATTTTAGGGAAAGGAGCAGGATGTATGAAGAAAAGAAAAATGTTCATCCTGTTCCTTTCTTATTTTTGCCTGGTTGTTTCCGTTATCTTCTTTTTTGTTTATTTGATTGACGGAATACAGGACCGCTGGGCTCAGGAAGAGCTGATTGGGAAGAAAAGTATCATAACAGAATCAGCAATCACGAAAGCAGTCCCTTCCGGAGAAAAGCAAATACTGCCGCAGTACCAGATTCTTTATGATGAAAATCCGGACCTGATCGGATGGATCAAAATCGAAGGAACCCCCCTTGACTATCCGGTCATGCAAAACAAAGATGACAATGAATATTATCTCCACCGAGATTTTTACGGGGAGTACGAATACAGCGGTCTGCCGTTTCTTGATCTCAAATGCAACTTTGAGCAGCCCAGCACAAATCTGATTATTTATGGTCATAATATGAAAAGCGACGCTATGTTCAGCTGTCTGACCAGATATACGGACAAGGAGTATTTTTTAGAGCATCCGGTAATCCGGTTTGATACGATCTACGAGGAGGGGGAATATGAAATCATTGCGGTGGTTCTTTCTCAAGTCTATAGGAAATCAGACGACGTTTTTAAGTTTTATCAATTTACTCAGGCGGATACCGAAGCCGAATTTGAAGATTATATCAGGAACATGAAAAAGCTTTCGCTATACGACACTGGGGTGGACGCTTCCTTCGGAGACAGGCTTATTACCTTGGTTACCTGCAATTATCACACGAAAAACGGGAGACTTGCCGTACTGGCGAAACGGCTGACGACGGAATAGCAGTATTGAAAAATTTGCATTCTATGAAATAATTTGATAAGATGATATGGAATTCTTATCAATGGAGGCTAATCATGTTTCAGATCCCAAAGTACAAGGCTCCCGATTTCAATCAGGAGAAGTTTATAAATGCGCCGAATGCAAGGACAAGCCAGGTGACAATAAAAGGCGTTGCACCGGATCATTACCATGCTACATCAATGTATCCGGAATACTATAAAATAAACGGCCAGTGGAGACTGCTTCCCCAGACCAGAATGGACTGTGTTCCTGTGATTCACCCGGACGGCAGTCTGGAAGCCAAGGAATTCCGGCGGCTGCAGGTTGGAGAAACCGTCATTATCGGCAGAACGGAAGATGGTTCCGAAGGCATTTATCTTTATAGCGAAGGATTTAAAGCGGAAACCGAAAAAACTGACACCTTCGCATTCCGCAGCGGCAGATCCAGAGAGACTTCCTTCGATGTTGATTATGACAATTTGGTGGATCTTTTGAAGCACGACAAAGATCACGGCCATATCATCTGGGTTCTTGGTCCGGCGGCCATATTTAATGTTGGAGCCAGAAAAGCGATGGAAGCCATTGTGGAACATGGTTACGCCCATGCAGTTTTCGGAGGAAATGCTGTCGCAACCCATGATCTGGAAGGAGCACTTTTCGGCACAGCTCTGGGACAGGATATCTGCACCAGGGAAAACAAGCATAATGGACATTATCATCATCTAGATACCATCAATCTGATTCAAAAGGCCGGTTCCATTGAAAAGGGAATCATGGAATTGGGAATCGACAACGGATTGATTTACTCCTGCGTGAAAAACAAGGTGCCGTTCGTTTTGGCGGGCTCCATCCGGGATGACGGGCCGCTTCCCGATGTGATCGACGACATGTCCATGGTCCAGGACGCCATGCGGGAACACACGAAAAAGGCGACTACGATCGTATGCCTTGCCACACAGCTGCATACCATTGCGACAGGCAATCTGACTCCGTCCTATATGGTCAAGGACGATCAAGTACGACCGGTTTATATCTATGCGGTGGATGTTTCTGAGTTTGTTCTGAATAAGCTGCGGGACAGGGGTACTCTTGAGGTAACCACCATCGTCTCCAATATCCAGGATTTCCTGTTCAAGCTGACACACAAGCTGCTTTAATAGCAGCTTTTTTCATGGGATCGTCGATGCCCGATCATTGCTGTTTTTTTACTGTTCCACGGTAAAACAGAACCATGGCTCCCGCTGTGGTTCTTTGAGCCAAGGGAAGGGTGCATCTGGTGATCCGGTAATAACGGCTTTCATCATCGGTTACATTCTTGAATCGCTTATAGATTTTCAGAGCGGTACGCGCGTTAAACTTAAGATAATTTTCCAGAGTGCTGAGAATATAGGCGCCGTGATAAGCCTTGAAGGCATCCACATTCTCATAGGTGCGCTTGACAAAGTTTTCGAATTGGCGATGATCATCCAGCAAGCGGATATTCACATGCTGAGGAATGGTCACATCCTGGATCAGATGCAGCGCAGCGCCCAGATAGAACATGGATTTGTCCATATCCATCCTTCTGTACAGCCGGACTGCATTGACATAATAATCCACAGCAAGGGCTAATGCATTGCTTCTGCCGTACAAACCGCTTTTTTTTTATAGGGATTATAAAAATGATTTGAGCTCTTGAAATCCTGATCCGCCCAAACCGCACCTCTGTTGATGGACTCTATATGGCGGGAATAAAAGCGGAATTCCTCCTCGTATCGGTCATTTTTTAAAATGTCAAGAGCATGCAGGTTGATGTGGATATGCACCTGGCACTCTGTCTTGACGATTATTTTTTTAAATGGATTCAAGATCCAAAATGCAGACTTTAAAAATTGATGATATGCGGTTTCAAACTGAAAAATAGGAATCACTCCTTCTAATCGCGAATATTCTATAGGAATCGGCCCCAGTCTTACAACTTTTCTGTGAGCTTCTTTCAGTCGCAAAGAAAGAAGCATCTGCCATGTTTAATAGTATGGTCGTTTTCCAAATTCCTAAGCAATCAATTGTATTGACATCGGAGCCTTTTTTTAGTAATCTATTGTTTAGATTCCGCACAGTATGAGCGAAGGAATTTGAAAATGTATGCTGCCTTAACCGGCCTATTATAAGGAGGAACCCTATATGAAGAACATTAAAACCATCGCAAAACCAACTTTAAAAAATACAGCGCACAAGGGATGCGGCGAATGCCAGACCTCATGCCAGTCCGCTTGCAAGACATCCTGCACCGTTGCAAACCAGGAATGTGAAAACACAAAACGCAGATAGTGACAGTAGATGAAAAAACAGCAGCGTTGCTGTTTTTTTTTCGCACGGAAAAGAGGAAACAGAACTATGATTCATAAATACCGGTATCAGGACCAGTATATCGTTCTGGACGTCAACAGCGGCGCTGTTCACGTAGTCAGTGAGATCGTGTTCGATATATTGGATTATTATAAAGATAAGACTCCGAAGGAAATATTGGAGCTGCTGAAAGGGAAATATAAAGAAGAGGAAGTCATGGAGGCGCTGGACGACATCGGATATCTGGTGGACAACCAGATGCTTTATGCCGACGACTCCCAGATTACCATGGATATGCTGGAGGGCAGGGGCGCTGTGATTAAGGCCATGTGCCTTCATGTGGCTCATGACTGCAATATGACGTGTAAATATTGCTTTGGTGACAAAGGAGCCTTTGAAGGGGTTCGTTCTTTGCTTTCTCTGGAAACAGGAAAGAAGGCCATTGACTTTTTACTGACCCACTCAGGATCCCGCAGAAACCTTGAAATCGATTTTTTCGGCGGAGAGCCTCTGATGAATTTCGATGTTGTGAAGGAATTGGTCGCTTACGGCAGAGAGGCCGAGAAGGTTTACCGAAAAAACATTCGGTTTACCATAACAACCAACGGACTGCTCTTAGACGACGAAAAAGCCGATTTTATCAATGAAAACATGGATAATGTGATCCTCAGCATAGACGGTCGTCCCGAAATCAATGACAACATGCGCAGAACGGTCAACGGCAAGGGCACTTACGACATCATCATGAAGAATTATCTTCGTTTTGTAGAAAAACGGAAGGGCACGTATTATGTGAGAGGAACCTTCACCAGAGACAATCTCGATTTCTCCAAGGATGTGAAACACTTGGTGGATCAGGGATTTAAAAATGTTTCCGTGGAGCCTGTGGTGACCGATCTCTCCTTCAGCTATGCGCTGCAGGACGAGGACAAGGAGGCAATCTTCAAGGAATACGATAGACTCACGGAGCTTTATCTGGATTATGCAAAAGAAGGAAAGAAATTTGAATTCTTCCACTTCAACGTAGATCTGAATCAAGGGCCTTGTGTTGTGAAAAGGGTTTCCGGATGCGGAGCCGGCACAGAGTATGTGGCGGTTTCTCCGGAAGGAGACATCTATCCCTGCCATCAGTTTGTAGGAAATCAGGATTTCAAGCTGGGAAATCTGTTCGATAAACAGTTTGAAAACAAGAGGTACGACGAATTCAATCAGGCGCATATTTACAAAAAGGCTGAGTGCCGGGAATGCTGGGCAAAATTCTACTGCAGCGGAGGTTGCCACGCCAATGCATACAATATGAATCATGACATCCTGGAGCCCTACAAGCTTGGCTGCGAACTGGAAAAGAAAAGAATCGAATGCGCCATCGCCATCAAGGCGATTCTATCCTGTGAGTAGATGAAATCTATTGATGCTGGAACGAAAAGTCCGGGATTAAGGAGGAATATCTGTTGGAGATTTGCTTGCTCGGTTGCGGCGGAATGATTCCGTTGCCAGACAGGAGACTGACTTCCCTGCTGGTCCGAAGGAATGGCAAAATGATTCTGGTAGACTGCGGAGAGGGAACACAGGTAGGCGTCAGGCTTGCTGAATGGGGGTTCAAAGCGATCGATGCCATATGCCTGACTCATTATCATGCGGATCATGTGGCCGGTCTGCCAGGTTTTCTGCTGACCTTGGGAAACAGCGGCCGTACGGAACCCCTTACCATTCTGGGACCTCCACCGCTGGAATACCTGCTTCGGTCGCTCACAGTGATCTGTCCTCAACTGCCTTATGAGATTGTGATGATGGAATTGCCCAATCATTCGGAAAGCCGGCTTGAATTAGGTGAATTTTTGATTCAGGCGCTGCCCATGGAGCATATGATACCCTGTCTGGCTTATCGCTTTGAAATCAAACGAGCAGGAAAATTTGACATAGAGGAAGCGTTAAGGCATAGAATCCCGAAGAAATTCTGGAGTATCCTACAGAAGGGGAGTTCCGTGGAAGCCGATGGTCGTTCCTTCACGCCTGAAATGGTTCTCGGAACTCCGCGAAAAGGACTGAAGGTATCCTACTGTACCGATTCACGGCCAACGACGGAACTCATCGAATTCTGCAGGGATTCGGATCTTCTCATCCTGGAAGGGATGTATGGAGATGAAGATATGCTTCAGAAGGCGGTGGAACGAAAGCATATGACTTTTTCAGAGGCGGCCCGGATCGCATTGCAATCCAATTCCAGAGAATTATGGCTGACCCATTTCAGTCCGTCCCTGAGCGCACCTGAGGCTTATCTTCAAAATGCGAAGGACATATTCCCGGAAACGATCATCGGAGCGGATTTGATGAAAAAACAGTTGAGTTTTAACCGATAAAAAAGTAGACATGTTTTTTCATGTCTACTTTCATTTTACATCTCCAATCATATCTGGTTTCTACTTATTCAGTGCCTTTGGAATCGTCGGAAGTTTGGCTGAGGTGATTTGTTTTCTCCAGGAAGGACATTACCACATTGACCGGTCGGGTGATAGTATCCAGAATCACCTTTTCATGGGGCTGATTTGCCTGTTCGATACCGACTCCGATGGAAACAATCTGAAGCTTTGGATTTTTCTTTGCAAACCAGCCGCATTCGGTTTCTCGAAGCAGTATTGCGCCCGGCAGTTTGTCATCATATAGCTCTTCGTATATCCCCTGAATCGTATGGACAAGCATACTATCCGGATGATCAGGCCATCTCGGAACCCCATCGTGATAGGTATATTGCAGATTGCTCATGGCGCTGATTGCCTCATGAGCCGTCGTAATCTCATATAATCCCACATCGGAGGTGCTTACTGCAGATACCTGGGCAACAAAATTCCCTGTGGATGTGGATACCACTCCAAGATTGGATGCGCTCTCCACCACGTCCTCATAGTCTTCCGATAGAGTCTGCACACCGTTGATAATGCCATAAACAAAGCTGATAATGCTTCCGTTGTCCTCGAAGGAGACGACTTTATCCGGCATTTGGGTTTCCTCATAGGTAAAGGTATAGTTCTTTTCCACATCTCCATAGGTATCTTCAAAGGTTTCCATGGCGTCATTAACCACATTCTGCATTTTTTTCTGATCCGACTCGTTGATGGTGATCAATGCGCCGGCCGCAGTGGGAATCGCGTCTCTCGAAATCCCTCCATTGAAGGAGCCCAGCTCGAAAAGAATTCCTTTCCCCTGGGCGGCTGCCAAAATTTCGCCAATGGTTTTAATAGCGTTGGCTCCGCCTTTTCCAATGGCTTTATTTGCGTCTCCGCCGTTAAGGCCGCTTATGGAAAGGAGATAGGGTATCGCGTTTTGAGGTGGTACCCACTCAATTTCATGCAGCATATCGTAGGATGCCGAGCCTCCGCTTCCAAGACCGATGGTACTGCCGTTTTCCCAACCGAAATTGATTAAAAAGTCGCCCTCAAGATACTTTGCTTTGATCTTTTCCGCACCGGTCATTGCGGATTCTCCGCCGGCGGTAAAAATAGCCCTGATCTTGCCATGATTCTTCGAATTCTTCAGCACATAAAGCGTCGTTGCGATTCCGATACCGCTGTCAGCTCCCATGCTTGTCCCGTTTGCCACCAGAAATTCCCCATTGATCATTGGAGTCACGGAATCTACGGCTGGATCGAAGGTAGAGCCGTTTGCAACGGCGATTTTTGTATCTATATTGCACTGAAGGATTGTGACAGGCGCGTTTTCATAACCTGGTGATGCGGGTTTGGTTATGATCACATTGTTGGAGCTGTCCCGCACCACTTCGAAGCCGTTTTCTTTTGCCCATGAACGGAGATAGGTGCTCACGGCTCTTTCACGGCCAGATTCTCTGGGAATACTGGAAATATTGTAGAATTCATCCAAAATGGCAGCCTGAACTGCTGCGTCATCCGGTTTTTGTACCTCATCGTTTTTACATGCTGTCATGGTCGGTAAAATCAGACTGAATATCAATACGGCGGCGACCAATCGTTTCATATATCTTCCTCCTATATAATCAGCCCGCCTGATCCGCACCTCTGCCCTCAATTTGTAATACTCGGCAGCAATGAACGGCGAGCCGATGAGTCAAAATAGCAAATCTATGCTTTGCATATTTCGACTGCATCTTGTTTTACAAAATATAATAACATATAATTATAGCATAATACAAATTGTTACGCGGATTTAAGAATTTATTAACATTCTGGTATCATCCGCGCCGTTCAAAGGATTAATCTGAATCAATCGGGGGATTGCCGCATGGATAGAAATCTCGAAATGCCCGTCTATCTCTTTCATCAGGGCACCGCTGCAAAAGCTTATGAGCTGATGGGCGCCCATCCGTCCGCCCAAAACGGAAAGGAAGGCTACTTTTTCCGTGTCTGGGCTCCCAACGCCAGGAAAGTTTCGGTAATGGGGGACTTCAATCAGTGGAATTCCTCGGAGTACCCGATGGATCGCCTCTCTTCCCAGGGACTATGGCAAATCTTTATTCCGGATATCCAGGAATTTACCTCTTATAAATACATGATTGAAGATGCGGGGGGAAACCTGTTTGCAAAAGCGGACCCCTACGGTTTTCACATGGAAACAAGACCCGGAACCGCATCGAAAACCTTCAATTTAGATCGATACATCTGGAAGGATCAGTTGTGGCAGGAACGGAAAAAAACTGTGAATCCGTATTCTTCTCCAATGAATATTTACGAAGTGCATCCGGGATCCTGGAAAAAATATCAGGATGGAAACTACTTCGATTATGTCAAGCTGGCAGAGGAGCTGATTCCCTATCTTCTGGAAATGGGCTATACCCATCTGGAGCTGATGCCTGTCACCGAATATCCCTTTGACGGCAGCTGGGGGTATCAGGTTACGGGATATTTTGCACCCACTTCCCGTTACGGCTCTCCGGAAAACTTCATGTCCTTCATCGACGCCTGTCACCAGTCGGGAATTTCCGTGATTCTGGATTGGGTCCCCGGTCATTTTCCCAAGGATCAAAGCGGCTTGTACCAATTTGACGGCAGCAATTGCTATGAATACGACGATCCTCTGAAAAATGAGCATAAGGAATGGGGAACCAGAGTTTTCGACTGGGGCAGAAATGAGGTCCGCAGCTTTCTGATCTCCAACGCCATGTTCTGGATGGACAAATACCATATCGACGGCCTCAGGGTGGACGCGGTGGCCTCCATGCTCTATCTGGATTACGGACGGAAGGAAGGGGAATGGAGACCTAATGTGCACGGTGGCAGGGAAAACCTGGAAGCCGTATCCTTTCTTCAGGACTTAAACAAGACCATATTCGGGTTTTATCCCAATGCGCTGATGATCGCAGAGGAATCCACAGCCTGGCCCATGGTAACCAAACCGGTCCATTTGGGCGGTCTTGGCTTCAATTTTAAATGGAACATGGGGTGGATGAACGATACGCTGCAGTACATGAGAACAGACCCGCTATTCCGAAAGGGTTCCCATCACAATCTGACGTTTCCTCTGACCTACTTCTTCTCGGAAAACTTCATTCTGCCGCTTTCCCATGACGAGGTGGTTCACGGAAAGGGCTCTCTGATCAATAAAATGCCCGGCCAATACGAGGACAAATTTGCAAATTTAAGAGCATATCTGGCATATATGATGGCGCATCCGGGGAAAAAGCTGCTCTTTATGGGCGGTGAACTGGCGCAGTTCTCCGAATGGGATTATAAAAAGGAGCTGGATTGGAACCTTTTAGATTACGAAATGCACAGAAAGTTCCATGAATTCATCAAAGAATTGAACCATTTTTACCTTGGCTCCAGCGAGCTCTGGGAGCAGGACGACAGCTGGGAGGGTTTTCAATGGATCAATCCCGACGATTCTGATCACAATGTCATTTCATTCCGCAGAATCGACAAAAATGGAAACGAGTTGATCGTTGCCTGCAATTTTTCACCTGTAGACAGGAAGGGCTACCGAATAGAGACGCCCAAACCGGGTATTTATAAACCCGTATTCCATTCCGGCCTCACCCGGTACGGGGGAGTCGTCAATGAAGCGGATTGCCGGATCCCCGCTGAATCCAAAGAAAGCAACGATAGCGCGTATTCTTTCAAGGCGGATCTGCCCGGTCTTGCCACAATCTTCTGGAGGTGATTACGATGCCCTACACTAAGAAAAAGGAAATGATTGCAATGCTGTTGGCGGGAGGCCAGGGAAGCCGACTTGGAATCCTGACGAATCAGGTTGCGAAGCCGGCAGTGCCTTTCGGCGGTAAGTACCGGATCATCGATTTTACCATTTCAAACTGTGTGAATTCCGGTATTGACACCATAGGGGTTCTGACACAATACCGACCGCTGGAGCTGAACGCCTATATCGGAAACGGCCAGCCCTGGGATCTGGACAGACTCTTCGGCGGTATTACCATTCTGCCGCCGTATATGAAGGCAAATGCAGGGGAATGGTATAAGGGAACCGCCAACGCGATCTATCAAAACATTGAGTTCATTGAAATGAGCCATCCGGAATATGTCCTTGTCCTGTCCGGGGATCATATTTACAAGATGAATTATCAGATGATGCTGGATTATCACAAGGAGAGGAATGCCGACTGCACCATAGCCGTGCTGAATGTTCCCTTATCGGAAGCAGGCCGTTTCGGTGTCATGAACACCGATGAAAACCTGAAAATATATGAGTTTGAGGAAAAGCCTCAAAACCCCAAGAGCACTCTTGCGTCCATGGGAGTGTATATCTTCAATTGGGAGAAACTGAAATCCTATTTGATCGCTGACGAGGCAGACAAAAATTCAGAAAATGATTTCGGTAAGAATATTATTCCAAAGATGCTCGAAGCGGGAGAAAGTATGTACGCCTATGAATACAAGGGCTACTGGAAAGACGTGGGAACGGTGGAATCCCTTTGGGAAGCCAATATGGATCTTCTCAACCCCGATGTTCCCATCGAACTGAATGACCCGCCCTGGAAAATCTATTCCAGAAATGTGGTTCTTCCTCCCCAGTATATCGGAGCCAATGCGAAGCTGAACAATGTCTCCATTTCGGAAGGCTGCTATATCGACGGAGAAATAGAAAACAGCATCATATTCCCCGGCGTTACGGTCAAGGAAGGGGCGGCGGTCCGAAATTCCATTCTGATGCCAGGGGTTATCGTTGAAAAGGATTCGGCGGTGGAGTATTCCATCATAGCTGCCGATACCAAAGTCGGCGCCGGAGTCTGTATGGGGGTCTGCACATCGGAGCTCGAGTCGGACCGTCATCCAGAGATTACAGTGATCGGTCAGAATCTCACCATTGCAGATGGAACCGTGGTTCCTGCGGGCGCCATGATCTCCGAAAGTATCATCAGCAAGGAGGGCGAATGATATGAACGCATTAGGGATCGTTTTTTCATACTCCGACAGGGAAAATCTCAGAGAGCTTACCAAGATCAGAACGCTGGCTTCCGTGCCCTTCGGCGGAAAATACCGGATCATCGACTTTATTCTATCCAACTTTGTAAACTCCGGAGTTCATGATGTATCGATCATCACAAGAAACAACTACCATTCGCTGGTTGACCATCTTGGCGCCGGAAAGGAATGGGACCTTACAAGAAAAATTGGAGGCTTGCGGATTTTATCTCCTTTTTCCGCTCCGGGAGCATCCGACAATTCGGGAAACTATCTGGGAACCATCGACGCTTTGCACAAGAGCATGCATTCCATCAAACGTTCCAGAGCCGATTATGTGATTCTCTCAGGGTGCAATTTCATCTGCAGCATGAACTATGACGATATTCTGAAAAGCCATATAGAGCGAAATGCCGACATCACAGCAATTTATACCAATCCGAGAGAGGACGTGCTGAATCCATCGGGAGTGTCCATGTTCCGCATGGACGACCGGGAGCGGATCTATGAGCTGAACTATAGCAGCGAGGACAACGCCAGACTGGAATCGCCCATCAGCCTGGGGATCTTCGTCATGAGAAAGTCCTTGCTGGAATCTCTGGTTGCCGACGCCATCGCCTTCGGCAGGTATGATTTCTACCGGGACATTATCCAGAGATTGTGCGGGAATCTTAACATCCTCGGCTATGAGCATAAAAAGATCTATTTTGAAATCAGCAGCGTTTCCGGTTATATGAAGGAAAATATGAGGCTACTTTCCGAGGATGTTAGAAATCTGATTTTTGAAAAACCCGTGTACACCAAGGTCAAGGACAGCGTTCCGGCCCAGTACTGTTCCGGCGCGCAGGTTTCCAATTCCATCATTTCAGACGGCTGCAAGGTGGAGGGTACAGTCATCAATTCCATTTTATCCAGGGGAGTCATCATCGGAAAGGGCGCTGTGGTGAAAAACAGCATCATCATGCAGAATACGGAGATTATGAAAAATGTGACGCTCAATCATGTTATTCTGGACAAAGACGTTATCGTTCGGGAAAATCGTCAGCTGGTAGGGCACGAAACCTATCCGGTTGTAATTGAAAAGAAGAGTATAATCTGAAGGTGGAACCATGAATATTTTATTGATCAGCACGGAAGCAGAACCCTTTGCAAAGACCGGGGGTCTGGGAGATGTGATCGGATCCCTCCCAAGGGAATTGAACAAGCAGGGCGCAGACGCCAGAGTCATGCTGCCGTTGTATCAAGGAATTCGTCAGCAGTATCAGTCACAAATGGAATTCATGGGAGAATTCCACCTGATGCTATCCTGGAGGACCCAATACTGCGGAATATTCCGGTTGGAATCGGATGGCGTGGTCTTTTATTTTCTGGACAATGAGCAATATTTCGGAAGAGATGCATACTATGGCTATTATGACGACGGAGAACGATTTGCTTATTATTCCAAGGCGGCTCTCGAAGCGCTTCCATTCCTGGATTTTTCACCGGACATCCTTCACTGCAGCGAGTGGCAGACTGCGATGGTCCCTGTCTACCTGAAAACCCTATTCAGGGAGGATCAGCGCCTAAGCCGTTTAAGGACGGTGTTTACCATTCATAATATCGAATATCAGGGGAAATTTGACGGGTCCATCCTGCAGGATCTTTTAGGCCTTGCCGAAGGGGATAGAGGCATTCTGGAGTACGATGGAGCAATCAATTATATGAAGGGGGCCATCGTTACCTGCGACAGGCTTACCACGGTCAGCAGCAGCTACGCGGAAGAAATTACGGACCCTTTTTATGGAAGAGGCCTGGAAAACATCATCAAAGAAAACCGATACAAGCTCACCGGCATCCTGAACGGGATCGATACCGCCCTTTATAATCCTTACAGAGATCCGTTTTTAGCGGTGAAATATTCAAAGAACAATCCGGAGAAAAAGCTTGGAAACAAAACGGCGCTTCAAGACAGTCTCGGATTGGCTCGGGATGAGGACATCCCGGTTCTGGCTATGGTAGGAAGGCTTGCGGAGCATAAGGGGATCGATCTGGTGATCAACGTTTTTGAAGAGATCATGGAGGAGCGGATTCAATTTGTGCTGCTGGGAACCGGAGAAGCGGGGTATGAGGAATTCTTCCGAAGGAAAGCCAGTGAATATCAGGGGCGAATGTCCGTATCCACTGCATTTTCCGCGGAGCTGGCCAATAAAATCTACGCCGGAGCCGAACTCTTCCTGATGCCGTCCATCAGCGAGCCCTGCGGTCTTGCGCAGATGATTTCCCTGCGCTACGGAACCATCCCCATCGTTAGGGAAACCGGCGGTCTGAAGGACAGCATCATTCCATACAATCCCGAAACAGGGAAGGGAAACGGAGTCACCTTCTTCTCCATCAACGCCCAGGATATGATGGGAGCTATAAAAAGAGCAATCGCTCTCTATCATGATAAGGAACATTGGAAGCAGCTTGTCGCCAACGGCATGCAAAGCGACTTTTCGTGGAAGGCTTCCTCAAAGAAATACATTCGCCTGTACAAGGATTTGCTCTAGCAGCAGTGAACACTAAATTGCAATTACTACAGAAAGGTACCCAATCTATGGATAGAGTCTATACGTCAAAGGATATTTCAAAGCAGATCGAGGGAAAGCTCATGCGACATTTCGGCCGGGAGCCCGACAATGCGACAAAGCAGCAGATCTACCGCGCCGCATGTTTTGTAGTAAGGGATATCTTATCCGAATTATGGCTGAAAAATCACGAAATCATCTGTTCCCAAACGGAAAAGCAGGTGATTTATCTTTCCATGGAGTTTCTTCCCGGAACATCATTGAGAAACAACCTTTTCAATCTCGGAATCGAAGAGGTGTTTCAGTCGGCATTGGCTGACCTGGGCCAGAAACTCGAAGAATTCTATGAGATGGAACCGGACGCTGGTCTTGGAAACGGTGGTCTGGGAAGACTGGCAGCCTGCTATTTGGATGCCATATCCTCCTGCGGCATGATTGGACAGGGGATGTCCATCTGTTATGAATATGGTATTTTCAAGCAGAAGATAAAAGATGGCGCACAGGTGGAAGAGCCGGACGACTGGCTTGATCTAGGCGACTGCTGGCTGATCACCAAGGAAGACGAAGCGGAGGAAGTTCATTTCGGGGGAAAGCTATCCGAGGTGTGGGATGACAAGGGCAGAATGAAGCTGATACACAAGGATTATACCACGGTGATCGCAGTTCCGAGAGACCTGCTGATCTCAGGGTATCAGAGCGGGGTTGTCAACACATTAAGACTGTGGCAGTCCACTTCGCCGATCAGCATCGACATGGAGCTGTTTGCGAAAGGCGAATATCTTAAGGCTATGGAAGAAAAGCACCAGGCTGAAATCATATCCAAGATACTTTATCCGGAGGATGCTCACGACGAAGGAAAGATTCTGCGCATGAAGCAGCAGTATTTCTTCATATCCGCTTCCATGAAGACCCTGACCAGACGTCATAAGCAGACCTATGGAAATCTGGACAATTTCCACGAAAAAATTGCGGTCCATATCAACGATACTCATCCCACCATGGCTATTTTGGAGCTGATGCGAATCCTGATCGACGAGAATGGCTATGAATGGGATAAAGCCTGGGACATCGTGACAAAAACCGTATCCTACACCAATCATACGATAATGCCGGAGGCTCTGGAGCAATGGCCGGAGGAGCTCTTTTCGGGACTGCTTCCAAGACTCCATTCCATTTTAAAGGAAATCAATCGTCGCCATAACGAGACGCTAATGAATGCTTTTCCCGACAATGAACCGTTACGCAATGAAATGGCCATTATTTTCAACGGAAAAATCCGGATGGCCAACCTCTGCGTGATGGCGTCCCATACGGTAAACGGAGTTTCCGCGCTTCACAGCGAGATCATAAAAAATAAGCTTTTTCACGGATTCTATACCATGACACCGGGCAAATTCACCAACGTAACCAACGGTATCGCATACCGAAGGTGGCTCTGTCAGGCAAATCCCAAGCTTTCCGAATTGATCGGGGAGCTGTGTGGAACGGACTTTCTACGGGATTCCAGCCAACTAGAGCAGCTTCTGAAATATAAGGAGGATACGGGAGTACTGGAACAACTGGCGAAAATTAAAAAAGATAACAAAATACGGCTGGCTAATTACATTAAAACCCATAATAATATTATTGTAAACCCTAATTCCATCTTCGATGTTCACGTGAAGCGACTTCATGAGTACAAACGACAGCTTTTAAACCTGCTTCACATCATCGATCTTTATAATCAAATCAAAGAAAACCCCAACCTTGAAATGCAGCCGAGGACGTTCCTGTTTGGGGCAAAGGCCGCCGCAGGCTATTACATGGCAAAGCAGATCATCCGCCTTGCCTGCAGTCTGTCGGAGCATCTGGAAAAGGACCCGCTTGTCAGAGACCGGATCAAGGTTGTATTTCTGGAGAATTATTCCGTCTCCCTTTCCGAGCTGATCATGCCTGCCGCGGATGTTTCGGAGCAGATCTCCCTTGCAGGAAAAGAAGCCTCCGGCACAGGCAATATGAAGCTGATGCTCAACGGCGCGGTAACAATCGGAACGATGGACGGCGCCAATGTGGAAATCTGCAACGCCGTAGGCAGAGAGAACATTTTCATTTTCGGCATGAGTGCTGAGGAGGCGGAGAAGCTCAGCAGGGAAGGGATCTACAGCCCCTGGAGCTACTATCAGGATAACAGGAGCATTTCAGGAACCATCAAATTCCTGGCCGACGGAATTCCCGGAAAATCCTTCAGCGATATCATCAACTCCCTGACAACCGGCTTCAACGGAGAAGCGGACCAGTACTTTGTGATCGCTGACTTTGAAAGCTATAAAAAGGCGCAGTTGGAAGTCGCTTTCGCATATCAGGATCCGTTCCGATGGGGAGGAATGTCCCTTGTGAACATCGCGAAATCCGGTATTTTTTCCGCAGACAGAAGCGTAAGGGAATATGCGGACCGGATCTGGGGGATCAAACCTCTAGGGGAGTTAACCGCTTTATGATTCATTTTAATTCCAAAGAACCTTTCTATAAGAGCCCCTTCGGAGCCATCGAAAAGAATACGGACCTGTTCCTGCGAATCAGAGTCGAGGGAGACAGGTCTGTTTCTTCCGCCCTGATATATCTGATTCGGGATGAAAACGGAAGCATATTGAAGCTGGAAGGGAAGACCGCCAACAATAATTCGGATACGATCTGTGAGTTTATGATTCGGATCGAGGAAATTGGTCTGTATTTTTATCACTTCGAGGTAATCTACGAGGGCGGAGACACGGAGCATACACCTGCGTATCAATTAACCGTATTCTCTCCGGATTATGAGACCCCGGAATGGCTCAAGTCGGGAGTCATGTATCAGATTTTCCCTGACCGGTTTGCCCGAAGCCGGGAATACGAAGCGCCGCTTCAGAATAAAAACTACATCCTCCGGGAAGATTGGGGCGGGGATCCCGTTGATGGGCCGGATGAGAACGGGATCGTTCAGAACAACGACTTTTTCGGAGGAAATCTCCGGGGGATTATGGAAAAACTGGATTATCTATCGGATCTCGGCATTACCGTCCTATACCTGAATCCGATCTTTGAGGCATATTCAAACCACAGATATGACACAGCGGACTACAAGAAAATCGATCCTCTCCTTGGAACGGAAGAGGACTTTATCGAGCTATGCAGGGCTGCAAAAGAAAAGGGAATCCAGATCATCCTTGACGGAGTATTCAATCATACGGGAAGCGACAGCGTTTATTTCAACAAGCAGGGGAGATACTACGAAACCGGTGCCTTCCAGAGCAAGGATTCCCCATATTCCAAATGGTTCCGCTTCATCGAATACCCCGAAAAATACGAATCCTGGTGGGGAATCGACACCCTGCCCAGCGTCAACGAAACCGAACCCTCATTTCTGGATTATATGATCCGGTCCGAGGATTCCGTTGTCAAGCACTGGCTTCGCTGCGGCGCTTCAGGATTCCGTCTGGATGTGGCTGATGAGCTGCCGGATGAATTTTTGGAGGCGCTGCGTTCCGCCGTTAAGGAAGTCAATCCTGACGCCGCCGTCATCGGAGAGGTATGGGAGGACGCGTCCAACAAGATCGCATATGGCAGCAGAAGAAAGTATTTTCTGGGAAAGCAGCTGGATTCGGTCATGAACTATCCTCTGAAGAACGCAATCATCGACTTTCTAGTCCATGGCAGAGACGGAAAGAAGCTTGAAAATACGGTCAACAGTCTTTGGGAAAACTATCCGAAACCGGCCTTCAGCGCTCTCATGAACATCCTTGGTACCCACGACACACCAAGAATCTTCACCGTGCTTTCCGAAAACAGCAGGGATGAGGCCTATACCAGGCAAAGACTATTCCTGGCCATGATGATCCTTTCCTTTCTGCCGGGCATCCCGTGTATCTATTACGGAGATGAAATCGGCATGCAGGGCGGAAGGGATCCTTCAAACCGAAAATGTTTTGTCCCGGAAAGCGGAGATTCTGCGATTCATCGGTATTTTCGCAGACTGTTCGCCTTCCGGAGGAAAATCCAGAGGCTGGAGGATTTTGAATTTCGGCCCCGTTTATCGGAAAACGGCTTCTATTCCTTCCGCCGCGAAGGAAAAAGCGGCCGTCTCATCATCGCCGCCAATTCCGGAGCTCAGGACTACTTGCTGAACCTTTCCATGGAGGAGGGTGAGAACCTGAAGGACTTTTTTATCAGCGGCACCGTGTCCTATGAAAGTCACGGCGTTTTCCGAATTGGAGAGAATTCCGGGTTTGCAGCATATCTATCATTGTTCTGAATTTAATACAAAAGGAAATGATTGGCATCTATTGACAACTCCAGACCCTCCAATTATGATTATTAATACGACTTAAGCACCATATATTGTATGCGCAGCGGCGCGCTGCAATAAATATGGTTACATAGAGATGCGATATGGAGGTACTGAGAATTGGGCGAAATCAAGCAGATCATTAAAAGAGACGGACGATGTTCGGAGTTTCACATTGACAAGATAGCAAACGCAATCTACAAGGCGGCAGAGGTATTGGGCGGCAAGGATCATGATATGGCCCTCAATTTGGCAAAAAAGGTCGAGCAGTATATCATCGATCAGGGACTTTCCGAAAGCCCCACAGTAGAGCAAATCCAGGATGCGGTTGAGAAGGTCCTGATTGAAAACGGACATGCCCGGACCGCCAAGGAATATATTCTATATCGCGCGGAGCGCACCCGGATCAGAGAGATGAACACCCGTCTTATGAAGGTTTATGAAGACCTTACCTTCAAGGAGGCGCAGGATAATGATATCAAGCGGGAAAATGCCAATATCGACGGCGATACTGCCATGGGTACCATGCTGAAGTACGGATCGGAGGGCGCGAAGCAGTTTTATGAGATGTTTGTGCTCCATCCCGATCATTCCAAGGCCCATAGAGAAGGCGACATTCACATTCATGACCTGGATTTCCTGACGCTTACCACAACTTGCTGTCAGATCGACCTTGAAAAGCTGTTTCAAGGCGGTTTCTCCACCGGCCACGGTTATTTAAGGGAACCCAACGATATTCAGAGCTATGCAGCTCTTGCCTGTATCGCAATCCAATCAAATCAAAACGACCAGCACGGCGGTCAGAGCGTGCCCAATTTCGACTTCAGCATGGCAAATGGCGTAAAAAAGACCTATAAGAAGCTGTATTGGCGCAATTTGGGAAAGAGCATGGACATCCTGTGCAATACTTCCGACGGGGAAACCAAGGCCAGGGAGATCGGCGCAGCCATTGAGCGGGATTTCGGCATCGCACCAAATCTAGCCGATGATAATAACTATAGTGAAAAAGAAGCCGGATATCTCAAGGAATTTTTGTCGGAGGACCAGATCGGCACGATTCAGAGGGTGGCTAAGAGCTATACCCAAAAGGAGATCCGAAGAGCAACTTATCAGGCTATGGAAGCCTTTGTACATAATCTCAATACGATGCATTCCAGAGCGGGAGCACAGATTCCTTTCAGCTCCATCAATTACGGAACAGATACCAGCCCGGAAGGGAGACTGGTGATCGAAAGCGTGCTGCTGGCCACGGAGGCCGGACTGGGGAACGGCGAAACCGCCATCTTCCCGATTCATATTTTCAAGGTCAAGGAAGGGATCAGCTACAATCCGGGAGATCCCAACTACGATCTGTTTCAGCTTGCCTGCAGGGTTTCCGCAAAGAGGTTGTTCCCCAATTTTTCATTCCTGGACGCCCCCTTCAACCTGCAGTACTACAAGCCCGGAAACCATGATACGGAAGTCGCTTATATGGGCTGCCGCACTAGAGTAATCGGAAACCACTATGATAAAACGAGGCAAACCGTTGGCGGGAGAGGGAACCTGAGCTTTACCTCCATTAATCTGCCAAGGCTTGCCATCAAGTCCAACGGAAATCTTGATATTTTCTTTGAAGATCTTGACAGAAAGATCACCCTGGTCATCGACCAGCTCATGGAACGCTACAAAATTCAGGCTGCAAAGAAGGTAAAAAATTATCCCTTCCTGATGGGGCAGGGGATCTGGATGGATTCAGACAAGCTGGGACCCAACGACAAGATTGGAGAGGTACTAAAGCACGGCACGCTGACCATGGGGTTCATCGGACTGGCGGAGTGCCTGAAGGCTTTAATCGGCAGCCATCATGGTGAAACCCAGGAAGCAAGAAACCTGGGGCTGAATATCGTCGGGTATATGAGAAAACGCATGGATGAAGCCTCCGCAAAGACCGGCATGAATTACACTCTCATCGCGACTCCTGCGGAGGGTCTTTCCGGCCGTTTCGTACGGATAGACAGGCAAAGATACGGCATAATAGAAGGTGTAACGGATCGGGAATACTACACCAATTCCTTCCATGTACCGGTCTATTACGATATTTCTGCTTTTGACAAGATCAAAATAGAAGCGCCTTACCATGACCTTACCAATGCAGGCCATATTACCTATGTGGAGCTGGATGGGGATCCGACGAAGAATCTGGATGCCTTTGAACGGATCGTCCGCTGCATGAAGGAAAGCGGAATCGGCTATGGTTCCATCAATCATCCTGTGGACAGGGACCCTGTCTGCGGCTACACCGGCATTATCGACAATGAATGCCCAAAATGCCACAGGGTCGAGAAGGAAGGAGATCCCGGATTTGAACGGATCCGCAGAATCACCGGTTATCTGGTGGGAACCGTTGACCGGTTCAACAACGCCAAAAGAGCGGAGGAAAGCCAGAGGGTGAAGCACGGCGTGGAAGCCGGGTTTGAAATCATATGAACGATTTTGCTCAACAGGGAGAAACAATAAGGATTGCCGGAATTGTCCGGGAATCGATTGTAGACGGCCCGGGAATCCGGTTTGTTGTCTTTTCCCAGGGCTGTCCCCATCGCTGTAAAGGCTGTCACAACGAAGCTACCCACGACTTCGAAGGCGGCTACGACTGCGGGATTAATAAAATTCTGGCGGAGATTGATAAAAATCCGCTGCTGCAGGGCGTCACGTTTTCCGGAGGCGAACCCTTCTGCCAGCCGGGGGCGTTTTACCGGCTTGGCGTAGAGATCAAAAAAAGGGGTCTTGATCTTGTCGCATATTCCGGTTATACTTTGGAAGAACTGCAGGCAATATCGAAAGAAAATCCCCAGGTGGAAAAGCTTCTGGGTTTGATCGACTATCTTGTGGACGGGCCTTTCCTTCTGGAGGAAAAGGATCTCACTCTGGAATTCAGAGGCAGCAGAAATCAGCGTTTTATCCGTATGGTGGATGTAAGAAATAAAAAATGACGCGATTTGGAATGAAAAAGTGTTTTACAAGCCAAAATGGATATGTTATAATACCCCTTGTTTGATGTAAAATGAATTTGCTATTGAAAGCATTGCAATATAAAAAGGAGGTGCGGCAGATGTCAAGAAAGTGTGAAATATGTGGTAAGGGACAGGTTTCTGGAAATAACGTTTCCCATTCCAACAGACATACCAGAAGAAAATGGAATGCAAATATTCAGACTGTTAAAGTGGAAGAAAACGGAACAGTTTCAAGAAAGAACGTATGCACAAGATGCATTCGTAGCAACAAAGTCAACCGCGCTATCTAATTGATTAGATATGAAAACCTGCAATTACTTGCAGGTTTTTTTACTATTTCCAATATGTTTTCACTGGCTTTGCAGCAGTTTCAACAGTTAAAGAGCTTGAATCCGCAGAAGATCATCAATCCTCCCAGAACAATCAGCCATAGCTTGTAAGGAAGCAGAAAGGCGCAGATGGTGCAGATTCCTATGATCAGCAGGATCAGTCCGAACAGCTCGACCTCACCGGGTTTTCGGCAGCATATTTTCTTGTTTTTCATAGTAACACTTCCTTATGGATTGAGCATTAAAAATGCGAGGATCAGGATAAGGGCGACCAGGACGATATACCATACGAAAACAGGGACGGTATGTATCACTATTACCGTACCGGTTATCGCCATAATGACACCGATCAGCTTAAACAACAGTTTATTATCTCTCAATGCAGACCACCCATTAACATTCTATGTTTCCGCCGGGTCCATCGTGCAAAAATTATTGTTCATTTCCTTTCAATTATGGTAAAATGGACAGCAGTAAGGAGGCGAGACTGTTGCTGTACAGACTTGAAACTGCAGAAGGGACCATCTCTGTCGACAAGGAGGTCATTGGCCGGATCGTAGCCGAGGCGGTGGGGCAATTCAGCGGAAAGGTTTTTATTTCAAACCACAAGGGCAAGGTGGTTTCCGGCTTTGCCGCAAAGCTTGGGGTCATGGACGATATCAGCTACATGGAAATCGGCATTGACAGCAGCGGCCTTAATATCCGCTTTTTTATTCTGATTCGATTTGGCACCAGCATTAATAGCGTTACGGAGCAGCTCATTGCCAGCATTAGAAAGAATACGGAAGAAATCACCGGCCTTGAGGTCAACAGCGTTGCTGTGGTCGTCACAGGAATGGTTTCCAAGAAGCATACGGTGCGCAGAAATATCGAGGTAAAAGGGTAACAGGGGTATTTCAAATGAATCTGCAGGATCATGTGACCGCAATCAAAGGGATAGGGCCCAGCAAGTCCGCCGCTTTGAACAAATTGAATATTAAAACCATCGAGGATTTTCTTTACTTTTATCCAAGAGATTACGAGGATCGACGGGAGCTTCGGAGCATTGGATCTCTCAGGGACGGCGACATCGCTTTGACGAAAGGAAAGCTGCTCCTCATGATAAAGGGAAGAGGCCGAATTCCAAGAAAACAAACCTTAAAGCTTTTAGTTCAAGACGATACCGGGGCGATGGAGGTTGTTTTTTTTCATGCGGGATTTCTGGAAAAAACCTTGAAGCTCAACGAAGAATATATTTTTTACGGAAAAGTTTCTGAAAATATGGGCAAAATACAGATGCTCCATCCGGACGTCTCGAAATACGATGCCGGTCAGGAACAGGCCATTCTGCCGATTTATCCGCTTACCGGGGGAATTTCGCAGGGTGAAATGAGAAAATGGCAAAAAACTGCGATGGAATTCCTTCCCCAGCTGGACGAATACCTGCCCCGGCAGACAATGGAACGAAACCGCCTCTGCGGGATCCGGTATGCCATTGAAAATATTCACTACCCTTCGGACAGACAGCGGCTGAAGGAGGCGAAATACCGCCTGATCTTTGAAGAACTCCTTTTTCTGCAAACTGGTCTTCTGTCGATCAAAAGGAAAATGACCGAGAAAGAGCAGGGGATTCGTTTTTCCTCCGATATCAAGATAAACGACTTTACGCATGGGCTGCCTTACCCTCTGACTTCCGCCCAGAAACGAGTGCTGTCAGAAATCAACAGCGATATGGAATCCAGTAAGGTCATGAACAGGCTGGTACAGGGAGATGTGGGGTCCGGCAAGACCGTTATCGCCGCCGCCGCCATGTTTAAGGCCGTTAAAAGCGGATTTCAGGCTGTTATGATGGCTCCGACGGAACTTCTGGCCAGACAGCATTATGAGGGCCTGAAACCGATGTTTTTAAAGCACGGAATCAGCACCGGATTTTTGTCCGGAAGCCTGTCTCAGAAAGAAAAAAGAGAAACCCTCGAACAAATTGAAAAGGGGAGCCTGGATATTATCATCGGCACCCATGCGGTGATTCAGCCAGTGGTGAAATTCTCCAATCTGGGCCTTGTGGTTACCGATGAGCAGCATCGTTTCGGAGTAAACCAGAGAGCGATTCTTTCCCAAAAAGGGAACAATCCGGATGTGCTGGTCATGACGGCGACGCCTATTCCCAGAACCCTTGCGGTGATCCTTTACGGCGATCTGGATATCTCTATCATCGACGAGATGCCGCCGGGGAGGCAGCAGATCATTACAAGAGCTGTAAAAGGGGAGGGCCGTGAACCTGCCTACGAATTTGTTCGCAGAGAGGTAAAAAAGGGACGGCAGGCATATGTGGTGGCGCCTCTCATCGAAGACTCGGAAAGCCTGGACGCCAAATCAGCGCTGGGATTGTACGATGAGCTGAAGGACCGATTTAATGAATTTTCCGTTGCATTTCTTCACGGAGCGATGAAACAGGCCGACAAGGACCGGATCATGGGAGAATTCTACGCAGGAAGCATTCAAATTCTGGTGTCGACAGTGGTAATCGAGGTTGGAATCAATGTTCCCAACGCCACGATCATGCTGATCGAAAACGCGGAACGGTTCGGACTTGCCCAGCTGCATCAGCTTCGAGGAAGAGTAGGAAGAGGGGAAGAACAGTCCTACTGCATCCTGATTACAGACGGCGGATCCGACGTAGCCAATGAAAGGGCGGAGATTATGAAAGCCACCAACGATGGTTTTCTTATTGCGGAAAAAGACCTGGAGCTCCGGGGTCCGGGGGAATTCTTCGGCATGCGCCAGCACGGAGTGCCGGAACTGAAGCTGGCAGATTTGGTCAAGCATATAAAAATACTGAATACTGTACGGGAAGAAGCGGAATGCATCCTGTCGGACGACAAGCTTCTTGCTGCGAAGGATATCGTCAAATTTCGCGAGAAAATCGATAAAATGTTTCATGAGGTAGAAAATCTGAACATATAACAAGGGTTATCAATACAATTATTTGCTTTTTTCAATTCTTATGGTAAAATGAAGTTTAGTGAAGGAGGCGGCAGCATTGCGCATCATTGCAGGGGATTTTAAAGGCAGACGACTGTTCGCTCCGAAAGACGACAGGATCAGGCCCACCACCGATAAGGTCAAGGAATCTATTTTCAACATGATTGCGCCTTATCTGGAGGATGCGGTTGTCATAGACTTATTTTCAGGAACGGGCAATCTGGGGCTGGAAGCATTAAGCCGAGGGGCAAAGCGATGCTATTTCGGGGACAAGTCCAAGGAAAGCATGGCGCTGACCAGGCAGAACGTAGCCCTATGCAAACAGCAGGACAGGGCGATCGCGATTTTGGGAGATTATGAGTACGTACTTGGTAAAATCAGAGAAAAAGCTGATCTGATCTTTCTGGATCCCCCTTATCAGGAGGGATTGATGACGGACTGCTTCCATATCATATCCCAAGAAAACCTCTTGTCGGAAGACGGAGTCATTGTTGCGGAACATGGAGCTAAAGACCCTCTGGACGATGAAATCGCAGGTTTCACAAAAATAAAAGAAAGAATATACGGTACAATATCCATCAGCATTTTCGGAATAAATTCGGAGGACAACAATACATGATACAAAAGGTTCTATACGCGGGCTCTTTTGATCCCATTACCAACGGACATCTTGATTTGATCAACAGGGCCGCGAAGCTTGGGGATCATCTGATCGTAGGAGTGATCGAGAACCGCTCCAAAACGGCTTTCTTCACCGTGGAAGAAAGAGTCGACATGATCAGAACGGCGACCAGCCATATCCCCAACATTCAAATCGACAGCTTCAGTGGACTTTTAGCAGACTATGTGAAGCAGAACGGCGTGGACGTAGTAGTCAGGGGACTTCGGGCCACCATGGACTTTGAATATGAGATCCAAATGGCACAAATGAATGCAAGGCTGTATAATAACGATGTTGAGACCGTTTTTTTAATGACCAGCCCGGATTATTCCTTCGTCAGCTCCAGCATTGTGAAAGAGGTATTCATGCTGAATGGAGACATAAAGGGGCTTGTGCCGGACAAGGTATTGGAATACATGGAAAGAAAATGTAAGAGATAAAGGGAGGAGATTCACTCGATGAAGGTTTTAGAATTATTGGACGAGATCGAAGAAATCGTGGATACGAGCTCCGGATTTCCGCTGACCGGTAAAATCCTGGTTGACGCCGAGGAAATTCTGGAGATCGTAAAGGAAATAAGAGTTGAACTGCCGGATGAAATCCAGCAGGCTCAATGGATCAAGGATGAAAGGCAGAGAATCCTTGAGGAAGCAAAGCGGGAATATGAAACAATCCTAAAAGATGCAAAGGTGCAAGCGGAAGCATTGATTGAAAACGATGATATTACAGTAAAAGCAAAAATGCGCGCCGATGAAATCATCCGGGTTGCCGAAGCCAATGTGAAAGCGCTGAAACTGAGCACCTTTGATTACATAGACAGCATCCTCTACAATTTCCAGGATAAGATGGACCAGCTGAATTCCGTGTATTTTCATGATATGTTCTCAAATCTGCAGAATACCTTTGAAAAGATCAACAGCACCATTGCAGACAACCGCAACGAGATCAAGGAAATGGTTTACAGGGCTCAGATTGAGAACAATGACTGATGTAAAATATCACCGTTCTTTCAGTCATAATACTCCTTTGTATTTAATATGATGGAGTATGAAAAGGATCAGAAAAAGAAAAACAGTTTACATATTGGCCGGTGCACTGTCCTGCATCGGCTGTTTGGTAATGATGGCATTTCCGTCCATCGCCCTGAACGCCGCACGAAGAGGCATCGCCTTGTGGGCAAGCTCTGTTTTGCCTGCACTGCTGCCTTTTTTTATTTGCGCCAATTTTATGAGCGCCCTGGGCTTGCCGGCATATATCGGAAGGATCTTTGAGAAACCATTTCAGAAAATGTTCCGGGCGCCGGGCGTTTCTGCCTTTATCTTTTCCGTAAGTATCACATCAGGGTATCCGATGGGCGCAAAGCTGATCGGTGATTTCGGCAGAGACGGAGCCATTACCCAAAATGACGCGAAAAGAATGCTGACCTTCTGCAGCACCTCCGGACCGCTTTTCATGCTGGGGGCGGTAGGGGCGGGAATGCTGGCTTCTCCGGCCGCAGGAGCCGTTATCGCGCTGTCGCATTACCTTGGGGCGCTTTTAAACGGGCTTCTTTACAGGCCCTTCGGCAAAGTGAGCCTAAAACCGCCGAAGGAATTGCCTGCCCGGACTCATTTAAGCAGAGGGACCCTGCTGGATTTGTTCACGGATTCCATAATCACCTCGTTTCGCGCCTTGGGAATCATCTGCGGATACATCGTGCTGTTTATGCTGATCTCTGATTTTATTCAGTTCTCCGGGATTTTAAACTCCCTGGACGCCCAATGGAGCCGAGGCTTCCTCAAGGGCTGTCTGGAAATGACCGTTGGGTGCAATGACGTTGCAGACAGTGAAGAGCTATCTCTTTTAGAACAGTGTATAATCTGCTCCTTTCTGATATCCTTCGGAGGCTTGTCCGTTTATGCCCAGTCCATGAGCATGCTGGCGGGCTTGAATATCAGCAGTTCTTACTATCTGGTCACGAAAACGACCCATGGAGTCCTGGCATCCCTGATTGCCCGGCTGATCGGGCCAACGATGCTGTCGGGACGGACAGTATTCGCAGGAACATTTGGAAAAGAAGAGCTGATAAACGGATTGGGCTTTTTTTATCAATTGTTATTTTCAACCAAAATGGTTATAATGATTGTGTTCTTGTTCCTTGCCACAATATTGGCGGATAAAACAATACGTTGGATGAAAGGCCGGTCAGAATCTGGAGACAATAAGTAACGATAGGAGAATCCATGAGAGTTTTAGGGATCATTGCGGAATACAATCCGTTTCATAACGGCCATTTGTACCATTTACGGGAATCGGTACGAATCATTGAGCCGGACTTCGCAGTCTGTGTCATGAGCGGAAATTTCACACAGCGCGGAGAGCCTGCTATGGCTGATAAATGGTTCAGAGCAGCCGCAGCAATCGAAAACGGAATTGATCTGGTCATTGAGCTGCCCTTTGTTTTTGCATGCAACAATGCGGAGTTTTTCGCGGCCGGGGCGGTGGATATCCTCAACCGGCTTGGCTGCGTGACCCATTTGTCCTTCGGGAGCGAATCGGGGGATCTGTCTTCGCTGACAAAGGCTGCAGAGTGCCTTTCCTGCGAGGACGATGAGCTGAAGGCGGGAATCAAGGAATTTGCAGATCATGGCTTATCCTTTCCCAAAGCCAGATATGAAGCGGTAAAAAAATACAAAGGGGATTCCGTTTCCGAGGTGCTGAAGAGCGCCAACAATATTCTTGCCGTGGAGTATCTGAAGCAGCTTCTCCGCACAGAAAGCAAAATCGAACCGGTTACCGTGAAACGATATGGGACAGGCTATCATGATAAGGGTTCCTTTGAGGACATTGCCAGTGCAACAGCCATCCGTCATAAATTAAAAAACTCAGGGGACAAGCCCCAGGAAGCCATTTTTAAGGAGGTTTCCGAATTCATTCCAGTCCCGACATTTCAAGTTTTGAATCATATTAATAAAGGTGTTAATGTGACATTTAACGACTTTTATCGACTTCTTGTATATCGAATCCTCACCAGTGAAGCCGAACATCTGGGAACCATCCTCTCGGCGACGGAAGGACTGGAAAACAGAATGAAAAAGGCAGCGTCCGAATCGGTGGATATGGAATCCCTGATTCAGGCTGTGCTGTCCAAACGCTATACCAATACCAGGATCCAGCGTTTATTGACTCATACGCTGATCGGCCTGGACAAGGAGAGTTTTCGGGAGATATGGGAAAACCGGATCAATTACGCGCGAGTATTGGGCTTCAGCAAAAAGGGCGCCGCTCTTTTGAAAAGAATAAAAAAAGAAGAGAGGAGCAGTATTCCGGTATTGACCAATATCAACCGCGAGGTTTCACGGGACTCCTCGGAATGGAAGCTGATGAAATATGATATTACAGCTTCTGATATTTATAATCTGACTGCATATGGGGAAATCTATACTCATTCGGACTTTGTTATGAAGCCATACGGGAAATTTGACTGACGATTGTGAAATTGTCCAAATCCCTTGAAAAAAACTTCGATTCGTCTATAATGAATATGTTGATTAAATTTAATGGAGGACTTTTGAATGAAAGTATTAGTAATTAACTGCGGCAGTTCATCATTGAAGTATCAGGTGCTGGATATGACGAACGAAACGCTTTTAGCAAAAGGACTTGTGGAAAGAATCGGCCTTGAAGGCTCTTTTCTGACCCATGAGAAGATCGGATTAGACAAATTTAGACTGGAACAACCAATGGCAAACCACAAGGATGCCATCGGTCACGTGCTTGATGCTTTGGTTGACGCAGATCACGGAGTGGTAGACTCTATGGATGAAATCGGTGCGGTTGGACACCGAGTCGTTCATGCGGGGGAAAAGTACGCATCTTCCGTGCTTATCAACCAGGACGTGATCGACGCGCTGGAAGAGTGCGTGGATTTGGCTCCGCTTCACAATCCACCGAATCTTTTAGGAATCGCTGCCTGCCAGGAGCTTATGCCGAATACGCCTATGGTAGGAGTATTCGATACGGCGTTCCATCAGACAATGCCTCCTGAATCATACATCTATGCGATCCCGTATGAATACTATGAAAAGTACAAGATCAGAAGATATGGATTCCACGGAACGAGCCATAAATACGTTGCCGAAAGAACAGCTGACATCCTTGGCGTTAACATCGAAGACCTGAAGATCATCACTTGCCATCTCGGAAACGGCGCCAGCGTAACCGCCATAAAAAGAGGGAAATCCATCGACACCAGCATGGGCTTTACTCCCCTTGAGGGCCTCGTAATGGGAACCAGATCCGGCGATATCGACCCGGCCATCGTTTCCTTCATCAGAGATAAGGAAAACCTGGCCCACGGCGAAGCCACCAACATCTTGAACAAGAAATCCGGCGTACTGGGTATTTCAGGCGTCAGCAGCGATTTTAGAGATCTGGAAGTCGCAGTAGCGGATGGAAATGAGAGAGCTGCTCTTGCGTTGAAAGTGTTTGCTCACAGGGTGAGACACTATATCGGCGCTTATATTGCAGAAATGAACGGCGTTGACGCGATCGTATTCACTGCAGGAGTTGGTGAAAATGACGTCAATATGAGAGACATCATCTGCAGCGAGCTCGGAAATCTTGGAATCAAGCTGGATCTTGTCAAGAACAAGGTAAGAGGCAAGGAAACCATTATCAGCAGAGATGATTCCAAGGTAAAGATCCTGCTTGTTCCGACCAACGAAGAACTGATGATAGCAAGGGATACTTACAATATCGTAAAATACGGTAAAGTAAAATAAATGTTGACAACAGCAGATACTGCATATATAATTTAGAAGTTAGTTTTATGAAAACGACATACTTGAAAGATTAAACGAGGAGAAGGAGGTGTAGAATAATGGCAGTTCCAAAGAGAAAAACATCAAAAGCGAGAAGAGACAAGAGAAGATCTCCGAATATGAAGATGGCAGCACCTGGATTATCAATTTGTCCTAAGTGCCACGAGCCTAAGCTTCCTCATAGAGTATGCCCGAATTGCAATTACTACGACGGTAAGGAAATAGTTGCCGCAGAAGCATAAAAAAGATCAAACGCCAGCATCCGCTGGCGTTTTTTACTTTTACTATGTAGAAATTACTATCCAGGAAATATCGTTGTAAAAGATACTAACGGAATAACAAAGGATATCTATCCAGAATTAAGAATAAACGCCAGATCGGCGTTTGTTTTTTTATGAGTTTACAGCCTTTTTTTTAGCTTCATCCGCTGTTATTTTCGTACGATATATTCCGTCTCATTGATCATCAGACTGATATACCGAACCATTTCATCGATCGGAATGGGAGTATCGTTTTCCAGCCACCAGATTGCTGCGGAAAGCAATGCGCCGGAATAGAACTCCGCAATGATGGGACAAGGAATCGTATGATGATAGCCCAGCTTCTCATTGTCAAGCAGCTTTGACTCGATGAGGTGGCTGACGGAACGATGAAGCATTAGAGACGCAGAATTGTTGCCGGCTCTCAGGATCCCCGTCAAGAGCAGCTCCTTGTTATCAGCCATATATTTCAGGGATTTACGGATCAAACCCATATAATAGTCTTTCATGCTGCTGCCGGAGTTCAGCTGATATCCGTCTCCTTCGAAATTACGGATCAATTCTTTCACGCAGAAATCAAGAAGGTGATACTTGTCTTCAAAATGCTTATAAAAGGTAGTTCTATGCACCATTGCCCGCTCGCAAATATCCGTCACAAAGATTTCTTCAAATGACTTTTCGAGCAGCAGCGACAGAAGCGCTTGTGAGAGAAGACTGTAGGTTCTCCTTACCCTCAAATCCATCCTTTTTTTATCATCTGAATTTTTCATGTTCCATCATCCTTTCAAAATTTACTGCGACATATTTTGGTAAACGTAGAATAATCTACAGATGTAGGGTTTTTGATTCTTGAAGTATTTACAGCCGTATTATATATTATAAATGCACTAATGTAAAGATAATCGTCACATGTAGAAAAGTAGGTGAAGACAAACAAAATGAATATTATAAAGAATCATAAAAATTTGATCATCATTATTGCGGTGATAGCGGCTATTTGTCTGGTTTTTGCACTGTCAAAGGGTAATTTCGGAAAGAGCGGGGATCTCATTGTCCAGGGTAACATCAAGACGGTAGAAATTGATTTAAATTCAAAAATCTCAGGCAACATCGATCAGATTCTTGTGGAAGAAGGGCAGGAAGTAAAAAAGGGAGACACCCTCATCATAATATCCAGCGAAACCATCGAGGCGAAGAAACAGCAGGCCGAGGCAGCGAAAGCAGCAGCGGAAGCGCAGTATAACAAAGCGCTGAACGGCGCCAGAAGCGGAGAGGTTGCCCAAGCAAAGGCAGCCTATGATCTGGCGGAAAAAACATATCAGAGAATGAAGACTCTCTATGAGGAGGGGGCCATATCGGCCAGTACATACGACCAGACCTTAGCCCAATATGCTGCTGCTAAAGAGACCTATGAAATGGCGGTACAGGGAGCCAGAGAAGAGGATAAGGCGGCGGCGGAAGCGCTGGTCAATCAGGCGAAAGCAGCCATGGAAGAGATTCAGACCTATCTGAACGACACCGAGATCAAAGCCCCTATGGACGGTACCGTTACTTCGCTTAACGTGAATATAGGAGAGCTGGTATCCACCGGAATGCCTCTTGCAACCCTGACCGGAAACGAAAAGCCGTACGTTGAGATCAATGTGAAAGAAACGGATCTTGGAATGGTACAGATGGGAGCCGAAGTTGAAATAACCATGGTGGCATACCCGGATGAAGTCTTTCAGGGAAAGATCGTAAATGTAAATCAAAAGCCGGATTTTGCCACAAAGAGAGCAACCAATGACAACGGGGATTTCGATGTGTTATCCTATGGAGTCAAGATTGAACTGGCGCAGACAGATAAGACGATCTATCCGGGAATGACGGTGCTGGTCAATCTTGGAAGCTCCCGGGAAAAATAGTCATGAACAGGCAGACTAATTTAGTGAAATTCTTTTATTTTTATAAAAAGAAGCATCCAAAACGAGTGATGGTCTTCCTCGTTTTTATTGTTATACCCCTGGTTACCGGTTTGATCCTGGGATATGAAATGAGCGGTGACGTTGCTTCGAATATTCCGACTGTGGTCGTGGACCATGACAACTCTGACTTCAGCCGCACCTTCCTTGAATACGTTGACGAAAGCGATTATTTTGATGTTATCGAGTATGCTGATCGTGACGAACGGGTGGAAGAAATGTTGTACAAGCAGGAAGCCTATGTGGGCGTAATTATTCCGGAAAACCTGTACAGTGATATGAAAGAAGGGAAAGCCCCACAGATACTCACGGTATATGACGGCTCAACCCTGATCGTCATATCATCGGCCCGATCGGCCATGTCAGAAATCCTGCTTACGGTCAAGACTGCCTTTATGATCAATATTTACGAAGGAAAACTGGGAGTGGTGCCGGCAGATGTGATGAATCACGCGCTTCCTATTGATGTTACATATCGCATGCTTTTCAATCCGGCCAGAAACTATAGAAACTTTCTCCTGCCCGGTATGCTGGCAGGCTTGATCCAGGTCGGCATTGTTTGCATGGGCGCGGAACGGGCCGGTGAAATGAGGGATGGCAGGATCCCTTTCTCTGCCCATTTAAAAACGATTTGTTGTTGGGGAGGGCTGGGGGCGACCTCGATGTTTCTCGCATTACTGGAGCAGTACCTGTTGTTTGGGATTCCATACAAAGGCACATTGGCAGGAGGGGTCATCCTTACCTTTCTTTTCTCCACAGTGATAACGGGTATGGGATATCTCGTCGGATCTGTGATTACCGATAGGACTCTGGCATCACAGATTTCCGCTGTGGTAGTACTTCCTACGACCATCCTGGGAGGCTATACCTGGCCGATGCTGGCAATGCCTGCTTTCTTTCAACAACTGGTTAAATACTTCCCTTTACCTATTATGGTGAGGCCGTTCGCGACCTTTGTCTCAAGCCGCTGCAATTTCATCATTTGCTTCCGGCAATTTCGGCGATGTGCATCTTTGCGGCCGTCGAACTGGGAGTGCTTTACGTGATCAAGCGCAAGGGGGTGACAGCATGAAATTCCTTGTGCAGCTGATTCAGAAATATAAGCCGCTGATTATCCTTGTGATTGTCCCGATCGGCTTTACTGCCATTTTCGGGGCGGCAATGAGTCCCGTTTTCGTGGATGAGATACCGATTGCAGTGCTGGATATGGATGGATCCAGCGCCTCGAGAGAAATTATCGAGGATTTCTATACCTGTTCCGGCTTTGATATTGTAAAAGCAGTCGATTCTGTAGAGGAGATGAGAGAGGATATCCTGATGGGGACCGTAAAAGGCGGTCTGATCATCCCGGAGAATTATGGTAGGGATATTGCCGGAAATAAAGGAACCAAGGCTTTAATGATGATTGACGGATCAAACTTTATGATCGGAAACAATCTGATGTTGTATACAAATAGCATATTTAATGAAAAAAGTTACGAACTGCAGGTATCATATATGGAAGGAGTAGGGATCAACCCGTATTATTCCGAGCAGAATATCAGCACGCTGAAGCTTGCGGACAGAACGATGTATAATCCCCAGACTGGATATTTTTATTACCTGTTCCCCGGGCTTCTGGGCGTTTTCATCCAGCAGACCTATCTGAGCGTTCTGACGCCGGTACTGTTGAATGAAAAAGATCGACTCAAGCATCTGCCCCTCGATCGTGCCTCGCGAAGAATACGGGCGGGAGAAATCGTCCCGCAGATCTTCCGGATAGCCGGTCTGTCGTTTATCGGCTCACTTCCATCTATGCTGGTTGCTCATTGGTTTTTCGCATATCCTCTGGAGGGAAGCCTGATTTTGATTCTATCCCTTCAAGTGATTTTTTTAGCCTGCCTCACAGGGATGGCCTTTATACTGGCGGCGATCTTTGACGATGAGACCCATTGTACGGAGTTCGTCATGTTTATGGCGATCCCTACGATGCTGTCATGCGGATATGGCTGGCCTGAATTTATGATGGCGCCAGGTTTTGCCAGCGTGGTAAAGGTGATCTGGCCGCTCTATTACTACAACAATCCGCTGAAGGAGCTGCTGCTGAAGGGAGCGGAGCTTTCCGCCATCGGTCACTATGCGGCAGGAGGACTGCTCTTTGCGGCTTTTTGGGTACCGGCGGGATTGTGGATCTACCGACAAAAAATCAGGACAATGAAGCAAATCGAGAGGATAGGGGAATAATAAATCAAGAAGATATAGGAGATACTAATTAAGCAGATATAAGAACAACAAATTAAGTAGACTGAGAAGCATTAAAATGAGGATAACCGGGACCGGTTATCCTCAAATCTTTTTTCCGGATGGATGTTATTGGAAAACTCAACGGATTCAGATCATGTCCTCCATGCTATAGAGCCCGCTCGACTTGTTGACGATAAATTTTGCGGCCTTCAACGCCCCGTGTGCGAAGACGTCACGGGAATAAACCGTATGGGTGAGCTCGATGACTTCATCGGGTCCCGCAAAGATGACGGTATGCTCGCCGGGAATACTTCCGCCCCGAACCGAATGGATGCCCAGATCGGTGATCCTGCACTGATCATTTTTGCTATGTCGGCCGAACACGAAGTCCTTCTTTTGAGAAGCTGATTCATTGATGGAATTGGCTAGAAGAAGGGCGGTCCCGCTGGGTGAGTCTATCTTTCTGTTGTGATGCTTCTCAACAATTTCGATATTGAAGTCTTCCTCCAGTATCGGTACTGCGGCTTTCAGCATTTTAGAGAGGACGTTGATTCCGAGTGACATATTTGCGGAATGAAATACCGGGATCTCCTCCGAAGCTTTCCAGATCAATTCCAGTTCTCTGTCTCCAAGACCAGTCGTAGCAATCACGACGGGAATTTTCGCCCTCACACAATAAGTAAGCAGGTCCTCGATCGCATCATGCCTCGAAAAATCAATCACCACGTCGGCCTTAGTCTCGCAGTCCAAAGGAGACATGTACAGCTTGAATGGCACTGGTTCGCTCCCCACATTGAGATCGATACCGGCAATGACACATAGCTCGGAATCCTGTGCAATGATATTCTGCAGCGTTTTACCCATTTTTCCGTTGCAGCCGTGCAAGATGATATTTAACATACAAACCTCCTGGAGTTTCATACTCAACTCTCTGAAATCCGCTCGGGCCGATGATTATTGAGGTTCAATCAGTCCGTATGCTTCAAGCTCTTTTCTGATGATTTCCATGGATTTTTCATCAGGGGGGCAAAGGGGGAGACGGTATTCCAGCTCGATTTTGCCCATTAGATTCAACGCTGCCTTAACAGGGATCGGATTGACTTCGATAAACATGGCGTCGATCAGATGTTTCATTCCCAATTGAAGCTTTCCCGCCTCTTTAGTATCTCCGGAAAGATATTTCATGACCATGGTATGGGTATCCTTCGGAATTACATTGGCCACTGTGGATATGACGCCCAGTCCGCCTACAGATAGCAGGGGAACGACCATGTCGTCATTTCCGGAATAGAGGGCAAAATCATCCCCGATGCATTTTGCAATCTCCACGACTTGGGAAATGTTGCCGCTGGCCTCCTTGATCCCTGCAATATTGGGATGCCCAGCCAGCTCAAAAACGGTTGAAGGGCTAATATTCACGCCGGTCCTTCCTGCAACAGAGTATAATATTATGGGAATATCAACTGCATCTGCAATTTTGGTGTAGTGTTTTATCAGCCCTTTTTGTGTACATTTGTTGTAATATGGGGTAACCAGCAGGAGTCCGTCTGCGCCGCAAGCCTCAAGCTCCTGAGACATATAGACCGCATGGGAGGTATCATTGCTCCCGGCTCCAGCGATGACCGGAACTCTGCCGCTTACTTTTTCTATTGCATACTGAACAGTCTCGATATGTTCTTTGTCATTAAGTGTAGAAGCTTCTCCGGTGGTTCCGCAAACGATGATTGCGTCGATCTCCTGAGAAATCTGCCAGTCAATCAACTGACCCAGGCTGGGAAAGTCAACCTTTCCGTCTTTAAAGGGTGTTACGATCGCAACACCTGCGCCTGTGAAGAGTGTCATTCAAGACTCACATCCTTCTTACTTAACTATTCAATTTTATTATCTTTTTGTGCTTACAATCATACTATGAGAGAACTGCCCATATGTTAACCATTTTATAAATAATCCTTAATCAGCACTTCCGCAATCTGTACAGTATTGGTGGCCGCGCCTTTTCTGATGTTGTCCGCTACGACCCACATGTTGATTCCGTTGTCTACGCTGAAATCTCTTCTGATTCTTCCGACAAAGACTTCGTCTTTCCCTGCAGCTTCTCTTGCAAGAGGATAAACAGAATTCTCCGGATCATCCTGAAGCACAACGCCAGGCGCTTCGGCCAGCAGCTTTTTCACATCGGCTACTTCAAAGGGTTTCTCCAACTCTACATTGATGGATTCGCTGTGGGAGTCAAAAACGGGTACGCGCACTGTGGTTGCCGTAACCTTGATTTTGTCGTCTCCCAGAATCTTGTGGGTCTCGTTGATCATCTTCATCTCTTCCTTCGTATAGCCGTTCTCCAGGAATACGTCGATCTGCGGCAGGCAATTGCCCGCAATGGCATGGGGATATGCTTTTTTAATATCGTTGCCGGCCAGGCCTTCCTTCAGATCATTGATTCCCTTCAGCCCGGATCCCGATACCGCCTGGTAGGTGGAGTAGACGATACGTTTGATGCCGTATTTGTCATACAGGGGCTTCAAAGCAACTACTGCCTGAATGGTGGAGCAATTGGGGTTTGCGATAATGCCCTTGTGCCATTTAATATCATTCGGATTTACTTCCGGCACCACAAGGGGTACATCCTTGTTCATTCTCCACGCGCTGCTGTTGTCAACAACGATTACGCCTTTTGAGGCCGCGATGGGAGCGAATTTTTCGCTGGTGGATCCCCCCGCCGAGAAAAGGGCGATATCGATAGGCTTGTCAAATGATTTCTCCGTCAGCTCCTCGACAACATATTCCTTGCCTCTGAAGGTTACTGTGGTGCCTGCAGACTTTGCTGACGCCATCATATATAAGTTTTCAAAAGGGAAATCCCTTTCTTCAAGTACCTTTAAAAATGTGCTGCCAACAAGTCCCGTGGCTCCTACAATCGCCAAATTAGGTTTTCTGTTCATTTCTATTCCTCCTTTTATCTAACAGGCGGAAGCTTTCGCTTCGCCAGGCTTCAAACGATCTGAACGACTCTGTTTTATATATCTGAAATCTGTATTTCCGAAAATAGAACACCGTTAAATTTATAATTATAATATTATATAACATTTTCAAGCCAATGTTTAAACTTTTTTTATGCCGCTGCATACTTTTTTTTCAATTAATTTGTGGTATAATTAGGAACGTATAACGAGAAGAAGGAAGACCAGCCGCTTTCGGCGGATATTATCCGGCGGAAGCAGACGATAAACAATAAAGAGGGTAGTAACATATGGTCGAAGAAAAAAAGAGAAGAGGAAGACCCCCCGGATCAAAAAATAAGCCGAAAAGCAGACCGGAGCCTGTGAAAGCCGCAGCGGGGAGCAGGCTTAAGGATGAGATCTGGGCCATCGTGATTTTGGCCTTGGGAACGTTTCTGGTCGTATCCCTTCAGACGGAAGCGGCCGGCCAGTTCGGCCACATCATTCAAAAGTTCTTAAAAGGAAGCTTTGGACTCATAGCCTACGTGTTACCTTATTATCTGATATTATACGGACTGCTGCTATTTGCTAAACGCACCGCCCATATCAGCGGACGGTCCCTTGTTTTTCTGTTTCTTATCTTTCTTATGCTTACCCTGATCAATTCTGCCAGATATCTGGGAGCGGATGCAGGATACACCTTCTCGGCCCAATTTCTCAGTCAGATGTTCCAAACGGGAACGGAGCTGAAAAGCGGAGGGCTTTTCGGCATGACGGCCGGCTTCCTGCTTGTCAAGGTCATAGGAATGATCGGATTGTACATACTATCCATCGTGGTGATCCTGATATCCGTAATGATGGTGATCAATACGCCTTTATCCCAGTTCTTTGACAAAATGAAGGCAAAAAGGCAGGCAAAGAAGGAGGCGGCCGCCCTGGAGACAGTTGACGCAGCCCCGGCGCAGTCAATCACGTTGCCTGGGGGAGCAGAGCATAAGAAAACGGTCGACGCCCCGAAAATCATTGAAGGCCATGAAAAGCTGCATCCGTTTGAAAATAAAGAGTACAAGCATAATACAATGGAATTGCCTGTGATCAATCCTGTGTCCTTCACCGGAGGACCGATCACGGAAAATCAGATGAAAATTCTGGACTATATGAAGGATGACGATTTGTTTGAGAAGCCATCACAGGATTCCGTCCATACAGGATTGGGCCTTGAGGAAATTTTGCCTGCCGAGCCCGGCATGGGGCTGGAGGGGGATTCCAATTCAATGGCTTCTGTGGAAAAACAGTCGGAGGAACCCTTGGGAAAACCCGCTCCTGTTAAGCTTTCCAAGGAAGAGCTCGCCACAAAAACGGAGGAGCTTCACATAAAAACGGGAGGAGCGATGCAAAAACCATATCACCTTCCTCCTGTGGATCTGCTTTCAAAAGCGCCCGGCACCAGCTCGCTGGGGGAAAGCGAGGGCCTTAAGGCCAAGGCGGCAAAGCTGGAGCAGACTCTCAGAGATTTCAACGTAAACGCGAAGGTTGTCCAGGTAACCAAGGGACCGGCCGTTACAAGATATGAAATCCAACCGAATACGGGAGTCAAAGTCAGCAGCATCGTACGGCTTGCAGACGATATTGCCTTGAACCTGGAAGCCAAGAGCATCCGTATCGAAGCACCGATCCCCGGAAAAGCGGCAGTTGGGATTGAGGTGGAGAATGAGCGGGTGAATCTGGTTGCCCTGAGAGAAATTATTGAATCGGGAGAATACAAAACCGCAAAATCAAAGATTACCTTTGCAGTCGGCAAGGATATCGCGGGAAAATCCATAGTCGCAGACCTGAAGAGCATGCCCCATATGCTGATCGCGGGTTCCACCGGTTCCGGCAAAAGCGTATGCATCAACAGCATCATCATCAGCCTGCTCTATCGGGCGAAACCGGACGAGGTGAAATTTGTGCTCATCGATCCGAAGGTAGTCGAGCTTGGAAACTACAACGGAATTCCGCATTTGCTGATCCCCGTTGTAACGGAGCCGAGCAAGGCCGCAGCCGCATTGAACTGGGCCGTGGCTGAAATGACGGATCGGTACAAGAAATTTGCCGAGGAAGGGGTCAGGGATCTGGAATCCTTCAATAACAGCATAAAGAAGAAGGGGGAAAACGAACGCTTCCTGCCTCAGATCGTCATTATCATAGATGAGCTGGCGGATCTTATGATGGCTGCGCCGGCCCAGGTTGAGGAGTCCATCTGCAGACTGGCTCAGATGGCCAGAGCAGCCGGGATGCACCTGATCGTAGCGACTCAGAGGCCTTCCGTGGATATCATAACCGGAGTAATCAAGGCGAATATCCCGTCCAGAATCGCATTTGCCGTATCCTCCCAGTTCGATTCCAGAACGATCCTGGATATGGCAGGGGCGGAGAAGCTTGTGGGAAAAGGCGATATGCTGTTCAATCCCATGGGGATCGCCAAGCCGATCCGTGTCCAGGGAACCTTTATTTCCGATACGGAAGTCCATAAGGTGATTGAATTTGTAAAAAATCAGTCTCCGGAAACAGAGTACGCCAGCGACGTCATGCACAGCATTGAAAAGGTCCAGACACAGGCTTCGGATGAGGATACCGATGAGCTTCTATCAGACGCCATTGAGACCGTCGTTAGAGCGGAACAGGCCTCCGTTTCCATGCTTCAGCGCAGATTCCGCATCGGCTACAACAGGGCGGCAAGACTCATTGACATGATGGAAGCCAGAGGAATTATCGGACCGGCCGACGGCAGCAGACCGAGAAGGGTTTTGATGACGGAAGACGAATTTTTAGGGCTTTCGGCAGATACAGACGAATAAATAAAAAAGAGGTATCAATGAATATATATATAGAAACACTTGGCTGCGCGAAGAATGCCAGCGACTCTGAAACTGCCGCCGGCATACTGGAAGCGGCGGGACACAAGATAGTGAAAAATCCGGAGGAAGCGGACGGAATCATCGTCAATACCTGCGGATTCATCAATGATGCAAAAAAGGAATCCATTAGCCGCATCTTCGATATGACGGAGTACAAGAAAAACGGCGGCCTGCTGATCGTAACGGGCTGTCTGTCCCAGCGATATGGCGAGGAGCTTTATAAAGAAATGCCTGAAGTGGACATCTTTCTTGGCGTAAACGACTATCCGGCTCTTCCTGAAATCTTGAAAAACCATGTGGCGGGGCAGCGGGAGAAGTACTTAAGCGTTTATGAAAAGGGCTTCCTAGAAACCGGAAGAAGAAAACGGATGGACCCGTCCTACAGCGCGACGGTCAAAATAGCGGAGGGCTGCAACAATGTGTGCGCCTACTGTGTCATTCCTTCCATCCGCGGTCCTTATCGAAGCAGGCGAAAGGAGGACATCCTTGCTGAAATCCGCCAGCTGGCGGAAGAGGACTGCAAAGAGGTCATTCTCATCGCGCAGGACGTTACGGCCTACGGCATGGATCTTTACGGCGAGCTGAAGCTTGCCTCACTTCTGAAGGAAATGTGCCGGATAGATGGAATCCGATGGATCCGGCTTATGTATTGCTATGAGGACCGTATCACCGATGAATTGATTCAAGTCATGGCATCAGAAGAAAAAATATGCCATTATATCGATATCCCGATCCAGCATGCTAGCGACAAGATCCTCAAGGCAATGAACCGCCGTTCCACCAAAGCATCCATTCTCAATACAATTTCACGGTTGAGAGCCGCCATGCCGGACATTCATATCCGTACCACCCTGATCACCGGTTTTCCGGGAGAAGGGAAGGAGGAGTTTGAAGAACTTGTGGAATTTGTGGAAACACAGAGGTTTGAGCGTCTGGGAGTATTTACTTATTCAAAGGAAGAGGGTACGCCCGCGGCCCGCATGAAAAATCAAGTCAGGGAAGACACCAAGCAGAGAAGAAAAGAGATTCTGATGAGAAAACAGCTGGAAATTTCTCTGGCCTCCAATGAAGAAAAAATAGGAAGGGTTCTGGAGGTTCTTGTAGAGGAACTGGATGAAGATGGCAGCTATATCGGCCGCAGCAGATACGACGCCCCGGAAATTGACAATTCCGTCATTTTCTCTTCTCATCGCATATGCAAGCCGGGAGATCTTGTTCCCGTGAAAATAACGGACGCTTTTGATTACGACCTTGTCGGAAGAATGGAGGACGAAGATGAATCTGCCGAATAAACTGACCATGCTCAGAATAATAATGATCCCCGTGTTCATAATAGTACTTATGAGCGGATATTATTATATTTCCGCCGTCATATTTATCCTTGCGTCTGCAACGGATGCCCTGGACGGTCATATTGCCAGAAAATACAACCTGGTTACCAATTTCGGAAAAATTATGGACCCCTTGGCGGACAAGATGCTTGTCATCTCCGCTTTGATCTGTCTTGTGGAGTTGGGCGATGTAGCCGGCTGGATGGTAATCGTGATTCTTGCCCGAGAGTTTACCATAACAGGATTACGTACAGTCGCAGCCGCCCAAGGCATAGTCATCGCCGCAGGCTGGTCTGGTAAATTTAAAACTGTTTTGCAGATGATCGCCGTTCCGGCCCTGTTGCTTCAAAACTGGCCGTTCTCACTGATCGGCTTTCCATTCGCAGAAATTATGCTCTGGGCCTCTGTTATCATGACCATCGTCTCCGGTGTGGAGTACGTGGTGAAGAATAAAAGTGTTTTTTCCATGTAATTTTTTCAGAAAGAAGAGTACATTGCTTTATGAAATCAGCGATTATCAGCGTCGGAACAGAATTGCTGTTCGG
The DNA here is from genome assembly GCA_023415235.1 of Bacillota bacterium. GTDB lineage: Bacteria > Bacillota > Clostridia > Peptostreptococcales > Anaerovoracaceae > Anoxybacterium. The sequence goes on from JAEZLP010000030.1 coordinate 52,706, forward strand.
ACAGATTACCAATACCAATTCCGTTTTTTTATCACAGCAGCTGAATCATCTAGGGATCGACGTGATGTTTCACTATACCGTGGGAGATAATCCCAAACGGCTTGCCGAAGTAATCCGCCAGGCTTTTACAGACTGCGATCTTATTATAACCACAGGCGGTCTCGGACCGACCCAGGACGACCTGACAAAGGAAATCGCGGCGGAGGTGCTCCATGATGAGCTTGTGCTTCATGAGGACATGCTGAACAATCTGGAACAGTATTTCAGAAAGCTCAACCGCGTCATGACGGAAAACAACAGAAAACAGGCATATCTTCCTTCAAGAGCGGTCACCTTCGACAACGATGCGGGAACAGCGCCGGGCTTTGCTCTTGAAGAGAATGGGAAAACCATCATCTGCCTTCCCGGACCGCCTCGAGAAATGACCCGGATGTTTGAAAGAAGGGTGAAACCGTATCTTCTTGAAAAAACAGAGAGCGTCATCTACTATAAAATGCTCCGAACCTTCGGGATCGGAGAATCCTTACTGGAAACAGAGCTTCTGGAATGGATTGACGGGCAGACGGATCCGACCCTGGCCACCTATGCAAAGGAAGGCGAAGCCTGTCTGCGGATCACATCCAAGCGAAAAACCCTTGAAGAAGCGAAGGCCGCTGTGGACGATATGATCGAAAAAGTAAACAGCAAAATCGGAAGGTTTGTTTACAGCTACGACGATGAAGAACTCTATCAGGTGGTGGGCAGAAAGCTTCTGGAACACAAGATTTCCATCTCAAGCGCCGAATCCTGCACCGGCGGACTTTTTGCCCAGACTATGACAGAGATTCCCGGCATTTCAGCGGTCTTTGACCGCGGCTTTATTACCTACAGCAATCAGGCAAAGATGGAGGAGCTTGGCGTTCAGGCGAAAACCCTGGAGCGGTATGGTGCAGTCAGCGAAGAAACCGCTGTGGAAATGGCGAAGGGTTTGAAGCAGGTCACCGGCAGCCGGCTTTGCATCTCTGTTACTGGAATCGCAGGCCCGGATGGAGGCACGGATGAAAAACCGGTCGGGCTTGTCTACATCTGCGCCATTCTGGATGAGGAACTGGTAAGCAAGGAACTGAAAATCAGAAACGTCAGCAGAAAGTGGAACAGAAATTACACCGTCCTGTGCATGCTGGATTTGATCAACCATTTGATTGACCGGAGGTAGCGCGAAAGCGCTCCTCTTTTTTGTCGGATCTGTTACCTTTTTGCTATTGATAAATATTTAAATATTGAAATTTTTTCGATATATATTTACATTCTATGTATGATATGGTAATATATACCATATCGGGTTTTCGATTAGACTATAATACCTTGAATCATAGTAAAAATAATGCTTGACCGGAATGGGCAATTATATTATGATATCAATAGAACAAATGTTCTCGGTGATGAATGGCTAAATTCCAATATTTATTACATAAACAGGAGGATCGATTACCATGAGTATCAGTAAAGACGATAAGGATAAAGCCCTGGAAGCGGCTATGCTGCAAATACAAAAACAATTCGGCAAGGGCGCCATCATGAAGTTGGGCAGCGACGAAGCAAACAGGAGCATAGAAGCGATATCGACAGGGGCGGTTAGCCTTGATATCGCCACCGGCATAGGCGGAATTCCTCGTGGAAGAATTACAGAGATCTACGGACCGGAATCCTCCGGAAAAACCACTCTTACCCTGCATATCATTGCGGAAGCACAGAAAAAAGGCGGCAAGGCGGCCTTCATCGATGCGGAGCATGCTCTGGATCCCGAGTATGCAAGAAACCTTGGTGTGGACGTAAACGAGCTGCTGGTTTCCCAGCCCGACACAGGAGAGCAGGCGCTCGAGATCTGTGAAATGCTGGTTCGGAGTGGGGCCATTGACGTTGTGGTAGTTGACTCTGTTGCCGCTCTGGTCCCCAGAGCCGAAATACAGGGCGAGATGGGGGACAGTCATGTGGGACTGCAGGCACGTCTCATGTCCCAGGCGCTTAGAAAGCTGGCCGGCGCGATCAATAAATCAAATACAGCCGCCATCTTTATCAACCAGCTGCGTGAAAAGGTCGGTGTTATGTTCGGAAATCCGGAGGTAACCACCGGCGGAAGGGCGCTTAAGTTTTATGCTTCCATGCGGCTTGATGTAAGAAAGGTGGAAAGCATCAAGTCCGGCGACTCCGTTCTGGGCAACCGTACCCGTGTCAAGGTGGTTAAGAACAAAGTCGCTCCTCCGTTCAAACAGGCGGAATTTGATATTATGTATGGTCAGGGAATCTCCAGAGAGGGGGATGTTCTTGATTGTGCAGTGGAAGCCAAAATCGTCGAAAAAGCAGGCTCCTGGTACAGCTTCAACGGCGAAAGGATCGGACAGGGCAGGGAAAATGTTAAAACCTTCCTTGCAGACAACAAGGATATACTGGCTCAGATTGAAGAGCGCCTGACGGGCAGCATCGCCTCCTTGAAGCCACTGAATGTGGATGAAGACGGTGTAATTATTGAGGATTAATAAGATTCATTGTTCATGGCTAAATAGATCATTTTCATATAGTACCAAATCCATCAAATCTGATTGATGAAAAGGATGCATCCCAGCATCCTTTTTTTTCGTGGATAAGCAGAATAATATTGCACTCGCAGTAATATTATGATAATATACGCTTAGTTAAACGTTTAATTAAAACGTTTAACTATTTGCCTGGCAAAAAGGAGTATGGGGTATGAGTATTACAATCAAAGAAATTGCAAGGCTGGCAGAGGTTTCTACCGCCACGGTTTCGATGATATTAAATAAAAAGGATAAAAATATCAGTCCTTCCACGCGTAAGAGGGTGCTATCCATTGCGAAGGAGCATCATTATGTCCCCAACAATGCCGCAAGAAGCCTGGTCACGCGAAAAACGAATACCATCGGATTGATTATGCCGGATATTACAAATCCTTTTTTTCCCGAAATTGCGCGGGGAGCGGCAGATAAGGCCAGCGAGGCCCGTTACAGCATCATTTACTGCAACTCGGATGACAGCTTGAAGCAGGAAAAAAAGTATATTGAAATCCTGACGGAAAAGATGGTGGATGGTATCATTTTTGCTCATGCTGCAGACACGGAAGAATCATTCAGTGAGCTCAGCAAGTCAAAAACTCCGATCATACTGATTGACAGAGACTATCGTAACGAAAACGTCAAAGGCCGTGTTATCGTGGACAATGAAAGAGGATCTTATACCGGTGTAAACTATCTGATTCAAAAGGGATATCAAAATATATTATACATTGCCGGAGCGATTATTACGCAGACAGCTAAAGACAGACTGGCGGGCTACAAAAGGGCGCTCAGAGAGAACGGAATCCGATATGACGATGTTCTTGTAAAATCAGGATGTTACAAAAGCGAATGGGGATACCAGGCCATGGAACAGTTTCTAGAGGAAAAGGTATCCTTTGACGCAGTATTCTGCGGCAACGATCTGATTGCCTTTGGCGCCATGAAGAAATTAAAGGAAGCCGGTGTAAGAGTGCCGGAAGATGTTGGCGTTATGGGGTTTGATGATATTTACGTTTCTTCCATGATGGAACCTGCTTTAACCACTGTCAAGCAGCCGAATTACGAGATGGGCTATCAGGCAGTGGAGCTTCTGTTGGATGTGCTTGCAGGCAACAATGCCGAAACGGAAAGAAAAATAGTATTGAATACGGAACTGATCGTTAGAAATTCCACGCGATAGAGCGAAGGAGGTACGCATGATTGCAGTGGTTGGAAGCTTAAATATGGATTTGGTCATTCATACGGAAGCGATACCAAGACCGGGGGAAACCGTACTTGGTAACAGTTTTCATAAAATTCCCGGCGGCAAAGGCGGCAATCAGGCTGCCGCAGCTGCAAGACTGGGTTCCGGAGTGACGATGATCGGCGCTGTCGGCGAGGATGAGCTTGGCGAGGCTTTGATTCATTCTTTAAAAGCTGATGGAGTAAAAACAGATTATATCAGAAAAAAGAAAGGGATCTCCACCGGAATCGCAGCGATTATTGTTGAGAAATCCGGAAACAACGCCATTGCAGTAGTATCAGGCGCAAATTACGCCCTTTCGGTAGAGGACGTGGAGAAATATCACTTCATTATCGATCAAGCCAATGTACTTCTGGTACAGTTGGAAACGCCACTGCTCACAGTGAAAAGAGCCCTTAGGTTGGCGAAGCAGACAGGATGTCTGACTATTTTGAATCCGGCACCGGCAGTTCCTCTCCATCACGATATACTGGAGAATATCGATATTCTTACACCAAACGAGATAGAATTGGAATTGCTGAGTGGCTGTCCTACGGGTACCATGGATGAAATCCACGCAGCAGGACGCCGACTTCTCGACATGGGGGTACGGCAGCTGATCGTAACCATCGGTGATCGCGGCTGCGTAAAAATAGATAAAAATGGAATGGTGCACTACCCAGCAAAAAAGGTAACCACCGTAGATACCACGGCGGCTGGAGACTGTTTCAACGGTGCTTTGGCTGTAGCCTTGGCGGAAGGAAAGTCGGTGGATGACGCAATCCGGTTTGCTGTATCGGCCAGCGCTCTGTCCGTTACGAAATTCGGCGCGCAGACCTCCTTGCCTACACGAAAAGAAGTAGACAACTTTAACATTTAAAATACTTATAGAGAGATTAGCGGAGGGGAAAATGAAAAAAGTAATTATTGATTGTGATCCAGGGCATGATGATGCCATCGCTTTGTTGCTGGCGGCAAAATCTGAGGAAATCAAACTGGTTGGTGTAACTACCGTAGCTGGCAACAGTGAACTCCACAACACGACCCGAAATGCCCGTAAGATACTGGATTACGCCGGATACAGGGAGATTCCCGTTTATTCCGGCTGTAACAGACCGATGATGCGTGATCTGTTCCGTCTGACCGGCGCCATCATTCACGGCGAGGATGGTCTCGGCGGACCCGATATTCCTGCGCCTGTTACTCCAATCCAGGAAGAGCACGCGGTTGATTATCTGATTCGTACCTTGAAAGATTCAGACGACAGAATAATTCTCATCGTGACCGGACCGATGACCAACATTGCGGTTGCGCTTCAGAAGGCACCGGAAATCAAAGATAAGATTGACAGGATCATCATGATGGGAGGAGCCGTCATCGAGCCGGGAAATATCACATCAGCCGCCGAATTCAATATCTTTGTCGATCCGGAGGCCGCCAAGATCGTGATCAACAGCGGATGCGAGCTTTATCTTGTAACCTTGGACGTCACCATGAAAGCAGTGTTTAATGAAGACGATATCGAGACCCTTCGGAGTCAAGGGGACAAAATTTCGACCATCGTGGCATCGCTGCTGGATTTCTTCGCAGAGACCCATGTGAAACATTTTGGATTTAAAGCCTGCCCGATCCACGACGCGCTGTGCGTTGGCATTTTGATCGATGACAGTCTCGTCGAATTTAAAAAGACCCATGTGGATATTTCTCTTCATGATCCGCTCACCCTTGGCGAAACGGTGGCAGATCTTTGGGAGATCACCGGCAACAAACCAAATTGCCATATCTCCATGAAGGTTGACCGGGAGAAATTTGTCAAAATGATTTGTGATCATATGAAGAAGTAAGAGTTATCTTTGTCATATTTGCACCTTTTCAGCAATCAGGCAATTAGGTGCTATATATAAAAAAAAAGAATCAAAAGGAGAGAGGAAATGAAAAAGAAACTAGCATTAGTACTGAGTCTGCTGTTATTGTTCACCACAATACTCGCAGGCTGCGGTGGCGCACAGGAACCGGCAGAAGACACCGGAGACAGTGGTGAAGCATTGAAAGTTGTATGTCTGCTGAATGGTAATCTGGGAGACAAGTCCTTCTTTGATTCCGCGAATCAGGGCATGGCAATGATCAAAGACCAGCTCGGCGCCGAGACAAAGGTGGTTGAAATGGGATTTGATAATACAGCATGGGAATCCACACTGTATGAATTCGCTGACTCTGATTATGACGTAATTATCGTCGGTACATATCAGATGCAGGAACTTCTGGCAAAGGTTGCTCCGGAATATCCAGACAAAAGGTTCATCATCTTCGATTCAGAGGTGGCAGCTGACAACGTTTATTCCATCACCTTCAAGCAGAATGAAGCTTCCTATCTTGCAGGCGCTCTCGCCGCCATGATGGCTGCTGATTCGGATCTGACAAACGGACAGAAAAAAATCGGAGCTGTTCTGGCCATGGATATTCCCGTCTTAAACGACTTCCTGGTTGGTTATATCCAGGGAGCCAGCGATGTTGTTCCGGGAACAACGGTAGCCGTATCGCAGATCGGTGATTTTGCAGACACAGCAAGAGCCAAGGAATTGGCCACTGCCCAATATAACTCAGGCGTAGGCGTTTGTATGCATGTTGCTGCTCAGGCAGGACTGGGCGTAATCGATGCTGCAAAAACCATGAAAACATGGGCGATCGGCGTTGACGCAGACCAGGCAATGGCACTGGCTTCCGATGATCCGGACGCAAGCGCTCAAATCGTAACCTCCGTTCTGAAAAATATCGATCAGGTATTGCTCAGAGCGATCACGAAACATATTGACGGTACTCTTCCTTACGGATCCACCGAGTCTCTCGGTATTACCGACAAGGCCGTTGGACTTGCAGATAACGAAGTTTATCGCGGAATCGCAACGGAAGATATGGTTGCCAAGGTAGCTGAGCTGCAGGCTAAAATCGAGAGTGGAGAGATCCAAGTGAAATCCGCTTTTGACATGTCTACAGAAGAAATTGCTGCTTATAAAGCGTCTGTGGAACCGAAATAGAGCATGAATTCAGGTTCATGAATATCTGAATACCATTGATTTCAAGCACCCTTAATCCGCCGCACTTGGGTCGCTCGTATTGAAATATAGCCGTAGTGCGGCGGCAAGGGTGTATTTTATGTCTGAAATATTACAGATGAAAGAAATCTCAAAAATATACGGAAATGGAATTTACGCCAACAGGCACGTCAACTTCTCAATCAGAGAAGGCGAAATCCATGCCTTAGTCGGCGAAAACGGCGCAGGGAAGAGCACCTTGATGAAAATTCTGTTCGGGTTGGAAAAACCCTCGAGCGGAGAAATCATACTGCGGGATAGAAAGCTGGAATTCCATTCTCCTCAGGATGCTATGGAAGTCGGAATCGGCATGGTTCATCAGCACTTCATGCTCGTGGAATCCCTGACTGTAACCGAGAATGTCATTCTGGGCTGTGAGCCGATAAAAGGCGGATTTATCGATTACAAAACAGCCAAAGAAAAGGTCAGGGAATTTGCGGACACCTTCGATATGAAGATTGACCCGGAGGCGGTGATCAGTGATCTTTCTGTGGGCATCAAGCAAAAGGTGGAGATCATTAAGGCTCTGTTCCGTGGAGCCAAGATCCTCATTCTTGACGAACCTACTGCGGTATTGACTCCGCAGGAAACGGTTGAATTGTTTACTCAGCTGAAAAATTTAAAAGAAAAGGGCTATACGGTCATATTTATCTCCCATAAGCTGCGTGAGGTGAAGGAAATCTCCGACCGCATCAGTATCATGAGGAGGGGAGAGCTGGTCGAGACCGTGGACACTGAATCGGTGACGGAAAAGGATATTTCCGTTCTAATGGTCGGCTCCGGATATATCGGAGACTTGTCCAAATCAAAAGCGAAGCCCGGAGAAAATCTCTTATGCGTCCAGAACTTGAAATACGTCGATTCGGAAAAGCAAACGAGAGCAAACGGAGTTTCCTTCTCCGTGCGCGCCGGCGAAATCGTCGGAATTGCCGGAGTGGAAGGAAACGGACAAAATGAATTGATTGAGATGATTACAGGCTTGTCGGTTCCCACAGAAGGGCAAATCGAGATGATGGGAAAGAGTATTGCCGGAAGAGGGATCGGTGAGCTTCGAAACCTTGGCATGGCTTATATCCCAAGCGACAGAATGGCGCTTGGGGTGGCATCGACCATGAGCATTGAAGAGAATCTTATTACCACGAAAATCAAGAAAAAACTTCTTTACAATAAATTCAAACTGATGGATTTGACAAAGATCAACAGGCTTTCTGCAAAGCTGGTGGAAGAGTACCGGATCAAATGCAGTTCCGCCCAGACTCTTGTGGAAATGCTGTCCGGCGGGAACATTCAAAAGGTTGTTGTCGCCAGAGAATTCACTCAGGAAAATACACGCCTGATCATTGCGGAACAACCGACCCGCGGAATCGATGTGGGAGCGGCAAAATTTATTCATGAAAGGCTCATTGCTCTTCGTGACGAAGGGTATGCGATTCTATTGGTTTCCGCTGATCTCGAGGAGCTTTACAAGCTTTCCGACAGTATTCTTGTTATTTACAACGGCAAGATCTCTGCCTACATCGAAAACCCGGAAACCGTATCTGAGACGGACCTGGGTCATTTCATGCTGGGTGTAAACAAGCATTCGGAAGTGGAAATAAGGAGGGCCTGCCATGAAGAATAGAAATCTGTTATTTAACTCCGCTACAACGGCAATCGCCATTGTAATTTCATTAGCAATTGCTTTCATGATCATTCTTTTTGTCAGCGATTCACCGGCGGAAGCCGCCAAGGCACTGCTGCTCGGGCCATTCAGCTCCTTCCGGAACTTCGGTTCGATCATAACCCTGGCGTCAACGATTACCTTTACCGGACTGGCCGTATGCATCATGTTCCAGGCATCCATGTTCAATATGTGCGCGGAAGGCTCTTTCTTTATCGGAGCGCTCATCGCCGCCGCTGCTGCCACAGCTTTTAATATGCCGCCTTTTATCGCCCTTATGGTGCCGATGCTGTGCGGAGCTGCCGCAGGAGGGTTACTCTGTTTTGTCCCTGCAATCATGAAAGCGAAGGTAAACGCCAACGAGATGGTTTCCTCGCTGATGCTGAATTACGTAGCTTTGTTCGTGGGTTTATATCTCATGAATAAATATTTCAGGGATAATGCTTACGGAGCACTTGCTTCCTACAAGCTGCCGGAAGCTTCGGTTCTTGATAAAATCGTACCCGGAACAGCAATCCACTCCGGAGTGATTCTGGCAATCATCCTGATTGTCCTGTGTTATTTGTTTCTCTATAAAACAAAATCCGGATACGAAATCCGGGTCATGGGGCAGAATGCAAAATTTGCCAGGTATACGGGACTTAGCGTTGGCGGCGCGATCATCCTGTCTCAAACACTGGGCGGCGCCATCGCAGGACTCGGAGGCGCGGTGGAGGTCATGGGAATGTATGCACGTTTTCAATGGACGACTTTGCCCGGATATGGCTGGGACGGTGTGATTATCGCAATCCTGGCCAGAAACAAGCCTCAGTTTGTTCCTCTGGCCGCTTTATTCCTTGCATATCTGAGAGTCGGAGCCAATGTCATGGCCCGGGTCAGCGATGTTCCCAGTGAAATTATCACAGTTATTCAGGCTATCATGATCATGCTGGTAACGGCAACTGCTTTGCTCGGCCGCTTGAAGCAAAAAGCTGTGGAAAAGGAGGTGCTGGCGAATGGCTAACGTAATGGAAATGATTTTTTCCGCTGAATTTATCAGCTCTGTGATCCGTGTAACCACACCGATTTTGTTTGCCACCATGGCTGTATTGCTTTCTGATCGTGCCGGCGTGCTCAACATCAGCATAGAAGGTACCATGTTGTTCGCAGCTCTCATGGGCGTCGTAGGCAGCGCATATACGCAAAGCGCCTGGTTGGGGCTTCTTATCGCTATATTATCAGGTGTTTTCTATGCAGGGATTTTATCGTTTTTTCATTTAAAACTGAAGACCAATATTATATTGACAGGGATTGCCTTGAATCTCATGGCCAGCGGTCTCACCGTGTCCATCCTGTATCTGCTTACCGGAGATAAAGGAGTTTCCACGGCATTGCCGAGCAAGGTACTTCCCAGCGTTGCAATACCGATTGTCAAGGATATTCCTTACCTTGGTACCATTCTATCCGGACAAAATGTATTGACGTATTTCTCTTTGATCATACTGATAATTCTAGCCATCTTTCTGAAATATACGAGGACCGGCACCCATATCCGTGCCGTGGGCGAATTCCCCGCTGCGGTGGAGTCGGCAGGTATTTCCGTTGCAAAAACAAGGCTGATCGCTTTGCTGGCATCTGGCGGAATCGCTGGAATGGGAGGAGCGTTCATGTCGATGGCGTACCTGTCCATGTTCACCAAGGACATGATTTCAGGCCGCGGCTTTATTGCTCTGGCAGCGGAAGCTATGGGAAGAGGCATGCCGTTTTTATCTTTGCTTTCTTCCTTGCTCTTCGGTTTTGCCGACGCGTTGTCAAGCAGCCTGCAGCTGTTTAACATCCCAAGCGAATTAACGCGACTGATGCCTTATCTGCTAACTATCCTCGCATTGGGCATCTATGCTTCAAGAGAGAATAAAAAGAAGAAAAAATTATAAAAAACCGATTGATATTGTTTGACTTTAAAGTGCTTGTATGATATTATAAATGACTGTAAGCCGCTCAGAACGGGTTTTTTAAAAAGCCGAGTGCTACCCTTGATGGCGAGACTGGATAGAGGAGGTAAAAAAGAATATGTATGCAGTAATCGAAACCGGCGGAAAGCAGTACAGAGTACAGGAAGGCGACGTGATTACCATTGAAAAGCTGAAGGTATCAGCAGGTGACAATATCACATTCGACAAAGTATTGGTACTGAGCGACGGTCAAAATGTTCAGGTTGGTACACCAATCCTGGAAGCAGCAAAGGTTTTTGGCACAGTAGTTGAAAATGGTAAAGGAGAAAAGGTTATCATCTTCAAATATAAGTCAAAAAAGGACTACAGAAAGAAGCAGGGGCACAGACAGCCATATACAATGGTTAAAATTGATTCCTTGTCAGCTGATGGAAAACCGGCTCCTAAGAAAGTAGTTGAAAAACCTGCAGCGGAAGCAGCAGCGACAGAAAAGCCTGCAGAGGAGAAAAAGCCTGCTGAGGCAAAGAAGCCTGCAGCCAAGAAAACAACCGCTGAAAAAGCCACAGCTGAAAAGAAGCCTGCAGCTAAAAAAGCAGCCACTGAGAAAACGGCAGCTGAAAAGAAGCCTGCAGCAAAAAAGGCAGCAAAGCCAGCAGCTAAGGATGCAGAATAATCTTTAGCATTCACATACCGGTTTGCCGGAATTGCAGGGCAATTTCCCGGCGAACGCAAGCAAAGACAGCACAAGGGAAAAAGGAGGTGTAGTCTATGGCAAGTAAAAAAGGAGTAGGTAGCTCCAAGAACGGTCGTGACAGTGAGTCGAAACGACTTGGTGTAAAAAGAGCCGATGGTCAGATTGTGAGCGCAGGCAGCATTCTGGTAAGACAAAGAGGGACTAAATTTCATCCCGGTAATAATGTAGGAATCGGCGGAGACGATACTTTGTTTGCAAAGATCGATGGAGCTGTAAAGTTCGAAAGATACGACAAAACAAGAAAAAAAGTAAGCGTTTATCCGAAAGAAGCGTAGCCTAAAGATTAAGCCCCTATATTAATTTATAGGGGCTTTTTTGTCCGGGAGGGAATGCTTTTCCTATCAATGCAAAAGGGGAAACAGAATTTGGAGGTGACATTATGTTTGTAGACAGAGCAAAAATATCCATAAAATCCGGAAAGGGAGGGGACGGTTGTGTTTCCTTCCGCAGAGAGCCGTATGTACCAGAAGGGGGACCCAACGGAGGAGATGGCGGAAAAGGGGGAGACGTCATCTTTATGGCCGACGGCAATCTCAGGACACTGATGGATTTTCGTTATAAAAGGAAATACGAAGCCGAGAACGGTCAAAACGGCATGAAATACAACCGATTCGGCAAAAAGGGAGAGGACCTGATCATAAAGGTACCGCCGGGAACCGTTGTTATCGATGAAGAAACCGGCCGAGTCATGAAAGACCTTGTAAAGGACGGAGACAGCTTCGTAGCGGCAAGAGGCGGAAAAGGCGGGAAGGGCAACGTCAATTTTAAAAATTCTGTAAGACAGGCGCCTAATTTTGCGGAAGCGGGGGGCTTCGCCCAATCCAGAAACGTGATCCTTGAGCTTAAGCTTATCGCCGATGTGGGATTGATCGGTTTCCCAAATGTGGGGAAATCAACCCTTTTATCGATCTGCACAAGCGCGAATCCGAAAATTGGAAATTATCATTTCACAACCATCACACCGAATCTTGGCGTGGTGGAAATCTATGATACCAGCTTTGTCATGGCTGATATACCCGGCCTGATTGAAGGCGCTCATCAGGGCGCAGGTCTTGGTCTCGACTTTTTAAAGCACATCGAGCGCACCAAGCTGCTGATCCATGTGGTTGACGTATCCGGTTCCGAAGGCAGAGACCCAGTGGATGATTTCGAAAAGATCAATAAAGAATTGGGCTCCTTCGGGGAAAAGCTTCTGAAAAAGCCTCAATTAGTGGCTGCAAATAAAATGGACATGCTGGACGAGGAGGATCCGCGTTACCTCCGATTCAAGGACCATGTGGAGGGAAAGGGCTACCGGGTATTTCCGATTTCCGCCCCGATCAACCAGGGTGTTTCCGACCTTCTGGCCGCAGCGGCCGCCGAGCTTCAACGAATCGAACAGGAGCCCCAAGAGGAGGAGGATTACGAATACTTTGACTTTGAAAAGGACAAGGAAGATCCGGACTACAGGGAAATTTACGCATCCCGGGACGGGGACACCTACGTTTTGGAAGGCAAGCAGCTTAGGAAAATCTTTAATTCGACCAACTTCAATGATCTTGGTTCCCTTCGGTACCTATACAGGTACATTGAAAAGAACGGCGCCATCGATCAATTAAAGGAGCTTGGCCTGGAAGAGGGAGACACCATTCGAATCTTTGACTATGAATTCGAGTATTATGACGAGTAAACACCAGCAGCCGGATCTCCACCCCGGCAGCCATTCTGTTTGAATCGAAAAAAACCATTCCGCATTACCGGAATGGTTTTATATTTACGTTCATCGGAGATCCTTTTATACATCCACCTTGTACGACACCACTTTTCCGATGTAGTCGATTTCCTCAAAGCTGTCCAGAATGTAAATCTGAAAGGTTTTATCCTCCGGAATCAAAAGGATCTTGTTGTTGGAAAAGAAAACTCTTCTCAACGTCGCTTGCTTTCTGTTATTTGGGTACAATGCGATAATGTCGCGTTCTTTTAATAATTCCAGCTTCGTCGGCAGAATATATATGTAAGAGTGGATCGGAATAGTCGGGGCCATGGAAGTATCGCCAAGAAAGAAATTGATCATGTCACCCTGGGCTTGAACCTTTGAAACGCCACCGCTTGAAAGAGTAATTTCCCGGATCAGATCGCAGGGGCTCAGGTTATTGTCCGGATTGATATACCTTGACGACATTTCCAAGGTGGAAAGAATGTCCATATTTCTCAGGTATTCGAGGGATTCCTGAGACATCGGTTCATTTTCATTTTTGCAGAGAGATTCCAGCATGATCCGGTTCAACTGGGACGATGCAAGCATGTATTCTTTTATGACATCCGGCGCTTTTTCCATATAGCCTTGAAAAACCAGCTGGGATTGATTCTTGCTGTTGCAGACCTTTGCCAGCGCCAGGGAAACCTCCGGTGAAGGGGGAGGCAATTTTCCGTTTTTCAGCTGTGATATGTATGACGGCGTTATGCTGATGTCAAACTGCGTGCATAGCTTTGATATTTGTCTCAATGAAAGTTCGCTTTCGTTTATGATTTCGTCAAGCATTTCTGCATAAGTCATGGTTCAAACACTTCCTTTTATCAATTTAGGATTCACTGAACAGATTGCCGAAAAACCCAAGAACAGCATTCTGGAATCATAATGCTGTTGAATTTTAACTTAACTATAACAATAAGTAATAATAATGTCAATTATTATCGTTCAATATGATATAATATTTCTATTGCACAGACGATATCACGAGAGATAGGGAGAATCAAATGGCAAACAACCATCCGTCAAGAGAAGAATGCCTTGCTTTGCTCAAGGAGCATCAGACACCGGATCATGTGATCAGACATTGCATCAAGGTTACCGATACGGCGCTGAAAATCGCTGATGCGCTGAATCAAAAAGGACTTTCGCTGGACCTTGGCCTGATTCAGGGGGCCGGATTGATCCACGACATTGCCAGAGTGGAGGAAAAGCACTGGGAAATCGGCGCGGAAATCGCGTCGGAGCTGGGATATTATCAGGAAGCAGAAATCATACGGGCACACATGTTTTACAACTGCAACCCCAATGAAGATGAAATCAATGAAACGGATATCATCTGCCTGTCCGACAGAATGGTAAAAGAGGACGAATATGTGGGGCTGGAGAATCGGATGCAATATATCCTGGATAAATTCAAGGGGAACCGGGAAGCAGTGGAACACATCAGCGACAGGATCAAGGATAATAAAAAGATGGTGGGAAAAATCGAAGGAATAATTGGAACCTCCATCGACTCTTTGATGGATTAAAGTTATATTTTAGCCTCCTTGTTAATATGCTTAATTGAAGCGTACAAGGAGGTTCAATTTTATGTACAGGGGCAGAAGACATTTTAAAAAAAAGAGGGATTACGGGGCGACTCTTTTAAAACAGCTTCTGGTCTGCATTGTTATCGTGCTGTTGGTGATCGTTATCAAGAAAATGGACATCGCGATCGTGAACCAGGGGCTGGAAAGTATTGAAGCAAGGCTTGACCGTGATTACAAGGTGGCTGAAATTTTCCAGTCGGCAAAGGAATTGGCGGGAAAAGCGAAGGAGGTGCCCCAGTCCATCGCTGCGGCATTTCAAAGGAGTGAAACAAAGCTTGCCTTTTCACCGCCCGCCGATCAGGAAGCTGTCGTGGCAACCTTCGGGAAGACAATTTCTGAAAGCGATCAGCTTGGCTTTGAGCGCGGCATGAAATTTCAATCCGATCAGGAGCTCCAGGTCTATTCTGTCGGGGGAGGAATCGTATCGGAAATCGGGGAAAGCAGTCAATACGGAAAATATATCAAGGTGGTCCATGGAGATGATATCGTCTCGATTTACGGAGGCTGTACCCATATCTATGTGGAATCAATGGAAAAGGTCAAGAAGGGACAGCTTATTGCCTCCGTCAGCCCAGAAAACAATGGGCTTCTAAGCTTTGAATTGTGGGTCGAAGACGAGATTGTGAATCCGGCCGACTACATTGATTTTTAAAAGCCATGTTTCAGTTTCAGATATTTCATACGAAAATAGAACTGCATTTCTCCTTGTTTTTGCTCCTTCTGGTTATTGCGCTTTCAGGAAATGCTGTATTTGGAGCCGCATCGGCTCTCTTTTCCTTACTGCACGAATTTGCTCACAAACTGGCCGCAGTCAGACTGGGATATACTCCCGAAAAGGTTTCATTCGGGCTTTTTGGCGGTGTTCTTCATATCCGGGAAGGCTTTGTAAAGCCCCGGCACGAACTCCTGATCCACCTTTCAGGGCCTCTGTTAAACATTATTGCGGCAATTGTTCTCTATAGCCTCTACCTTTCTTTATATCTGACTTGGCTTGAGCCTGTGATCCTGGCCAACACGGTGCTTGCCCTCTATAATCTGATGCCATTTTATCCCCTGGACGGAGGCAAAATCGCCGACCTTTATATGGCTGTATTCCTCGGCTACGGCAGATCCCGCAAAATTTCCCGATTTTTTTCTATATTATTTTCAGTTTTTCTTTTCCTTTTAGGCCTTTACTTGGTACAATATAGTGTACTGAATCTGTTCCTGTCGGCCCTGGCCGTCAATCTCTTTTTTGCCAGAAAGCAGGATCATGGATTTATCTTCTATAAGGTTGCAAGAAAGATCGAAGGCAGTGAAGAAGCCATTGTACCGAAGATTTTCGTATGCCGGGAGGACATGAAGGCCGTAAAGATCATTGATCGATTCAGGCCTCTGGAAAACAGGCTCTTTACCATTGTTAACGATAAAGGAAAATACAGAGGGCAACTCACGGAAAACGAACTTTTGGATGGCATTTACGACTGCGGAATCTACTCCGATTTCAGCAGGCTTCTGGAATACAAGCGGATGCGGCAGAGCAGGGGAGAAGGCAAGCAGGCTATAAAATGGTCTCAATGAGTATAATAGAAAGGAAAACAATCATAACATAAATGCAAAAAGAAATGGAGAAAAATGAAATGACGATACCGAACCAATTGGACAAGCTATTGATGCGGGTGGAAAAGCCTGCCAGATATACAGGAGGGGAATTGAATGCGATAAGCAAGGACATTTCCGGCATCAGGACCCGATTCGGATTTACATTTCCAGACACCTACGAAATCGGAATGTCTTATCTTGGGCTTCAGATCATCTATCATATTCTGAATAAAATGGAATCCGTCTACTGTGAACGCATTTTTGCCCCGGCGGCGGATATGGAAGCTCTTATGAGAAGGGAAGGCATGCCTCTGTTTACCCTTGAAACAAAATCTCCGGTGGCAGATCTGGATATTTTGGGATTTACGCTTCAATACGAGCTTTCCTTCAGCAATATCATCAATATGCTGAATCTGGGAGGAATTCCCCTGAAAAGCTCCGATAGAGACGGCCGCTTTCCCTTTATCGCCGCAGGAGGGCCTAGCGCCTTCAATCCGGAACCCCTTTCGGATGTGGTTGACTTTTTTATGATCGGCGACGGGGAGGAAGTACTCGTAGAGGTCTGCGAAGCCCATGGCCGATGGAAGGATTCCGGGCAGGATAAAGATGAGTTCCTGAGAATTCTTGCGAATATTCCGGGTATTTACGTACCGAAATTCTATGCTCCCGTCTATCACGAGGACGGAACCATCAAAGAATACGTCAAGACCTATGCTGAAGCTCCGGATGTGATTGAAAAAAGAATCGTGGAGGACCTGGATCTGGTTGACTTTCCTGAAGAGACAATCGTACCTTTTATCGACGTGGTCCATGACAGAGCTGTTGTGGAAATCTTCAGAGGCTGTACGAGAGGGTGCCGTTTCTGCCAGGCAGGAATGATCTACCGCCCGGTCCGGGAACGTTCCGGTGAAAAAATCAAGGAGCTGGCTCTGAACCAGATTAAAGCAACAGGCCATGAGGAATTGTCCATCCTATCTCTTTCCACAAGCGACCATTCCGAAATTGAACCTCTGGTGGAAGATTTGATGTCAGTCTGCAAAGAGAACAACGTTGCATTATCCCTTCCAAGCCTGCGGTTGGATTCCTTTTCCTTTAAAGTTCTGGAGGAAATCCAGGGTTACAAGAAATCCGGGCTGACCTTTGCGCCGGAAGCGGGGACCCAGAGGCTGCGCAATGTTATCAATAAATCCATTACAGATCATGATATCTATCATGCGGTAGAGCAAGCCATCGGTCTCGGATGGACCAACATCAAGCTTTATTTCATGGTGGGGCTGCCGACAGAAACCCTTGAGGATTTGGACGGGATTGCTGAAATTGCAAAGAATATTACCGATATCAATTACAAAGTTACCGGTAAGAGGGGACGCTTCAATGTAACCGTAAGCGTATCCAATTTCGTTCCGAAGGCTCACACTCCCTTTCAGTGGTTCCCCCAGGATACTGCTGAAATGTTCCGGGAAAAGCATGATTATCTGAAAAACAAACTGAAGAGCTTAAAAGGAGTCACCTTCCACTACCACGGTACAGAAGCAAGCTATCTGGAGGCTGTCTTTGCACGGGGAGACAGGCGCGTGTGCGAAGCGCTGATCAAGGCTGTGGAGCTTGGATGCAGGTTTGACGGCTGGAGGGAGCATTTCCGTTATGACCTCTGGATGAAGGCCTTCGAGGAAACCGGCATCGATCCGAATTTCTATACCGGCAGGACCCGAAGCTATGAAGAATTTCTTCCTTGGGATATCATCGATTCGGGAGTCAGCAAGGATTTCCTGATTTCTGAGAACAACAAGGCTACAGGAGAGATTCAGAGCCCCGATTGCAGAGTCCATTGCATCGGCTGCGGAATCAATCAGAGGGTGACATGTACAAGGGAGGGAACACTGTGAATAGATATGTAATCAAATTTTCAAAGGAAGGCGTGATCCGTTATATTTCCCATCTGGATCTACTGCGGCTCTTTAAACGTTCCTTCAAACGCGTCGGAATCAAACTGCAGCATTCCCAAGGATTTAATCCCCATCCTAAAATGAGCTTTGCCCAACCGTTGTCCCTTGGATACTCCAGCTCAGCGGAATATCTTGAATTTGAAACGACGGAACCGTATCCCGTGGAAGAGATCCGTAACAAAATCGCCACGGTCATGCCGGAAGGGATAGATATCCTGTCCTGCAGCGAGCTTCCTGCAGAAGGAAAAACCCTGGCAGCGCAGACCGAATATGCCGATTATGAAATTCAAATTCCTCTGGAAGCAGCTTATGCAGGAGATCTAGAGAAAACCATCAGCGGATATGCTTCACAGGATCGTATTCCAGTAATAAAGCATCAAAAGAAGACAGGAAAGGATATCGAAATAGATATCAAGCCCATGATCGTCCAACTCAGCGGTGTAGTTGACAATAATATTATTACGTTGACAACAAAGCTGGCTGCAGGAAGTTCAGCAAATCTCAGTCCGGAGATCCTTTTGTCAGAGTTCTGCCGTTATGCTGGGCTATCCTTCGACAGAGCCGAGGTTTCCATACGCAGGACAGAGATATATTTCCGAAACTAATTGACATATATTTCCTTTTAATGTAATATTAAGTTATTCAGGCCGGTCTGTGCATGTTCGCTACAGGCGCTGACAAGCGGCAAAAGATATTGCAACGGAGGAAAGTATATGAATATCATTCAAAGTCTTGAACGGGATAAAAAGCTGATGATCAAGGTAATTGCAGGGATCCTACTCCTTGTAATTGCCTTTGTTTTTTATCTTGTCAAAAATACGGGCAAGACGGATCTGACCCTTTCGGACTTTCCCCAGGAAGAGACAGAAATCAGCCAAACCACGGAAAGCCTGCTGACCAGCGGCTCCGGACTTGTGGAGGAGCAGACGATCTTTATAGATATAGCAGGCGCAGTTGCAAGACCCTCTGTTGTGGAGCTTCCTGCCGGAAGCCGGGTCTTTGAGGCGATTGAGAAGGCAGGCGGGCTGACCGGCGAGGCGGATGTAAGATGGACCAATCAGGCGGAAATTCTTGCAGACGGTCAGAAAATATATATTCCGACGAAGCAGGAGCTGGAAGAGGGGAGTACGGATGCAGCCGCACCCGGCTTTTCACGACCGGCAACGATTTCAGGGAAAGGGCTTGTCAATATAAATACGGCTGATTCCGAAACACTGCAGCAGCTCCCCGGAATCGGTCCGGCAACCGCCGACAAGATCATAAACTATCGAAATGAAAATGGAGCATTTCAAAGCATTGAAGAAATAACCGACGTCAGCGGCATCGGCGAGAAAACTTTTACAAAATTTAAGGATAAAATAACGATTTAAGCGACAATGAAATCCGGTATTTCCGTTGTTATAAAAAAAAATGAAATTGTCAACACTAAATTTTGAGGTGATGGCAATGTTTAGTCAAAGAAAAAGCTTTTTTAAAGGAAAGCTGTTTTATATTGTTCTTTTGGCGCTGTTTGTATTCGGTATCTGGCTGAATCAGTCTCCTGCCGACAAAAAATCTTCGGATGATGTGGAGACCGATATCAAATATCCCTTGACCACAGACGGCGGTGTGAGTCAAGGCGATTCAGACGACTATAATATCATGGACAGCATCATTGGAAAGAACAATGCTACGACCACCGACGGCACCAATCCTGAGGAAAACATACCCGACCAGCCCGTGAATCGGGGATATTATCTTGTCAAGGAAGTCGGCGGCATGGTCAAGGTCTTTTATTATGATGAAGAAGGAAAGGAATCTTTGATTAGAGATACAGACATTGCATTCTCACTATTAAGCATCGCAGATCAGGCTCTGTTCCAGAAGGGTGTGATCAAGCACACAGTGGAAGAGCTGGATGAACTTTTGCAGGATTTTGAAAGCTAGACGGAGGATGAGAATGTATAAAGAAGTCTTGAAAAAAGGATCTTATCTGGTCCTTACTTTTATTGTTGCCTCATTTATGGCTGTAGGCGGATTTTTGACCTATATTCCCAGCGATATCAAAATATTCGCGGATGAAACAAAAGTATTGAGGCTGCCTCTGAAGGAAGTTACCATAACCGTGCTCCCCGAAAGGACCCTGGTTCCTGGTGGCCATTCCGTAGGAGTCAGAATGAATGTAAAGGGCGTATTGATCGTCGGTCTGGAAGAGATTGAGACGCCCGAAGGGGAATTTGTCAATCCCGGATTGGACGCAGGTCTTCAAATCGGCGACAATATCCTGGAAATCAATGGCACGAAAGTGAATAACGCAAGGGAAGTCAAGGAAATCGTAAATAAGGTCAAGAAAGATGTTCGATTGAAGGTAAAACGAAAAGATGATATTATGAACATCATAATTACCCCTGTCATATCAGTAGAAGATAATCTTTACAAGATCGGTGTATGGGTCAAGGACAAGACCGCAGGCATCGGCACATTAACATTCTATGACCCTTCCAACAACACCTTTGGGGCTCTTGGTCATGCGATCACAGACCCGGAGACCGGAACTGTTCTTTCTGTGGCACAAGGCGAGCTTCTGAATTCCAAGGTTGAATCCGTAAAACAGGGAAAAGTCGGCAGCCCCGGTGAAATCAAAGGAATCTTCTATGAAGCCGACCGACCTCTGGGCAAGCTTACTTTAAATACGGAATACGGAATATTCGGCAATACTTATGAGCAGATCATCAACCCGATCTACCGGAAGCCTCTACAGATTGCTTATCAGAATGAAGTTCGAAAAGGACCCGCATATATCTTAACGACCCTTGAAGGCGATAAGATTGAAAAGTACAGCATAGTGATTGAAAAAATCAACCGGCAGACGAAGGCAAGCACAAAAAGCATGGTGATCAGGGTCACCGACAAGAGACTCCTGGCAAAGAGCGGCGGTATCATACAGGGTATGAGCGGAAGTCCAATAATACAAAAGGACAAGATTGTCGGAGCGGTCACCCATGTTTTCGTCAATGACCCGCAGAAGGGCTACGGTATATTTATCGAGTGGATGCTGCAGGATTCAGAGGTCGAATAATGTCGAATACCAATAGTAATTATCGGAACTTTCTAAATTCAGACTATTGAAAAAAAAAAGGAAATTCTTTACTATATTATCATAGGGAATTATGTACGACTGTAAAGAATATGGAAAAAACTTGCGTAAAGCTAAAGGGGGATGTGTCAATGACTAACAAAATCAGAGTTGGAATTGCCGATGACAACAAGGACTTTTGCGAAATTCTCACAGATTTTTTCGAAACCCAACAAAATATTGATATTGTCTTCACCGTTCATGACGGAATGCAGACGGTGGAAGCAGTATTTAAGGAAAAACCTGACGTACTCATTTTGGACATGATCATGCCGTATCTGGACGGGCTTGGGGTATTGGAAAAAATAAACGGCATGGATCTGGAGAATACTCCAAAAATCATTATGCTGTCAGCGGTAGGGCAGGAATCCATCACGCAGAAAGCGATCAATCTCGGGGCAGAATATTATGTGGTAAAGCCGTTTGATTTAAATATTCTTGCCAAAAGAATTTATCAGCTGTCGGGACATGATCAGGCGGTCAACCAATCCAACAAGGGAACGGTATCCAGATCCATCATCAATACCGACGAATCCAAGAAAAATGATCTTGAAATCGATATCACCAACATTATTCATGAGGTCGGAGTCCCTGCGCACATCAAAGGATACCAGTATTTAAGACATGCCATTACCATGGTTGTGGAAGATATGGATCTTCTCAGCGCCGTAACAAAGGAGCTTTATCCCGCCATCGCGAAAAAGAACAATACAACGCCAAGCAGAGTGGAGAGGGCAATCCGTCATGCCATCGAAGTTGCATGGAACCGTGGAAAAATTGAAACCTTGAACAGCTTATTCGGGTACACGGTACATAATGATAAAGGCAAACCCACAAACAGTGAGTTTATCGCTATCATTGCCGACAAGCTGAGATTGGAGAGAAAGGTCAGTTAGCCAACTAAATATTTAAGCATTCATCATCATTATTATAGTACGATCCATCATTCAGAAAAATATTTGACACGGGTTGATTAGGCTGTTCAGTTATTGTAGAATAGAACAGTAAAAAAAGAATAAAGCAGTAGAAAGCAATAATTGGAGAAATAGGTAGCAATATTATGTTAAGCAAGGAAAAAATCGATCGGATCAACGAACTGGCAAGAAAATCAAAGACCGAATGCCTGAGTCCCGAGGAAAAAGAGGAGCAGGGCAAGCTTCGTAAGGAATATCTTGAAAAATTCCGCGAACACTTTAAAGGACATCTGGAGTCCATTCGATTTGTCGATGAGGACTGTGTCGAAAAAGACAGCAAAAAAAATAAGAAATCATAGATAACAGCAGCGCGATTAAACAATTTTCACGCTGCTGTTTCGTTATAGTATTCCTGAGAGCGAGGTGGACAAACTTGAAGAAATACTATAAACTCTTGATCTTTCCTGCAATAATCATTATTATTGCAGGTTTTTTTTCCGGATTCAGCCGGCAGTCTTGTGTACAGGTAGCAGAAAACCTGTTGAAAGAGCGGACAAAGGTGCTTCAGAAAGCATATAGCGGGAGGATTGAAATGGAACAGGCCGAGCATCAGCTTGCCCGTATCGAAACCTATCCGCTGCTGTCAGAGGACATCAGCTATCTCAGGAAAATGGAAGACACGGACCTGGATACTGTAAAATCCATGGAATTCCTTGAGGTTGCCGAGGAGAACAAGCAGTTCCAATATATATCGTTGAGTGTGAAAATACGCTGGTACATGAGAGGATACGACGGTGATTATATCAGCGACAACGACTATACCGTCATTCTGGATTCTGCAAGAGACGGATACAAACTTTCTAAATTCAGTCCGGCAACGGAGTAATTCTCCCATTCCGCGACCTGATATCCGTAAAATACAGCTTTCCCACGGAATTACTAGGATATTTTATCGTCAAAGCAAAAATAACTGTTTATCTTTTAAAAATAGCTGGTATAATAAAAAAGGTAACGTAGTACTAAAGCTGAAAGGAGAGCATTACAATGCGTCAGGTATATTTAGACTATTCAGCAACCACTCCGGTTAAAAAAGAAGTTTTGGACGAGATGCTGCCTTATTTTTCAGAGAAATATGGCAATCCATCCAGCTTATATGGTATAGGACTCAGTGCAAAATCGGATCTCAATCTTGCCAGGGCGAAAGTCGCCAAACTCATAGGAGCCGAGGAACGCGAAATATATTTCACATCCTGCGGAACGGAGGCTGACAACTGGGCTTTAATCGGTACAGCCAGGGCTAAAAAATCCAAAGGAAATCATATCATAACCTCAAAGATCGAGCATCATGCAATGATTCATACATGTGAGTTTCTGGAAAAGGAAGACTTTGAAGTAACCTATCTTGATGTTGACAGCAAGGGACGGATCTCGCTGAGCGATCTGGAAAATGCAATTACGGATAAAACCATATTGATCAGCATCATGTTTGCTAATAATGAAATCGGCACGATCCAGCCCATCAAGGAGATCGGAGAAATTGCGAAAAAACATGGAATTTGGTTTCATACAGACGCCGTTCAGGCATTGGGCAATATTCCGATCAATGTAAAGGAACTGGGAATCGATATGATGTCCATGTCCGCCCATAAAATTTACGGCCCGAAAGGAGTAGGCGCCTTATATATCAGAAAGGGCGTCGTGATTCCAAGCTTTATGAACGGAGGCGCTCAGGAAAACAAGAGAAGAGCGGGCACCGAGAATATGGCGGGGATCGTCGGTTTCGGCAAGGCCGCCGAACTGGCGGAGGCGAACCTTGAGGAGCACATAAAACGGATATCCGAATTAAGAGATTATTTTGCGGAGCAGATACTGAACAGAATTCCGGATGTTGAGATCAATGGATGCATGGAACACAGGCTGCCCGGCAATATCAACTTTATCTTCAACTATATCGAAGGAGAAGCGCTGCTGCTACTGATGGACTCAAAAGGCATTTATGCATCCACAGGCTCCGCCTGTTCTTCCGCAAGTCTGACTCCATCCCATGTGCTTGAAGCGCTTAAGCTGCCTTACGAGAAAATGCATAGTTCGATCCGCTTTACCGTTGGCGATTTTACAACGAAAGAAGATCTTGATTATGCAATAGAGGAAATTGTAAAAATCGTGGAAAAGCTGAGAGCGATCTCGCCGCTCAATAAAATGACAATGAAAGGTTAATGGTAACAATATGGCAATGTATAATGAAAAGGTTATGGAGCATTTTATGCATCCTCACAACGCAGGAGAATTGGAAAATCCTGATGCTGTTGGCACTCACGGAAGCCCGGTCTGCGGAGATATGATGGAGATTGCGATCAAAGTAAAGGACAACGTCATCACGGAAGCTAAATTTAAAACCTTCGGCTGCGGCTCCGCAATTGCATCCTCCAGCGTCGCTACCGATATGATTATTGGAAAAACTCTGGAAGAAGCGCTGTCTTACACCAACAAGACTTTTATCGATGAACTGGGCGGACTTCCAGGTCCCAAGATTCATTGTTCCGTTCTTGCGGAACAGGCTGTAAAAAACGCGATCTGGAATTATGCGCAAAAGCATGGTCTTGAGCTGGAAGGTCTGAAAGGCTATGATCCGACCAAGGAATTCGGTCATGACGACGATCATGAATCAGAGGAAGCGTAAGCTTAGCATAAGTGCAAGCGTATGTTCTGATATAGGAGAATTGAAAATCAACAATCGAGTAGGGGGAATAAATTCCCCCTCTCACACCACCGGGCATGCCGTTCGGCACGGGCCCGTGAAGAAAAGTCTGTAAATTAAGGAATCAAATAGCTTTCTATGATAAAATAAATTTCATAGGAGGCTATTTTTATGGCTCGAAAACATCCCCTTACTGAGGGAAAGAAAAACATTATCG
>JAEZLP010000053.1 GCA_023415235.1 Bacillota bacterium
GACAATATTTGTTGCCGAAAAGCAGCAATTATTTTACAATCAATTTAGCCGGCAAAGTGTCCGGATACTTCCGGTTTCGTGTCCGGATGTTTCCGGATTCGCCGTCCGGATGTTCCGGAATACGCAAAGATCATATTCTTCCAGCGCAATATCCTCTTCCTTTACATTAAGAAGTATGACATCATATTCTTTTTTAATTGCATCACAAAGCTTTTTGGTATTTCCATGGTGCAATAATTCATATAGTATTGCTGTTTTCATTTTTATTCCCCTTTGTTTACATATTCTTTATCCTGCTTTATCATATTCTGTTTATCAAATCAATTTTCTGACAGTCATACATCCGTTCGTGGTCGTCTCCGTTCACTTGCTCTTTTTAAGCTTTGTAAGGTATTTTATTCCAGCCTGTAATCTTCAATTTTTCTGTCTACCAATTCCAGTTTATTTTTATCATTTACATGATAATAATCAGTGTAATATAAACCATTCTCCACTTTATATGATGCTATTAGTTGGTTATTTACCTCATCTATTTCTGACAGTTGTAAACAAAAACTGTACTCAAATTGCTGTGTGTCATTATTCCAGCACCAATAATAATATGGGATACTGTTGTTTGGGGTCCATCCGCAGACCTCCACGTCCATATATCCGTCAAAGTTAACATCTTTCAACCCTGCTGATTCATCTGCCGAAAAGCATTCTGAGTATCCTTCATCAATTCCGTCCACACCATCGATAAGAATAGCTTCCTGGATTAGTATTGATTGAAGCAAATTTTCTTTTTTATATACGTTAATCTCCCGTACACCATACAGTTCAATATCATCTTTCTTTTTCCCAATCACGGATAAAGTAAGAGCTTCCCCATTTTTTAAAGGTATTTCCATGGTTTTTAACACTTCATCTGAATTATTTGCTGGGTCTGAGGGCGGTTCTTTTTTTGGTTCAGGTTCTAGCTCTGATCCACTATCTTCTGGGTATTTTTCTTCTGATAATACTTCTCTAGAGTTTATATCGTCAAGCGTATATGTATCCGAATTCTTATCTCCACAAGCCGACAGGCCAATTATGCTTATTACTAATAAAATTCCTGATAATAAACGTATTACACCCATAATAAAACCTCCAAATAATGCATAAATGTTTTTTCAGCCCGAAGGCGCTTTGTATGTTATACTCGATATTAAATCAAGGCTTCATTCTTGACATCAAGACTACGCACTCAATATGCCTTGTTGCTGCAATTCTGATGACGATTAAGCCTGGTACTCCCTTGGCGTCAGGATATATTTTCAATAATTCCGGCGTGACGGTGGATGTCGAAGAATAGGTTTAAAATCAAACCAGGCACTCTACGAAAATTACAACGTAGGGTGCCTTGCTTAATTTTTGCGTTTAAGCTCGCAAATTAATTGTAATTCGATAGCTTTTCAGTACTTGTAATATGCCACTCCAAATATGATTAGTCATTATCAACATCTTTCTGATGTAGGCATCCACAATTCCATGTAACTACCTTCAGGTGAACTGTTGTAGTAAACTTCAGGAGAATAAACATCCATAGTTAATCCGTGTTTTTCAAGCCAAAGTCCGCTATATTTTGCAGCTTTATTGATAGCTACAGTTACGAGTTGTTCAAAATTTTCTGCTTCAAATCCACAAACAATATATTCCCTGGCAGGCATCTCCCATTTGATAAAGCGGCTATCTTCCGTTCCCTGCGCCACTTCTGCGCCGGCAAAGTAAGTGAAATAACCCTCAGGTACATCCCCAAGATAAGCAACTCCCAACTCACGTCCTCCCTCTATCCGAGGAATAAGCTGTTTTTCTTGGTGGAATTTCTCCCATACTTGGCTGGGCATATCTACGCCTGTAGCTTCCCCAAGTGGTATTTGCCCCTCGATAGGAATTATACCCGTAAAGCCCATAAAGATAATTGGGTGAAAAAGATTTTTGCGATTGAATTCCAGCACAAGTCCATCACTGATAAGTGGAACCCCTTCATCGATCATTGCGTAGTTAAGCAATAAATCAGGTTTATCAAACTGATTGAGCATTACCGGTTGCTTACGATACTCTTCCGGAGTCATTTTAAAGGCTTCTTTGAATGCCCTTGTAAATGTTTCATGGCTCCCAAAGCCGCAATCCAGCGCAATATCAAGAATACGGCGTTGTTTATCAGCAAGCGACTTATAAGCACAAGCTAATCGTCGCAGCTTGATATATTCACGTACCGGTTTTTTTACAAGACGAGAGAACAACCTTTGATAATAAAATGGTGATAACGCCGATTCTTTCGCAAGTTGTTCAATATCAAAATTTTCGCTGATATTTGTTTCAATAAAGTCCAATGATTTTTGTATGGCTTCCCATGCGTGCATGATATGCACCTCCCTTACAATAGATAGCATATCACTACTACGGTTTATTCGCTTGACTTGCTCTGCTCTTTTATTACATCTATTGCGCTAATAAATAAAAATTTATGGCTTTACTGTATATATTTATCTCCATATATTCATTGTCTATTGAGTGGTTTTCCTGAAATCAGCAAGCAAGAAAACTACCTCAAACATTTCCTCCGAACACAAGTCGAAAACAATAGGAAAATATTTTAGTTTTCCCATTTGTTTTGAATCCGCTATCATTAGCTTAACTTCGTTGTTAAGCGGAAGGCTTAATACATCCGCACGGGCTTTTTCGGGAATATAAATAGTCACTTTGAAAAAACCATCCCAGATCGATAGCCAAAAAACAGTTGTTTCTTTTAGACCGCCTCGAGCGCCCGTCCACTTATAGATTCCTTTTGCCAGCCACGCCTTGCCGTCGTTGTAGTAACGCCATTCTAAATGAATATCGTGGCTTGCAAGTTCGCCTATAAACTTTATATAGACGTTGTTCGATTCCCCAAGAGCCTTTGCAATAACGTCACTTGACGGTTGAATATCAGGGTTTCTAAGCAATTGCTCTTTGTTTATTTTCATACAACAAAACCTCCACAGCTAAGATTTAGAACCTCAATTTTTCATAGTTGTATGGTATGCTTGTGCCAACAACAACATCTTCAATTTTATCAATAATCAACCAATCATCCATATTACCTTGATGGTCAAAATCAAGAGGTTCTATTTCCTTCACATCTGTGAATTCAACTAAGCAAATACATTTTTTGTGCCAACGATCTTGTTGTCTTTTTGATAGATTGAGCTTGCTTAGATTATCTTGTAACACTTCGTTTATTTGCTCTTCAGTAAGTTTGACAAAATTCTCTACTTTTTTCACTACACCCATAGCTGTTATTTTTCCGGTTCCTTTCTTCATGAAGTATAGGATTTCTCCTTCAAAAACTCGGCTATGGGGTATCTTTCTTGCAGCTGCAGCTCTAATAACCATTGTCTTAGAGCCATCCAAAATCTTTTCCAAAACCTTTTCTTTATCGTCGCAGTATACCAAATGCACCATAAATATCCCTCGCTTTCGAATTATATTTAAATATTATCATTACCTTCTTAACATCCAACCTGACCACTTGACTATCTAAAAGCGGCTTTATAGACTTGTTTCTTCGAACCGAAAAATTCATGTTTTTCGTTCAATGGGTTTTATACCCTTGTGTACTAAAAACCTTGATATATAAGGGTTTTCAGTAAAATCAATCTTTTGTTCGTGACATCAATACCACGCACTCAACGTGTTTGGTATAGGGAAAATTGTCAAAGGCCTTGATACTGACTGTCCGATAGCCGTAATACTGTGCAAAGCTTAAATTTTCAACAAGACTCTTAGGGTTACAAGAGATGTACACAATTTGATTAACCCCGTAGTTTAGTATTTTCTCGAGCGCTTTTGGATGAACTCCCATCCTTGGCGGGTCGAGAACGATGACATCCGGTTTCGCTTCAATTTCGCTTAATACTTCCAGCACATCTCCCGCTATAAATTCACAGTTGTCCAAGCCGTTCAACCGGGCGTTCTCCCTGGCCGCTTCTACAGCCTCCTCAACGATTTCCACTCCGATGACCTTCTTTGCCCGGAGAGCCATGGTTTGGGCTATGGTTCCGGTACCGCAGTAGAGATCAAAGACCGTTTTCCCGTCCAGATCCTTTATGAGTGCCAGCGCTTCCGTATATAGCTTTTCCACGGCAAGGATGTTTGTTTGAAAGAAGGAAAACGCGCTGACCTTGAATTTCAATGTCATAATTTCTTCCATGTAGTAGTCCCTGCCCCAGACGGTATATAATTTGTCGCAATAGACAAAATCCGCAACGTTGTCGTTGACGGTATGCAGGATGCCGACAATAGTGTTTTGCAGAGGAAGAGCCAGAAGCCTTTTCGCAAACGCTTCTCCGTCAAAGCTGCTCTGGGACGTCGTTACCGCATTAATCAGCAGTTCTCCCGTATGTTCTCCCTTCCGAACAATCAGGTTTCGCATCAGTCCCATATGGGTTTTCTTATGGTAGTGCTCATATCCTTTGCTTTGGCAGAAAGAAAGGGTTTCCTTCAGGATCTCATTAAAATCCGGATCCACCAGTTGACATTCCTCCACCGTTACAATAGACATAAAACGACCCTTTTTATGCATTCCAAGGGTCATTTCACCGTCTTTGATTTCGTCTCCGAAGGTGTATTCCATTTTATTCCGATATGCTGTGCGTTTCGGACTCCCTTCGATGCCAAGGTATTTGCCGTAGTCAATCTTTTTTTCCTCCAAAAGGCGCAGCACTTCCTTACCTTTCAGGACAAGCTGGTCCTCATAGGGCATTTCCTGATAGATACAGCCTCCGCAGCTTTCGTTATGCTTGCAGATTCCCATTGTTGCCTCCGATTCTTTATTTCACTATGATTTGTTCCAACTCATTCAGATCGTACGGAGTTTCCTGATATACATAGTTGAGCCAGTTTGCAAAGAATAGATTACCGTGGCCGCTCCATTTAACCACGATGTCTCGATTCGGATCATTGTCCTTGAAGTAATCCTGAGGAACTTCAATGGGAAGCCCTTTCTTGACATCCCTTTCATATTCCAGCTTCAGAGTATCACGGTCATATTCCATATGTCCCTGAACGAAAACCATTCGTTTGTCTTCAGTGGCAATGATATGCGGTCCCGTTGCCTCAGATTCTGCAAGAATTTTCAAATCATGGACTTTAAGAATATCTTCCTTCCTTACCTGGGTGTGTCTGGAATGAGGAGCGAAGAATTCCTCGTCAAAGCCTCTTGTCAACTCAGATTTTTTATCCAATAGCTCATGTTTGAAGACGCCGAACAATTTCTTGTCCATTACAAACTTTTCAATCCCGTAATGATAATACAACGCAGCCTGGGCCCCCCAGCAAATATGTAACGTGCTGAATACATTGCTTTTTGTGTATTCGAAGATTTCCGTCAACTCCTTCCAGTAATCCACTTCCTCATAGGGCAGGAATTCGACCGGAGCTCCTGTGATGATCATTCCGTCAAATCGCTGATTTTTAATTTCATCATAGGTTTTATAAAAGTTCTCCAGATGCAGCTTGTCGGTGTTTTTGGATTCATGGGTGTCCATAGTAAGCAGCTGGAGATCCACCTGAAGAGGGGTATTGGCCAGCATTCTGATCAACTGGGTCTCTGTCACCTCTTTTGTGGGCATGAGATTGACGATTGCGATGCGCAGAGGCCTGATATCCTGTTTCAGCGCCCTCTGTTCGTGCATCACAAAGACATTTTCCTCTTTCAATGTATTATATGCGGGTAACTCCCTTGGTATTAAAATAGGCATTGTTGATCTCCTTTCCAATTCCGGAAATCTGTCGGCTTCTGGATGAAACCTCAGAACTTTCCGTATTTATTGTAGAATTCCTGCTTGTATTCCAGGAATCTGTCTTCCTCAATTGCCCTGCGTATCCCGTCCATGAGACGGATCAGAAAATGCAGATTGTGATTGGTTAAAAGCATGGAAGATAATATTTCGTTGGACTTGAACAGATGTCTCAGGTACGCTTTGGAATAATTTCTGCAGGTGTAACAGTCGCATTCCGGATCCAAAGCGGAATAATCCCTTTCGTAGGCAGCATTCTTGATTACCACCTTTCCATGCGAGGTCATAGCCGTTCCGTTTCTTGCGATTCTGGTGGGCAATACGCAGTCAAACATGTCCACGCCCCGTTCCACCCCTTCGAAGAGGCAGTCGGGGCTTCCCACGCCCATAAGATATCTCGGCTTGTCAGCCGGCAGATAGTCCACGCAGTAGTCGAGCACCTCATACATCAGCTCCTTCGGTTCACCGACGCTGAGGCCGCCGATTGCATAGCCGGGAAGATCCAATTCCACGATCTCCATCGCGCTCTGATAGCGAAGATCCTGATACATTCCCCCCTGCATGATTCCGAAGAGGGACTGGCGCTCCACATTGGTATGGGCTTCCTTGCAGCGCTTGAGCCAACGGGTGGTGCGTTCCAGTGAATTCTTGACGTAAGTCCGATCTGCCGGGTAAGGCGCGCATTCATCGAAGGCCATTATGATGTCAGAGCCTAACGCATTCTGTACTTCCATGGACTTTTCGGGAGAGAGCATGTGCTTTGATCCGTCGATATGAGAACGGAATTCCACTCCCTCTTCTGTGATCTTTCGCAGATCTCCCAGGCTGAATACCTGAAATCCGCCGCTGTCGGTGAGAATGGCTCTGTCCCAGTTCATGAATTTGTGAAGGCCTCCGGCTTCTTTGACGATCTCGTGACCGGGTCTCAGATAAAGATGGTAGGTGTTGGACAGAATGATCTGGGCGCCCATCTCCTTCACTTCATCGGGGCGCATAGCTTTTACGGTTGCCGCCGTACCTACCGGCATAAAGACAGGCGTTTCAATGCTTCCGTGGGGAGTATTGACTCTGCCTCTCCTGGCCTTTGACCTTTTATCAGTTTTTAATAATTCATATGTTACTGCTGTCATTTTTACCTCTTGAATCTATTGTACGATAAGATTTATCTGCTAAATTATCAGCATGGCGTCCCCATAGCTGAAGAAACGATAGTTCTGATCCACCGCTTCCTGATAGGCCGCCAGGATTTTTTCTCTATTATACAATGCGGAAACCAGCATAAGCAAGGTCGATTTGGGAAGATGAAAATTGGTGATGAGACTGTCTATCACCTTGAAGCGGTAGCCCGGATAGATAAAAATATCCGTATTTCCTCTTCCCGCTGTCACAAAGCCGTCTTCCGACGCAGCGCTTTCCACGGTTCTGGTGGAGGTGGTCCCCACGGATATGATTCTGCCGCCTTGTGTTTTCGTTTCATTGATCATAGCGGCATTTTCCTCATCGATTTCATATTCTTCAAAATGCATCTTGTGTTCTTCAATAATCTCGCATTTCACAGGGCGGAAGGTTCCAATCCCCACATGAAGGGTTACGTAAGCTATTTTCACACCCTTTTTTACCGCAGCATCCATGAGCTCCTTGGTAAAATGCAGTCCGGCGGTGGGAGCGGCCACGGAGCCCTCTTCCCTGCAGTAAACGGTCTGATACCGTTCCTTGTCCTCTTCTCCGCTTTCTCTGTCGATATAGGGGGGCAATGGCATTTTACCGATCCTGTCCAGCAGTTCATGAAAATCGCCATCATACTCAAATCGTACGATTCTTGTACCGCCCTCGCCATGCTCCAGAATTTCAGCAGAAAGACTGCCGTCATCCGAAAAAGAAACCCGGTCACCGACATGCAGTTTTTTACCGGGCCGAACCATGGCTTCCCAAATATCGTCTTTGATCCGCTTTGTCAGCAAAAACTCAACCCTTGCGCCGGTTATCTCCTTGACGCCGAACAATCTAGCGGGAATCACCCTGGAATTGTTCATGACCAGGCAATCACCCGGGTTGAGATATTCCAGAATATCATAAAAATGCCGGTGTTCCAGCAGGCCCGTCCTTCTGTCAACAACCAGCAGCCTTGATGAGTCCCGTTTTTCAGCGGGATATTGAGCGATTAGCTCCTCCGGTAAATGATAGTCAAAGTCGTTTATATGCATATGTCATCCTCTTATCGCAACAAATTTTTCCGTTTCTATACAGTATCGGCAATATAACATCTCTTCTGTTTATTTTATCTCGATGTCTGTATAGAAATACTCCAATATTTCTTCGTATGTAAAGCCCTGCTTTGCCATTGCAACTGCACTGTCCTGGGGCATTCCTACTCCATGGCCGTAGCCGAAGCCATTGAATACCACGGTTCCGGCGGTCACTCTCTCCGCGGATGCGGAAGCTCCGTACCGTATCGTTATAGTACCGTTCGAGCCGTAGGAATTCTCGATATCCAGCTTCCGGACGTTGCCGCTTCCACTGATGACATAGGTGCCTGAACCAAGGTGCGAGGAGCTGTAACCGTTGGAAATGATCCAATCTTCCCCTAGGGCAGCGGTACTGTCAGCAAGGGTAAAATTGTTTGATTTTATGATCGTGGCTCCCAATACCGTTCGGATTTTCTCCTTCTTTAAATATACGGTTGCACGATCTCCCGTTATTTTCAGCTCCGATACAGCTCCCGTCGCGTTTCTTCCGCTAATTTCCAGGGATTTGATGTTTCCCGGCTGAAAACCTTCGGCCTCCAGCTTGGTTCTGATGATGTCGAAGGAAAGGCTGGTGCTCCATGGATAGCTGGGACAATACTCATCCTTAACCGCTCTTAGATAAGGATAGCTGTAGGTCCAGACATCTTCGGAATTCTGGGTATACCCTCCGCTGTTCTTGAAATAAAAAGCCGTTACCTGGGATCCGTTGCTATATATGGTTTCTCCCCTGGTTTCATCGACCGCCTCAATGATGGAGGGATATTCGCCCGAATAAC
This sequence comes from Bacillota bacterium, assembly GCA_023415235.1. Classification (GTDB taxonomy): domain Bacteria; phylum Bacillota; class Clostridia; order Peptostreptococcales; family Anaerovoracaceae; genus Anoxybacterium. Next base: position 8,824 of record JAEZLP010000053.1, read on the forward strand.
CCTTGTACATCTGGCAATGGGTCGTTCCGCAGAGGTCGAAACCATCTGCGACATGTCTGCCAAGATTCAGCTCACCGAAGCTTCTTGCAGCAACCGCCTGAGCTTTCAGCGCTTCGATCGGATTTGTATAATTCAGCTCCGAGTTCAATACTCCATACAGGTAATGCTCCAGAGTGATGTAATTAACCACGGTCAATGTTCCGTCGGATTTGGGGACCAGCATAATACCGCCGCGATAAGGCGTGTTGTCCAGATAGAGAATCCCTTCCTCCTCATAATCCGCCGGCATGATGCAGCCTACCGAACCTAAATCCGATGACAGGAGCACTCCGTTCTCGTCCCGGATCGCTGCGGTTCCGTTTTCATTTGTTATAACGATTTTGGTATAAGCCGGCAGCGGCATTCCCTCGTCAAAGCTTCTGTTAGCAGCCGTTCCCAGTTGAAAGCCGAATTCCGAATAAAGCGTACAGTAGGAAACTGAGCTGCTCCCGTATTTTAAACCGACCTTGAGATATTGCTCCGTGGACGCCGCTTCCGCTTCACTGTGGAACAATAAGGGCGTCATCAGGATTGTTAACATAATCATTATTATTGTTATTCTGCGGTAATTCATTCGATCAACCTTATCCTTATCCATATCCATATCCTTATCCCATTCCGGCTGCTGTTCACTAGAAAACAGATATATACTGATCTGTTCACGCCTGAAAACTGCTACATGCTAAGCTGCTCATCCTTTGGATTTTCGATACCCAGATGCTTGTAAGCCAGTTGTGAAGCGACTCTGCCCTTTTGAGTACGATGAAGAAATCCAGCTTGGATCAGATACGGTTCGTAGACGTCTTCAATGGTAACTCTTTCCTCTCCTATAGCGGCAGAAATCGTGTCAATGCCCACTGGGCCGCCATGAAAACGCTCGATTATGATCTGTAGGATCTCCCTGTCCAGGCCCTCCAGACCTTTCTGATCGATTCCAAGCGAGTTCAATGTTGTTCTTGTAATATCCAAATCAATGACGCCGGTTCCCTTTACCTGACTGAAATCCCTCACCCGTTTCAGCAGCCGGTTTGCGACCCTTGGGGTGCCGCGGGATCTTTTTGCCAGCTCTTCCGTGGAGGCATCGTCAATTCCCACATTTAATATTTCGGCGGACCGCTTGATAATCTCCTTTAATTCGTCTATCGTATACATTTCAAACTTGCTGATGACGCCAAAACGATCCCTGAGGGGGGCCGAAAGGCTTCCGGCGCGGGTTGTAGCCCCGATCAGAGTAAACTTGGACAAGTCCAGACGGATCGATCTTGCAGACGGACCCTTTCCGATGATGATGTCCAAGGCGTAATCCTCCATGGCGGAATACAGTACCTCCTCTACGGAGCGGTTCAGTCTGTGGATCTCATCGATAAAAAGCACATCATTGTCGTTGAGATTGGTGAGAATTGCAGCCAGATCCCCCGCCCGTTCAATGGCGGGACCGGAAGTGATTCTCAGATCGACTCCCAGCTCATTGGCGATGACTCCGGCCAGGGTTGTCTTTCCCAGTCCTGGAGGCCCATAAAACAGTACGTGGTCCAGAGGCTCCATTCGAAGCTGCGCCGCCTCGATAAAAACCTTGAGGTTTTCCGTTACCGCCTTCTGGCCGATGTATTCCGCCAATCTTTTCGGCCTTAGAGATAGCTCCATGACCTCTTCTTCTTCATTCAGATTTGCCGCTGTAATTCTTTCCTCAAAATCCATCACGTTATCTTCCTATTCCTTTCAACGCCCTCTTTATGTATTCCTCTGTGGTTAAATCATCCTCATCGATTCCTGCGATCGCGCTTAACGCTTCGGTTCTGCTGTATCCCAGGCTGACCAGACCGTTGATCGCTTCCGTTTTTCCGGAGTCGGCCACTACCTTTTCCGCAGTCTCCGCAAGACCGCCTACGGCGCCCATCTTGTCCTTAAGCTCCAGCGTAATTCTTTGGGCAATCTTTTTGCCGATTCCGTTAGCCTTGGTCAGCGCGGCCGAATCATCAAACACGATGGCCTTTTTAATTTCTCCCACCGGCATGGAGGATAGAATCGCCATGGCTGCCTTTGCACCTACGCCGTTAACAGTCATAAGCTTACGGAACAGGTCTATGGATTCCTTGTCATGGAATCCATAGAGGCTCACATCATCCTCCCGGACAATCATTACGGTATAGATCAGAACCGTTTCTTTGCTGTCGGCCAGATAAACTGCCGAATTATCGGGTACAAAGATCTCATAACCGATCCCGCCCGTTTCGACAACGACGCCTCCATCAAATTTCATCGTGATATTTCCTTTAATATAGTGGATCATCCCAGTCTCCTTATCATTTCAACCGTTGATTTCAGCTGACCCTTTATTTGGCCAGCATTTTAGCCTTCTTTATTTTTTGGTTTGCCTTGCCGGTGTACTGATCCAGTTTGCTCAAATGACCGGCGCAGTGTCCATGACAGATGGCAGCAGCCAGCGCATCCGCGGTATCATCCGGTTTCGGGACCTCATCCAGATGCAATATCGTCTTCACCATGGCCTGAATCTGTTTTTTTTCAGCCCTTCCGTAGCCCACCAGACCCTGTTTGATCTGAAGAGGTGTATATTCCCTGATTTCCAAGCCGCAGTTGGCACACGCAAGAATTGCCACCCCCCGGGCCTGTCCCACAAGAATCGCTGTTTTGGAATTTGTATTAAAAAAGAGTTCCTCGATGGAAACTACATCTGGCTCATACTCCTGTATGATTTCCATGATCTGCGTATAGAGGTGCTTCAGCCGGTCAGGCATATCCATGGTGGAATCCGTGGTAACAGCTCCATATCCGCACACGGAAAAATGATTTCCCTTCATATCAACGATTCCATATCCCAGAATTGCATATCCCGGATCGATTCCCAGTATTCTCATCGTAAACTCCAATTCGTATCAAATCAATGGAATCATTATATCATAGCTTCCTGCTGATTCCAATCGGGGAACGCCTTCGCCCCATATTTATCGGTATTATTTTACCATAAAAAACATATGTTTGTCCATGTTCTTTCCATTAGCTAGAAAATATTGTAAATCTGATTTCTTTTTGGTTGAATAGACTTGCCGTTGTGTTATAATTAAGTATCCATGAGGATGCAGCGTTGTTGCTGGCAGAGGCCCAAATTGTTCTGTATTTTTATCAGCAACATGATATAATAATTATTATTCAGGATCAATATTTATTCATTTTGAAAGGATGTGCAGCATGAGATATTCAAGACAAAACAAGATACTTGATATTATTAATACGCACGAAGTTGAGACCCAGGAAAGACTGGTTTCCCTTTTGAGAAAAAGCGGATATAAGGTTACCCAGGCAACCATATCCAGAGACATAAAAGAGCTGCAGCTAGTAAAGACACTTTCATCGTCGGGTAAATACAAATATACAATTGGCACAAATGTGGACCAGCCTATTTCAGACCGATATATAAAAATCTTTAAAGAGACAATCCAAACCGTAGCCTATTCCGGCAATATCATCGTTGTCAAGACTCTAAGCGGCTGTGCCAACGCCGCCGCCGAAGCCATCGATACGCTGAGCTTTCCGAATGTTGTTGGCTCAATCGCCGGAGACAATACAATCTTTCTCGTTGTCAACGACCCTGCCAATGTACCCGCATTGGTCAACCGGTTTAATGAAATGATCAAATAACCAGAGGAGAAGAGAATGATTTCCCATATACGCATTAAGGATTTTGCAATTATTGATGCTGTTGAACTTGACTTTCACGATGGCTTGAATATTATTACCGGAGAAACAGGCGCAGGAAAATCAATTATCATCGAAGCAGTGAGCCTTGCTTTAGGAAGCAGAGCAGATACTGCTTTTATTCGTTCCGGGAAAGAAAAGGCAGTCGTCCAGATGGTCGCGGACCTGAACGGAGAAGAATACGTCATTACAAGAGAACTCTCATCCAGCGGGAAAAATATCTGTCGGATCAACGATGAAATCGTATCTTTAGCGCAGCTTTCAAAGCTTTGCAGACAGATTGCGGACGTGCACGGCCAGTATGACCACCAGTCTCTGCTAAATCCTGAGAATCATTTGAAATTGATCGATACGTTCCATAACAAGCAGATATCTCCGGCAAAGGAAATGGTTTCGGAATTATATCGGCAATACATCGAAACCAAGAATGAACTGGCTTCCCTGCTTTCAAACCAGGCCGATGCGGAACGCAAACGGGATTTTATGCGTTTTGAGCTTTCGGAGATAACGGCAGCCAAACCTTATGCCGGCGAGGATGAAGAATTGTCGCAAAAGCTGAATCTCCTTCAGAACAGTGAAAAAATCTACCAAAACCTTTCCTCTGTTTATGAACTGCTTTATGACGAGTCCCCATCGGCATCGGACAGCATGGGAAGAAGCATGCACCTGCTTCAGGAAATCGGTGGATTTTCTGATGAAATCAGCGGATTCGGAGACGAACTGTCCGATCTCTATTATAAAATGGGGGATCTCATTTCCAGCATCCGCAAGTTCAGGGATGGAATCTACTTTTCCCCTGAAATCCTGGAGGAAACCATCCATCGCATAGATGTACTCGACAGTCTCAAACGGAAATACGGAGGTACCATCGAAAAAGTGCTGGAATATCAGGAAAAGGTAACTCTTGATCTGGAAAAAATCGAAAACATTGATGCTGTGAAGGAGAAGCTTTCGAAGGAGCTGGCCGATCATGAAAAAGCGCTCGACGAAGCAAGCCGACAATTGACGGAGCTGCGGAAACAATCCGCCGCCGAAATCGAAGTCCGTATTAATAAAGAATTAACAGAATTGAATTTTAAGGACACCTGCTTCACCGTTCATTTCTATGAAGAAGACACGGTTAAACGGAACTTCTCCGCTGATGGAACCGACAAAATCGAGTTTCTCATCACAACAAACAAGGGTGAATCACCGAAGCCACTTGTTAAAATCGCTTCGGGCGGTGAAATCTCAAGGATCATGCTTGCCTTTAAGCAGATCATCGGTGATTTTGATATGATCCCCACCATGATATTCGATGAAATCGATGTTGGAATCAGCGGAGTGACCGCAAGTATCGTGGGAAAAAAGCTGTCGGATATTTCAAAAAGGCGCCAGATCATCTGCATTACCCACCTGCCTCAGATTGCCGCCTTCGGAGACCACCATTTCAAGATTGACAAGGCAGCTGTGAACGAAGCAACTCTGACTACGGTCAGTCCCCTTGACGACAAGGAAAAAATTATTGAAATAGCAAGACTTCTGGGAGGCATCAACATTACCGACACCACCCTGAAAAGTGCGGAGGAGCTGATACGGCTTTCCAAGGTCCAGTAAGCCGGGTTTCCGTAAAATACATACTTCCTGTTACATCTTTCATAAAAAAAACCGCTGTTAGAGGGTTAGTCTTAGGGATTTTTAATCTTTGAAAAATATCGGCATAGTTTGGTAGTGTTACCGGCTATGCCGATTTTTCTTTTTCAGTGGTGGATGTAGAAACCGGTGGGTCAAACTCGCCAATGCAGTTATAGACGATTTTGATACGCTGTACTCGTCTGCCATCAATGCGTTCTGCCTTGTAAACATGGATTTTTTCAACGAACTCCCGGATAATCTCCGCTGTGAGCTCCTTTATATCTGTGTACTTTCTTACCAAGGTTAGGAAGTGGTCTACACCCAGTGCGCTTTCCTTTTCTGAAGTCATAGTGGATTTTAGTTCTACCAATCGGCTTTCAAGGTTTTGTTGCTCAGCTTCATAATTAGCAGTCATCTTGGCAAAACGCTCATCGGAAATTTTACCCTCGATGTTATCCTCATAGAGCCTTTGGATAATTTCATCTAGCTTTTTGATACGAGCCTGTGATTGCTCTAATTCTCGTTTTCCGTCACGCATACTCTTGTCAAGTTTTATCCTTGTTTTCTTGGTGACCATCTCCACAAATTCGTCCTCATGATCTCTGGCAAAAGCTGTTATCCGGCGGATACCGTCAAGGAGCAATTCCTCAACTACAACATTTCTTATTTGGTGAGAACTGCAGCCGCCTTTTATTTTACGGTAGGTAGCACACACAAAATGCTCTTTGTCATGTTCCCAACCTCTGTGGCGTACTTGGTATAGCTTGTTGCCACAATCAGCACAGAAGAGCATACCAGAGAGGATTGGCATTTCGCCCATCGGCGTAAGCCTGCGTCTTCCATCTCGTATTTTCTGCACTACCTCGAACATAGGCTCTTCGATAATTGCTTCGTGGGTATTCTCGAAAATCATCCATTCTGACGGGTCATTCTTCATCTGCTTTTTCTGCTTATAAGACTTACGGTAAGTTTTGAAGTTGACCGTATGCCCTAAATACTCCTGCCTTGAAAGCATATGAACGATTGTACTGCCTCGCCAGATATAATCATCCTCATGGCCTCTATTGTCCGGGATATTTACTCCATTTGCCTTAGCATGAGCCGTTGGATTCATTATGCGGCGTTTGCTAAACTCTTTGGCAATCTGTGTAGGACCATAACCTTGCATACACAAGTGAAATGCTTCTTTTACTACCTTGGCAGCTTCTTTATCTACAATCCAATGGGTTTTATCTGCCGGATCTTTAATGTATCCGTAAGGCGGATTAGTGCAAAGAGGCTTGCCGGATTGACCTTTTGACTTAAAGACGGAACGGATTTTCTTGCTCGTATCCTTGGCATACCATTCGTTGATGATATTAAGAAATGGTGTAAAATCGCTATCTTGCTGATTGGCACTGTCCACATTGTTGTTTATGGCTATGAAACGGATATCAGAGCCAGGGAATAGTACCTCGGTATAGTAACCAACTTTAAGATAATCTCTCCCAAGGCGGCTCATGTCCTTTACAATAACGGTGCCGATGTTGCCTTCTTCCACTTGGGATAAAAGACGCTGCCAATCCGGTCGGTCAAAGTTTGTACCGCTGTACCCATCATCCACAAAGAATTCTGTGTTAGAAAAACCGTTGTCATCAGCGTACTTCTGTAAAATAGTTTTCTGGTTTTTAATGCTGTTAGAATCACCCTGAGACTCGTCATCCCGTGAGAGACGGCAATACAGAGCGGTTATTTTATCGTTGTTCTTCACAGCAGTATAAGACTGTCTGTTATTCATATTTACCTCCTTTCCGACAGTCTTCAAGCGGTACTCTATATTCCCGTACTACTGTGAAGAAGTCAAGTTATTTAGTTTAAGAAGCCTTTTTTATTTTAAGGCTCACGATGTCATTAAGTATCATGCGTTTCAGCTTGTCATAAGCGGTTTCTTTGGCAGTGCTACTGACTGCCGATTCTATAATATAGAGAGTGTCACCGATTACTTTTTCGGTAACGCTAATGGTTTTTTCATTCATAGAGATTCCTCCTCTCGATATGGCGTAACGAATTGTTACTCCCTTTATATTGTTTATTGACCGGTAGGGGGTGGTCTGATCTCTACACCTTTTTGCATGGACAACGGGCGTGGGGTAATACGCAAAAAAACGCGAATTCAAACGGGGTATTAAAGGCACAATCGCAATAAAACGGTTATAATAAGCTATAATTCAGTGTATATTCCGTCTTGAAAAAGTACATTTTTAGAGAAAATAGGCACAGCAGAATATCCACTGTGCCTACTATCTTTTTATTAACCATTGATTTCTGTGTTTATCTGAATAACCTTTACTGCCTCCGGACGGATGAGTTTTCCGTCAAGGAACTCAAAGGCAAGGTAGCCAATTTGGTCATGCAGGGCAAACTTCTCTGAGAGCGTCTTGAAACTGACAGGACTTCTACCAATAACCCAGTAGTAGCTGAAGTCACCAAAGGCTATAGGCTTGCTGTCTGATTGAGCATTTGGCATATATTCGGAGATGATGACTCTTTTTCCGAGAATGGTATCATCATTATCCCTCCAGAGGTAATTACCTGTGCTGTCCTTGAGAGTTCGCAGAGCAAGTGCTGTTTCATCGTTCATCAGCCATACTGCATTTCTGCGGTATTCCGGCTTTACGGAGAAGTACAGGCTAATAACATTATGTAAACGGTAAACCAGCCGTACATGGAAGTCACTTTTAAAATATGAGATACTACTCCAAAGAACTCGAAAAACTTGTAATAGTTTTTCTAGTAATAGTACAAGTTGGAGGCAGTGTCATGAATGTTA
>JAEZLP010000051.1 GCA_023415235.1 Bacillota bacterium
GGAGTATCTTTTTTTTCTTAATTTAATGACATATAATTTCGGCGACCAAGCTGCTCGCCAATTGGCGAGGCAGGTGCCTGTTTTGCGTGGCTTTAGCCACAATGCAAAACAGGACAGCAGCGAGCGAAGCAAAATTAAGGATAAAGAGAGCGAAGCGAGTCGGAGTGAGGCGCGTAGCGCTGAACGTTGCCGGTTTAAGAAAAAAGACATTCCATTCGGGATGTCTTTTTTCTTTATATTCAGTCTGGGAAAGTATGACAACGTAGGGAGGAAACGGACGTAAAATAGTCGAATGTTGTTTATTTTGCAACCCCATTGGGTACATAATAAAAAAGCGAGAGCGCTGTAAAAGGGAGATAAGGAAGAACATATGGAGGAAATCATGATCTTGATTAGGAAAGGATTCAGAATAGCAGCCGTCGCCGTCATGCTCATCTGTCTGGCGTTGATGATCAACGGCCTGAAGCCCTTTTCTCATGCCTTGGAGCCCCTTGAAGAAAGACCCGAAACAGAGTTTAAGCGAGTTCTCATCTTAAATTCCTATGAAGAAGGATATCGTTGGACCAGTGAACAGTCGAACGCTATCACTGAGAGTCTGAAAAAAGAATTCGATGATATTTTGATTTTTGTTGAGTATATGGATACAAAATATCACCCCGGGCCAGACAACCTGGAGATGCTGTATGAGTTGTACAAGCTCAAATATGCCAATACGGAAATCGATTTGCTTTTTACAACGGACAATGCAGCCTTGGAATTTGCCATCAAACATCGCAAGGACTTGTTTTCTGACGCGCCGATCGTATTCAGCGGAGTAACAAAGGATACGGCTGCATCGATCTTGAAAGATACAGACAGTGTAGTCGGAATTTATGAGGTGCTTGATCCTGCGACAACTATCAGCGTAGCTGCCAAGATCAATCCGGGAATCAAAAAAATATATGTGATATACGATAATTCCAGGTCGGGCATCGATTCCAAGGACCTGATTGTAGATGCTCTAAAGGAGAGCCGATACGAGATCCGCTATTTGAATATGTTTACAATTAATCAAATCATGAATGAAGTTTCGAAACTGGATGATGACAGTATTGTCCTTTTGGGGGCATACCATTCCGACGTAAACGGTTATACGATTCCGGCAGATAAATTTTCTGAGCTGATCAGCAGAGCAAGCTCTGTTCCTGTTTATGATCTCCAGGATTACCGATTGGGAAACGGTGTGCTAGGCGGGTGTCTGCTGACCGGGAATGAAACCGGGAGAAATGCGGCAGAACTTGGCATAAGGCTTCTGAAGGGGGAGTCGATTCATGAGATGGAGAATAGTGATAAACATCTTACCGCGTGTGTCTTCGACTATCAGCAGCTTGAACGCTTCAAGATTCCGCTGGATATTCTCCCGCAGGGCAGCACGATCATTAACAAGCCCTTTTCTTTTTTCGAAACATACAAGACGCTGGTAATCGGAACGATTATTTTGATTGCCACTCTTTCTATATTTATTGTTTTATTGCTTTGGCATATCGGTAGGAGGCGAAGGGCTGAACTGGCTGCAAATCAGGCGAATGAAGAGCTTAAAGCTTTGTATGAACAGCTTTATGCAATCGATGAGCAGTTGAAATTCCAGCTGACCGAGCTTTCTGCAGCTCATGAAAATCTGCGGCTGAGCGAGGAAAAGTATCGACTGGTTGCGGAAGCAACAAACGATATTATATGGGATTGGAACGCAGAAAACGGACAGATCCATTATTCCGGCGGATTAAAGGAAATGCTCGGCTATGAACCAACGGAAATAGAAGACAGGGAGGCCTGGAGTCGAATTGTTCTGGAGGAGGATCAAGACTCCGTAACCAGGGCAGTCATAGAATCGATAAAAAACAGGAAGGATCTTTCCATGATCGAGTACCGGGTTAAACATAAGAACGGAGACATCGTATGGATTTCCACGAAAGCCAAAATAATTTTCGATGAATCCGGGGTGCCTTTCAAAATTGTCGGTTCCCATACCGACATAACAAAATTAAAGGAATACCAGAGAAAAATCTGGGAAGCCGCCTATTATGATGAACTGACCAATCTTCCCAACCGAGCCTATCTGAAGGAATATATCAATCATAAGATCAACAGCGAGGCCGACACCCCATGGGCGTTGATCTATGTTGATGTAGATGATTTCAAATCCATCAACGACAATTTTGGGCATAGAGAAGGAGACCTGCTACTGGTTGAAGTCGGGAAAATTCTGAGGGAGATCACGAACGAAGAAGATATGGTATTCCGCCAGGGGGGAGACGAATTCGTCATCCTGTTCAATCAGATTGACAGCCATGATAAAATTGCGGACTTTGCCGCGGCACTGGCTGCGAGAATGACGGTGCCCATCAGCCTGACGGAGGGGAAATTCCACATTACCCTGAGCGGCGGCATCGTAATCTACCCTGAAAATGGGGAAGATTATGACACCTTATTGAAGAACGCAGATATTGCAATGTACTATGTCAAAAACCACGGGAAAAATGGATTGATATTATTTAATCTTGAAATGATTGAGGGGTCTAAGGAAAAATTGCTCCTGGATCACCGGCTGAGATCTGCGGTGAAGGATATGGACTTCACACTGTACTATCAGCCTATTATCGATATAAAAACGTCAAGAATCTGCAAGTTCGAAGCGCTGATCAGATGGAACGATTCAGAGCTGGGACAGGTTCCCCCGTCTGTATTTGTGAAATGCGCAGAGAATAACGGACTCATTGTACCGATGGGAAACTGGGTGCTAAAGGAAAGCTTTTTATTTGCAGCGAAGCTGGAATCAGAGGGATATGAAAATATTAATATCTCAATCAATATCTCACCCGTGCAGATCAGGCAGAATGACTTTGTTGAAACCGTCAGGAGTATTCTTGATGAAACCGGAGCGAAGGCAGAGAACCTGGAGCTGGAGATAACAGAAAACATTCTCTTGGATTCTTTGGAAGCCAGCTTGAACAAGCTTAATGAAATCAGAGCAATGGGAATCTCCATTTCCCTGGATGATTTTGGCCAAGGCTATTCTTCACTGACCTATTTGCGGATACTTCCGATCAGCACTCTGAAAATCGACAAATCGTTTATCGAATATGAAGCCACAGAGCGGAACTCACAGATTGTTTGTGCCATCATCGACCTGGCGCGCGGGCTGAACCTTAAGGTCGTTGCCGAGGGAGTGGAAACGAAGGAGCAATACGAATTTTTGAAGGAAAACGAATGTGATATGATCCAGGGATATTATATCAGCAAGCCATTACCCGTGAAGGAAGCCGAACGACTGATTGCAAGTGATTGAACGGATTTCTGTGTTTGCAGTGGAGATTTCACATAAAAGCAGCCAGGTTTTTTGATTGAAGAAAAAAAGTAGCTAATTATTTATTGTATTTTGTCGATACAGGTGATATAGGGGAGATTCCGGGTATCAGAACAAGATCTACAGAACCCGATTAAAAACTGTGAGAGCGAATGGATATTCAAACAATCTTCGGGATACTGCTCCTGACTAGCGGTGGAACTGCATTTGCCTGTGGGTTATATGCGACAAACGGGAAATTAACAACCATGATCAACAAATTGTTGATCGTCATTTGCTGCGCTCTTTGCATTTGGTCCCTTGGTCTTGCGGTTACAGTGGCGGCCAAAAACGGGGAGATCAGTCTGATCGGACATTTGGTTGCTCCAATCGGATGGGGCCCAATGTCGGGACTTCTGTTGCATTTCAACTTGCTGTTGACCGGAAGGGAAAGAATACTGAAAAGGTTATGGATCTATCCGGTCCTATATCTTCCCGGACTATTAATAATTTTTGCATTCACGGTTCTACCGGCCTTCGGGCAAAATACGGACATGCTCATTCATACCGCATATGGATGGACTCCGCTTGTTCGAAATGATGGATGGGACTACTTGTTTTATGCATATCTGATTGGCTTCACCGTCGCGAATCTAGCTGTGCTGCTTCATACGAGAATGCATTCCCGGGATAAAGTCCAACGATCACAGGTAACGTTGCTTGCAATTTGCATTGCAGTGTCCTATGCCCTTGGAATCCTGTCGGATCTTGTGCTGGAACAGTTTAATATTATCATTCCCCAGGTTTCTCCAGTCTTTTCCTTGCTGCCGATTGGAGCGATGGCATATTTGGTAAGCCGGCATGGTTCGATCAGCCCGGGGGCTGCCGATTACGAATTTGAAATTACATACGATGTAAATAACAATGTCTATTGGTTCCTCAGCCTGGGTTTTGTCATAGGAAGCTTTCTGAACCTCTTTAGTCAAAGCCTGCTCTATGATGAAGCAGGCCTTTCCCATATAAACGGATTCAGTCTGTTTTTATTGCTGGTCGCCGTTTTAATTCTAACCCTTCACAGACTTAGATTCAATGGCATCATTAAGGAAATGATGGTCGCTGTCTCTTACTCCCTTATCATCCCCCTCATTACATTAAGATTTGTAAAATACGGCAGTATTACGATCTGGGCGTTTATTTTCCTGTTGATTATCGTTTGCCTGCTCTACGACAGAAAAATCCTGCTCATAACCATATCGTTGTCATCCGCGATGACCCAAATTCTTGTTTGGGCAATCGCGCCAGCCACTCCCGTGGAGGTAAATGAGGCGGATTACATGGTAAGGCTTGGCTTTATTGGAATCGCAGTTTTTCTTTCCGCTTTTGTCAACAACGTTTATGTCACGAAGCTGAGAGAAAATTCTTTGCATGTGCAAAAGCAGACCCTGTTGACAGAAATCTCGAGAGATTTTATCTCCGCCCGGGAATGGAACATTGAGGAAATCCTATACAATATTCTGGAGAAATGCGGAAAATTTATTAAATGCGAACGGGCGTACGTCGTTTTATTTGAACAGAATTCCACTAAGATCAAATATTCCTGTGAATGGCTGGCGAAAGGGGCGACGTCCCTGATGGGGAGCTTTGAGAATCTGCCCGAGGAAATCCATCGAATCATGATGAAACGGTTCGAGACGGAACGGATTGTAAAAATTTCTGATACCAGGCTGCTGCCGTCGATGGCAGGGAAATTAAAAAAGATGCTTTCGGAGCAAAATGTCCGCGCGCTGGTCAGCTTGCCGATCAAGGAAAAGGACAGAATTATAGGATTCATGGGTTACAATTCCTCTAAGCCCTTGCGTGAATGGAATTTAGATTCGGCTGAATTTACGGAGATTGCAGCGAATATCGTCTCCGACATGCTGGTAAAAATTGAGAATGAGAGGAAAATAAAATTCCTCGCCTATCACGATCAGCTTTCACAGCTGCCAAACCGCATCCTTTTTGAAGAGCGCTTGAAACAGGCGCTCAAGGAGAGCGAGAGAATGAAAAAAAAGGTCGGAGTTGTTTTCATTGACCTTGACTCGTTTAAAACGTTCAATGATACCATGGGGCATGTTCTCGGTGACAGGCTTCTCTCCGAGGTTGCAAAAACACTTTCGGACAACATTCGAAGCTTTGACGCCGTCGCCCGCTTCGGCGGCGACGAGTTTGTGATCATGCTGAATTTGCTTTCCGGGACACAGGATGCTGTTGCAATCATGGATAAGCTCATGGATGAAATACGCAAACCGCTTTATCTCAATGGACAGGAGTTCTTTATCACACTCAGCGCCGGCGTGGCAATCTATCCGCAGGACGGGAGGGATTCCGATACGTTGATTAAAAATGCCGACACCGCGATGTATCACGCGAAATCAATGGGGAAAAACCGCTATCTCATATGTTCCAGAGATATGAAGGAAGAGGTTTCAGAAAAGATGAAGCTGACCAATTCTCTTTACAGAGCGCTTGAAAGGGAACAGATGCAGATCTATTATCAGCCTTTGATACGTCTGGATACAAATTCTATCGCAGGGGTGGAGGCGCTGCTTCGGTGGTCGCTTCCGGAAAGAGGGATCATAAGCCCCAATGTCTTTATTCCTTTGGCGGAGCAGACTGGACTGATCAATTCCATCGGTGAATGGGTCCTTGAGAATGCGTGCAGACAGGGCAAGCTATGGCAGACGCAAGGGCATCCGGGTCTGCGGATGGCAGTGAATATATCGGTGCATCAACTGAATAATCCCGGTATTGTGAAGCAGATAGACAGAATCTTGAAAAAGACGGGCTTATCACCGGGATCTCTGGAGTTGGAGATAACAGAAAGCGTAGCATGCAATAATGCGGATACGACGATCAGCGTTTTGTCCAGGCTGAAAACCCTGGGAGTTTCCATATCGATCGATGATTTTGGAACCGAATATTCTTCCTTGAGTCGTTTGAAAATTTTGCCCATTGACCGGGTAAAAATGGATATGCAATTTGTTCATGGAATAGAAGGGAATGAAAAAGACCAGGCAATTGCGAAGGCGATCATCAGCCTTGCAAAAAACATGAATCTCAAGATTATCGCCGAAGGGGTTGAAACAAAATATCAGTATGACTTCCTCAATGAATGGATGTGCGATGAGATCCAGGGCTATTACTGCTATAAACCGATGCCGGCAGAGGAAATCGAAAAAATCCTGACAGGCATGCAGGTGAGATAAGAAATCGTGATAATCCTTTTCATAATAAAAGAGGCTGTCGCACCGGCGTTTGAAAAATGGCCGGTGCGCAGCCCCTTTTTGTTAAGTAGGAAATTTCGTTATTTTCACTGATCTAAGCTACATTACGAAACCAAAGATCGCGAACAAGATGGCCGCGAGTACAAAGGGTACCACGACAAGAGGGCCGGAGCTCCTGAAGTATTCGGCGTTGGTAACCTGAGTGGACGCGGATGCAAGTATTACCGTATCGGAATACATGCAGATGTGTCCTCCGAAGCATACTGCTGAGATCAGAGCTCCCGCGCAGAGGAACGGATTGACGCCAAGAGCTTCAGCCAAAGGCCCAACGATGGGGAATGCGATGGCGGCCAGGCCCCAGAAGCTTCCGGAAGCAAATGACAGCAGTCCGATTATCACAAAGATCGTGACGGGCAGCAAGGACGGATTGACAGTATCCAGAGCGAGTTCCACCACAAAGTCGATCAATCCCAGCTGGGTGTTTACCTCGATCAGCGTATAGGAGAGGATGATGATAAGCAGAGTCGGGAACATATCCACCAAGCCCCCCATGATGTTGGAGAAGAATTCCTTTATGGTCATGAGCCTTTGAGGTATGTACATGAGGAAAGCTACGCCGATGGCGGCAAACAAACCGATCAAAATGTCCTCGGTTATAATGGTCAGTATTGCAACCACAAGGATCGGAGCAATAAAGTTGATTGCTCTGCAGTTTTTGCCTTCAAATTTCTTCTCCTGATCCGGCAGCTCCACAAGAGCCTTTTTGGAAGCCTCAGAGAAGACCTCGCCGATTTCCATGGCTCGCTGCTCCGCAGCCTTCATGGGACCGAAGAGAGGCAGGATTCTGGTGGCGAACAGCGGTACGACCAGCACTGCAAGCCATCCGTAAAATACGAAGGGGATCGAGTGAACGTAGGCGCTGGCCGGGGTCATACCCTGCGTCATTCCGGCTGTTTCCATCTGGGCGCTCATGAAGGCCGCCCATGTGGAGATCGGTACGATGGCGCAGATCGTAACACCTGTTGAATTGACGATGTAGGCAAGCATTTCCCTTGATACTCGCTGCTTGTCGGTAATATCTCTTACTGCAGCTCCCACAGCCAGGCAATTCAGATAATCATCAACAAAAACGATAATACCAAGAATCCAGGAACCGATCAGAGATGCGTTCCTTGTCTTCAGCAGCTTGTGGGTCATATTTGAGAAGCCCAGAACGCCTCCCGATTCCTGCATGAGCATGATCAGCGAGCCAAATAATCCGCACAACATCAAGACCCATGCGGTGTTGCCGTCCGCCAGCACGGTATAAAGTCCATCGACAAATCCGTTAAACGCATTAAGAGGATGACCGTACGCGACGATGATAAATCCCGAAGCAACTCCCAGGAAGAGGGAGATGAACGTGTCCTTTGTAATGATGGCAAAAACAAGGATTACCACGACCGGGATCAGAGAAATTAATCCGAATGTTTCCATTTTTTTCTCCTTTCTTTTTATAAAAATAATTGCGATTATCACATGCTGCAAGCAACATGCTTCAAGAGGATTGATCCCATGCGGGAATCAATGTATTAAATGGAGCAGACCTTATTTATAAGAGTCCGCCGAGAGAACAATGCTGCTGACTGCCGCGGCAAAGATCTTCGCGTTGTCCATAAGACAAGAAATCGAAATGTACTCGTTTTCCTCATGGCAGGTATCCTCATCGCCGGGGAAAATCGGCCCCCAGGATACTATGTTGGGCATTGCCTTGGCATAGGAGCCTCCATAAGCCAGGACAAATTCGTTTTTACGTCCGCTTACCTGGTCGTAGGCATCGACGAAGGCTTTGATAAATGGTTTTTCCTTACTTACATATACTGCGGGAAGAATTCCGGTATGAACTATTTCACCTCCGAATTCACCAGTAATTTCCTGAAAACAATCAATGATCTCGTTAACGTTGGCTCCGTATGGGAAACGGGCATTTACACTCAATTCCAGAGCTCCGTTTTCCGTCTTCAACAAAGTAGGCGAAAAGACATTTCTGTGGACAAATTCCCCGTTATAGTATTCGCTCTCCGAGCACAGACCGAGACCTCCCCCGTACACATCGCCCAGCCTTTCCTGGATCATTCTGAGCAGGGAATATAGTCTATTTTCGTTAAGCTCCAAAGACTTAAGCTGCTCCGCCATAATAAAAATCGCGTTTTCTCCCTTTTCGGGCTGGCAGGAGTGGACCGCCTTCCCCCGACATTCTATGACGGTTTGCTCCGCTTTTCCGCTTCTGTATTCCGTAATCTGCGCTTTGCAGGCACCCGGAACCACATTGGAGGCGGTGCCGGCTTCGATCCGGGTCAGATATCTGCCGTCAGGCAGATCATGACTGCCCGATGAGAGTTTTCCAGCCGGATTTCCCGTCTCCAGCGGAAAGACCAGTTTTAGATCGAGGCCTCCTTTTTCAATATTGCACATGGGAAATTCCCCGTCCGGCGTGAAACCATAGTCGGGCAGAGGGTACTGCTTGACATAAGCTTCCATGTCGGTCCATTCAACCTCCTCCTGAGTTCCCAGGATCAGCTGAATCCGCTTTTTCAGGGGAAGGCCCAGTTCGCATACCGCGCGCATGGCATAAAGGCTGGCAATGGCGGGGCCTTTGTCGTCAAGGGTGCCTCTGCCGAAAATTTTGCCGTCCTTGACAACCGGATCAAAGGGATCCGTCTTCCATTGATCCATGTTTCCGGGGCCGACCACATCCACATGGGAAAGGATTCCCAAAACCTCGTCCCCTTCGCCCGTCTCGATAACTCCCACCTGGCCGTCAAGACAGGATTTTGTGTGAAAACCAAAGCCCTTTGCCAGATTCAGGATATGGTCCAACGCTTCCCTGACTTTTTCCCGGTCGTGGGAAACGCTTGGAATCCTCACAAAATCGCAGACATCCTGAATCATGTCCGCCTGTCGGTCGTTCAGATATTGAGTCAAAATCTTATTTCGGCGGGCAGCATCCATATCAATAGTATGATTGTACATATTCATCTTTTCTGTTCCTGCTTTCCGATCATTTTTCTCTTCTTCGTCTGTCTCCTTGATTGCTTTAAAAAAAGAATAAACCTCGGAGCAACTCCGAGGTCAAGAGGTTTTTTAAATTTATTCACCGGCATGACAGGCTATTTGATCGGCGCGTAGAGCCGGTACAGACCGAGACGTTTTCCATCGATAAAGTAGTTGGTGTTTTCTCTCCCGTAGATTTCACCGGTCAGCTGGTAGCCGTTTTCCCTGGCATACTGGATCAGCGGATTGATCATGGCAAGCACATCGTCGCTGTAATGGACCTGGGTGTAGATGCAGCGGTCCGCGCTTTCTTCGATTACATCGTCTCCGCAGTTGCTCTGCTCTGTTTCCCGGGTCTTGTTTACGGAAAGATATCGCTTCATTTTGATTTCTTCATCGAAAATGTTGCAGTAAAAGGACAGGGACACATAAATCCAGTCTTCTCTGTGAATTTTAAGCCCGCTTTTCAGATAGATCGCAATGTGGTCCTCCTCGTCCAAATATCCAGCCTTTCTCAGCTCCGAAGGCATTTTTCCGATTTTATACTTCCCGATGAGATCCATCTCATCCCGGTACCATTCTTCCCATTCCTCCAGCTTGTTCAATACATTCTGGTATCTCTTAATGCTTTCCTCGGCGTCTTTTTTCCGTTCCTCGATGATCCTGCCGATTTCTTCCACCGGAAGACCGTTCAGGATACTCTTGATATCCTTCAAGGGCAGTTCCAGATCCCTGTAAAACAGGATGTCCGACAGCACCATGACATCGGTGGATGAGTATTCCCAGTAATTGTTCTCTTCATTTTTCATTGGTGTAATGATCCCTTCTCTGACATAAAAACGGATCATTTCGCTGGAGATTCCCAAAACCTTCGATATTTCACCAACCGTTAAATACATGAGCACCACTCTTTCCAACTGACAG
The DNA here is from genome assembly GCA_023415235.1 of Bacillota bacterium. Lineage (GTDB taxonomy): Bacteria > Bacillota > Clostridia > Peptostreptococcales > Anaerovoracaceae > Anoxybacterium. The sequence goes on from JAEZLP010000051.1 coordinate 10,546, forward strand.
GGTTTGGTTTTCTAATTTCACTTTATCGTAAATCAATGGCATTTTCAAGTGAAAAACCCCATTCCTTCCACTGCCAGACCGCAGTCCTCACAGGCCCGCCGGGCTCGATCCCATAACGCTCTCCGGCTATTTTTCGATAGCGTCCCTCCTTAACGATCAGCTCCGCCCGACCATCACCATCATCATCCCGAATGGTGAAGGAAAGGATCGGACAGTCCAGGTCCGAGGAACACCAGACGGGCTGAAACCTGTTTTCCGCAAGCTCATATACAAACAGATGATTCTTGTAGCTGTTGTCCTCGCCGGAGTGCCAGAAGGGGCGGATTTCTGAGAAACTGCCCTCCTTCCAAAGGCTCATGACCAGGTTGACCTGATTGTCATGATCCACATCTCCCAAAGCGAAGCTGTCAATGTTCCAATCCTCCGGCGATTTCCAGAGCAGTAAGGGTCCCTCTTTCACTGTGAGGGACCCGTTTTCCAGAAAATACTCCTCGATGACCCCATCGGCGTCCAGATCACCTTCTGTGCGGGAAATGGAACCGGAGATATTGGAAGCGGATATCATGAAAGCAGCGGCCAGGAACAGGATAAGCAAAGCTCCTGGCCGCAGAAGCCATCTGGTTACCATCCGGTATCCTCCAAAGTTCCCGTATAGCTTTGGGTCCAATAGGGCCGCGGGGCAGCATTTCCTTCTTCCAGCATGACTTTCCACTTTTCGTCCGTCAGCCGGTCTGCAGCCGGCCATGGGAATTCATAATAGGAATAAGCGGCCCCCTTGGCAATGCGCAGTTTACCATCCACCGGCACTACTGCGTAAATATAGCTGATGAATCCGGTACCCGCCTCCAGAACGCTGCCATTTGGATCTGTGGCTACGTCGGAGATGAGTGCCGCTGGATTTTCATAGACAGCGGAAGGATGATCCACGCCCTCGTCCTTCATCGCTTCCAGCCAGAAATGCTCCAGCTGTCCGCCAAAGCTTTTGATCAGTTCGTATTCCGAATCGTCAAGAGGTTCGCCGGAAAGCTCCTTCTCTGAAATGACCTTAAGCTTTAAGGCCAGCTCCTCCATCAAAGCAAGGGAATCGGCGGCGCTTTGCTCCAGCAGGCTTCTACGCTCCAAGCCTTCTATGGTCATTCTGGTGAGAGCGGCAAGACGGCCGTAAACCATCGGATTGGGCTCTACATAGCCTCTGTCGTCCTGGGGCTCCTCACCGCCGCCCATTTCCGCATAAACCTGCTTTGCGTAGAGGACCGTATCGTGCTTCAGCTCAGCCCAGCTGCCCAGATAGGTTTCAAGCTGCTTTCTGTCCCAAGCACGATTCTGCATAAAGGAGGGGTAACCTTCTCCTTTGGGCTCTGTGAGAGGACTCAGCGTGTACATCCACGTCCAGTACAGGTTCTGGGTCCATATGCCCTCATCCAAAGAGTCGATATCTCTTCGGAGATTTGCCATGTTCTCCGGGTATTTCTGATAATTTGTTTCACCGAGTTCCTCAAGAATGGAATAAGCCTCCTGGGAGCCAATGGCTGCCGGGATATCCAGTCCGTTGGGGAGCATCCGTCGCTCATCCTTTTCGTTTTCCAATACTTCGCGATAGATCAGCCGCTGGAAAATGGAAGCGTCCGGTGTGAATCGCTGGCCCATAAAGCGGAAGCCCTTTATATTTTTTTCCCGGTCAGGCTGGATGGTTGCGTCATAGATGGGTATCGAATTCAGCGCAGGAGGGTCCAATTTATCAAGCGCATTCCGAAATGCCGTCCACTGCTTGCCGTTTTCAGCCAGTTTCTCCGGGGATGGAATTTCTCCGTAGGAGTCCTTTAGCAGCTGATAGTATTGAATCATTCCCAGGTCATCGCTTTTTCCCACAAAGAAGTTGGTGGGCTCATAAATGCTGTTCCAGCGGTCGTAATCCTGCTGATTGCTGAGAAGCAGGGTCATCAGGGCCGCCGATCTGGTTTCGTCCTCATTGACAGCCCGGAAGGTCATTCGCCCATACCACATCATGGCCCGGAAATAGGTCTTCAGTTCTTCGGATTTATTGTAATGTCCCCGGGGAATATACTGGGTGTAATCCTCAAGCGGTTCTTCCGTTGGATTGTCAATATCCCCGGCTCCGATTCTCATCACAGGAGAGGGTGTAAAGGTTTCCTGATGATCCGAAATCAGCTTCAGCTCGCTGGTTACCTCCTGTTTGACATAGGAGGGAATTTCCGCCTTTGGATCCAGCAGACGGGCTGCCACTGCAAAAAAGGCCACATTGCGTTTTGCAGCGTTTTCCCAATCTGTTCCTTTTAACACCTTATAGTGGTCCTGGCTTTTTGCCAGCATGGATTCCGTCAAGGCTTTCAGCTCACTCCGAAGCATGTTTTTCTCCAGTGTTCGCAACAGATGGCTGAAATACAGGTGATAATTATGCAGCATTGCGTCGGTGGTAATAAAATTTGGAATCGAATCATAGCGATTAATTTCATAGATGCTGAAGAATTCCCGCCACTCGCTGGGAACCACCACAAACCCGTTTTTTACAAGGAGCCTCTTCGACTCATCAGAGAATATAAATCGATCCTTGTTGGTCACGTTGCCCAGATCGGCATCGACCCGATAGGGCGCGACAGAGGGCTTCAGGTTGACCGGCACTTCCCGGTAAGGGGCAAAGGCCGCAGCTTCCGCCTCCATGATTAAGGGGGATGTATCCTTCTGCGCAGGAGAGGACGGCTGACACCCGGTCAGCCCTGTTAAAAACAGCAGCACGACTGCCATGCTACTGCAGATCAAAGTTCTTTTCCCTTGTTTCATAACAACAACCTCTTTTTCCATTTTCTTCATTGGACGTAGGAACTCTATAAAATGTTCCAAAACAGCTGTTTCACAGGATACAATCAGACTGGAAGGCTGCTCCCTTGTTCTTCGCTGCTTCGAAGGATTTTTTCAATATCGTTGAGTCGCGGCATTGACGGAATCGCGCCCCTTTTTGTTACGCAATGGGCCGCTGCGGCATTTGCAAACCTTGTGATTTCTGCCAGCTGTGAGATGCCGATTTCCCCCGGCAGCGTTTTTCGTTTTGGGATATCGCCGCAGCCTTCTGCGCTGCCGAGCCTGTCGATGGAATAGAGGAAGGCCCCCCAAAAAGCGTCTCCCGCGCCGGTAGTGTCTACCGCATCAACACGAAAGCCGGTCACCCTGCAACATCCGCTCCTTCCTGCGACCAGCGCGCCTGCTTTTCCCAGAGTGACGGCGACAATCTGAATTCCGGCCCCGATCAGGTGCTCGGCGGCTTTCCGGGGGCCGCTATGACCGGTAAGAAGCTCTGACTCCTCGTCGGAAAGCTTGATGATATCTACAAAAGGAAGCACGGATCTCATCTGTTCTATGGCCAGATCCCTGCTCTTCCAAAGCAAAGGCCGAAAATTCGGGTCGTAGGAGATCAGGCAGCCTGCCTTTTTCGCTTCCCCAAGCGCAAAATTGGTGGTATCCCTGGAAGGATTGTCCGTCAGAGACAGGGAGCCGAAATGAAAGATTCGGCTGTTCCTGATGATGGACAAATCGAGCTCCTCCCTGCGGATCATCGTGTCCGCGCCCGGTTTGCGGGCAAAGGAAAAGCTGCGCTCTCCGCCTTCCGAAAGACTGACAAAAGCAAGGGTGGTAAACCAGTTTTCGTCGCTGATCAGCCCGTCGGTGTTAACCCCTGCAGCGTTCAGGGTATTGCGAAGGAACTGCCCTTGCATGTCTGCGCCGATTTTTCCGAGAAAGGCCGTCCGGCTGCCAAGACTTGAAGCGCAGGCCAGCACATTGGCCGGGGCTCCTCCGGGATTTTGTTCAAACAGGTCCATTCCAGCCGGTGATTTTCCTGCAGGGGTATAATCGATCAGCAGTTCGCCGAATGCGGTGATATCAAACATGGTTATCTTGCCTCCGGGTATTCGTTGCAGAGCAAATACTCCGCCGGTTCATCCTCTTCGATGGATGTAAATCGCGCCTGTTCTTCATAAAAGCGGTTGTCGGTATTGTCATCGTTCACCATGGAAACCTCCCAGGCAAGAACCTTTTCCCCCTTGGCTGTGAACAGGTGATACTGTCCGGGAACCAGCGTAATGCTTTCCCCGGGTTTCAGGTATACTTCGCCGCCGGCTGGAACCGCGCAAGCCCGCCCGTCTATCCGGACGGCTACGTCCGTGTCGGCCAGACCGCCTTCCGGCGTGGAATTCCAGAGCTGAAGCATCAGGGTTCCGCCGCCGCGGTTGATGATATCCTCCATCTTGTTCCAGTGAAAATGATTGGGTGATATCTGATCAACCTGGGAAACCAGTATTTTTTCCGCATAGGGCTTTCCGTATTCAGGTTTTGTCAAATTGCCGTTTCTGATGGTAAACAACAGCAGGCCTTCATACTCGTGCCCCTTTTCAGCCCAGTCCTCCGGAGTCCAGTAGGCAAAAGGGGGAAGGTATATTTTCCGCTCTTCGAGCCAGCTGATCGTTTCTTTTATCAGCGCGTTAATTTGGGAACGCTTCATGTTTTCTCCTCCGTCCTGATGCAGATTACACCACCATTTAGCCTTCAGCGCCTGTCCATCTTCATGATGTGCCTCTCATGCTCCTCGTGGATCAGAGGCGATGTAAGAAGGTAATCCGCCGTGGACTGATTCATCGCCACGGGGATGTCATATAATACCGCAATCCTCAGCAGCGCTTTTACGTCCGGATCATGAGGCTGGGAGCTGAGCGGATCCCAGAAAAAGATCATAAAGTCGACCTTTCCTTCCGCAATCATAGCGCCGATCTGCTGGTCACCTCCAAGAGGGCCGCTTTTGTAGGGCCTCACGGGGAGCCCTGTCTCTTCTGCGATCAAAGCCGCCGTTGTGCCGGTTCCGCAAAGAAAATGCCCCGCCAGCAGCACCTTGTTTTTCTTAGCCCATTCGGCCAGATCCCTCTTTCTGTGATCGTGGGCGATCAATGCGATCTTTTTTTGTCTGCCCAGTGTATTTATATTCATGGTATCCTCCTCTATTTCGTGTGATAAGATTTATTAATCCCTATCATACCTTCCTGGGGAAGGATTTTCAAGAGCGGCCTGTTAAATCCTGCCATCGCCTTGGTCAATCCAGCCGGCGCCTTGTAAAATTTTGATTGAGAAACCTGCTTCCGGACGATATTATTTTATTAATGAAGGACAGCATATGGAATATTATGCAGTATATAGAGTAATTGACCAGAATAATCGACACCATAAAGGGAGGGCTGCCTTATGAAAACAAAGATTTACCTGGATTCCGAAAAATATACGGCGGGGATCACCCTGAAGGACCCTGAGGAACCGGAAGAGGGCAGCTTGGCGCTGCATACCTGTGAAAATACGGGAGCAATCATAGAAAACCGCAGGAAGCTGGCGACCTTTCTTGGCTTCAGCCTGGGGGACTTTGTCTGCGCTCATCAGACTCACAGCGCCAACTTCCACAGGGCAACCCAAGCAGACAGGGGACGGGGTTCCGTCGCCATGGACGACGCGATTTCCGATACCGACGCCTTGTATACCTATGAACCCAATCTGGTGCTGTGCTGCTTTACCGCCGATTGTGTCCCTCTGATCCTCTGCAATGAAAAAACCGGACTTGCGGGCGTAATCCACTCGGGCTGGGGAGGAACGGTCAATGAAATTGTGCCCAGAGTTCTGGAGCAGCTGATCCGATCCGAGCACAACCAGCCAGAGGATATCCGGGTTTTCATCGGTCCGGCCATCAGCCAGGAGTCCTTTGAGGTGGACCGGGATGTTCGGGACCGATTCAAAGCGCTGGGGTATGCGGATCCATACATCAGTTACAACGGGAAAACAGGCAAATATCACATCGACAATCAGCTTACCGTAAAAAAACAGTGCGAGCTTGCGGGAATGCCGCCGGAAAATATTTTTGTAGACCGCACCTGCACCTTCAGCAGCCCCAACTGTTTTTCCTACCGCAGGGACAAGGCCTGCGGGCGGCACCTCAGCTTCATTATCCGAAAGGAAAAGACGGAGAGGCCGACAAATCTCCCGAATGTGTAAACTGGAAAATCCCGGGTATTGTTACATTAAACCCGGGATCGCCGGCGGACCGATGAATCGGTCGCCGATTTTTAATCCATGGTGAGAAAGGAGATTTACACGATGTTGAAGACGGGAAAAGAGTATATTGAAAGCCTTCGCAAGCTGAATCTGAATGTTTACATGTTTGGGGAAAAGGTTGAATCGCCGGTGGATCATCCCATCATTATTCCGTCCATGAATGCGGTGGCCATGACCTATGATCTGGCCCTGGATCCCCTGTATGAGGATCTCATGACGGTAAAGTCCCACATTACGGGAAAGAAGATTAATTTGTTCAACCATGTGTTCCAAAGCAACGATGATCTGGTAAAAAAGGTAAAGCGCCAGAGGATGCTGGGACAGAAGATGGCCTGCTGCTTTCAGCGATGTGTAGGCCAGGATGCATTCAACGCAGTATATAGTACGGCTTATGAAGTCGATAAGAAATACGGAACCGACTATCAGGAACGGTTCAATCGGTTCCTCACATATGTGCAGGAGAATGATCTTGTCGTTGACGGAGCTATGACAGACGTCAAAGGGGACAGGGGGCTATCTCCAAGCAACCAGAAGGATCCGGATCTGTACCTGAGAGTGGTGGAGAGAAGATCGGACGGCATTGTGGTCAACGGCTGCAAAGCCCATCAGACAGGGATCGTGAATTCCCACGAGGTGCTCTGCATGCCCACCATAGCCATGAAGCCGGAGGACAGGGACTATGCGCTGTCTTTTGCCGTACCTACCGACTCGGACGGGATCACTATCATCTACGGCCGACAGTCTTGTGATACGAGAAAGCTGGAGGGAACTGAAATCGACGTGGGAAACAGCCAGTTCGGCGGACACGAAGCCCTGATTATCTTTGATCATGTCTTTGTTCCCAACGAGAGGATATTTTTAAACGGAGAGACGGAATTTGTCGGGATGCTGGTGGAGCGGTTTGCCGGACATCACAGACCCAGCTATGCATGCAAATCCGGAGTGGGAGATGTGCTCATCGGTGCAGCTGCACTGGCTGCCGAATATAACGGAGTAGCGGGAGCGTCCCATATCAGGGATAAGCTGATTGAGATGACACATCTGAACGAGACGATTTATTCCTCCGCTCTTGCCTGTTCCTATGAAGGAGCGCCAACGCCGTCAGGCGCATATTTAATTGATCTGCTTCTGGCAAACGTCTGCAAGCAGAACGTGACCAGATTTCCGTACGAAATGTGCCGTTTGGCCGAGGATATTGCGGGAGGACTGATGGTAACCCAACCATCGGAAAAGGACTTCCGGAGCGAGGCGGTGGGCCATTACATAGAGAAGTATCTCAGAGGAGTCGATTCCGTTCCAACGGAGCACAGACTCCGCATCATGAGGTTGATCGAGAACTTAACTCTTGGAACCGGAGCTGTGGGTTATCGTACCGAATCCATGCATGGAGCCGGATCTCCGCAGGCGCAAAGGATCATGATCAACCGGCTGGGAAATATAGAACAGAAAAAGGAACTGGCCAAGAACATTGCAAAGATCAAATAATCGCCGGCGCACATCAATCCTGCAAAATGAAATATTTCACTAAAAAGAAATACTCCACGCCGTGGAGTATTTTTTTATCGAACGCTTCTTTTATTTTGAAACCCTGTCGTGAAGAAGGATTCGCGGTCCGCAAGCTCTTGCTCATAGGCCTTTCTGCTGATCTTTCCGCTTTCCATCATCTCCAGCAGCTCCCTTTCCGTAAAGGAATACAGTTGATAATTGTAGATAATTTCCTTGTTGTTTCCCGTAGCTGACTGCCGGATTAAGGTTGAATTCAACTGGCTTGTCTGATCATGCAATGTGCTGTTCTGCCCCTGTGTTTTATATTCCACATATTGCCGGCTCAACTCAACGGTATCGTATTTTGAGGAAACGCTTGACTCAACCGAGATGTTTTGTCCGCCCGTCAACTGTTCTGCTGACTTGATCGTTTCCCGTTCCATCTTGGTTGCCGTTGCGGAATTGGATGTTTGTGCCCTGACAACACTTGAAATTGCAGCATTCATGGGTTATCTCTCCTTTCTGATACTTTATCAGTACAGTATGCTCTCATACTGTTGACAGTGAAACACGGAAAAAACAACCTTACGCTTTCCGGTTGCTCTTACCCTTTGTACTTCAGCTATTGTAAGCCGACACTTATTTCGTTCCACACATCTTATTGATTCCATATCGTCAGGATTAAAGTTCGCTGACTCTTATATCGGCACAAAAGCATAAATCTTTAGAAAAAAATAAAAAAATTCTGGATTATTTCAGTATATTCCTTAAAAATTTGAAAACAGAAGCCGATATATAATATGAATAATTATGCTCTGGGAGGGAAACATTGAAGATTAAAAGCTCGCTTCGGAACAAACTCATAGTTGCCATCTTTCTCGGATGTCTGATCCCCTATATTCTCGGAGGACTCTACCTCAAGTCCTATATGGAGAGATGGCTCTACAACAACAACCTTGAGAACACCAACCAGCTTCTTTATCGTATCAGCGACCTGATCGACGAATCTCTGGCTGCGGACATGGAGGAGGAGCTCAATCTGTTGTCTTCCCTGAGCGTCATTAAGGACGCAAAAAACAACCTTCAGAATTACACCCAATTTGAAGGCGAAACCTTTCATTACAGGGCAAGCGAGGTGGAAAAGGCCATAGAAGAACAGTTTCGCCTTGTGAAAATCAGCCATAAAGCCATTAACTTCGTATTCCTCGGTACGGAAGACGGAGGCTATATGGAATATCCCAGATTTCAGGCAGAAAACCCCTATGAGCCAAGACTGCGGCCGTGGTATCAATATTCCCTTTACAGCGACGACGTCATGATTTCAGAGCCCTACCGCACCGAGGTGTCAGGCGAGATGGTGGTGAGCTTTACGAAGCGGGTCAGTGATGCTGAGGGAAAAAGTATCGGAGTGCTGGGAGTCACGGTGAATCTGAACAACCTGACGACAAGGATCAACAATATCAAGCTTGGATATTCGGGACATATCCTGATCATGAGCCCTAATCATAAATTCCTTGTCAGTCCGACGCATCCCGAGTGGATCATGCAGACCCCCGCGGAAGCAGGTCTGGAGAGCTTCAAGGCCATGGGGATAGAAACGGAAACCGTCTTTGAAGCGGAGCTTGACGGGGTTGATTGCGTGATAAATGTTGTCACCTCGGATAAAACTGGGTGGCATATCATATCTGTGGCGGATAAAAACGATATCCTGAAAAAGGCGGATTCAGTCACCAGAATCCTCCTCACCTTATATGCCATGACCTTTGTGCTAATCGTCCTGATCGTTTTTCAGATATCCAGGCGGTTTACTACTCCTGTTCTGGAAATCTCCTCAGTGATCAACCGCATGACCGATTTTGATTTCAATATGCCTGCGAACCTCAAGACGTATGCCGGACAGCGGGACGAGATCGGAACCGTCGCTGCAGCCATGGTGGATATGCATGACAACTATACCGAGTTTATGGATCAAGTCAACTATATCAACAAGGAGATTCAGCAGATCAATATTGAAAAAAACGAGCTATTGACATTGGAGGTTTCCAGAAACAATCCGTTTAGGGGAGTTATCGACTCCATGAATGTTCTGCTTGCAAAGATTCATCAGTATTTCGACGAACTGAAGGAAACCAACAAGGAAGTTGTCGCGAAAAACGAGCAGCTGACCAGATCCAAAAAAGAGCTTATGGAACAGCTGGAAAAGGTGGACCGGCAGAATGAATACATCAACTTCCTGGCCCTTCACGATCCGCTGACAAAATTGCCCAACCGGAGGCAGTTCACCGACCTGCTGAATGAGAGGCTTGCGGAACAGAAAAAAGGCGCGGTGCTTCTGTTGGACCTGGATGATTTCAAGGGTATTAACGATACTCGAGGCCATGTTTTCGGGGACCGGGTCATCGAACACATGGCATTGAGGCTTTCGGAAATTACGGATGAGGACACGATAGTTTCCCGGTTCGGCGGGGACGAATTTCTTGTCATGAAGGTACGGAAGGGTATTCCCGGTGAGATAGACGATCTCATCGGAAAAATCCGGAATATTTTCAGCTCCAGTATAAATATAGACGACAATTATATTGAAGTCCGGTTCAGTATGGGCATTTCCCTGTTTCCGGAGGACGGCAGGGATGTGGACCAGCTGGTTATGAATGCGGACCTGGCAATGTACTCGGTCAAAGGCGCGGGGAAAAACGGGTATCAATATTTCGACAATCATATGATGAACAGCCAGATCATCAAGTCCAAAATAGAGACGCTGCTGAAGGAGGCGATTGAAAACGATGGGTTTGACATCGTTTATCAGCCTCAGATCGATCTAAGGACCTGTCTGATTTACGGGTATGAGGCCTTGCTTCGGCTGAAGAATTCGGACCTCTCACCCGGTGAATTTGTTCCTATCGCAGAAATCAACGGGTCCATAGCACGAATCGGAAGAATCGTTACGGAAAAAGTGATCAGACAGCTTGCGCTTTGGAAGCAGGCAGGCGTGGAACTGAAGCCTGTTTCCATTAATTTTTCCGCAAATCAGCTTCATGACAGCGGATATTTGAATTTTATCCAGCATCACCTGAAGAAAAACGGCATCGAACCTCGTTATATTGAAATAGAGATCACGGAGAGCATCTTTCTGGAAAATAGGCAAGCCACAATGGTCTTTTTGAAGAGGCTGAAAGAAATGGGCATTGCAATTTCCATCGACGACTTCGGAACAGGATATTCCTCGCTGAATTACCTGACCTTCCTGCCCGTTGATAAAATCAAGCTGGATAGATCGCTGAACCTCAGATTCCTTGAGATGGAAAACACGAAGGTAATGGACAGTCTGATCTCGCTGGTTCATAGTCTTGGGCTTACGGTCATTGCGGAGGGCATTGAAACCATAGACCAGGTGGAAAGACTGAGAGAAGCCCAATGCGACTACGTCCAGGGTTACTATTACAGCCAGCCTCTGGCCCCCGACCAGGTGGGCGAGATTCATCTCAATCGTTTTAGAAAATAAGATTGCTCTGGAACGAATATTTTGTATAATGGAATTGCAGTGAATCAGGATATCGATTTGCGGCATAATCCGTCGATAGTTATAAAAAAGGGGATAGAGAGAAATGGATAAGAAACTGTATAAATCATCAAACGATAAGGTTCTGGCAGGAGTCTGCGGCGGAATCGGAGAATATTTCGCGGTAGATTCGGTAATCATTCGGCTTTTATGGGTGGTATTCACCCTGATAGGAGGAGCGGGCCTGATCGCTTATATCATCGCCGCAATTATAATACCATCCAATCCGTCATACAATTCCAGCGAGAACTCCTATACGAGAGAGAGCGACCCCGCTGATCATACAGAGCGAAGGCAAAGCAACAGGAACACTTCCCTGGTGCTCGGTGTAATTCTGGTCCTATTCGGCGCATTTGTTCTGATCAGGGATTTTATTCCCTGGATACCGAGAGATTTCATTCTGGCCATTGTCCTGATCGGATTGGGAATCTTCTTTCTTCTTAGAGTTAAAAAGTAGAAAGGAGCTGTTTCTCATTTATTGCGAATAGACAACAATCATTATCGCAAATAGACGATAAGCGTTGAATTTCGTCATTTGCATGCATATTTGCCGCCGAATTCCTTTCTGGCCAGGTCGGTGTATTTTTCTATGAACTCTGATTTGGCCTCCGTGTACCCGTCGCGGTCATTCCTGAAGCTGTCAATCAGCTTCTTTTTTAGTTGGATGTACTCATGGGCTACGGACTTGTGCCTTCGCAGGTAATCCCGGAAGTATAGTTCGTTCCAATCTCCGGGATAGCGGATATGCAAATGATAGACTTTTTCTGCGAATCCCTTTTCCGTATAGCCCTTCAGAAGCATCATATGAGGGGGAGGATTGTCAGGCTGCTCTGTAAAGATATATCCGTTTTCCTCCAATTTACGGACCAGTTCTTCCGTATCCGTGTCGGTGGAGATCTCCAGAAGGATATCGATGGTAGGCTTTGCCGTCATACCGTAAACCGCAGTACTTCCAATGTGGTTGATGCGGACAATGCTTTGCTTTTCAATGATTTTCATAAGCTGATTCTCTTCCTCCCGGTACCAGCCGTCCCATTCCGGATCATAGGGACTCAGTATAACGGGAAAGAGGAGCCATAATTCCTCATTCGTCATTTCATACCATGGTTTTTTCATTTCTCCACCTCCGGCAAACAGCGGTTTTTCAATAAAGAATATAGTATAGGCATACATATTCCTATCATAACATATGTTACGAGTGCTTGTCCCAGTATCCTTTTTTGGCCGAAATCCTTTCGGCAAGTAAAATAACTGCAGACAAAAACAAATAAAGACACGAATGTCGCCTACGCAAAACCAAACAATTTCAATATGGGATCGGCATAAAAGACATTCGTGTCGCATAATATTGAGAATCGTGCAATGAAGTAAAAAGAATAAAATTGGTAAAAAAACTGCATAATATCCTTGAACCGAAAGGGAGGCGATACAATGAAAAAATTCAGCTGCTCCTGCATCGATGAGCAATTTACGCGTCCGGACCAGGTCTTTGTGGGCTTTGATGAAAAATCGGTCAGCAGTATTTTATGCGCTTACCGTCCGAAACAGAAGGTGAGCCTGAGAAGCATAAAGCTTGAGGTCAACTATTGCCCCAAGTGCGGAGCGAAGCTGGAGGACGCGTAGCTGTCAATCCCTCTTCACCTTTGTTCGTTTCATTATGACAGGTTGATTTCGCCCTTTGCGAGAATTGCGGCAGATCCGCCTACTTGTACGGATACCTCTCCGCCCGCGTCGGAAAGCCTACTCTGTATTTTCGAGGGGCGGTTCATGGCTTCACCCTGAATGAAAAGATTTTCCGAACCCGATTTTAGCAAACCGTGCCGATAAAGATAATAGGTCAGCGCTCCGTTGGAGGTTCCGGTTGCCGCCTCCTCATCGATATCATAGAGCGGAGCAAAGTTTCTGCAATGGAAAGCTCCGTCCTTTGAATTCGGTGTAAAGGCATGAACCCCTACCACTTCATATTTCTTTGACAGCGCGGCAAGTGCCGGAAAATCCGGATGAATGGCCGCAAGCTGCTCCTCGTCCCGGACCGGAAGGATGATATCGGGAAGGCCTGTGGAAATCATTTCGGGAATCAGGACAGTACCGGCTTTTTCGCTGTTCCGTAAGATTCCCTGATTCTCATCGCTGATTCCCATAATCCGGTATAGCTCAGCTTTTTTATCCTGGTCCGCAATTTCTCCGATGTACTGGGGAACTGCCATGTCCATCAGAACCAACCCTTTTGACATGTCAATGCTGAGACTTCCCGCAAGGGTATGATTGATATAGGATGACTGAAAATCCGCCAGCCCGGCGTCGGCAAGTGCATAGAAGGCGCCGATGGTGGCGTGTCCGCAGAGATCCACCTCGGCGGCAGGTGTGAAATACCGGATATTGAATTCTTTTTTGCCGGTTTGTTTGATAAACGCTGTTTCCGAGTAACGAAGCTCCGCGGCGGTTTTTCGCATTACCTCTTCATCGGGAAAGTCGGCGTCCTTTTCCAGGATTACAATTCCGGCTGGGTTACCGCCAAACAGTGTATCGGTAAACGCATCCACGATATAAAATTTCATAAAACTCCTCCGTTCCATATTCCCGGATCATAAACCGATCCGGCTGTCCATTCCATAAAATCATAATACGCTCCAAGATGAAGTTCAAGTGGCTGACGATAAATTTTCGCAGCAGCATCCTTTCATTGCAGTGCGAAGCTTGACAGATCGTGGGGCCCTTAATATAATAAAATCGTACTAAAAATAAACAGATTGGAGTTGAAAAGATGCGTAAATAAGCTTGCTTAATTTTTAATGCGTTGAGATAGGGGACCGAAACGGATTGACTGTCAGAGTTGAACCCGTATTTTGCAGCGCTTAAGCAAGGAAATTATCGCATCTTAAAAATCCATTTCCATATCTACCGTCGGGATACTGCCGGTACCATATTACCTTTTTTAGGATTTGTTTAAGTTGCAGGGAATAATTTTCTTGCAGCTTTTTTATTATGAATGAATAAAGGAAGTGATTTCATGTCGTTAATCAATATAAACAATATGACCTTCTCCTATGATACCAGCTACGACAATATCTTTGAGAATGTATCCTTTCAAATCGATACAAACTGGAAGCTGGGTCTGACGGGAAGAAACGGAAGGGGTAAAACTACTCTGCTCAACCTTTTCATGGGGAAATACGAATACAGCGGATCAATACAGTCAACTGTGGATTTTGATTACTTTCCCTATGAGGTGTCGGATCCGGCCTGTTGCACCATGGACCTTGTCCACGAGGTTATCCCGGTGTTCGAGCATTGGGAACTGCAGCGGGAGCTATCCCTGCTTGATGTTGACGAGGAGGTGCTGCACCGGCCTTTTCATACCTTGAGCAACGGAGAGCGCACCAAGGTTCTTCTGGCAGCCCTGTTTCTGAAGCAAGGAAACTTTCTCCTGATCGATGAGCCGACCAACCATCTGGATCTGGACGGCAGGGAAAAGGTTGGACAGTATCTAGATTCCAAGAGGGGGTTTATCCTGGTCTCCCATGACAGACTGTTTCTGGATCAATGTGTCGATCACATCCTCTCGATCAACAGGAATGGAATTGAGGTATGCAAGGGAAACTTTTCCACATGGATGCAGAACAAGGAGCGCCAGGACCGTTATGAGCTGGCTGAAAACGAAAAACTGAAGAAGGAAATCAAAGTCCTGACCGAAGCAGCCAGACGTACGGCCAACTGGTCTGATAAAATCGAGAGGACAAAGAACGGGAAATTGATCTCGGGGATCAAGGCGGACAAAGGCTACACAGGCCATCAGGCAGCGAAGATGATGAAGCGGTCCAAATGTCTTGAAGCGCGGCAAGAGAAAGCCATTGAAGAGAAATCAAGTCTGCTGAAAAATATAGAAACGGCAGACAGCCTGTCCATCAAACCCATGAGATACCATAGCAGAAGGCTTCTCGAGGTGGAAGACCTGACAATCCTTCACGACGGAAGGCGGGTTGCGGAGAAGATATCTTTCGTTGTCGAAGCCGGTGACCGAATTGCGCTGGTGGGAAAAAACGGATCCGGAAAGACGAGCATCCTGAAGCTGATTCTGGGAGAGGACATTGTCTGTGAAGGCAGGCTCCAAATCGGCAGCGGGCTGGTCATCTCCTATATTTCCCAGGACACCTCCTATCTGAGAGGAAATCTTACGGATTTTGCAAGGAAGGAGAATATCGAGGAAAGTCTTTTCAAGGCAATCCTTCGCAAGCTGGATTTTGAGCGGGTCCAATTTGACAAAGATATAGCGGAATTCAGTGAAGGACAGAAAAAGAAGGTCCTGATCGCAAAAAGCCTGTGTCAGCAGGCCCATCTGTATATCTGGGATGAACCGCTGAACTTTATCGATGTGATTTCCAGAATGCAGATAGAGGAACTGCTGCTGAAACACAAGCCTACAATGATCTTCGTGGAGCATGACAGGGCGTTCTGCGATAACGTATCTACAAAAAAAGTATTTCTTGAGTGAAACAGCGTACTTTAAACAGTAGATGAAACGGAGTACGCTAAACAGGAAAGGAAGCAGGGGCTGTCGCGCGTTTGAAAAATCGCTGACGCGCAGCCTCTGCTTTTGTAAACCAGGCATGTGCGTCAATAAGTAAACTCAGCGGTTATACTCGCTTCGATGGTTATATTTCCGGGAACCACAGGGGTGGTAGCCAACTCCCTCTGCACGGGCAGGAACGGCTGAGGCAGGCCGCTGGTCTCTGCCAGACTGACGGGAATCGGCTCGACTCGTATTCCGAGGTGATTAGCGACAGATCTGGCTTTCTCCATAGCGTCTCTTACGGCCAGATTCAGAGCCTGACGATAATAGTATTCGGGATCCGACAACTGAAAGGAGATCAGTTCCACCACATTGGCGCCACTATCTACCGCCGTGTCGATTATGGCGCCGATAAGGTCCGTTTCGCCGGTTCTGATCTCAAATATGTTGCGGACGGTATAACCCCGATGAACGGGAGTACCGTTGTCATATTCATAATACTTTTCAATATTGTACTGAAAGGTTTTAACATCTGTGATTCCCATGCGCCTCAGCGCATTCAGCACCGATTGGCTCAGCAGCGCGTTCTGGGACTGGATTGCCGAAAGGTCGGTACCGGTCAGTTCCACGCCTAAACGGAGCACGGCCATATCCGGCGGCGCAGCAACCTGACCCTGTCCCGTCAGGGTCATCGTACGGGGAGCCAAAAGACCGTTCATATAAGCTTCAAGCATAGTATCGTATCCCTCCAAAAAATGATCTGTTCTAATATATGTGGCAGTTCACCGAGGAGGTTACAGGGAATGAGGAGTTAAGCAGAATATTCACCGGAGAGTGATGGAAAAACGGCCCAGAGGACAACCTGCGGGCCGTTTTTCTATGACAAAAACATAAAAAAGGAGACCGGCAACGGTCTCTGATGAAAAACATGCAAGCTAATATACGATATTCGGCTGCCAGACGGTCACACTGCCAGCAAGGGATTGAATCTCCTCGGAAGTATGCTGCCTGGCCAGGATCCTCTCCTCGTCACGGGGGAGGTATTTGTCCGGAACCTTGTAGCGATTCAAAACGTAGCGGGGAACCTTGGGAATTTCCTTTGCCATTGCAATAAGCTCTCCGGTTCCCAGCTGAGGAATCACGGTAGTTCGGACTTCAAAGGGGATTTCTCCTTCCATCAGGAGCCCTATGGTTTCAAGCACCGGCACGGGGTCGGCGCCCCGGCCACATATTGCGGAATATTGTTCCGCCGGCGCCTTGTAATCTACGGCAAAATAGTCGCAAATGCCAAGCTTCAGAATCTCTTTGACAATATCCGGACGGGAGCCGTTTGTGTCCAGCTTTACCTTATATCCCATCAGCTTAAGGGATAACAGGAAGGAAACCAGATCGTTCTGAAGCGTGGGTTCTCCGCCGGAAACAACCACACCGTCCAGCAAATCCGACCGCCGCTTCAGAAAGTCTGTCACATAATTGGGGGTCAACAGGATATGAGTCCCGTCGATCAGGGAACGGTTGTGGCAATAAAAACAATTGTAATTGCATCCCGGCACAAACAGCACACAGGAAATCAGACCGGGGTAGTCAATCAGGGAGCTTTTAACGATGCCGGATATATTCATTGGGAGGTACTCCTTCGCCTAGGAATGAATTCATGAAAAGAAACATCAATAGTCCTTCATCACGTATTTCACGCGCTGTTCGTACTCTTCCCGCTTGCCTTTGTTGAAGTTCTGAACCGGTCTTAGGTAGCCTACCACACGACTCCAGACTTCTGTGGATTCTCCGCATTCCGGGCAGGTGTAATGCTCACCGGAAAGGTATCCATGGTTGTTGCAGATGGAGAAGGTTGGGGTCAGGGAGATGTATGGCAGCTTGTATTTTGTGAATGCCTTCTGAAGCAGACGCTTCGCGGCGTTGATATCCTTAATCTCCTCTCCCAGATACAAATGGAGTACGGTTCCCCCCGTATAAAGGGACTGAAGCTCATCCTGCAGATCCAGCGTTTCAAAGATATCGTCGGTATAGCCCACCGGCAGCTGTGAGGAGTTGGTGTAATACGGATGTTTGTCTCCCGCCGTGATGATATCGGGATATTTTTTTCTGTCCTTCTGGGCAAGCCGGTAGCTGGTGCCTTCCGCCGGCGTCGCTTCAAGATTGTAGTAATGCCCCGTTTCTTCCTGGATATCCTTGATGACGTCCCGCATGTATGTGAGGGTTCTGATTGCAAAATCCTGACCCTCCCTGGTGGTCAGATCCACTTCCTTGCCAAGCAGATTCTGGCATGCTTCATTCATACCGATCAAACCGATGGTGTTGAAATGATTGTACCAGTAATATCCGGTTTGAGCCTTGATTCCTTTCAGATAGTTTGCGGAATAGGGATACAGTCCCCTTGCGGTCTGCTCCTCAATCACCTTGCGCTTGATCTCGAGACTGTTTCTTGCGATGTTCATCTGCTGCCACAGTCTGGTCTGGAATTCCGACTCGCTGGAGGAAATATAGGCCAGCCTCGGCAGATTGACGGTAACGACTCCGATGGATCCTGTCAGCGGATTTGAGCCAAACAGCCCTCCTCCGCGCTTGCGGAGCTCCGAGGTGTCCAGTCTGAGACGGCAGCACATAGAGAGAGCGTCCTCCGGAGAAAGATCCGAATTGATATAGTTGGAGAAATACGGAATCCCGTACTTACAGGTGATTTCCATTATTTTATTGATCACTGGGCTGTCCCAGTCAAAATCCTTGGTTACATTGATGGTCGGAATCGGGAAGGTGAATACTCTTCCCTTGGAATCCCCCTCCATCATGACGTCGCAGAAGGCCGTGTTAAACAGATCCATTTCCTTCTGGAATTCGCCGTATTTTTTGTCCATGACCTTACCGCCGATGATGGCGTACTCATCTCGCAGGGTGCTTGGGGGTACCAGGTCAAAGGTCAGATTGGAGAAAGGACACTGGAAGCCAACGCGGGTCGGCACATTCAGATTGAAAATGAACTCCTGCAGGGCCTGTTTCACGGTTTTGTAATCCAGATTGTCATAATAAATAAATGGGGCGCAGTAGGTATCAAAGGAGGACCAGGCCTGTGCGCCTGCGGTTTCTCCCTGAGTTGTAAAGGTAGAATTTACGATCTGACCAAGGAAGGTGCGAAGATGCTTTGGAGCCCTGGATTCAACCTTACCGGGGACGCCGCCAAAACCGTTCATCAGAATTTGTCTCAGATCCCAGCCGGCGCAGTAGGGTCCGAAAAATCCCAGGTCATGAATATGAATATCTCCGGAAAGATGAGCTTCCCGAATATCGTCGGAGTAGATCTCGTGAAGCCAGTAATTTTGGGTAAAGGCTTCCCGTACATAGTTGTTCAGGCCGTTGATTGATTTCTGTGTATTGGCGTTTTCGTTCACCTGCCAGTCCGAATCATTGAGGTATTCGGTAAACATGTTGATCGTGGCCCCGATCAAGGCATTGGATTCGCGGGCGGATCTTCTTTTTTCCCGATAAAGGATATAGGCCTTCGCTGTCTTGGCATGTCCGTTTTCGATCAAAACCTTTTCAACGATATCCTGGATGCCCTCCACATCTGCTATTCCGTCTGGATAGCGCTCCTCTGCCATTCTTATCGCTTCATCAGCCAGTTTTTCGGAGGTTGAGAAATCATTTCCCCCCACTGCCTTCGCCGCTTTGAAAATTGCTAATACGATCTTTTCCTTCTTGAACAATACAATAGAACGGTCGCGTTTAATGATTTGTTTCAGCACGGTGTATTACCTCCAAAATTACTATGAATAGAAAAAATGAGATCAAATACAATATATTGAGGCATCAAGACAACGAGACACCATATATATAATATTCTCTTCACCGGCCTCTGTCAATAAAACTTGGCAATCTGCAGGAAAAAATACACAAAAATACAAGCTAGCTGAGCCAGGCTTTTCAACCTGTTTTCATTCATCGCCTATCGGTTTTCATCCATCCGGGAATCCACTCCCTGCGAGAAGTCGATAATCTCCGATTGGGAGAATTCAAATCCATTTTCCATCTGGTCGACGCCATCTCCTTCGATGCCTTTGACTGGCATGTTGTTGAAATCCTGCCGTATTGACCCTTCGTTGTCTCCAACGGCTGTCTTTTTTTCCTTATGGGTTTCCCCGTTTGCTCCTACGATACGATTTTGAGTAAATGGGGAGAGGGTGCCGGGCTCCAGATGGTATTTTTCGGCGGTTTCGCCGTCAATCTTTGTTTTGCCGTTTTTTGTCTCCAGATATAAATCTTTCATAATTCCTCCGGTAATTCTTTTCGTCGTCAATCCCTCCGATGACGGAGGTACTGCAGGTGGATAGTATATGCAGATCAAAGAATTATATCCGAGAACTCCAGCGAGGTTGCCTGCTTGATACTATTTCCGCTTACCATGCGAGATTCCTTCGATTCGATCTGCTTGACCGGAAGGGATATGGAGAATGTGGAGCCATAGCCTTCCTCACTGATGACGTAGATTTTCCCGCCCAAGCTTTCCACAAGGAGCTTTACCAGATACAAGCCGATTCCGGTCCCTTCCGCTTGGCGGGTGAACGAAGTGTCCGCCTGTCCGAATTGCTCAAAGATGATGACCTTTTTATCCTCAGGGATCCCGATGCCTTTGTCCTTGATATCAATCCTTAGATTCTCGTCCTGCTTGTACAGGAGCACATTGACGCTGCGCTCCGGCGGTGTGAATTTGATCGCATTGGAAAGGAGATTGAGCAGAATCCGTTCGTATTTCTCAACATCCGTTGACATCATGACTTCACCGCAGGAGGCTTGAAATGTCAGCCTTAAATCCTTCTGGTCCGCGTAGAGCTTCACAGATTCAACGATTTCTCTGGTAAGCCCTACGATCTCCACATTTTCGCAGTTGCTCTTCATCCTTCCGGCCTTCAGTCTCGTAATATCCAGAAGATTGTCCACCAGCCGCTGCTGCCGCAGACAGTTCTGCTTGACTTTGCCAAGATAATTTTTCATCCTGTCGGTGATCTCGTCCCTGCAGACGATTTCCATGGTCTGGATTGCTGCATTTATGATGGTTATGGGCGTCTTGAACTCATGGGTGATCATTGTGATAAAGGTATCCTTCAGATCGATGGTTTCCTGAAGCAGCTGCATTTCCCTTCGTTCCGCATCATGGAGCGCTTTTTCCTGAAGCTTTTTTTCCGTGATATCTCTCGAGATTCCCGTTGTGCCGATGATATTTCCATAATCGTTGTAAACCGGGCTTTTGTATACCTCGTTCCATCTGCCGTTTTCGCTTTTTTCCTCAAAGTGGACATTTTTGCGTTTGGTGATGATGTCGATATCCCCGAAAAGGAAGGTGTCCGCTTGAGCCTTGGAAAAAATTTCGAAATCATATTTCCCGATGACATTCTCTTTCAGACAGCCGTACTGGTCCTCAAAGGACTTGTTGATTGCCATATACCGGCCCTGAAGATCCTTGAACCAGGCTACGAAGGGCAAATTATCCAGTATTACCTGCATCTGCGAGATGGGTTTTATGGTGTCGTCTCCCTCTGACATATCAAAAACGATGACATGGATATATTTTTTATGGTTGATTGTAATGATTCCTGAATTGACTCTGACATTCTTTATTTCTCCCGTTGAAATTCGATGCTTGAGAGCAAAGCTGTTTTTTACATGGGATGCCGCCAGATTGATCTGAGTGTAAACCTGATCTGCCTTAATGGGGGAAAGGTCGGTTAATTTCAATTCCAGCATTTCCTGAAAGCTGTATCTGTAAAAGGAGCAGGCGGCATAGTTAGCATCTACAATCTGTAAGGTTTCATAGTCTATTATGAGCATGACAGAAACGTTATTTTTAAAGAAGACATCATAAAATTGGTCATTGTCGTTTTGAAAGCAGACTCTCATTAGACTTTCCTCGCTACAATATTACTTTTTTTTTCTAAATTTCTACATCATTATATCAAAGCATACAAAAATCGGTAAACGATTCGCTCAACAAAGTAAGGCCAATATCGACAGAAGGCGACATCGAAAAATGACGAAAAAAGGACCGACTCGACTATATATCGAATTGGCCCTGATTTCGCATGAAATAGTTCGCTATATGAACAAACTTATCGCTCTATTTTGTCAAATAGGAGGCAAAATTCGGGAAAGGAGAGATGCATCGTGAAAGGATACCCTGCATATAAGCGATGAGGACGCCGTAGTTCGTGATCGGGATTCCCTGGTCTTCGGCGCACTGGAGACGATATTTCATTTCCCGCTCGTTGAGCATGCAGCCGCCGCAGTGGACAATAAGCCGGTACTCCCTGAAATCCTCGGGAAATTCCGTTCCGCTGGTGAATCTGTAATTCAGTTTTTTGCCGGTATACTGCTCGAGCCACCTGGGCAGCTTTTTTGTTCCGATGTCATCACATTGGCGGTGATGGGTACAGCCCTCCGAGATCAGGACCGTATCGCCGTCTTTCAGTTTTTCCAGGGAAGCCGCGCCCCGGACGGCCAGCTCCAGATTTCCCTTGTGGCGCGCAAAGAGGATGGAGAAGGAGGTGAGTGGGATTTCCTCGGGTGTTTCTGCCGAAACCCGGGCAAAGACCTGACTGTCGGTGATGACCAGCCGCGGCTTTTTTCCCAGATTCTCAAGCGCATCCATTAATCCGGTCTCCTTGACCACAATCGCCATGGCGCCGGCCTCCAGAATATCCCGGATCGTCTGCTGCTGAGGCAGAATCAAGCGTCCCTTGGGCGCAGCGGAATCAATGGGAACCACGAGCACTACAAAGTCAGAAGGCTGAAGCAGATCCGCCACAATTGGGTATTTTGAAAGGCTGTTGGGAAGCTGCACCGCCAGCAGCTCCTTGAGCTCCTGAATATTTTCTCCGGTTTTGGAACTGACCCAGATCTCGCTTGGAGAGGCCGGGGTCCCTTGGGATTGGCCGGCCAGGTCGGACTTATTGTAGACAACCAGGAAGGGAATGTTCTTTTGACGGAAACGCAGAATGGCCGCTTCGTCCTCTTTCGTCCTTCCCTGGGAGCCATCTACAACCAGAACAGCGATATCCGTCTTGTTTAGAACCTGGAAGCTTCGCTGCACTCTTATTTTTCCCAGGTCTCCTTCATCATCGAGTCCCGGAGTGTCGATCATCATCACCGGACCCAGAGGAAGGAGTTCCATAGCCTTATAGACCGGATCCGTGGTGGTTCCCTTCACCTCGGATACGATAGACAGATTCTGTCCGGTTACCGCGTTGATCACACTGGATTTGCCTGCATTCCGCTTCCCGAAAAAACCGATATGGACCCGGTCCGATGAAGGGGTGCTGTTCAATCCCATTTCTATCTCCTCCTTTTCTCTAAAGCCTGAAATCCCGACTGCCATCCCGGATTTTTTCCAGATTGTCCCTAACGATGTCCCGGACCTTTTCTCTCGGTATGTTGGGGATTTCTCGTAGGATCAGCTGCTCTCCAAGTGTCTTGGTTTCCGGGGCGGCATAGTCCTCCAGGTATTCCTTCAGCGTCATCAGGGCATTGGGATGGCAGCAATTCTGGATTTCCCCGTTTTTGCTCAAGGCCATGAACCGGTCTCCCGTACGGCCCTCCCGATAGCAAGCGGTGCAGAAGCTTGGAATGTATCCCAGCTTCATAAGCCACCGGACGATTTCATCCAGTATTCTTTTATCCTCCACGTCAAACTGCTCGGATTTCTGATCATCCGGCTCGGGTTCGGCATATCCGCCGACGCTGGTTCTGGAAGCTCCGCTGATCTGGGATATGCCCAGATGAAGCACCCGCTCCCGGCAGGCCTGACTTTCCCTCGTTGAGATGATCATTCCCGTATAGGGCACGGCGATGCGGATGCAGGCGACAATCTTGGCAAAGGTGTCGTCCTGAATTCCGTTCCGGAAGGAGTTCGCATCGATATCATCCGCATGGCGTATTCTGGGGACGCTGATGGTATGCGGTCCGACTCCGAAGGCTGCCTCCAGGTGTTCCCCGTGCATCAGCAGGCCGACGAAATCGTAGCGGTACCGCTCCAAACCGAACAGAACACCTAGACCTACGTCGTCGATGCCGGCTTCCATTGCCCGATCCATGGCTTCCGTGTGCCAGGCATAATCGTGCTTGGGCCCGGAGGGATGCAGTTTCTCATAGCTCTCCTTATTGTAGGTCTCCTGAAAGAGAATGTAGGTCCCGATTCCTGCGTCCTTCAGCTTTCTGTAATTCTCAACGGTGGTGGCGGCAATATTCACATTGACTCTCCGGATGGCGCCGTTCTCATGATGGATTCCGTAAATAGTTTGGATGCTTTCCAGAATATACTCGATGGGATTGTGGACCGGATCCTCTCCAGCTTCCAGAGCAAGGCGCTTATGTCCCATATCCTGAAGGGCGATTACTTCCTTTCTGATCTCTTCCTGTGTCAGTTTTTTTCGGGGGATATGCCTGTTTTTCAAATGATAAGGGCAGTAAACGCAGCCGTTGACGCAGTAATTGGAAAGATAAAGGGGCGCGAACATGACGATGCGGTTTCCGTAGATATCCTTTTTCATCTGCTCGGCCAGCGCATAGATTTCCCGATTTTTCTCCTCCAGGGTGCAGTCCAGCAGAACAGCCGCTTCCCGGTGGGTCAGCCCCTTTCGCTGCCGGGCTTTCTCTATAATCTCATCAATCAGCTTCAGGTTGCTTTTGTTCGCTTCCGCGTAAGCAAGTGTATCAAGGATTTCCTGATGGCTGATGAATTCCTCCGCTCTTGGTGATTTTACATCATACATTTTGGTTGCCTCCCGTATGCTTGGAATCTCCCCGGTCAATCACGACCCGACAGCCGACGCTGCGGATCCGGTTTTCGATGCAACTGCGGCATTCCGCCGCTTCATCTCCGGTGCAGATTTTATTATCATATAACAGATATTTATCCCTTACTTCAACAGGGGAAAGGTTTGGCATAACCACGTTGGCCCCTGCCAGAAGCCCTTTTTCACGGCCGCGGGGGTCGATGGTTCCGAGGGCGGTGGTGGCGGGCAGCAGGACCGCTGGAAGCATGAGCCGGATCAAGGCAAGCAGGAACAGGGTCAATTCCGCGCTCCCGCTCTTTTCTCCCGCAAAGGGGGTGTCCCGGTGGGCGATAAAGGGTCCGATACCGACCATCTGGGGCTGCAGCTCATGAAGAAACAGCAGATCGTCGGCGAGGTTTTCCGTTGTCTGGCCCGGCGAGCCCACCATAAATCCGCTGCCCACCTGAAATCCGATTTTTTTCAGGTCCCACAGGCACCGTTTCCTTACATCCAGAGAAAGGGCAGGGGGATGAAGCTTGCTGTAATGCTTCCCATCAGCAGTTTCGTGCCGGAGAAGATACCGGTCCGCGCCGGCGTCGAAGAATGCCTTGTAGCTTTCATAGGAGCGTTCGCCGACGGACAGGGTCAGGGCGCAGTCCGGATATCCGTCCTTGATGGCTCTGATGATATCGACCAGCATTTCATCGCTGTAATATCCATCCTCGCCGCCCTGGAGGACAAAGGTCCGAAAACCCAGCCGATAGCCCTCCTCGCAGCAGGAAAAAATCTGCTCCTTTGTCAGGCGGTAGCGTGAGGCATGGCGGTTGCTCCTTCTGATGCCGCAGTAAAAGCAGTCATTTTTGCAGTAGTTCGTAAACTCGATCAGTCCCCTGAGATAGACGGTATTCCCATAATGCTGCTCCCGGATCCTTCGCGCATGCTCAAAAAGATATTCTGCAAGCTCCGGGGTGCGTCCGTCGATGAGACGGATGAATTCTTCACGGGGCAGCAGCTTTTCCTTTTCCAGCTTCCCGATCAATTTCTTCAGTTCGTCCGTTTTCATTGCAATCATCCTTTTTCCGACGCCGCTTTTGAGTAGATGGTTTTTGTACTCACACCGGGGAGCATTCCAAGCTTCCCGGACAGTGAGCTGATCACGTCGGGCGGAGCATCCACGGCAACACTGATAATGGAAATTCCCTTCTTCGGATAGGGAACACCCATTCGACCGATAATATATTTCGCATACTGATGCAAAAGATGATTCAGATTTTCCACGGAGTCGAAGTTTTCTACTATTACTCCGATCAAGGCCACTCTTGTTTCCATAAAAATTCCTTTCCTTGTTTCTGATTCCGGATGACCCGAATAAAAAAGCGCCTTTGAAAGGCGCAAAAAAGCTAAACATTGCTTGCCGTAACCGGCAGGCGAGGTTTCCATCATGTGCCTTTCCCCTCAGGGCGAACCTTTGGGCGTCAGAACCTGTTTGTCTTACCTGCATGCGGGAGGATTCCGCATGCAGGTTTATCAATTCTATTATATTAGCAGATAGTCGGATTGACAACTCTTATTAATGAAATTATTGGAAGGAACCCAAAAAATAAAAGAGAGGCCATGGACGAGATATCAGCAGCCTCCCTTTTATTAGGTTAGATAGGTTAGAATTATGCAATTTTATGGTTTGGACTTATCCACTGAAAAGCCTGCGCAAGGTTTCGTGAACCTTCTTTTTTGCCAATGGCTTCAGTAAAAATCCTGAAACTTCTTCAATATCATCAGCACATCTGTGATCAGTACACTTGTTTGCAATATCATCTTATATGGCGTCTCTGACAAATTACTGACAAATTTTAATAAAACAAAAAAATGCAGTCCCCTGCATTTTTTATTCATTGCGCTGTTTTAGGATTCAGGACTCATCGTCCTCAAATATTTTCTTCAATTTTCCGGCCGCGTCGGAACCGATATTATTTTCAACCCAGGAAAGGTAGTGATTCTGGTTTTTGTAGGTGCCAAGAGCAGCCCACTTCTGGATATAATATAGCGCATTCTCATTGTTTCCGTTTGCCATTTCCAGTCTGATTATGAGCTCCAGCGTTCTCTGGTATTTCTGGGCAAGACTTTGCTGTCTGCCCAATGCCCAGATCCATCCCTCCTCTTCAAAATAGGCTCCGCAGTAATATTGTTCCGCCCGAACAAGGGCCTCGAGGCTTGGGGGATCGTTTTGGAAGGCTTGATCATAAGCCTCCAAAAAGAGATCCACGTCATACCGCACCCCGTTCAGAATCAAACGATAACAGTGATCCGCATACTCAATCGTGATACGATCGGTGCCGATTTCCGCTAAATTCTTTCTCAGCTGATACATGATAGTCTGAAGATAGGTCAGGGCCTTCTGGGGATCGTATTCGGGCCACATCATTTCGCAGAGCTTTTCCTTGTGCACAGGAGCGCCTTGCTGGTGAAGAAGATAGGCAAAGATTTCGGAGGATTTATGGCGCTTCCATTTCAGGATATTCTCCCCGGAGGAGACTACCATTTTCCCGAACGTCCGAATCGAAACATCTCCCGGCGGAGTGACTGCGGCGTTTAACTTTTCCGAAAGCTCCTTTTTAATCTTATCCAGCGCCTTATTGAGCCGCTCCTGACGGATCGGTTTCAGAATATAATCCACTGCGTTGAGCTCGAAGGCCTCCGTAGCGTAATTGTTGTAAGCGGTGATAAAGATAAAGCTGATTCCGGGCGACATGGCGCTCAGGCATTCGGCCAGTTCCAGCCCGGACATTTCCGGCATCTGAATATCCAACAGCGCCGCATCGAAGGACTGGGACCGGTATGCCTTGATCGCTAGCAGAGGGTTGCTGCAGGATTCGATCTCGATGATTTCATCATAGCAGCGAAGACAGTCCTCGATTTCACTTAACGTATCCAGCTCATCCTCTACGATTAAAACTCTCATTCTTGCACCTCCTTAAGCGGCGAATGGTAAGGAACATAAAAGTAAATGGTAGTGCCCTGATTCGGCACGCTTTCAATATGAAGCCCCTCTCCGTAATGGGTCATGAGCCTTCTGTGAATGTTAGACAGTCCCACTCCCCGTTGATCCTGCCGTCCTTCTATAAATTTCTCCAACTTGACAGGATCGATTCCGACACCGTTGTCCTTAATCTCGATCCGGACTCTGTCGGGGACAAGGGACGTTGTAATGCTGATTTCACCGCCTTCGGCTCTGCACATGATACCGTGGCGGATGGCGTTTTCCACCAGGGGCTGGATGGTGAGCAACGGCAAGGTACAATCCACATCCTCCAGAAGCCGATAGTGAATCCGAAGCCGTTCTTTAAATCTTGCCTGTTCGATGGAAACATAGGCACGCACCAGTTCCAGTTCTCTGGAAAGGGTTGTCAGTCCCTCCTCATTGTTCAGATCAAAGCAGCCCCGCAGATAATCGGACAAATCCAAAATCAGGGATTTCGCCTTGGGGGGATCCTTGATACTGAGGGAAGAAATTACACTTAATGCGTTATGAATAAAGTGGGGCTTTATCTGCGCCTGCAGGAAGGACATTTCCGTATTCACCAGCTTATTGACCGCCTTTTTCAGGCGCACCAAACCGTTAACCCGGGCCAGAAGCTCATCCACTTCAAATGGTCTGGTCAGATAATCGTTGGCTCCAAGTTTGAAACATAGAGACATATCATCGCTTTGGGATTTTGCGATCAACATCAGAACCGGCAGCTCAAGCCGATTGTATTTTTTTCTCAAGGCCTCAAGGACCTCATATCCTGAAAGCTCCGGCATCATGACGTCAAGAATGACAAGTTCAAAAGGACTGCCGTTTTCCAAAAGACGTAAAGCTTCCTTTCCGCTGCTTACGCCTCTGACATTATAGCCGGCAAGATGCAGGATATTGGTCAGAGCCTTCAGGCTTGGAGGCTCGTCATCCGCCACAAGGATATCGAAGGGAATTTCCGGATCTGATATATTAAACTCGAGAGAATCCAGAACCGGGAATCCGTCTTCCGATACAACCGGAGTCGAGGAGCTGTTAACCGCGGCATCCTTGCACAGAGGAAGAGTGAAAAAAACCCGGGTACCCACTCCTAAATCAGAGTGGATCCATATTTTCCCTCCATGAAGCTCAACCAGCTGCCGGGTGATATAAAGCCCAAGCCCGGCGCCTTCATACTTTCGCTGAATGGTGCCGTCCACCTCCTCAAAGGCATTGAATACATTTTCCAGAGTTTCCTTTGTCATGCCAACCCCTGTATCCTCAATGCAAAGCTGAGCCCATTCATCGTTGTGTATGGCGCTTATGATAATGGTACCGGATTCGGTATATTTCACGGCGTTGCCAATAAGATTGTTTAGAATCTGGCGCAGTCTGGCTTCATCTGCGTAGACCGGCGGAAAGTCAGGAGGAATAAGGTTGCAAAATTCAATCCTTTCGTCCTTCTTAATATGATGAAATACGACCAGCATATTTCCAATGAGCGTCCTCATATTCAAAGAAGTAGGAGTAATTCGGAACCCCCCGTTTCTCAGAAGCGAAACGTTCAGAAGATCATTGATGATCACATGGAGCTTCTTGGCCGTATTCAGAACGATTTCCAGGTTTTGTCTCTGAATGCTGTTGATATGCCCGCCGATCCCCTGAAGTACGGATTCGGTGATATTAATGATTCCGTCTAGAGGAGTACGGAGCTCGTGAGAGGTGCTGGCCAGGAATTCATCCTTCATTTTATCCAAAGCGTAAAGCCGTTCCGTCAGCTCTTTTTCCCGCTTAAGATTCTCCTCCATTTCCTTGGAAAGGGATTGGACCTCCCGGTAAGTCTTTGCAAAACGGTCCGCCATGTGGAAGAAGAGCAGCATCATAAAGAGAATCAATCCAAACGATGTAAGCTCGCCAACATGAGAGTGGATCAAATTGGCCTGGTAAAGTATGTCATGAAGACCTGCAAGGCCTACGATAATGCTCCCTGGAAAAATGATATTTGTCCCGGGAACACTTCTGAGATGCGCAAAAAAAACTTTACACAGACCGGCAACAACAATGACGATCGCCGCGAGGTCGATCGCCAGCGTCCATTCCGTGTAGAAGGAGACCGGAATCAATGCGGTAATCACCGACATGACTGCGGCATAATAGTAGAAAGGTATAGCCTTTGTACGCTCTTCTGATTGGTTCAAATAGAATTCGATCATTTGATAGAGGACAACCGGGAACCAAAACAGAGTCAAATAGGAAATCCAAATGAGCAGACGGAAGGAGATATCCGGAAAAAGGCGGATGATCAGATAATCGCCGTATAGACTGGTCCTTACGATAAGGATCAAGCACATGAGCATGAAGCTGAAACAGAATCGGAAGCTGAATCCCTTCCGATCGCCTCGGAACATAATAAAACAACAGAAAAAATAGATAGCCATGATGGACAGTACGCCGATGACAATTCCATCTCTGTACTTCAGATAAGATTCGTATTCGCGGATTTGCTCCGCTGTTCCGAATTCGATATCATACCATAATCCGCCGCGGGCGTAGATATAGTTGGAAACCTGAACAATGATGTCAAATTCGTCTGCAGGGGGTTCAAAGACGACAGTCTGAGGATTGTATTCAGGCTCGGAGCCCTCTTCGGAGGTGCTGATTTTACCGTTGCCTGCCATTAGCGTGTCATTGATATAAAGCCGATAAGCGGTGGACATGCAACTGATTCGGAGACCGAGAAGGGGGTCCGTATCGCGAAGTTTTACCTTCAGATGATAGGTGGCATAACCTTGTCCCGGTAGCCTGTCTTCATTC
Organism: Bacillota bacterium; assembly: GCA_023415235.1. Classification (GTDB taxonomy): domain Bacteria; phylum Bacillota; class Clostridia; order Peptostreptococcales; family Anaerovoracaceae; genus Anoxybacterium. The sequence continues at coordinate 40,782 of JAEZLP010000051.1, forward strand.
AGACGGTACCTGTTCCATGATCGGGGAACGCTAGCATGGATGGATTCCCGGTGATTGCCGCTCTGATAATCCTCGTAGGTTAAAAACTCTTTCCAGTTAAATTCCCAGTCTCCCGAAAGGGTGATCCGGCCTTGGGACTCCATATCCCATTCAGTCAGATCCAATACTCCGTCTCTTGCTGTCGGGTGGTTCTGACCGGAAAGGTTGATCCATAAAATGAAGATAATACCGATTGCGGCAATTATGAAAAAGTTCCAGTGAATGTCCGGATAGATTTTTCTCATCAGGCCCCTCCTGCAGAGATTAGCATGGCATAATTATACCATATTTTTTATTCCGGACACAAAAATATGATATAATTTGATGGAATTTAACAAAAAGTAGTTCGTAAAAAGGAAGCGGGGAAAACAAAATGGATGATACGGTTACTGCGGTCCAGATGAAGGAAATCGAAAGGCGTGCCGACGAAGCGGGGCTTTCCTATTATCAGATGATGGAGAATGCCGGCGTGGGCGCGGTGGAATATGTTTGCTCCCACACAGAAGTAATGGACAAAAAGGTGTATGTCTTTTGCGGCAGAGGTAACAATGGGGGTGACGGTTTTGTAGCCGCAAGAAAATTAAAGGAGAGAGGAGCCCGGGTCACTCTCGTTCTTGTGGAAGGGGAGCCTAAAACCGTGGATGCCGAAAAGAATCGAAACCGATGCAGGGAAATGTCCATTCCCGAGGTTTCCGTTTCGGATCTCAGCACAGCGGAGGGGGATCTGATTATAGATGCCATTTATGGGACCGGTTTTCACGGCGTACTGAAGGGTCCTGGGCATGAGGCCGCCCGAATGATCAACCGGTCAAAGGCTGCGGTTTATGCGTTGGATATACCCAGCGGCGTAAACGGCGATACGGGAGAGGCGGATGAAGACTCGGTCCGTGCGGATTGCACCATCGTTTTCCATCGGCTTAAACCGGCTCATGCCAGGGAAAGCTGCAGCAGGTACTGCGGCCGGGTCGTCTGCATTTCCATCGGAATCGAGGAAGTGCTCAAAGAGGAATCATAAAAGGCGGGGACCTGTAAACTATTACCGTTCCAGACCCGCCTTCATCCGCTTTCGACAAACGAAAGAGAGCTTTTATTTCTCTTCGTTTGCCGATTTGTTATTATTTGTCTTCTTTCGCTGTCGCACGCACTCCGTCAGAAGATACTCGATTTGGCCGTTGATAGACCGGAAATCATCTTCCGCCCAGGAGGCAAGCTCCTTCCAGAGGGATGGCGATAACCGCAGCAATAACTGTTTTTTGTCCTTTTCCTTGTTTTCCATCTACCAACATCCCACCTTTCCTTTGAACTGGGAACGCTTAGTAGATCGAACCGCTGTTAACGATCGGCTGCGCTTCCTTATTTCCGCAGAGAACCACCAGCAGATTGCTTACCATGGCTGCTTTTCTCTCTTCATCCAAGTCCACGATCTCCTTTTGGCTTAGCTTATCCAGAGCCATTTCCACCATGCCTACGGCGCCCTCCACAATCATCTGCCTAGCGGCTATGATGGCAGACGCCTGCTGCCTCTGCAGCATTGCTGCAGCAATTTCCGGCGCGTAAGCAAGATGGGTGATCCTCGCCTCGAGGATTTCCAATCCTGCAATATCTACAGCCTTCTGAATTTCTACCTTAAGTCTGTCCGCGACCTCCTGACTGCTTCCTCTGAGGGATTTCTCCTGATCCTCGTTGGGCGAGTCGTAGGGATATAGCCGTACGATATTCCTCAACGCGGAGTCGCACTGTATGGACAGATATTCTGTGTAGTTATCTACATTGAAGGCGGCCTTTGCCGTATTTACGACTTTCCATATTACAACGATACCAATAATGATGGGATTTCCAAGCTCATCGTTGATTTTCTGTTTATCATTATGCAGAGTCATTGTTTTCAGAGACATGATCTTGCTGGGTTTCTTGACGGCTTGAATGCTGGCTTTCCCTGCCGAAGAAGCGGATTCGGAAGCCGTTGTCGCAGTTGTAATGTTGGATTCGACGCCTGGATGGAACGCGGTGACAAAGGGATTTACAAAGAAAAATCCCTCTCCCTTAAGTGTGCCGTGATACTTTCCGAATAAGGTCAGTACAAGCGCTTCGTTTGGCTTCAGGATCTTTAATCCGCCGAAGAGGATCGGACCAACGATGAGTAAATAGATGCCGCACGCAACAATGAGCGCGATAGCGTAGGCATTTCCGGTGGCTGTCGCGCGGAGAATTCCGTAAACAGCACCCGCTGTCGCGGCCAGCATCAGCAGAATGTTGAGAATCAGCATCAGCATTCCGTTTATAGATTTTGGCGAAATTTCCTCGAAGTGAAGTTGTTTCTCGTTTACATTTAGAATATCTGTCATATAGATAACCCCTTTTCTATTTTAATGTGATATTAAAATGATATCATAATCATATTACATCCGCTGGAAACTGATGTCAACATAATATTTTTTTGTGGAAACCAGAAAGAGTGTAGCTTGATTAGAAAAGTAAATTGAGAAAAGATTAGAAGTAAAGGAATTTTGTGGATTGATGTTTTCGATTGATAGTGGTATAATTGGCTCGTCAGCTCCCCTATCAATGAGCAGGCATCAAGGGCGATTAACTCAGCCGGCTAGAGTGCCATCGTCACAAGGTGGAAGTCGTTGGTTCGAATCCAATATCGCCCACCAAAAATCTCCTTAATCTTACTGGTTGAGGAGTTTTTTTTCTGCATAAAAACCACATTGATAATAATTTAACTATTGACGGGAACCTATTTCATCAAGTATAATGTATACAAAAGATATGGTCTAATCGGTTAGGGTAAGTTTGATGCTTACTTTCTAAGACTCGGCATACTAGGGTGGGTAGCCATAATGGTTCGTTGCCCTTATTTACATCTCAAGGCAGGGCAGTTCCTATGAACTGTTCTTTTTTATGGAGTGAAGTAGTATGAAAAAAACGGTTAATCTATTGCAGGAGTTTTCGATTCCACTTATCTCAGGAGTTGTGATCGCCCTATTATGGGCCAATTTATCGCCGGAAAGCTATCATCATTTTATTCATGATGAAATAGCCGGTGTGGTTTCGATTCACTTTTTGGTAAACGACATTTTTATGGTCTTTTTCTTCGCCATGGCCACGGTGGAAATTACACAGAGCTTGTTGCCCGGGGGGGATCTGTACCCGTTGAAGCGGTCCGTCAACCCGATCATGTCCACTTTTGGAGGAGTGTTGGGACCTATTACGGTGTTTTTTATTTTAAATCACTTTATAGGCAGTCCGGAGTTTATGAACGGGTGGGGAATTCCAACCGCCACCGATATCGCTTTGGCCTGGCTCGTCGCCCGATTGGTTTTTGGTTCACATCATCCAGCGGTTTCTTTTCTACTCTTGCTGGCAATTGCGGATGACGGGATCGGGCTGTTGATCATCGCGTTCTTTTATACTGACCCGTCAAATCCATTGGCTCCACAATGGCTGTTGCTTACCCTTGCCGGAATGCTGGTTGCCTTTATCCTGAATAAGTTTAAAGTAAGAAGCTATTGGCCGTACCTGATCACCGGAGGAACGCTGAGCTGGTTCGGCCTTTTTATGACAGGCGTTCATTCTTCTCTGGCCCTGGTGTTTATCGTTCCGTTCTTACCACACTCCGGTCAGGAAAGGCTGCATTTGTTTGAAGATGATGCCTGCGACTTTTCCACGCTGAAACGATTCCAAAACGAATGGAAAATAATTGTGGATTTTGGACTTCTGCTGTTTGGATTGACCAATGCGGGTGTGGAATTCTCCGGAATAAATACAGTTACCTGGATCATATTTGCAGCCCTGCTGATTGGGAAAACGGCGGGAATCTTTCTCTTTGGTTCGATTGCGCAATTGCTCGGCTTCCCTCTTCCCAGGGGAATGAGCCATAAAGATCTGTTTGTTGCCGGAAACGTCGCTGCCGTAGGCTTGACGGTGGCATTGTTTGTGGCCGGGGTGGCTTTTCCCGACGGAGCCATTCAGGGAGCAGCCAAAATGGGGGCGTTGTTCAGTGCTGCGTCCGTCATAATATCATATACCAGTGGTAAACTGCTCCGTGTCGAAAAGGTAACGACCATCGAACGAAAGGAATGCCAAATTGTTTGCGAGGTGATTGAAACACCTGAGAATAAAGACGAGGAGTGAGCCCGGGGCTGTCCGTCCATTCTACCGTTCGATCCTTCATATAACACATATAAAAAAATGGCTCTATGTCAAATGTTGTGGTAGAGCTCTCAAGTAGAATAAAAATAGGTAAAAATGTATTTCAATCCAGCGAGGGTCAATCCATCGCTGGATTGTTTTCTGAGGACTAGTTAGTAAGGGC
>JAEZLP010000043.1 GCA_023415235.1 Bacillota bacterium
TTGGCAGACCAACACTATTCTAACATAGGAGGTTTTTTAAAGCTAAAGCCGCTTAATCGCACCGGCATAGCCGGTGGTTTTTGTTCCTCACAACTACCGTTGTTCGGAACCGCAGCTAAAGCAACAACAGAAGCAGCAAAGGGAAATTACATACCCTTGCTGCTTCGTTCGTCAAGGCAGCGAATTCGCTATTGCTTCTCTTCCACACCTCGCGTTGTAAGGCTTATGTCTATATTACAAACCCGACAATTAAATACAAGATGGTGGTCAAAATAAATCCGAGCAAGCTATAGGGCAGCCCGCCCAAAGCTACACGGACCGGCGGCCGCTGTACCGCTTGGGAACACATAAGTATCTGCTCTGCAAAGAAGCAGGCGGTACCTCCGAAAATTGAGCCCGAAGCGATTGCAGCCATTGTCAGGTAAGGATTAACGGCAAAGATTTCAGACAGCGGGATAGCCACTGGCGCGATAAGAAGCATGACCGCCCAATAATCAACACCAAGGAAGGCGACAATCCCGACAGTTACGAATGTCAGCGCAGGTATGGCTCCACCTACCAGCAATGGCTCGACGGTTTGTACCACGTAATCGCTAAAGCCAATATTGTTTAGACCCTCGACAAATACGAAAGTCATAAGCACGATGATTAAAATAAATATCATATCTGTGACGCCAGAAACAAATGTTTCGAAGAAATTTGTAATCGTCATCTTTTTTCTCGGTATATACAAGACAAAGCATAGTATCAACGCAAAAATTACAGATAAAACAAGATCGCTTGTGGCAAGCATGACTCCGACAAGGAGAAGTACCGGCAGGGCGAAGTCAATGATGGAGCCCTTGCTTTCGTCAATTTCGATACCATCTTCACCTTCACCTACAGCATTTTTCTCTGATTCCGAGAGTTCATATGTACCGTCAAGCAATTGTTGATAGTATTTGCGGAAAGGTCCTATGCGGGGCAGAATGCCCAACGCTAAAAGCAAGGCAATAATAACAATTAATATAGGATAGAATAAAAATGGGATCAATTTGCCATACTCCGTAAGCATGCTAGAGTCTTCCGGTGATATGCCGCTGTCTATCATAATGCTGTAAACGAAAACGGCAAAAGCCGTAAGCGGTACAAGTGCGCATATCGGTGTGCCTGTACAGCAGATTGAAAACCCCAGCTGCTCCCTTGGGACTTTATGGTCGTCAGTGAGTTCACGAACCGTAGGCCCTATCCCCAGATTGTTAATATAGTCGTCGATAAATAAAACAATACCGAGAATCCAGGTAAATAAAAGGCTGCTTCGCTCTGAGCGGATGTATCTGGTAGCAAAACGTTTAAATGCGCTGATTCCCCCCGAACGAATCAATAATGCGATTAATGCTCCGAATAGTGTAAGCATCAACACAATCCAAGGGTATGTACCTTCCTCATCTCCAAATACTGCATATATTCCGTCGATAAACCCCGTGATGAAATTCAAACCGTCTGAAAACACGTAAACGACGGCCGTAGCGACGATGATTGGTTCAAATACCCTCTTCGTAGCTACCACTAATACCAGCATGACAAGAAGCGGCACTACGGTAAGAAACGGATAACTTTCTAAAAATTCCATACTATGTCCTCCCTTTTTTAATTCTGGTAGAAAGGCTTCAATAAACTAGTATTTTTATATTTGGTTTTGAGAAATTATTTACCTTGAGGCTGCTGCTGGGTTATGCAATGTATATTGCCGCCCCCATAGACGATTTCCCGTGTGTTAACGCCAACTACTTTACGTTCAGGAAACATTTCCTGGATTTGCCGAAGCGCAAGCTCGTCATTCTCATCACCATATTGAGGAACGATTACGCCTCCGTTTACAATCAGGAAGTTCATATAAGATGCTATGCATATATCGCCGTCTTTTCTGGGTATTGATCCATAAGCACTATCAATCATAAACTCGCCTCTGATTGTAACCGGGACTTTTGGCATATCGAGCTTATGAACCTTTAATTTTCTCCCTTTCGCATCAACAGCATTTATCAGTGTGTCATATGCATCGTGACAAGCTTGATAAAATGGATCTTCCTTATTTTCTGTCCATATACACGCAACTTCCCCCGGTCTTACAAAACAGGCAACATCATCTACATGTCCGTTGGTTTCTTCAGGATCTATTCCATCCTTGATCCAAATGATCTTTTCCAAATTTAAATATTCCTTCAGCTTTTCTTCGATTTCCTCCTTCGTTAAGTGTGGATTTCTTCCGGGGCTTAAAAGGCACATTTCTGTAGTAATTAACGTGCCTTCCCCGTCCACATGGATGCTTCCGCCTTCGAGAACAAACCCCTCCGTATAGTATGTATCCGTATTTTCAATTTCACATATTTTACGAGCAACAAAATTATCCAGGTCCCATGGGAAGTATAAGCCGTCATACAGCCCGCCCCATGCATTGAACTCCCATTCAACTGCTCTTACATCTCCTTTATCGTTTACCAGAAAGGTAGGTCCGCTGTCTCGTACCCAGGCGTCATTGTTAGACATTTCAATAACTCTTATCCTGCCGGGAAGCACATTTCTGGCATTTTCATATTGCCGTTGGGACACTAGCATTGTAACAGGTTCAAATTCGCTGATCGCTATTGCCACTTCAGCAAAAGCTTTCTGTGCCGGTTTTCCTCCATCGCGCCAATTATCCGGTCTTTCGGGCCAAATCATAAAAATCTGCTTTTGCGGTTCGTATTCACCCGGCATTCTAAACCCATCTTTTTTCGGAGTTGAATTAATTCTCTGTGCCATTTTTAATCCTCCTTACTATGAAATAAATACCTTTACTGACGTATGCAGAGCTCAAGGAGCTCACCATAGGAATCCACTCTTCTGTCCCTGTGAAATTGCAGAATATCTCTTGCTCTTTTGATCTCATCAAGATCAAGCTCAGCCACAATCAAATCCTCCTCACCGCGCTTTCCCTCTGCAATCAGCTTCCCCCAGGGATTGGCGACAAAGCTCCTGCCATAGAAGTCCATATAACCGCTTCCATCCGAAGCCTCTTCTCTTCCAACACGATTGCATGCGCAGACATAGAAGTTGTTATGAATGGCATGGCCCCTTATTCCATCGATCCAGGTTTGGGAAGTATCCAGCTCCGGACTATTCGGTTCAGAACCAATTGCGGAAGGATAGAAGACAAAATCCGCCCCCTTTAAAGCTAAAATCCGGGTAGGCTCCGGGAACCATTCATCCCAGCATATCAGTACGCCAAAAGTTCCGTACTTGCTCTTGAATACCATATAGGGCGAATCTCCAGGAGTAAAATAGTATTTTTCTATGTATTGGGGACCCTCGGGGATGTGATGCTTCCTGTATACCCCTAATATCTCACCGTCTGCGTCGATTACAGCAGCGCTGTTGAAATAAACTCCATCCATAGCGTATTCATAAAAACTGCTGACTATGACGACATCCAGTTCCTTGCTAAGTTCAATAAGCCTTTGATTTGTGGGGCCGTCGACAGGTTCCGCCCAATCATACTTTGTATAGTCTATGATTTGGGGGAAATACAAGCCGTTAAACAGCTCCTGGGTACAAATTATTTTGGCTCCTTTTGCTGCTAAAGCCCGAATCTGCGCTTCTCCTTTCCTCATGTTTTCCTCCCTGTTCGGGACACAGTGGAATTGAGTCATTCCAATTGTTACCTTGCCTTTTCCCATTTTATCTCCTTTCATCCTATTGCCTTGTTTCGCTTCAGCTTTACCCGAAAAAACGCACAGGAAACTGATGGTTTTGCTTGCATTATACTAGAGCAAATACCATGCCACTTTGAAACTGTTGAAAATTCGGGGCAAATTGAAATGAAAAAAATAGCAGGTGTACGCGCAAACTTACACTTGAATAAGATATATGTCAGATGGATTAGACGATTGAAGTGATGGTAAGGCTTCAGGAGAAATCAACGATGTGTAAGCATAGAAATACACTGTATCTCTTGACTTACAGGTCAATTCCTAATCGTTTGATTTTTTGATATAACAAAGGTCTGGATAACTTTAAGATTCTTGCCGCTTTGCTTTTATTATTTCCGCAGTCTGACAGCACTTTCATGATAAGCCTCTTCTCGGCAGCACTTTTTATGGTCTCAATTGGATTTGCACTTTCCAAAATCTCAGAGGGTTCTACATCGATATTATGATCATCAAGCTTTCTCTGCTTTTCAGAGAATGCTTTGTTTAAATTGAAGTGCTTCGGAAGAAGGATATCGCCCTCCGCATGGTTCATGGCCCGTTCTATTACATTGTGCAATTCGCGGACATTTCCCGGCCATTCATAGCTTTGAAACATTTCATAGACCTTTGAGTCTATACTTGCAACCCTTTTCCCCAATACCTTGTTCAGCTCACGAAGGATGGGCTCGATGAGCAAAGGCAGGTCCTGAAGATGTTCCCTCAATGGCGGAGTATGTATTTCGATGACATTTAAACGATAGTACAAGTCTTCTCTGAACTTTCCTTCCGCGATCAGCTTTTTTAAATCTACATTCGTTGCGGCTATTATTCTGGTGTCAAAAGAAATACATTCCGAGCCGCCAATTCTATAGATTTCTTTTTCCTGAATCGCTCTGAGAAGCTTTGGCTGGATACTTATGGGCATATGGTTTATTTCATCGATAAAAAAAGTCCCTTTGTGCGCCTGTTCGAATTTGCCTTTTTTCCCGTCTTTTAATGCACCGGTAAAAGCTCCGGCTTCATAGCCGAACAGTTCAGATTCTGCTAAGGATTCCGGGACGGCGGAGGCATTAATGCGAATAAAGGGCCCATTTCTGCGGCTGCTAAGGTTATGAATCGCGTGAACCACCAGCTCTTTTCCTGTCCCGGTTTCGCCGGTAATCAACACATTGGAATTTGTGTGGGCGGCCCAGGCTATCTGTTCTCTGATATTAATAATTTGGGGAGAGTTTCCGACTATATTGTTGATGGTGTACTTTGCGGCTCCAAGATTTCTAATATCATGGGACAGATGCTTAAATTCATAATCCAAAAACCGGTTGTATTGATCTGCAAAATCATATAAAAACTCAGAACCTTGGGTGACGTCAAATTCCAGCAAACCGATTTTTTTATTTTTCAGATAGATAGGCACATGAACGCTTATGCCGATACCAACATTGGTATTATAGTAAACGATTTTCACGTTGTCTTGGTTCAAGCTTTCTAACATTTTAGTGTCGGGAAAAACATCGGCTATGTTTTTTCCCATCGCCTGCTCAAGATCAACCTCAAGGTAAGCCGCACACTTCTCACTCATATAAATAATGCGGCCATCCAAATCTATAACAAGCGCTCCGGGAATGTGTTCTAAAAACAACTTGTAGTCAGCAAGAGAAAGATTCATCCCAACCTCCACTCTGAAGAAAAGCTCGTCCAGCTGAAGAAAAAACCTATTTAGTGTAATTATAAGGCAGAACCATTCCTGTTGGCAAGCAGTCTGACAAATAACGATCCTCTGGCCGGTTTACCAGAGGATCGTTTTGAAGAGTTAGAAGAATAAATGAAAAAGATTTTCGCCTGCTTATAAAATGTTTTTGATTGCAGGGTACAGCTTCCGGAATGTGCTGTATTTCTTTTGGTATGCTTCCGCAAGCTCCCTTGTGGGAACAACGGTTTCCCGGACTTTGACGATGGCCTTGGCGGCGTCCTCCACGGACGGATATTCGCCGCAGGCCACGGCTGCAAGAATCGCCCCGCCCAGAGCCGGCCCTTCCTCCGCCTCCAGAATGTCTATCTCAAGATTCAGGATGTTGGCCAGGATTTCCCTCCAAATCGGGCTCTTTGCTCCGCCGCCGCACAGCTTCGTTCTTTCGATGTGGATCCCAAGCGATCTGGCAATCTCAAGAGAATCCTTTAACGCGAAGGCCACGCCTTCAAATACGGCTTCTGCCATCTGTGCCCGGGTTGTATCCAAGCTGAGGCCGAAAAACGCGCCTCTTACGTTAGGATCGTTATGGGGGGAGCGTTCTCCCATCAGGTACGGGAGGAAATAAATCGGACTATTCCCCTTTCCCTTGATATCCTGCTGCTCTCCCTGATAGTCGTTTGTTTTTAGAATATCCTCCAGCCACCACTTCAGACAGGATGCGGCGCTGAGCATGCACCCCATAAGGTGGTATTTTCCGTTTGCGTGGCCAAAGGCGTGAATTGCATTATTTTCCCCAATGGTAAATTCATCGCACGCGATAAATACTGTGCCGGAAGTGCCGATGGAAATATTGCAGCTGCCGTTTTCCACCGTGCCGGTTCCTATGGCCGCCGCCGCATTGTCCCCGGCTCCGGCAACCACCGCAATTTTTCCCGACAGGCCGAGGGCTTCCATCATCTCCGGCTTGACGTATCCTGTTATTTCATAGCTTTCCAGGACCTTCGGAAGCATCTCCTCCCGGATATCGCACAGGGAAAGCATTTCCTGCGACCATTTCCTGTTCTTCACATCAAGAAGCAGCATGCCGGAAGCATCCGAAACGTCTGTGGTGAAGGCTCCCGTCAGCATATATACAAGGTAGTCCTTGGGCAGCATGATTTTTCTGATCGCCTGGAACCGTTCCGGCTCATTTTTTTTCATCCAGAGGATTTTAGGCGCCGTAAAGCCTGCAAAGGCAATGTTTCCGGTATATTCAGAAAGCTTTTTCTGTCCGATTTCCCGATTTAAATAATCTGTTTCCTGCTCCGTTCTTCCATCATTCCATAGAATTGCCGGCCTGATTACCCGATCCTCCCGGTCCAGTGCTACCAAGCCATGCATTTGGCCGCCGATGCCGATTCCTCCGATCTGGTCTCTCTCGGCGGGGTTTTTCTGGAGCAATTCCTTCAAACCCGTAAGCGTCTGGCGGAGCCAATCCTCAGGATTCTGCTCCGACCAGCCTGGCTTCGGGTAGCTGACGGGATATTCTTTTGATACGGAGGACAGAATTGTCCCGTCCTTTTTCATGAGGAGTATTTTTACGGAGGATGTTCCAAGATCTATACCGATGTACCGCATAGTTGCTCTTCCTTTTCATCATAATTTTGATCATTAAACTGGTATATGCCCGCTTATGCTGAGAGGGAGTATGCACTCCCTCTCAACTAGCTCCGTTATTGAAACATTAACGTATTCATGATGGCTTCCAGTTTTTCCTGACGTCCGCTTCCCGGAAGCTCTGGTTTGCCCAGGTTTTCCGCATAGGCTGCCAGGTCTTCCAGCTTGGCCTTTTTGCCAACGATGTCCGCCCCGATCCCGCTTTGGTAGCTGCTGTACCGATCCTTGATAAAGCTGTCGATCCGACCGTCTTCAATGATCTTTGCAGCATTCAGCAGTCCCAATGCAAAGGCATCCATTCCAAGGATGAAGCCCAAGAACATATCCTCGTCGGTGTAGCTGGGGCGCCTATCCTTGGCGTCGAAATTCAGGCCTCCGGAAATTCCGCCTGCCTTCAGCACCTCGTACATGCACAGGGTGGTTTCATACACGTTGGACGGGAACTGATCCGTATCCCATCCGAGCAGGGTGTCGCCTTGGTTGGCGTCGATGGAGCCCAGCATGCCGTTGATCGCGGCAACCCGCAGATCATGCTGGAAGGTATGTCCTGCCAGTGTGGCATGGTTCGCTTCAATGTTCAGTTTGAAGTCCTTGTCAAGGCCATACTGCTTCAGGAATCCGATTGCGGTGGCCGCATCATAGTCATATTGATGCTTCATGGGTTCTTTCGGTTTTGGTTCGATATAGAAATCCCCTTTGAAGCCTATTTTTCTCCCGTACTCCACCGCCATCCGCATCAGGTTGGCGATATTGTCCAGTTCAAATTTCATATCGGTATTCAGCAGGGTTTCATAGCCCTCGCGACCGCCCCAGAACACATAGCCTTTGCCGCCCAGCTTGACGGTCAGCTCCAGCGCTTTTTTGATCTGTGCCGCCGCGAAGCAGTATACGTCCGCCGAGTTTGAGCTGCCGGCGCCGTTCATATACCTCGGATTGTCAAATAGATTGGCGGTTCCCCACAGGCATTTGATATTTGTGTTCTTCATCTTTTCAAGTATGTAATCCGTTATCTCATCAAGCTTTTTATTGGTCTCCTTTATATCGTTTTCATCCTCCTGTACCAGATCCGCATCATGGAAGCAGAAATATTCAATTCCCAGCTTCTCCATCATCTCGAAGCCTACATCAACCTTGGCCTTCGCATGCTCCATGGTCTTTTTCTCTGTTCCAAAGGACTTGTCAGCGGTATCCGGTCCAAAAATATCCTTGCCGCCATTGCATAGGTTGTGCCACCATGCCATTGCAAAAGGCAGATGCTCTTTCATCGGTTTTCCCAGGACGATCTGCTCCGGATTATAAAACTTGAAGGCAAAATCATTCTTGCTGTCCGGTCCTTCATACCGGATTTTTCCTATCTTAAAATATTCTGTCATGGCTTTCCCTTTCTACTATACTAAGCTTTTACTTTGCGCTTCGTGATTACATCAAGGGCAACCGCAGCAACTACTACAAAGCCCTTAACAGCCTTCTGCCAGTTGGCGTCGATTCCCAGAATGGACATTCCGTTGTTCATAACTCCCATGAAAATCGCGCCGATTACGGAACCTCCCACCGTACCGGTTCCGCCGTAGGCGGAGGCTCCGCCGATGAAGCAGGCGCCGATGGCGTCCAGCTCATACATATCGCCGAGGCTCGGTGCAGAGGAGTTGAATCTCGCGACGCAAACAAGGGCTGCAATTGCACAAAGGAAACCCATATTCGTGTAAGCGAAGAACATCATCTTTTTGGTGTTTACGCCGGAAAGTCTTGTTGCTTTCGCATTGCCTCCCATTGCGTAAAGGTATCTGCCGGGAACGGTGTTGTTGGTGAAGTAGGAGTACACCAGAACAACCACTGCAACCAGAATCAGGACTACCGGGAATCCCTTATAGTTGCCCAGGAGATACGAGAAGTACATGATCGCTGCACTGATGACGACCAGCTTTGTCACCAGCACGGACAGACTTTCAACCGTATAGCCTTTTTTAATTTTTTTTGCTCTTCCCGTTATTTTCAAAACGGAGAAGGCGATGCATACGATTGCCGCGACCACAAGGGTGACCGCAAGCAAAAATGCGTTGTTGTCCGTCTTGGGAAGAAAGCTTGTGAAATACCTCAGGTATGTATCGGGATACGGCGCCAGTGTCATTCCGTTGAGTATGACCTGGGCAATACCGCGCCAGAGCAGCATTCCTCCCAAAGTTACAATGAATGGCGGTATTCCTACGTAGGCGATGCAATACGCTTGAATGGCTCCGATTCCGGTGCCGACCAAAAGGCATATGATGATCGTCAGGTACACATTCAAATGCATATTGATGATCAACGTTCCCGCTACCGCTCCGGTGAGAGCGATTACAGCGCCGACAGAAAGGTCGATGTTACCGCCGGTGAGAATGCAAAGCAGCATTCCCGTGGCGAGAATCACGACGTAGCTGTTCTGGGCAATAATATTGGATACGTTTTGTGGTTTTAAGAGAGAACCCTTTCCGGCTGCAGTAATCAAAACCTGAAAAAGAATAATTGCTACGATTAATGCAATCAGCATGGTGTTCTCCTTGAGGAAGCTTTTAACTCTTTGCATTTTCATTCTCCATCTTATTATTTTCCCGCATGATGCAGGACATGATCGCTTCCTGAGTTGCCTCTTCCCTTGGAAATTCTGCAATCATACGTCCTTCATACATGACAAAGATACGGTCGCTCATTCCGAGGATCTCCGTCAGCTCAGAACTGATGAGCACCACAGATTTCCCCTCCGCAACCAGCCGATTAATAATTGAATAGATTTCGTATTTCGCACCCACATCGATGCCTCTGGTGGGTTCATCAAGTATCATAATTTCCGGATCGGCAAACATCCATTTGCTTAACAGCACCTTCTGCTGGTTTCCTCCGGACAAATTTTCCACATTCTGCATTACTGTGGGACATTTTGTATTCAGTTTATCCTTATATTCTTTCGCAACCAGAATTTCCTTGTCTTTGTCGATTACATTGTGGCTGCTGACTTTATCCATCTTTGCCATCGAGTTGTTCACATAGACCGGATTGGAAAGAACCAGTCCGTCTCCCTTCCGATCTTCCGTAACGTAGGCCAGTTTTGCATCGATGGCCTGCCTGACGCTGTTGAGTTTTACTTCTTTTCCGTTAATCTTCAGCGTGCCGCTGATATTTGACCCGTAGCTTTTTCCAAATATGCTCATGGCCAGCTCCGTTCTTCCGGATCCCATAAGCCCACTGATCCCGACTACTTCTCCCCTTCTAACATTAAAGTTGACTCCGTCGCAGACCTTGCGTTCTGCGTAGAGAGGATGATAAACCGTCCAGTCTTTGACCTCCATAGTGACTTCCCCGATGTGAGATTCCCGCTTCGGATAGCGGTCTGTGATCTCACGTCCGACCATGCCTTTTACGATACGTCCTTCATTTATATCGTCCTTCCCCTTGACAAGGGTTTCAATGGTGGACCCGTCCCGAAGGATGGTGATTTTGTCCGCCACATATGCAATTTCGTTCAGCTTGTGGGAAATCATAATAGACGTCAACCCTTTCTTTTTCAATTCCAGCAAAAGATCCAGCAGATGTTTGCTGTCATTTTCATTCAGGGATGCTGTTGGCTCGTCAAGAATGAGAAGCTTGACATTTTTGCCGAGGGCCTTGGCGATTTCAACCATCTGCTGCTTGCCAACCCCGATATCCTTGATCAGGGTATGGCTGTTTTCATGCAGCCCCACGGTTTTTAAAAGTTCATCCGCTCGCGCAAAGGTCTTATCCCAGTCTATCGCATATTTTTTTCCGTTTTCGTTCCCCAGGAACATGTTTTCCGCAATGGTCAGGTACGGAACCAGTGCCAGCTCCTGATGAATGATTACGATTCCCAGCCGTTCGCTGTCTTTAATCGTTTTAAATTTACAAATCTCACCATTATATGTAATGTCTCCGTCATAGCTTCCGTAAGGGTAGATTCCGCTCAGTACATTCATCAGGGTCGATTTTCCCGCTCCGTTTTCTCCAACCAGCGCGTGAATCTCACCCTCTTCCACCGTAAGGTTTACATTATCCAGTGCTTTTACCCCAGGAAAGGTCTTGGTGATATTCTTCATTTCCAGCATTATATTCGCCACGAAAAATCCTCCCTTTTAAGCTAAGACAAAGTTCAGAGGAGCTTTCGGCCTCTGAACGCCCAAGGCTGCTATCCGCAGCAAGGCTGTCTTAAAAAATTGGCAGGCGGTTATTCGCCGCCCGCCATAGCCTTTTCATTCAGGTCAATTACTGAATATCAGCTTCGGTGTAGTAACCGCTGTCGATCAGCAGTTCTTTATAATTGTCTACTGTGCAGACAACAGGAGCGCAGAGGTAGGAAGGAACGATTCCGACTCCGTTGTCATAGGTTTCGGTGTCATTGATTTCGGGATCTCCGCCCTTAACGATGGAGTCTACCATTCCTACAACACTCTTAGCAAGAGTACGAGTATCCTTGAATACGGACATGCTCTGGAGTCCTGCAATCATGTTCTTGGTGTTGGCCTTGTCGCAGTCCTGACCGGTGATGATCGGCATATCATCCTTGGTATATCCTACGGATACCAGCGCTGTAGTTGCTCCCAGCGCGGTGGAGTCGTTGTTGCACATTACTGCGTCAAGCTTCTTTCCCTTCGGGCTGTAGCCTACGGAAGTGATGATGTTCTCCATACGGGTCTGGGCATTTTCTGATTTCCAATCTGGAGTGGAAACCTGAGCCTGAGTGGTCTGACCGGAAGGTACTACTACTACGCCGCTGTCAATGTAGGGCTGCAGAATGCTCATTGCTCCGCTGAAGAAGAATGTTGCATTGTTGTCGGCCGGATCTCCGGTGAACAGTTCGATATTGAAGGGGCCTTTCTGGTTTTTAAGATCTAAAGCAGTTTCTATGTACTGTCCCTGCATCACACCGACCTGGAAGTTGTCGAATGTAGCATAGTAGGAAACGGCGTCGCTGTTCATGATCAGTCTGTCATAAGCGATGACCGGAATTCCTGCCTCTTTCGCAGGCTTCAGTACTTCTGTCAGAGAGGATCCGTCGATTGCTGCGATTACGAGAACCTTGCAGCCTTCTGTGATCATGTTTTCAATCTGGGCTACCTGTGTGGGGATATCATTGTCTCCGCCGTACTGGAGGTCAACCTGATATCCGGCTTCTTCCAGCATGGCTTTCATGTAGTCACCATCCTGGTTCCAGCGCTGCAAGCTCTTTGTCGGCATGCTGACACCGATCATGACGGCTTCTTCTTCTTCCCCGCCACTGGCCGGTTCAGAACCACCGCAGGCTACCAAGGACAGCGCAAGGGCGAGAACCAATAATAAGGCAATCTGTTTTTTCATTTTTTCTCTCCTTTTCTTTTTGATCAGTTTATTAAATTACTTTTTGAAAACTATTTTCTAAAAGTTGGTATAATAATATCACTCGCCGCAAATAGTTGTCAACATGGTTTTTTTAATTTCACCTTCACTTTTTTAACCTCTTTTTTGTGCCGCCAATCCGCGAAAGGGCTTTTTCACGGGGAAACATCAGCAAGGATTCCCGCTGCGCGGTCCGACTTTGTAAACCCGTATTACTAATAAGAAAGGCCGGAGAAAAAAAATTCTCCGGCCCATATTTATTGTTCCGTCATTTCCACATTTTTATTTTGACTTTGATTTTTATCAATATAAATTTTCATACCGTCCTTTTAAAATCGTCCGCAAAGTGCAGCGCGGTTCCGATTGCGCTAGCATTTGTGGTGTAATTGCTGAGATGCAGATAGTCAGCGTTGGTGTCAAATACGCTCATTTCGATGAGCCGGTCCTTGATGGTTTCAAAGTAGTCTCCGATGTACCGGGCAAGGGTGCCTCCCAGGATGATTTCACAGTCCAGGAGAGTGCGGATATTGTTGATTCCCATGCATAAGTAGGTGATATATTCCTCCCATACTGCCTTGCAGGTTTCGTCCCCCGATTTGAGTTTTTCAAAGAAGGTGTCCACTTTGCGTTCTTTCCCGCATGCCAGCACGGAAGTGGATACATAAGCCTCCAGACATCCCGATTTTCCGCAGGCGCATGGTTTCCCGCCCTGAACCACGGTCATATGTCCGAATTCGCAGCCTCTGTTGTTCATACCTGTGTAAAGCGTTCCGTTATAGACAAAAGATCCTCCCACACCTTCCGATACGCTTAAAAAAGCAAGGGAACTCAGATTCTTTCTGCTGTGGAGCTCTGCAAACCCTCCGGCGTTGGCGTCGTTCTCAATAAAGGTTTTATATGCGATGTACCTGGTCAGGCAGTCAATAGGAGTATGGCGGGTTTTTAATGTGGGAGCGTTGATCAGGTTCCGCTTGTCCTCGCTCAGCACTCCGGGAATTGAGATTCCCACTCCCAGAACAATCAATGGATTGATTCCCATTTTTTCCACATAGCTTTCTATCTCGGCGGCGAGGAATTTGCCGTAGCGGTCCGTCGGTTCGAAATCATGCTCCAGCCGTTCGATCGGATGGGGATTGCCCTTCAGATCAATGGCCAGAATGTTGATATGGTCCATTTTGATTTCAACCCCGATCACCATTCTCGCATCGGGGATCACGGAAATTTTCTTGGCCTTTCTGCCGCCGCTGGATTCGAATTTCCCTGCGTATCGCAATAGTCCCATGTCGAAAAGCTCCGAGAGGTTCTGGCTGATCGTGGGCAGACTTAGGCCCAGGTCACGGACAAGATCCTGCTTGGCAACCTTGCCATTTTCGTAGATATACCGATATACCTTATTCCTGTTAATCAGTTTCAAGTCTGTTGTTGTTGATGTTGTTCTCTTCATATTTATATATACGCTCCAGGAGTAAAATTACAGAAATCAGTTTTGTAAAATACTTTTGTAAAACCGATATCTTATTATAATCCTTCTTTTTTAGAAAAACAAGCGATTATTTTTTCACTCAAGAATCGCTTCTTTTCTCAATCGGGCTTCCATGCTAAAATATAACTATTGATTACAGTCGGAAGGATGGAGGGAAATTATGGCCTTTGGATTTTTTAAAAGGAGTGAAACGGTCGATGTCATTTTCAAGGGGGGCCAAATCTATACACAGAACTCTGATTACCCTTGGGTTGAGGCCGTAGCATGCAAGGACGGGCTGGTGTTTGCCGTTGGCGATTACGAAGATCTGGAAGAGCTGGCAGGAAAGCATACCGAAATTGTGGATTTGGACGGATGTTATATGCTTCCGGGGTATATCGATACCTGCGGCCACCCTGCCATAAACGTATTTCGGAACTCATGCCTGTTTCTTGAGGCCGGCGATCTCGACGAAACAATCGCACAGATTTCAGCCTATGCATCGAAAAACGAAGAAGCCGACATCCTGTTCGCGTATGGCTTTGACGAAGATATTATGAAGGGCCTGGACCCGGAGCGGGCCAGAGCGCTTCTTGACTCTGTCGGCACGGAAAAACCGATAGTGGCTCTTGGGAGAAGCGGTTTTCATTGGTTTTGTCCAACACAGCTGCAACCGAGATTGTCAAGGCGGCCGCCGAGGAAGATCAAGTCTCTTCGGTTTCCCTCAAACTATATCCTGGGCGTTCTTGATCCTCTCGATCTGGATACACTGCCCGAAGCCGTCCCGGCCATGATGGGGGAATACTGCAAGAGGGGCTTCACCTCGGTCTTTGACTGCGGCGCTCCCGATTTTTTCGCCTCGGTCTTTCAAAATATGATGGTACATCTTTATCAGGAGGGGATGCTGCAGCAGCGAATCTACGGCTCCCTGCTGGTCACCCGCGATATCAATCCCAAGGCGGTCATGCAGAAGCTGGCCCAATTCCGCACCAACTGCGCGGAGCTCAACGGACTGATCAATTTCAGAACTCTGAAGCTTATCGTTGACGGGGAAGGAGAGTCAAGAGTACTTTCCCGGGACGGATTGCGTGAGCTTTGTATGGAGGCGGGAGATCGGGGATTCGATGTCCATATCGACGCCGTGGGAGAAGCAGCTGTCAACGATGCGGTTGAGGCGCTGAGCGCAACCAGATCCGCGGGATATAAGAAGAATGCCTTTGTGATTGCACGGGATCTCCGGGAGCCGGTTTCCGATCCGGAAGAATTGGCAGACGCCTTCGCCCGGTATGACATCAGCGAAACCGATCTTACTTCGGGTACATGGGATGACCTCTGGGCCTGTATTAAAAACGCAAGGACGCCGGAGGAGGCGGTGGACATGCTGACCGTAGACGCCGCCATGCAACTGGGGACCGGAGGCGGTTCCATCGAAAAGGGCCGCTATGCGGACTTTGCCGTCTTTGATACAAATCCGCTAGAAGCACAGTCGCTGGATGATTTTAAAAACCTTCGGTCGGTAATGACGGTCATCCATGGATCCATCGTATACGGTTCCGATTTTATCTGATATTTTTAAACCCCATGAGACAGCTCATGGGGTTTCTTATTGACATAGAATGCCGATTTTTGTACATACTAAACAGAACTGGCAGGGGAACGCGTTACGTTTTATTTCCGTTGCGTTTCACCAAAGAAATGAAACAGAAGGAGGTATTTTATGTTTCGACATGAAAAGCAGCTATTAAACCCTGTAAGGGTTGAAAAAGCGAATCCCCAATATGCGGTTCTGCTTCAGGAGCAGCTAGGGGGAGGCAATGGGGAGCTGAAAGCGGCCATGCAGTATATTTCCCAAAGCTTCCGCGTTGCGGATCCGGAAATCAAGGATCTGTTCCTGGATATCGGAGCGGAAGAACTGTCCCACATGGAAATGGTCGCCCAAACCATCAATATGCTCAACGGGCATCAGGTGGATTATGAAAAGGTAAGCGCCGGTGAAATTGAAACCAATGTGCTTTCCGGCTTGGCCCCCTTCCTGATCAACTCTTCCGGTCATCCCTGGAACGCCGATTATGTTACCGTCACCGGAGATCTGTGCGCCGACCTGCTGTCGAATATTGCGTCGGAGCAGAGGGCAAAGGTGGTGTACGAATATCTGTACCGGCAAATCGACGACAAATATGTAAAGGAAACCATCGACTTCCTTCTCAACCGGGAGGAGGCGCACAACGCACTTTTCCGGGACGCTTTCAACAAGGTCCAGAACACCGGCTCCAACAGAGACTTCGGTGTGACAACGGATTCCAAGCTGTACTTCAATCTTTCCACTCCGTCAGGCAGCGACGCTATGAGGAGCAATATGAACGTAAATCCGCCCAGCTTCAGCAATTAAAAATCCAGAAAAAAGAACATCCTTATGAACAAGCGCAGCCAGGCCGGTCAGCTCTGGCTGCTTTTTCTTTTTTCGTTGCTGATGCTGTGTTCCTCGGCGCGATAAATGACTTCTCCGTTGATGATGGTATAGAGCGCCTTCGTAAATACTTCCATGGGATTGCCGTTGAATATGGCGATGTCGGCGTCCTTGCCGATCTCAAGGCTGCCGATCCTGTGGGAAACTCTGCAAATTTCGGCGGGATTTATGGTTATAGCCTTCAGCCCCTCTTCAATCCCCAGCCCCTCCTTGGCTGCGAATCCGGCGCAAATGGGAAGATACTGGATTCTCGAAACAGGGTGGTCGGTGCAGACCGACACCTTGACCCCATGCTTGTGAAGAATGCCTGCCGTTTTGAAATCCATATACTGGACTTCGATCTTGTTTCTGGACGCCAGAGTGGGTCCGATGATTGCAGGAAACCCGGAGGCAGCGATCTCCTCTGCAATGAGATGACCCTCGGTGCAGTGGTCAAGGGTCATGTCCAGATCAAATTCCTTTGCAATCCGGATCGCCGTCATAATGTCGTCGGTTCTGTGGACATGAGCCTTTAAAGGGATCTCTTTTTTTAGCACCGGCATCCAGCATTCCACCTTGAAATCCACGGAAAAATCATCTCCGTTCTTTTGCGCTCTCTCCTTATTCTTTTTATATTGGACCGCGTTGAATATTTCTTCCCTGAGCATAGCTGCCGAGGTCATCCTGGTTGTGGGTATGACGCCCAAGCCGTTGTAATTGCTTTTCGGATTCTCTCCGAAGGCCACCTTCATGGCCGCCGGTTCAAGCAGGATCATATCCTCCATACAGCGTCCGTCCGCCTTCATGAACACAAACTGTCCTCCCACCACATTGGAACTGCCGGGGCCAACCATCATGCCGGTAATGCCCGCGCTTATAGCGTTGTGAAAGGCGGAATCCATGGGATTGATCGCATCCATACCGCGGATATACGGAGTGATAGGATCTTTCGTTTCATTGCAGTCGTCCCCCTCCAAGCCCTTTTTTTCCTCGGTGATCCCGATATGGCAGTGGGATTCGATCAGACCCGGCATTACCCAGCATCCCGATGCCTCGATGATTTCGGAAAGCTCCTTTTCGTCCGCTTGAATTTGGGGACCGATCTGAGCAATTTTGCCGTCCTTGATCAGTAAATTGCCCGGGTCATAGGTGGCGCCTGCCATTGTCAGTATCTTGCCGTTCTTTATCAATATCATATGGTACCCTTTTCCTTTTATATTTTCAATATTAGTGAATATTATGGATGATTCTGCGGAGAATATTTATTCCAGGAAACAGAAGCATAAAAAAAACTGAAGTAGTTTTCACTACTCCAAGTTTTTCAGGACTTCAAATAATAACGCTCAATCCGTATGTTTATCGATTATTGTTATTATTCTGGTTGTTTCTCAAATCATTGTTGTTGGCATTGCGCAGATCTCTGTTTTGGTTGTTGCGCAGATCCCTGTTGTCCTGGGTGTTTCGCAGGTCCTTGTTGTCCTGAGTGTTGCGCAGGTCTCTGTTTTGAGAATTGTCCAAATTATCAAAGTTGCTTCTGTTATCCATTACTTTCACCTCCCTTATTATTATTCTCAGAGGCCTCATATTTATACAAAATTATTTCTGCAATCGGAATGTTTTTCTGGGCAAACTAATATTAAATCATTATCTCATTTTGAAAATTTTTTGCGTGATGTATGATAAAAGGAGGCTGGACAAATGGCAGAGAACAGATATAAGGAGTTTCACATGAGAATCCCCGTGGAAAACCACGCCACTGCTGCCTGGGCTGACCGTGAAACTCTGAAGGAAGTATCCCGGGTGAATCTTCCCGATGAAAATCTTGTGGCGGAAGCCAAGGAATACGTAGATGAAAATCATAAGTAAATTCTGAAGAGCGATTTCATAAAAACGCCTCCTTTAAAAGGAGGCGTTCAGCTTGACTTTTAAATCGTCCAGCAGGGTGTATATGACCGGTACCACCAGCAGCGTCAGTATTGTGGAAGAAACAAGCCCGCCTACTATGGCAATTGCCAGTGGCTGCCGCAATTCCGCCCCTGTGCCGGAATCCAACGCGGAGGGAAGCATGCCAAGGATCATAGCGAGAGTCGTCATCATGATGGGTCTCAGTCGAATTAATCCCGCCTCGAGGATCGCTTGTTTCCGATCCAGACCCTCAGCCCGGCGTTTTTTAATGAAATCAACAATCAATATGGCATTTTTGGTGACCAGGCCCATTAGGAAAATAATTCCGATCAATCCAACGACGCTGAGGCCCAAGCCTGAGAGAAACAGCGACATCATGGCGCCGACCACAGCCAGAGGCAGGGAAAACATGATCGACAGCGGATCAATCCAGCTTTCAAACTGAGCCGCCAGTATCAGGAAGATAAACAAGACTCCCAACACCATGACCCGGACCAGATCCTTCATCGCATCCGATGTTTCCTTCTGATCCCCTCCCTGGTTGATCACAATCCCTTCCGGCGGCGGCAATTCCTGATTCAGTTTTTTTAGAAACAGCTTGTTTAATTCGGAGGAGGAAATACCGATAAAGTTTGTCTGAACCTGGACGTCTCTGCTTTTATCATACCGTTCCATTCGGGAGGAGCCGGTAATATATTCCTTTTCGGTCACCTGTTCAAGGGGGACTATTGCCCCCGTGGTACGGCTGGTCAAATAAATTCCATTTAAGCTTTCGATTCCCTCATTTATGCTGTCCCTGATACTGACGGTCACATCAATTCTATCCCCCTGATCTTCATATTGTCCTACGGTTGTTCCGCTGAACAAAGTGTGCAGTGCGCCGGCGACGCTTGCGGGCGCAACGCCCAGATCTGCCGCAGCGCTTCGATCTACAGTGATCCTGGTCTCCGGCTTGCCCGCTCTATAGCTGACCCCCGTATCCACAGTCCCGGAAATGCCCGCCAGGAGCTGTTTTGCCTTCCAGCTGTAGTCCACAAGCTGACCGAAGTCGTTCCCCTGAATATGGAGGGAATACCGTCTTCCTTCTCCTTGGTTCATGCTTCTGCTTCCGGTCACACAGAGCTCTAGTCCCGGAAGCTGCCTAATCTTGTCTCTCATATCGGCTGCAATTTCATCACAGCTTCGTTTTCTGTCCCTTTTGTCGGTAATGCTGATGGTATAGTTGATGCTGTCACGTTGAATGGTCGCGTATACCAATGTGACGTCCGGATCCTTCTCGATGATTTTTCCGATTTGCTGCGCTTTTTTTTCGGCCGCCTTCAGAGAAAGACCGGAATCCAGATCTGCATCGATGTTGATGATCCCTTTGTCCTCCGCCGGCAAAAAATTCATACCCATTAGGGGAATCAGCGCCAGGCTGGCTAAAAATATGGCGCCGGCCAGAAGCATCGTCTTAATCCTGTGGTTCAGAACCAGGCCCAGAATTTTTTGATAGAAAATCGCAAGAATTTCAAATTGCAGGTTGAACCAGACGAGAAATCTCCCGAGCCAGGTTTTCGGCTCCTTTGCCTCCTCATCTCTAACGTACCTAGACGCCATCAGCGGTACCAGTGTAAAGGAGACAAACAGAGAAATCATGACTGCAAAAGCGACGGTCAGTCCGAACTCCTTGAAGAAGGTGCCCATCATCCCCGGCATCGCCGCCATGGGAAGAAATACAGCCACTATGGTCAGGGTGGTGGCCAGAACAGCAAGGCTGATTTCCCGTGTTGCCTCTCTGGCCGCCTGAAGCGGAGGTTTTCCCATCCGTAGATGCCGGACGATATTTTCGATTACAACAATGGCATCGTCAACCAAAAGTCCTACGGAAAGCGCCATCCCCATGAGGGTCATCAAATTCAAAGTAAAGCCCATAAACTTCATTGCCGCAAAGGTTGTGATGATAGACGTGGGAAGTGAAATAGCGCTGATCGCAGTGCTGCCAAGCGTGCGAAGGAACAGAAAAATGATGAGCACCGCCAGTATGCAGCCTTCGATCATGGTTTTTTTGACGCCGTCCACCGTATTCCTTATCGATTGGGAATTGTCGTACACCACTTGTATCTGAACACCCTCCGGAAGGGCGCCTTTTATTTGCTCGTTTTTTTCTTTTACCGCATCGGTTACCACCACCGTATTGGTACCGGATTGTTTCAGGATGTCAATTCCAATGCATTGTTTTCCATTCAAAGAGGATAGGCTGTATTGGTCCTTTACTCCGTCCACAACCTCTGCCACATCGCCCACGAGGATCTCTCTGTCGCCCAGAGCGGTTATTGTAATTTCATTAAAGTCTTCCACCCTTCTAATGCTGCTATAGGTGCGCAGAGTAACCTCCCGGGATTCATCGATAATCTTGCCCGTGGGCACATCGATATTGTCGCTGCTCAGCGCGCCGATCACATGGTCAATGGAAAGATGAAACGCTGCCAGTCTGTCCTTGTCGACTTTGATTTGGATCTCCCGCTGCGACCCGCCGTTAATCTTAACTGCACCCACGCCGTTCACCGTATTGACGACAGGCACGACGACGTCATCCACCAGATCGGTGAGCGCCGTCCGGCTCAGGCTTCCTGTCAGCGCAAGAGACAGCACCGGCGTATCATTCATTTCAAATCTTGATATGATCGGTTCCTCGATGTCCTGCGGGAGCGTGGAGCGGATACTGCTGATTTTTGTCCGCACATCCTGTGCGGCGTCGTTGGACACTCTATCGCCGTCAAATTCCACCACAGTAACGGAATAGCTTTCTCCCACATAGCTGGTGGTGTGTTTCGCGCCGGAAATCTGTCCCACCGCTTCCTCCACCTGCTTTGTGATTTTGGCTTCCATCTGATCCGGCGAGGCGCCCGGCAGATTGATCTGGACCATGGCATAGGGAATATTGGTTTCCGGCATGTCGTTGAGATTTAAATCCATAAAGCTTGCAAAGCCTACCGCCAGCAGCGCCATGATGACAACGACGGCAAAAACAGGCCGCTTTAAACTAATATCGGTTAAAAACAAATCTATTCCCCCTCTCCGCTCACTGTCACAGGATCGCCGTCCTGGAGGGAGCTGAGGTTCGTCGTTATGATGAGGTCACCTGCTTTCAACCCGGAAACGATCTCGGCGGTATCGGTGCTGATCTCTCCGATTTCCACCGATACTCTGCGAGCCGTATTGTCTTCCATGGTGAATACGAAATACGCTCCCTCGCTACCGATTACGGCCTCCATGGGCACCGCGAGGATTGACCGTTTTTCCGGATCCGGTATCTCAATCAATCCGAACGTACCGGAATTAAGCCTTCCGTCCCTGTTGTCAATTTCAACGAGACAGTCAAATGCTCTCGTCTGGCTATTGGCGGAAGCGGCAATGGTTTTCACCGTTCCGCCGTAGGCGGTTGTGTCGTCCCGGTCCAGCCTGAGCGATACCTCCTGCCCTTCCGAAATCTTGTTCAGATCCTCCCGCATCAGTTGGATCTCCGCCCTGATGGAGGAGTTGTCTCTAACCGCTGCAATGACGGTTCCCGAATTGACAAATTGCCCGATGTTCAAATTTTTTCCCCCGATTTCTCCGCTGATCGGCGCCCTGATTACGCTGTCCTCCACCGCATTGGTGATGGTGGCGATGTCAACCTTCCTCAGCTCGACATTGGCCTGCATGGTTTTATAGGCCTGTTCCGCATTTTCGTAATCCATTCTTGAGCAAGCCCCCTGCTCGTAAAGAGTTTTCGCGTTGCCGTAATCTCTCAGGGCGGAATCAAGGGCCAGCTGCAGCTTGTTCAGATCCAGTTTTGCACTTTTCAGCCTATTCTGCAGTTCCTCGTCATCCAAGTAGGCCAGCGGCTGTCCTACCTCAACCCGATCTCCATTTTCAAATTCGATGCGGATTACCTGCCCCGGCACTTTCGCGCTGACAGCTGCTTCTTCCACCGGTTTCAGATTTGTCTTATAAGTCAGACTGCTCTGCGATTCCAGGTATTGGACTTTCTTTACCTCTACGGCAACCGTATCAGACGTCTCCCCGTCCCTGTCCGGCTCACTCCCGGCAAACGCCCTGGCGCCGAGGAGCAGAGCAAAGATCAGGGCAATGGCGGCGATGGCCATTTTTTTCTGCTTTAAGTAATTTTTTATATCCATAAAAACCCCCTTGATTTTTGTGCCTGATTTTTCATATGGGCCGAAACCGTTGTTTCTAATGCTTTCCATTTTTGTCTGGGGCTATGATATAATACGTTTATTAAGCCAAGATTAAAAAAAGGTGAGATAAAGTTAATATTCAGTTAATATTTCCATTATAGAATTCCTGAAAAAAGATCATACCGAAAGGTATCGGAACGGAGATGGAGTATGTTCAACATTCTTGTCGTTGAGGATGATCCGAAGCTGTGCAGCATCTACAGCACCATTCTGAAAATGAATCGGTATCATCCCTTTATTGCCTGCAACGGGCAGGCTGCTTTGGAAATACTGGATAAGGAGTATATCGATTTGCTGATTACCGATATCATGATGCCTGATATGGATGGTTACGAGCTGACCCGAATCCTCAGGGAGCACGGGTATGGGATGCCGATCCTTATGGTAACTGCAAAGGAAAGCTTTCACGATAAGAAAAAAGGGTTTCTGCTGGGTACGGACGATTATATGGTGAAGCCGGTAAACTGGGATGAAATGATTTTGAGAATCGGAGCGCTTCTAAGGCGGGCCAGCATGGTGAACGAGCGGAAGATCACATGCGGGAGCACAATTCTTGATCTCGACTCCCTGACGGTGATTCATGGAGAAAGTGTTGCGGTACTGCCCCTGAAGGAATTCAATCTTCTCTACAAGCTGCTGGCCAATCCGAATAAAATCTTTACCCGTCAGCAGCTGATGGACGAAATCTGGGGAATGGATTCCGAATCGGACGAACGGACCGTGGACGTGCACATCAACCACTTAAGGGAACGGTTCCGATCCTGCGGCGATTTTGATATTGTTACCGTCAGGGGTTTGGGGTATAAGGCGGTGAAAAACTCTTGAAACACTTGAAACAGCACCTGATCCATTTTAAAAGAAAAAACAATTCCAGCTTGTGGGTCGTCTTTGCAGTATTTGTTTTTTTCATTATCTTTATCAGCTATACCATTTTGCTGGTCTTGTACTATCTGATGTATCAGATTCGTTTTCCCGTCACCCTTCAGCTGGCGTTGTACGAACCGCCTCTCGCATTGTTTTTCCTAATCAGCGTTGTCATCGTCATGTCGATCAGCATCCTGGCCGGGAAACAGGTTTTCGGCCCCGTCGGAGAAATCAGCCATGCTTTGACAAAGGTAGCAAAAGGCGATTTCAGCGTAAATCTGAAATACACGGGATTTGTGGGAGAGCTTTCGGAAATGTGCGCCAACTTCAATGCAATGACCCGTGAGCTTGGTCATATGGAAACCCTTCGAAGCGATTTTGTCACCTCGGTCTCCCATGAGTTCAAGACGCCCCTGGCTGCCATTGAGGGCTGTGCAACCATTCTGCAAAATCCCGATCTGAATGACTTCGAGGTTCGGGAGTACGCCCGGAAAATCAGCGAAAGCACCAGGCAGCTGGCAAAGCTGTCCAGCAATGTGCTGATGATCTCCAACCTGGAAAACCGGGAAATCATCACAGAGATGACCGAATTTCGCCTTGATGAGCAGATCCGCCAGGCGATCCTGTTTCTGGAGCCTCTGTGGGAGAGTAAAAGCATCAATATGAGCATAGATCTCGATTATGAAATCTTTTACGGAAACGAGGAGCTGCTGATGCAGATCTGGCTGAACCTCATCGGCAACGCAATTAAATTTACGCCGAAAAACGGAGAGGTTTCCGTTTCTTTGAAGCACAGCCAAAAGGATGTGAGTGTAACGGTTTCGGATACGGGAATCGGCATGTCCGCCGAAGTAAGGCATCATATTTTTGACAAGTTTTATCAGGCGGACCGTTCCGGCTATACCGATGGAAACGGACTTGGGCTGTCTCTTGTCAAACGAATCGTTGATCTTTGCCGCGGCGAGATTACGGTGCAAAGCGAACCCGGAGAGGGGTCCAGCTTTGTCATTTTACTTCCGGTCCTGCCGAAGCCGGATGGCAGCGGCGCCGATTTTTTCTGATAGATAGCTAAAAGCTCCAGTTTAAATAACTGGAGCTTTTCTTTTAGAAGATCTGCTGCTCCGACAACTGCTTCCGTCTTCTGTTTTTAAATTCAGACTCGGCTGCGCTCTGCTCAAACAGCACCGCAGCCCTTTCCGGATATACGTTTTCCAATTGGGAGTAGCGGATCTCGCCCTCCAGGAATTGTCTGTAATCCCCGGTTGGCTCCTTGGAGTCCACGATGAGGGGATTTTTTCCCTCCTTCCGCAGATCTGGATTGTACCGGAACAGCTGCCAATAGCCGCATTCCACCGCTTTCTTTTCCTCCATGATACTGGTTCCCATTCCTGTTTTTATTCCATGGCTTACGCAAGGAGCATAGGCGATCAAAAGGGAGGGACCCCGATAGCGTTCCGCCTCTGTGATTGCTTTGATGGTCTGGTTCATGTCCGCTCCCATGGCGATCTGTGCTACATAGACGTTGCCATAGGTCATTGCCATCAGCGCCAGATCCTTCTTCTTCGATCCCTTTCCCGCAGCGGCAAGCTTTGCAACCGCTCCTGCCGGCGTGGACTTGGAGGCTTGCCCTCCGGTATTGGAATAAATTTCCGTATCCATGACAAAGAGGTTGATGTCGTCGCCCATGGCCACCACATGATCCAGCCCGCCGTAGCCGATATCATACGCCCATCCGTCTCCCCCGATGGCCCATACGGAGGGCTTTATCAGGAAATCCCTCAGCTGAAGGATTTCCATGGTCACGGAATTCTTCTCCATTTCGTGTTCGCATGCCAAAATGGTTTTGGCGGCCTGCTCTGATGCTTCCCCATCCTCCATATGCTCAATCCATGCTTGGAAGCTCTCTTTGAGATAAACGGAAATGTCCGTATCCATCGCCTGCCGCATCAAGTCCGCAAGCTTTCTTCGAATCTGCCCGAAACCCAGGGCCATGCCGAATCCAAACTCGGCCGCGTCTTCAAAGAGCGGATTGATCCAGGCGGGGCCCCTTCCCTCTTGATCGGTGGTATAGGCGATGGACGGGGCGTAGGCTCCCCAGATTGAGGAGCAGCCGGTGGCGTTGGAGACGAGCATTCTTCTTCCGAAGAGCTGGGTCAGAAGCCTGATATATGGAGTTTCCCCGCAGCCCGGGCAGGCTCCGTTGAACTCCAACAGCGGCCTTGAAAACTGGCTTCCGATGACGGTTCGGGTGTCCGCCAGTTCACTCTTATCCGTAACGGTCATGGCAAACTCCCAGTTTTCCGCCTCCATTTCGATTTCCTCATCGGCGGGCTTCATGATCAGAGCCTTTCCCTTTGCCGGGCAGATATCGGCGCAGTTGGAACAGCCGGTGCAGTCCAGAGGCGACACCTGAATCCGGTATTGGAGATGAGCAAGGCCTTTGCCCGCCGCATCCTTTGTCTTGAAGGTTTCCGGCTTTCTTTCCGCCTCCTCTTCATTGAGTAAAAACGGGCGGATGGTGGCGTGGGGACAGATATAGGCGCAGCGGTTGCACTGGATGCATTTGTCGATCTGCCATTCCGGAATCATGGGCGCGATTCCGCGCTTTTCATAGGCCGTCGTTCCCAGCGGATAGGTGCCGTCCTCCATGCCGGCGAAGGCGCTGACAGGCAGCTCGTCGCCCTCATGCCTCGACATCGGCCTCTGCAGGCGTTTCACAAAATCAGGCTCGTCCTTCTCTTCCTGCTCTTCTTCCTCCGCATTCTTCCAGGATGCAGGAACCTCAATTTTGTTCAGCGCCGCAATGGCATGATCCACTGCGTCGATATTCTTTCGGACGATGTCCTCGCCCTTTTTTCCGTACATCTTCTCAATGTGCTTTTTCAGGTATCCCAGCGCTTCCTCCACAGGTATGATCTTTGCCAGATTGAAGAACACCGCCTGCATGACCATGTTGATCCGGTTCCCCAGGCCTGCCTCCGCGGCAATCTTCATCGCATTGATGGTATAGAACTCAATTTGATTGTTTGCAATGTATCGCCGTATGCTGGCGGGAATCCGTTCCTCAAGCTCTTCCTTCTGCCAGGTGCAGTTGAGAACGAAGGTCCCCTTTTCCTTAAGCCCCTTCAGCAGGTCGTACTGATAGAGAAAGGACTGGTTGTGGCAGGCGATGTAGTCGGCGTTATAAACCAGATAGGGGGAACGAATGGGATTCTCTCCGAACCTCAGATGGGAGACTGTGGTTCCTCCTGATTTTTTGCTGTCATAGGAGAAATACGCCTGAACCTTTCTGTTTGTATTGTCTCCGATGATCTTTGCCGCCGCCTTGTTGGCCCCTACAGTGCCGTCGGAACCAAGACCGTAGATCTTGCAGCTTACCGTGCCTGCCGGAATCGTATCCACGATATCCTCTTCAGGAAGAGAGGTATTATTCAGATCGTCAATGATGCCCACCGTAAAACCGTCCTTTGGATGCTCCTGCTTCAGGTTGTGATAAACCGCTATGATCTGGGAGGGCCGGGTATCCTTGGAGGAAAGTCCGTATCTTCCGCCTACGGTCAAAACCTTCTCAAAATCATTGCTTTCATTGTCATCGGGATCAAAGGTCCTGATATAGCTGTGGTTGTTTTTCAATGCCTTCACAACATCCAGATAAAGAGGCTCTCCCGGCGCCCCCGGCTCCTTTGTTCTATCAAGCACCGCGATCCGTTTTACGGTTTTCGGAAGGGCCTCAATGAGATGCCGCTCCGAGAAGGGACGGTACAGATGAACTTTAACAACGCCCACCTTTTCCCCTTTTCCGGTCAGATAGTCCACGGTTTCATGAATGGTATCGCAGACCGAACCCATGGCTACAATCACATATTCCGCATCCTGCGCCCCGTAATAGTCAAAAATCCGGTAGCTGCGCCCCGTTAATTCATGGAGCTTGTCCATATAACCCTGTACGATTTCGGGAACCGCTTCATAAAACGGATTGGCGCATTCTCTCTGCTGGAAATAGATGTCCGGATTCTGGGTCGTACCTCTGGCTACCGGCCGCTGGGGATTCAGAGAGCGGTTCCGGAAGGCTTCTATTGCTTCAAAGTCAACCATTTTATTGATGTCCTCGTAGGAAACCGTCTCGATCTTCTGATATTCATGGGAGGTCCGGAAGCCGTCAAAGAAGTGGATAAAGGGCACTCTTGACCGGATCGCAGCCATATGGGCGATAATCCCCATATCCATAACCTCCTGAACGTTGGACGAAGCCAGCAGACTTGCGCCGGTCTGTCGGCATGCCATGACGTCCTGATGGTCGCCGAAGATGGAAAGGGCGTGGGTCGCAATGGCTCTGGCCGTAACATGGATCACTCCCGGAAGCAGTTCTCCCGACATCTTATATAAGCTTGGAATCATCAGAAGCAGTCCCTGGGAAGCTGTATAGGTGGAGGCTAGCGCACCCGACTGAAGCGCGCCCCTCATGGCTGCAGCAGCTCCTGCTTCCGACTGCATTTCCACAACCTTCACCGTCTGTCCGAAGATGTTTTTCCTTCCTCCTGCCGACCATTCATCCACACCCTCCGCCATGGCGGTGGATGGGGTAATGGGAAAAATGGAAGCCACCTCCGTCATGGCATAGGCCGCATACGCAGCAGCCTGGTTTCCATCCATTGTTTCCTGTTTTCTCATTCTATCTCTCCTTTGTTTTCCGTGATTCGTCGGTTTTTTCTCATACGAGCAGGGTTATTTTTTCCAACTCCGGCCTGAAATATACGAAAAGCCCATATCTTGTCCGTCTTAGGAAGATATGGGCAAAGCCAAGCAAAAGCGCCTGCAGTATAATGCAGGCGCGTTGTCATCTATGGGTGGGTATTTGATGTTCCGATCAAGCCTTCTTGATTGGCATTCTATCTGCAATGGCGTCTTTTGTCCCTGATGCCGCGGACGTCATGGAAGCAGTCTCTGTCGAAGATCCCTCTGACTTCGTCGCAGCGGTGGTTAAAGTCATGGTCGAAAATCCCTCTGACCTCATCGCAGCGGTGGTTGAAGTCTCGGTCAAAGATGCCCCTGACACCGTCATGAAAGCGGTCCCTGTCTCGGATTCCTCTTACGTCATGGTTATCGCAAGAATTACTATATAGCACCATAGAAACCTCCCTTCGATACCAATATAATATTGGAGAGAAGCCTTTTTTGTGACAGGCGGACCGGTTCCTCCCGGAAAACCATCGTCGCAGGATCGCTACTGCTTTTCGGCAGCCTTAAGAAGATCCTTGGCATCGTTCGGCTTAACATGGGCAAAATCCTTTCGCAGCATTTTCAGCACCATTTTTTCCTGGCTGATTTCCTCTGCGGTTCGTATACCCAGCTTGCGCATCAATGGAGCCGAAGGACACCATCCGAGCAGCGCATGCTGCAGCAGAAAGGTCCCGGCAATCAGGGTGAGAAAGGACCAGTACTTATTCTTTGCAATGCCAAACAGAGAACAGCCCATCACGCATACGGCTGCTTTGGCTTCCTCGAAGCGTTCAATGTCCCATTCGGAGTTCAGCTTCTGAATTCTTCGATTAAGCTCCACCTCTTCGGCATCCTCCATGCACATCAGATTTTCCAACGTGCTGCTTCGTATCATATGGTTGATTTCGGGACTGGTATACGCTGCCACACGCTGTGTGGTGGCGGGCAAAACATTTTTCATCCAAATCATGTGTTTTCTCTCCTTTTTCCGTTACATCCTTAGTATGTCTCGGAAAAACTTCATTATACTTTTGATTTGGATCGCTCCGGCTTCAGCGTTCACCAGTCTTCTTCTATGGGATTTCCTTCCCTGATGCTGCTCTCGGCTTGAAGCATTCGCTCCAGATAGGCTTTTTTCATGGTAAATTCCGCAATTCCGTTTACTTCCACAAGAACGCTCCTGTCGTCATGGGCATAAAGCTTCATCACATCGTTGGGCTTGTCCGAATCGCGGTAATCATAGGTCACCGCCAGCAGGGGAGCGCCTTTCGGTTTGTCGCCGGTTCTCGGGTTTCCGTCATTGCAGGCGCTTGTAACAAGCCGGTAATACGATCGAAACAGCTCCACATCGATCTCTTTTCCGTCCAGGGATACCGCCAGCGTTTTATTGCTGTCCCCCGAAAGCGCAAACTGCATGGCGCTGTCCGGAGTTGCAACCGTCAGCTTTTCCAGGTCGGTGATGAACGGAGTCAGAAACCAACGCATGACAAACTGCTCATAGGTCACTTTGGTAAACGCTACATCTAAAATTTTGTAGATCACCCTGTTGTCGTTGCAGGTCAGGATCAGACCTCCGTCTTTTTGGCGAACCACCTTCAGATGATACTCCTCCGAATCGGCATTCTGCCCGTTGACCATGGTAAAGTCTGCGGTTAAATAGGGTTTGTCAAAGCCGTAGGAGGCGATGGTTTCATCATCGCAGTTGTAAGCCACGATCCCCTCGGAAACGATGCCCAGCATAGACTGAAACACCTCTGTTCCCGCCGCCTGGTCCATCTCATGAAAGCCCGGAGAACGGATCAGGTGGGTCGAAACCCCGAAGGAGGCGGCTTCCCGCATCTGTTCCTTGTTTTTTTCATCCACCCATTGGATCACAATGGGTTCCGGCAATGCAGATCCCCCGAAGGTCACGTCGCGAATCACCACGAGAGCGGAATCCATCCTTCTGGTGGGAGTGATTTCATATTGTATGAAGCTTTCAACAGGCATGGTAAACCGCACCGTATAGGAGCGCGGCATCAGATAAACCGCGTCCTCCCCGGAAAGCTGCACGTATACTCCGTCCGAAAGAGGCTCCTCCGATCCGATGAGCAGCTTGGCCTGTGTTTGATCGGTATAATCCACGGTTACGGTTGCTTTGGGCTGTTCCAGACCATAAAGGGCGGGATTTTCCGAATTCCCGGCAACCTTCTCCCGAACGGCGATCCGGGAGGATTCATCCAAAAGCAGCTTTAAATACTCCGCATTCACAAGCTCGGAGGGAATATCGTGGACCAGAAATCCGCCGGATTCCTGTTTTACTTCATAGCTTCCGTATTGATTTTCTACGAGGATCCGCGCGATTTCATCGGCGCGGTGCTCCAAAAGATAAAAAACTTCTTCCTTTTCCTTTTCCCCCTGATCCTCCGGGGGTGTTGACAGCAGCACAGCAAGGGCTGCGACAAGAAGCACGAGAATGACGGCCCCTGCCAGGATCAGTTTTTTTTGTCCGGTCATCATTGATGCCTCCTGTAAAGCCAGATTCCAACACCTATCCCCATAATGACGAGGGGAATGATCAAGGCAAAGAGAATTCCCAGCCGGTTTGCCATAGCCGTGGAGATATTTAATTCATTTCCCGTTATGGTCTTTGCTTTGATCTTGACTGTTTCTGTTTTCTCCGTCAGCGTATTGAAGAGATTCAGAAGATACTCGCTGTTGGCAAGGGAGGAGTTGTCGATGGAATAAGCGTCCAGCATGCCGGAGGATCCGGAAATGACGATATTGGACTGCTTCTCTACCTTGCCGGTCTCCTTGTCCCTCAGGGAGTAGCTTGCCAGCACCAGCGCAGGAATCGGTCCCCTGATTTCGGCCTCCGCCTGGGTAAAGCTGTCAGGCGCGTCGGAGGGTCTTACTGCGGATGTTTTCCCAAACTCCAAAAGGAGACTGGTTGAATTATTGTTTCTGTAATCGTACAGGATGGTAAGCGGTCTTGATATAGGCATCAGCATGGGAGTGGTCTTGTCCCGGAGCATTCCCCGATAAGTATCATCGGCGTAATCCGCGACGGCATAAAACGGATGATAGTTGAAAACCCTGCTTTCCCTGGTTTCAAAAACGGCCCCGTCGCCGATTTCCACGCCCCATTCCTTCAGGAAGGCTTCCAGATTCGGCAGGGGTTTCTGCTCCGCGTCAGCGGTATAGAGCAGCGTCCTTCCGTACTCTCCTTCGTTGTACAAAAATTTGTCCAGCTTGTTGATCACCTGGGGACTGAGATCAGTGTGGGGCGAGATCAATACCGCCAGCTTGCAGCTGCTGTCCAGATCCTCCGTAGCAAGATTCTTTTTTATCACTTCAAAGTTGTTGTTTTTCAGCAGGGATTCAAAGGAGGGCATGGTATATTCGCCGTTTCCGGTTATAATGTTGACGAGAACCTGTTCGTCGCTTGTCACATTAAGGAGCGCCGCGGCCAGCACCTGTTCGGCCTTGGACGAGGCGATAGCGGAATTGCCCTTGCTGTCGTAGGTATAGTTGAACAGTTCTTTGACTGTGATGACCCGGTGCTTGTTTCCGCAGGAAACCAGAATATCACCGTGGGACATGACCACATCGGGATATCGAGAAGCAAAGGTGGGATCTGTCACATAGTTCACATACGTGAGAGTAATGGTATCCCCAAGCTTGTCCAACTGCCGGATGACTTCGTTGGCCTGCGCCATATAGGTGGAGGCTCCCACAAAGTCGTCCTCCGTAGCCAGTACGTGAATCTGTATTTCATCCTCAAGGGTGGCGACCAGCTCCCTGCTTTCTTCGCTGATCGCAAACAGTCGATTTTTGGTCAGGTCGGCGCCCAGTTCAACTCTTTGGTTGAGAAGGGAGAGAACAAAGTTCAGCAGAAAGACGCCCACGATCAATATCACGATTAATATCCAAAAGTACAGCTTTGTCTGAAAAAGTTTGTTGGTATCCTTCATAATCCAAGCCTCCTAACTCCAGCGCCTTTTCTCAAGGACGCCGATGGTAAAGCAGACGAACATGACCGCAATACTCAGGAAAAAGACGATATCCGTCAGATTCAGTATCCCAAGAGTAAAGGAGGTATAACGGTTTTGAAAGGAGAGACTCTCAAGAACCCTGCTCACGGCTTCCAGAGAAATCACCGGAGCGATGGTGTCGATGAGCATGAGAAAAAAGCTGGCCGAAAATCCTCCGATCGCTGCAATGACCTGGCTTTCCGTAAGGGATGACAGGAAAAGACAGATGGCGATGAGGGTGATTCCCAGTAAGAACAGCCCGATAAAATGACCGAAAATCACCGGCCATTCCGGTTCCGCCAGCCGCGAGATCACAACGGCCACCACCATGGTGCTCATGATGGACAGCAGGTAAACGCAAACCGCTGCCAAATACTTTCCCAGCACCAGGGCGGTTCTTGTCACAGGAGCGGTGAAAAGCAGCTGCTCGGTTTTCAGCTTCTTGTCCTCGCTCATCAGCCGCATGGTCAAAATGGGTATGAGAAACAGCACCACGGTGAACAGGGTGCTGAAGATTCCGCGCATATCAGTGGTATTGCCGTAAAGATTGTAGGCAAAGAAAAAATATCCTGTAAAAAGAAACATGACCCCGACAAAAACATAGCCTAGAGGCGATTGAAAATACGCCTTGATTTCACGGTCCAAAATCGCCGTCATTGGATTTCTCCCTCCTTCTTGTCCTCTTTAATCAGCCGAAGGAAAATATCCTCCAATGAAATTTCGCTGCCCTTGATGGCCAGCATGGGCAGATCCGCTTTCGCAAGGGCGCGGAACACGTCGGCGCGAATATCCGCCTCTTCAGGCCCTTCGATTTCATATTCGTAGACGCCCGGCTCCTTAAGGCCAAGCTGTTTCCATGTGCAGTCAAACGGCAGGACCGACAGCGCCGACTCCACCTGGCCGGTCTCTCCTGCAATCCACGCGGTTACCCGATGGGGAGCGTAAATGGTCCGGGACAGATTTTCCGGCGTATCGTCCGCGATCATCTTTCCCTGATGAAGCACCACCACCCGGTCGCAGACTTCCTTGACTTCAGGCAGGATGTGGGAAGATACGATGATGGTTCTTGTTCTTCCCAGTTCCCGGATCAGTGTCCGGATTTCAATAATCTGGGAGGGATCCAGTCCTACGGTAGGCTCGTCCAGGACCAAGACTCCCGGATTTCCAATGAGCGCCTGAGCCAGTCCCACTCTCTGCCGGTAGCCCTTTGAGAGATTTTTAATGACCCGGTTCCATACGTTGAGAATGCCCACCTGCTGACAGATATGGCGAAGATGCGCTTCCTTGTCGCTTTCCCCGGCTTTCTTAAGATTGTATACGAATTCAAGATATTCCTTCACCTTCATATCCAGGTAAAGAGGGGGCTGCTCCGGCAGATAGCCGATCTCCCGTTTCGCCTTCAGCGGCTCCGCAACAATGTTGAATCCGTTTACGGAAACGGTGCCGTCCGTCGCGCCGAGATATCCTGTGATTATGTTCATTGTGGTAGACTTGCCTGCTCCGTTCAGTCCAAGCAAGCCGAGAACCTGACCGTCTTCTACGGAAAAGCTCACATTCTCAAGCGCTACCTTGCTCCCATAGTGCTTTGTCAGATTTTTTACCTCAATCATGATTTCACCCTTTCCATGGTTTTCCTCCGACCGGCTTCCTCTTTAAAGCGATCGAGCCTCCTCATTTTTTGCAAGCATGGCGGCGCCGATGATTCCGGCTTTGTTGCCCAGCTGGGCGGGTACCACTTCATGATATATTTTAAAGAAGGATTTCTGTTTTACAAGTTCCCTTACCGGATTAAACAGGAAGTCTCCAGCCAGGCTTACTCCTCCGCCCAGCGCGACGACCTCGGGGTCAAGAAGGGAAACTACGGAGGTGATGGCGGAGCTGAGGGTGTCCACATAGGTATTGAAGATATCCAGCGCCACGGCGTCTCCTTCTTTGGCACTATCAATAACGATCTTGGCCGTTACGTTGTTCATATCTCCCTCCGCCTTCTCATGGATGAGGCTGATGGGAAATTCCACGATTGCCTTTCTCCCCTGCTGAATCAGCCAGGTGGCGGTACAGAGGGATTCGATGCAGCCTCTGTTGCCGCAGGTGCAGATCGGCCCCCCGTGCTGAATGATCATGTGACCCAGCTCATTGCCGTGGCCAAGGCCTCCTTTGAACATTTTACCACCGAGAATAATTCCGCCGCCCACTCCGGTGCCCAGAGTCAGCAGCACAGCGGTCTTCTTTCCCCGAAATGCGCCCGCGTGGAGCTCCGCCAGAGCGGCCGCATCTGCGTCGTTGGCAAGGTAAACTGGCATTTTGGGGAAATGCTTATGCATTTCCTCGATCATCGGAACGTTGTGAAAGCCCAGATTATGAGCGTTTACGATCATGGTTCCGCTTGCGTCGATGGAACCGGCTGTAGCGATTCCGATGGACTTGAATTCTTCCACGGGAAGCTTGATTTCTTCCGCAAGATCACGGACCTGCTCCGCCATAAGGGCGGCGATCTTTTCATAGGTTTCACCCTTGGGAAACGCTACATTTCTGTGCGCAACGATTTCCATACTGTCGTGGACAACACCGACCTTCAGATTGGTTCCGCCCACATCAAAGCCTATTTGATACATTCTTTTTCTCCTATGACTCATTGGAAATTTGTTCCAGTATTTCAATGACCGTCATAATCCCGTCTTCCTTCACCAGCTCCGACGGCCGATTATTTCTGATACAATCCATGAAATGCTCCAGTTCCTCCAGATAAACTCCCGTTGGAGGAACGTTGATTCCCGTAGGAATCTTGATTTTTTCTTCCGTGTCAAATACAAGGGGTTCCCGGTCAAACTGATAGGCTGTGAGCGAGCTGCCGTCATTAATGACTACGGCGTTTTCAAAATAAACCCGCCATCTCGCTGTGAAGGGAATATCCGCATTGAACCAGGCGGCTTCCGCAACCACATTAAAATCCTTGTAGCCGTAAAAGAACCGGTACTGCTCCTTATAATCCCGCTCACTACCGCCGCAGCTTGTGAAGCTGTAGGTCTCCGGCTTACCGAACAGGCTGACCATCAGGTCCAGGTCATGGATGTGGAGGTCAAAGGGCAGATGGCCGCTCTTCGTCTTGTCAAAGAGCCACCCTCCCTGAGCCCATCTGGGGCAGGCCGACAGCCTTTCAAAGGTTGCGTCCAGCACCCTTCCATACCGCCGGTCCTCCACCAGTTCCTTCAGAATCCGGCTTTCCTTGTAAAATCGAAGCACCTGTCCGACAAGTAATTGTACACCCTTTTCTCTGGCAAGATCAAACATTTCTTTTGCGTCGGAAGCCCGAAGCGCAATGGGTTTTTCCGTAATTACATGCTTGCCTCTTTCCAGCGCTTTCAACACATGTTCTTTGTGCAGGAAGGTGGGGGTGCAAACGTCCACCACGTCGATTTCTTCCCGGTCCAGCATTTCGTCGATCTCGCCGTAAAGGGGGAGCCCCCATGCGGCGGCCCGCTCTTCATCCTGCTTCGTTTTGCCCACCACGGCGGCCACGCGGCAACCCTCCATATATTCGTAGTTGCTTCTGTGCACGGTTCCCATTCCGCCGGCGCCTACTATACCGATTCGTATCATTTCAACCCCATTCCTCCTGTCCTATTTTGCCTATCTCCCGAGAAACTGGGACATATAGCGGTAGCTCTGTTCGATCCCGTATTTTACATCCTCGATGCTGCCTTCAAAGGCTCTGTCCTCGACCTCAATGCATGCAGGCCCGCTGTAGCGGATGTCGTTCAGAGCGCTTACAAAGGCGGAAAAATCAACGCCGCCAAGGCCGGGAAGCTTCGGCGAATGCCAAAGTGACGGATAGGCGAAGATACCGTGCTCATACAGCTGATCGTCGTTGATCTTGATGTCCTTGAAGTGGACATGGAAGATTCTGTCCCTGAATTCATAAATTGGCTTGCAGATGTCAATGCCCAGAAGATACGGATGAGACGGGTCGTAATTCAACCCAAGATTCGGGCTCAGCTCGAACATCCGACGCCAGACATAGGGCGTGGATGCCAGGTTGTTTCCGCCCGGCCATTCATCCTTGGTATAGAGCATATGGCAATTTTCAATGGCTACCTTGACGTTGTGCTCCTCCGCAAGCTTCATGATGGGGGCCCAAATCTCACGGAACAGATCAATATTTTCATCCACCGTCAGGTTCTTGTTTTTCCCGATAAAGGTGGTGACCATGTTAATCCCCATGCGAGCGGATGCTACGATAAGCTTTTTGATATGCTCCTGAGCAACCCTGGCCGTCTCCGGATCCGGATCCATGGCGTTGGGATAGTATGCCAGGGATGAAATTTGTACGTTCTTTGCTTTGGCATAGTTCAGGTAATATTCCGTCTTTTTATCGTCCAGCTCATTAATATCAATATGGGTTACTCCCGCATAACGCCGGACCGCTTTTCCTACGGGCCAGCAGCAAACTTCGACGCAGCCGAAGCCGACTTCCGCAGCGTAATCGATCACCTCTTCAAAGGTGAAATCCGGCAGTATGGCGGATACCAATCCTAATTTCATCATAACCTTACCCTCCTAATCGATTTTCACCCACTGTCTGGTCCTTGCGCTTTCACAGATCTTTTCACAGAGCAGCATTTCCCGATAGCCGGCTTCAAAGGTTGCAAAATCGCGGATCTCCACAGTTTTCTCTTCAATCGCCTGATAGATCTTAGCAAAATTCTGTTTGAAAGTATCCGGGAATCCCTCCGCGTGTCCGCCCGGATAGCTGATGACCTTTCTGGTTTCCTCGCACAGGATGGACGGGTCTTTTACGATCTGCTGGTTGAAGGTTTCCCTTCTGCCCATCCACAGCTCATTGCCCTGCTCGCTGTCCCAATGCAGCGCGCATTTGCTTCCGCCGATGGAGATGATGGTTTGATTCTTCCGTCCTGCATAAACCTGGCTGATGTTGCAGCAGCCCCTGGCGCCTCCGTCAAAATGGAACAGGACAGAACAGTAGTCCTCGGTACCGATGGGCACTTCCTGGTAGTCTTCCGGACGCAGCGCCATGCCGGAGTAGGTTTCAATCGGCTTAAGCGGCTTTTTCCTTGTCTTGTGGAAGGTTTCAAAATCCGCCAGGACCTCGGTAACCTTCTGTCCGATGATGTTTTCCACCATGTCAATCCAGTGGGAGCCGATGTCGGCAAAGGCTCTGGATTCTCCGGAAAGCTCCGGCTCCAGTCTCCAGCTGTAATCCGTGTCATAATAGAGCCAATCCTGCAAGTAGGAGCCATGTACGGTGAAAATTCTCCCGACGTCTCCGGCCTTGACCATTTCCTTCATCTGGACTACCTGTGGATTGAATCGAAGGCTGAAATTCACGCCGGTAACGATGTTGTGCTTAAGGGCATATTCTTTCAGCTTTCTTGCTTCCTCCACAGTTACGGTCATCGGCTTCTCGCAGATCACGTTGACTCCCCGTTCCATGGCGTACATAGCCATATCGTAATGCATGCTGTTGGGCGTGCAGATATGAACGGCATCCAGGTTTTCCTTGTCTATCATTTCTCTGTAGTCTGTGTATCCCTTTGGTACGTACAAGGCGGCGGCCTTCTTTTCCGCATCCAGCGAATCGGCCAGCGCGACCACTTCCACATAACCCAGTCTTCGAAGGGCTTCGATGTGCGCTGCCCCGATGAAACCGACGCCGATTACTCCGGCTCTCATTTTTTTCATACCTCAATCCTCCTTCATTCATCTGTCAGGGAACAAGCTTCCCATAAACGAGTTGTTTTTCTTTCCGAACTCTCCCGCGGGAGGCATGCTATTGGCTCCTCCCGTAGGAAGTATGCTATTGACGTATTGGTTTTTCCTTATTGTATACGGCAAGCAGCAGAATGAGCACACAGCCCATGATGACGCTTCTTACTGCGTCGGATGAATTCAGTACCGCCAGGCAATTGCTGAGTACGATAATCAGCAGGGAGCCAACCGCCGTACCGAGATATGAGCCCTTACCTCCTACCAGCAGGGTTCCGCCGACAACCACCGCCACGATGGACATCATGGTATAGGAATCCAGAGACTGGCAGATGACAAAATTCATATAACCGGCTCCGATGATTCCTGCGATTCCAGCAAGGAGGCTTCCTAGCACATAGGCCAGGATTTCCACCAGGTCGCTTCTGACCCCTGTGAGGTATGCGGCATTTTTGTTGTTTCCGGTGAGGAAAAGCTGCTGTCCGTAACGGGAACGGTTCAGGATATATAACACTACGGCGAAGATGACCACGGCATAGAGGGTCATTCCCGGAATCACTCCGAAAAACCGGTACTGCAACGTTGTAGTGAAAAATTTCGAGGTAGTACCGGTAGGAAGTCCCTGTGTGTAAACATATTGGAGTCTTGTTACCACATTGGATACGCACATGGTAATGACCATTGCCGGCAGCTTCAGCTTGACAACGCCCAGGCCGTTGATCAGGCCCACAATCAGCGCCATGGGGATCACCTGAGCAATCACCAGCGGCATCATCCCCTCCTGACCGGCCATGGTGTTGGCAGTAAAAATGGCTGCCATGGACATGACCGCTCCTACGGAAAGATCGATTCCTCCGGTAATCATGATCAGGGTCTGACCCGCCGAAGCAAAGCTCAGAAGCAGCGTCAGCGCGATAATGGAACCGAAGGTGTTCACGTTCAGCGACGCCGGATTGATGATGATATTGACGGCAAACAGCGCTGCAGATATGATCAGCGCCATGCCGATCTGATTATCCCGGATAAACTGTTTCATCTTGCTATTTTCCAAGTCGCTCACCGCCTTTCAGCTGTTTTAGCAGGCCGGTTTTAAATGCCGCCCGCTGTGTCTGCGCGGTAAATATGGTCGCCACCAAGCCCAGCAGTACGATTGCGTCTGAAACAAGATTCTGCCAGTAGGTCGTCACCTGGAACCCGGGGATCCATACATATAACAGTTTAAACAGATAGTATACGCTGCTTTGGATCAGCACCAGGAAGCCGGAACCGAACAGGGCGCAGCTCATGGTTCCCCAGCCGCCGGAAAGGGCGATACCGCCGAGGATGCAGGCTGC
The DNA here is from genome assembly GCA_023415235.1 of Bacillota bacterium. Lineage (GTDB taxonomy): Bacteria > Bacillota > Clostridia > Peptostreptococcales > Anaerovoracaceae > Anoxybacterium. The sequence continues at coordinate 39,108 of JAEZLP010000043.1, forward strand.
GATGGACTTCAGTCCGTAGGCCTCTCCCATCAATGGATTGCCGGCTCCGCTCATGGCGGTAAGGCAAAGACCCGCGATTCCCGTGATAAATCCCGCAATGAGAAATGCCTTCATCTTCACCCGCGCCGGATTGATTCCCGAGGCGTAAGCGTTTCGTTCATTTCCTCCTACCGCGTAGACATGCTTCATATAATCGGTCTTTTTGAGATATATCCAAAACAGGAATATTATAAGGATAACAAGGAAGGTAATAGGGATCACGCCTGCGATTTCGCTGGCGTAGGTTCTCCATACGACCTCCGGCACCGTGCCCTGGGGCTTTGACATGATAATGACATTGATGCCCTTCACTATGTAAATCATCGCAAAGCTTGACAGCAGCGACGGAATTCTCATATAGGCCACAAAGAATCCGTTTATGGCTGCGATTGCCATAACTGCAGCCACTCCCGCCAGCCATGCCACCGGCCATGGAACGCCCAGTTCCTGCGGCATCATGATGGCGATTACGTTAACCAGAGAAAGCTGCACGCCGATGGAAATATCGATCATTCCAAGGAGCATCAGCATTGCCTGAGCCATTGTCACCAAAATAAGGGGTGTGTTCTTTTCCAGCAGCAGGCCGAAGTTTTTTGCCGTAAAAAAGTTTTCCGGTCCCTGCAGTGCAATGTTTAGAAGCAGCACAAGAGAGAACAGGACAAATCCGGTAAACGCCGGCGCGCGACGAAACGATTCAAATCTTTTGATCATGTTCAAATCCGGTCTATCCATTCATTTCACCTCCTGTATCACAGCTTACCAGGCCCATCATAGCGGCAACCAGTTTTTCCTCGGTTCTGTTTTCCTCAGCCAGCATTGCGCTGACCCGTCCTTCATAGAAGATATAAATCCTGTCGGCAATCTCCAGCAGCTCAGTATTGTCGCTGGAGGAGATAATGACAGTCATGCCGTCTTCCGTGCATTTTCTCAGGATCTTATGAATCTCCCTCCGGGAATTGATATCGACTCCTTTGGTAGGATCATCCAGAAGCAGCAGCTTCGGAGACAAGGCAATCCATCGTCCCACCACAAGCTTCTGCTGGTTTCCTCCGGAAAGGGAGTTGGCCGGGTGCTTCAGAGAACCGACCTTGATGTTGAACTCTTCCACCGCCTTGGAAGCAAAGCTGTTGACCCGCTTTGGCCCTAGATAGCTGAAGAGCCTTCCTTTGGTCGTGTTTCCCGCATAGAGATTTTCCGCTACGGAGCGGATGGGGAAGACGGCCTCCTTGTTTCTGTCCCCGGAAACGAAGCCCATTTCCTTCCTGACTGCCTGAGCCGGTGACTTGAATCTGGTCGGAACTCCGTTGTAGAGAATTTCTCCGCTGGCAGGCTTGTGGACGCCAAGCAGCGTGCGGATAAACTCCGACTGGCCCTGTCCTTCCAAGCCTCCGATCCCGATGATCTCCCCCTGTAAGGCCGTAAGGGAAATGTCCTTGACCTTGGGCGGAAGGACCAGATTTTTTACTTCGAGCACTTTTTCTTCCTTTTCAATATTGGGAGACTGGCAGATGCCCTGAGCAGCCGCGTCGGGACGTTTGCCCGTCATATGATATACGATATCATTCAGGTCCATCTCGGACAGTTTTCCTCTGGCGACGGTTTCCCCGCCCTTCAGGATGGTGCACTCGTCGCAGAGCTTGTAAATTTCCTCCATTCGATGGGTTACGATGACGATAGCCATCCCTTCCTTTTTCAGTTCCCGCAGCGTATCGAACAAAACATCCACCTCGTCGTGATGGAGGGAAGCGGTCACTTCGTCCAGCAGCAGCAAACGGGGTTTTAATGAAATTGCTTTCGCCACTTCCAGCATGCTTTGAATGGAAGGAGGAAGGCTTCGGACCAAATCCTCCGGTCTGCAATCTATTTTAAGCCGCCCAAGCACTTCCTTCGCCCGGGTTTCTACTTGTTTTCGATCTACAATATGAAGAGGTCCCTTTGGTTCCATTCCCAATACTAAATTATCCATGACGCTCATGCTCTGAATCAGACTCAGATCCTGATAAGCAACCGCAATGCCCAACCTGCGGGATTCCTGCGCGTTGCCGATATGCACCGGTTTTCCGTCAATTCTGATTTCACCGGCGTTGGGATTGACCAGTCCGGACAAAACCTTAACCAAGGTTGATTTTCCCGAACCGTTGGAACCGAGAAGGGCCCTGATTTCTCCCGGCGCCACTTCAAATGAGGCATTATTCAGCGCAACTACCGCGTCGAATCTTTTTGTGATTCCATGCATTTCAAACAAGAGAGGATACCTCCGAAAACATTTTTCTTACTTTTTTTTGGAATATGGCCGACAGGAAGCCCCGTCGGCCACAAAATTATGATAATACGAATTGGATAATTCTACTAGTCTACAAAGTAAGCTGCTCTGGCCTCATCTACCATCATATAGCTTGATACGGAAGTGGAGTCCGGAAGATCCGCGATGCTGTCCAGCTTCTCCTGCATGTTGTCATAGGTCATGATCCAGGATGGAGTGTACTTGATGTTGTTCCACTCGGCAAACTTGCTCTCGTCAATTTTATGACCCTGCAGCAGGTTCAGGCCGATTGCCAATGCAGTCGCTCCGATTCCCGGAGGGTTCTCAACGATAATAAAAGGCATCTTCAACTCATCTTTGTTAATTTCTGCAACTCTTCTGATCCAGCGAACTTCTTCGGAAGAAGTAATGCATCCGGGATACGGAATTCCTGCTTCCTCGATGGCGTTCATGATACCGTTGGCGCCTTCCTGATTGACGATACCGTCAAAGGCGATTCCGGAGCTGATGATCTGAGCCATCTGCTGCTGAGCCTGAGTGTCGTCCCAGCCATGAGCAACTTCTTTCACTACCTGGATATTGTTGGCTTCGAAGGTTTTGTGATAAACAGCCTTACGCAGTTCGGAAGCGGAGTTGCCGTCAATTCCGTTGAACAGTACGACCTTAGCGCCGGAGCCAAGGGTTTTCACTGCGAAGTCTACGTTGATCTGAGCCCAGGCTTCCTGGTCAACGGTCACGTTGATGATGTCGTTGGAATTGTAAACACAGTCAGCGTTTATGTAAGTAATTCCAGCTTCTTTTGCTTTCGCAATGACCGGGTCGAGACCGGTTGCCGCGATCGGGTTGATCATGATCAGATCGTAACCGTCATTGATGGTCTGCTCAACCTGCTGTGATTCAACCGCAGAGTCGTTGTTGGAGGTAAAGGAAGCGAATTCGCTTACCAGTCCGTCCGCCTTGTACTGCTCGATTGCTTCCAGCAGCTGATTTTCATATACAACACGATATGGGTTGCCTTCGATTTCAGCATTGTGGGAAGCTACCTTGAAACCCTGGGTTTCAGCCGAAGCCTCTTCTTCCGCAGCGCCGCCGCCGCAGCCGGCAAATGATGCGAGTACCATTACAAGTACCAGCATGATAGCCAAAAACTTTTTCATTGTTCTCCTCCTTTTTTAATGATAGCTTTTATGATCAAAGCGCCGTGCAGTTTTCCAATCTGCCGCCGCGCTCCGATACCACCTTAGAGTTCAAATCCGTTTGCCTTCAAATAGTCATAGGAGTCCTTTACTGCCCTGTTGATCTCCTCCAGATCTTTCGGTCCTTCCTGGGTAAATTCGATTTCTATGCTGAAGGGGCATTGGTTTTTGTTTTCACTGAGCTTGCGGAAAATCATGGGAAAATCCACATATCCCTTTCCCAATGCCGGGAAATTCCATTCCTTCTGCGCCCCCAGCTTATCCTTGAGATGCATGAACCCGATCTTTGAAATGCATGCGTCCAGATCTTTTTCCATATCAACATTCCCGTAGAAAATAGCATTTGCGGTGTCGTAATTAATCGATACCCGATCCGACTGGATTCGATCCGTAATGTCCTTAAGGATCACCCCGGTTCCATGGTCGCCATGGACCTCCAGCACCAGCTTCAGGTCGTATTCCTCAAGATAAGGAATCAGCTCCTTTACATGATTGGCCACCTCCTGGTTGGAGGCTACTGCCTTGTCGGCCAGATGCGCTTCTCCGATGGAAGAAACGATATACTCGCAATCAAAAAAAGCCGCCAGTTCAATATTGGATATGAAATCGTCAATACGATCCCGATCCATTAAATTGCAATGGCCGCTCATGGCAAAAGGAATCAAGCCTGTTTCCTTAAGCTTTTTTTTCACACTATTCAAATAGGCAAAACTCATGGTGGGAAAAACATGCTCCGTCCAGCCCTTGGTTGCCGTCAGCTCCACAAAATGGAAGCCTGCCCTGCTGATCCCTTCCAGCGCCTCTTCGATGGAATATCCGTGGTAACAGTTTGAGTTAACCCCAATAATTCTTTTCATACAGATGCCTCCTCATGAAGATTGGAAAACTGCCAAAAGGCTTATGTCATCTCAATCTCCCTATTAAAAATGTCGTATTACTAAGTCTCTACCTATTCCATTTCCTGAATTATACCTTATTTTTCTCAGTCATGTCAACAATCTGGCAGTCCTTTCCAAAAGTCCGTGAAAGAATTAATATGTTTTCATTTTATCCCCGAAATCCTTAATATTCTGGGGTTTTCTCCAATACTCGCCAATTTGATAATCTTTCATTATCAACCCGTTTGAAAAAGAAAATTTATTATATTTGATTATTATCTGTATTTAAGCTTGATGGCTCCTCTTGATATTATGCGGTTGGTAAGATATAATTATTAAAGATAACGCTCTGAAAGGAGGTTGAAAATGAACGGATTAAACGAAGCAGTACCGGATACGGAGAAGCAGCCGCCAACCGATGCGAAAATCGCGACTTCACGCTCCGTCAGCAATACGACGCTGAAGGCAATGAACCAAAGAATGATTCTTGAAGCTATTTTTGAGAAAAGCCTGACTTCAAGAACAGAGCTTTCCAATGATCTTTTACTCAGCAAACCGGCAATTGCAGACAATTTGGGGGATTTGCTCTCCATCGGAATCGTGCAGGAATGCGGAGAGGGAGAGGTTGCGAAAGGCGGAGGACGCAAGCCCCGGCTTCTCCGCTTCAATAAGAACCATAAATACATCATCGCAATCGAATTGAACTATAAGGATCCGATCTTTGTCCTTGGGAATCTGAAGGGGGACATCTTCAATGAATTTTCCGTCAAAATATCGGAAAACGCCAATTCCCAGGTTCGAATGGAGCTGATTAAAAATGCGATTCACATTCTTCTGAATTCCAAGGACCTGGTTTCAGAGGACCTTGCTTGTATTGCCATTTCCTCGCCGGGAGTCTTTCCGGATAGAAAGGAGCTGTCCTTTGCCAATCCGCAGTTTAAGGACTGGTTTGATCTGGATCTGCCCAATTTTATTTCGGAGGAGTTCAAGGTTGACGTATTGCTGAAAAATGACGTCAATATGGCCACCTTCGGCGAATCGAGGTACGGAGCCGGCCGGAACTCCCAGAACATGCTCTACATCAGCTGCGGAATTGGCCTGGGCGCCGGCTTGATTCTTGATTCCAGGCTGTATGAGGGACGATTTAATTCCGCGGGAGAAATCTTCAACAATATTGACCCCGCCAAATTAAACGCTGGAACCAATCTCGAAAAGACCATTTTTCTCAGCGCGCTGATCAGGTGCACCCAGGAGACCGTAAAGAAAAAGAACGCTTATGAGGAGGATTTCTCGGATTTCAGCAGCGTCGTAAAAGCTTATCAGGATGAAAATCCATACATTATGAGGCATCTGGAGGAGATCGGTACCGAGCTTGGATGCGTCGTATCCAATATTGTCAATCTGCTTTCCATCGACATGGTTATTATCGGCGGAGAATATGTGGTTTTCCACCAGGTCCTCATCGATAAAATCAGCAGTATCGTGAACAAGCATTGCCTGTTCACCCCCTCTATCGTTCCCTCGGAGCTGGGACACAATGCCGGAATCATGGGACTCTTCGCCATATCGAGAGAAAATTATTTCGATTCCATTATTAAGTCGAAGCAACCGGCTTCCTCCAGCTTCCACACGGGTTGAAGTCGAAATTGTGCGGAACTTGTCGGAATTTAACTAATTAATGATAGCAGGATATTGGCAAAACAAATGGTATAATACTCCTGATCGGAGAATTCCGATGGTTGTAGCGCAATTCTCTTTTATAACGAATAATCCATAGTGCGCGAAAACAGGCAATTGATACGGATTTATTGGAATTTCTTTACTTCTTTTTTCCATACAAATCTGTTGAAATTGCCTGTTTTCTTTCGTTATTGAATACGTTTTCCGCCTACATAGCATTGTTTTATCTCGAAGTCTTTACTGCATATCACAAAATCTGCATACTTTCCGGGTGCGATGCTCCCCGTCTTTTTGTCGGCTCTCAGGGCTTTCGCCGGATTGATGGACGCTGCCCGGATTGCATCCTCCGGCTTGATTCCGAAGGAGATGGCCTTCCTCATGCATTGGAACAGATTGGTGGTGGAACCGGCAAAGGTGACCCCATCCTCCAGCACTGCGGCGCCGTTTTTCATGTGAATCTTCTGCCCTCCCGACTCATAGACGCCCTCCGGCATTCCCAGACAGGACAGAGAGTCGCTGACCAGAATAATACGCTCCGCCGAGAACATGGCAAAGGTGGCTCTGATGACGCTCTCATGAACATGGACTCCGTCGCAGATCAGCTCCGCCATTACCTGCTTGGATTCGGCGGCTGCGCCGACGACTCCCGGCGCTCTGTGCAAAAGTGGGGCCATGGCATTGTATAGATGGGTTACCTGAGTCGCTCCCGCTGCAATTGCCTTCTTTGCTGTATCATAATCCGCCGCGGTATGGGCGATGGACACGGTGCACCGATCCTTCGCCTTTTCAATAAACTCCATCGCTCCCGGCAGCTCCGGTGCAATGCAGACAATTTTCAAAAGTCCGTCGGAGGCCTGGTATAGCCGCTGGAACATGGGATAATCGGGAACCATCAGATGTTCCTCTGCCTGGGCGCCTTTCTTTTCATGGGAAAAGTAAGGACCTTCCATGTTTATTCCCAGAATTCGGGCGGTTCCCTCTGCCGGCTTATCCCGGAACCTCACCGCATTCTGATATGCCGAATACAGGGTGGCCTCCGGCATGGTCATGGAAGCCGGAGCAAAGGACGTAATCCCATGAGTTGCCAAATATCGGGCGATCTTGGCCAAGCCGGAAAGGTCCGTGACAGAAAAATCCTCGCCCATGTTTCCGTGAAAGTGTACATCGATCAGTCCCGGTATTACATAATCACCTGAAAGATCAATCCCGTTTTCATCCTCCTCCATGGTTTCGAACACTTCCCCATTAATGGAAAAACCGCCTGTGCGGAATGCAAAATCATCCCCTAAAATTACTGCATTTTTAAATTTCATATCCTGTCTCCTTGCGCAAGCGTCGCATATCTGTCTGATATAATTTGGCCGCATCAACCTTTCCGGAGCATCTATCTTAATCCCAAAGCTTCTCCGGATATAAACCCTTGTCCTTCAAGGATTGCAGCGCGTTCACCACAGCTTCCCTATCCTCCTTGTAAGTGACTCCGAACCATCTGTCATGGGAGGGCAGTATCTTGATCCTCGCCTTATTTTCCTTCAGCAGCTGATCCACCGCAAGAGGCAGGAAAAACTCTCCCTTCAGCGGATTATCAATAAGCGCTTTATCCAGAAATGCGGGGAACCGTTCTTCCATTTCTCTCATCATGCTCGGGGTGAAGCCCCAAAAGTTCATGGATACGGTTGTGCCTCTGGGGACGGTATGCCAATCCTCGTCATTTTCCGTATATTGGATCTCGCCGTTGCGCCACATGATTTTAGTTCGTTCTGTAATACCGCTCAGATATCCGTCCGCAGTGGTCTCGCAAACCCCCCGCGCCACATGTCCGTATTCTGTCAAGGTATTTTCCAGCAGGTAGCCGATCATACAGTAGTCGTAGTATTGGCCGTCTTCCGCGCGTTCCAAAAATTCATACATGGAGTGAAACGCTCCCGAGCCGTAATAATCGTCCGCGTTGATCACGGCGAAGGGACCGTCCACCATATCCTTGCAGCTCAGTACTGCGTGGCAGGTGCCCCACGGCTTCACCCTTCCTTCGGGAACCGAATACCCCGGAGGAAGATCGTTCAGATCCTGGAACGCATATTCCACTTGAATGAACCTCCCGGCTCTCTGATCGATCAGAGCGCGAAAATCCTCTTCCATCTCCTTTTTTATGATAAAGATTACCTTCTTGAATCCGGCCATCACTGCGTCATAGAGGGAAAAGTCGATAATCAGCTCCCCGCCGGACCCTACCGGATCCATCTGCTTCAGGCCGCCGTATCTGCTGCCCATACCGGCCGCCATTACAATTAATACTGGTTCTTTCATTTTTATTCTCCTCAATTTTTTTGCAATTCTAATAATGGTCATTGAAACGGAAATTCCCTATATTAAAAGGCTTCCGTCGTATTTCAATTTTATACCAAGGGCTGGCGCTTTACAACTTATTTTGCAGTTGTAATCACTGGCTTGCTGTGTATATAATGGTACTATTATTGAACTTGACAGGAGAAGAACATGGAAAGGTTGTCTAATCGTATATTTTTAATAGGCTATATGGGTTCGGGGAAAACTACGGTCTCCAAAATATTAAGCAGGCTGACCGGGGCCCAATGGATCGACATGGATCAGGAAATCGAAAAGGCGGAGGGGATGCCCGTCCGCAAGATATTCATCAAGTACGGGGAACACGAATTCCGGAACAAGGAGTCGGAGCTGCTCGACAAGCTATGCCATGTGACCGGAGCGCTTGATCTTCTTGCCGGGGAAGCGACGGGAGAGAGGAAGGTTCTTGACAGAATCAGCAAATATGAAGCCTTCGCTCACCGCAGCGAAAGGCTGATCGTATCCTGCGGCGGCGGAATCATTCTGGATGATCTGAACCGGAAGATCTTACAAAGCCAATATACGATATTTCTTGAGAGCGACCCGGAAGAGCTGTTCCATCGGGTGAACGGCGATAGAAACCGGCCCTTTGCCTTTATGGATATCAAGGATGAAAACGAACGTCGGCAGCGGTTTCTTGATCTGTACAAAAAAAGAGAGCCTCTTTATAAAGAGGCCGCAGGGATTACTATAAAAACCGAAGGGAAAACCCCCGAGCAGGTTGCCGGAGAGATCCGGGAATTACTTCAGGATTTCTTCCAGCTTGTCTAATATTATTTTTTCCACCTTTTCAGGAAGGGCGTTGGCTTCCGCTTTGGATAGTCCGCTGGTTTCTATGGCAGGATGGATATGAAAGTCCACTTTCGCGCCTGGTTTCGGATAGCCCATTTTTTCATAAACCTCGTAGGTGCCGTTCAGGGTTACCGGCACAATGGGAACGCCTGCTTTGATTCCGAGTCTCAGACTGCCTTTTTTAAATTCTCCCGCATAGGGGCCTTTGCTTCTGGTCCCTTCGGGGAAGATTACAAGAGAGAACCCTTTCTTCAATAGTTCTGCGCCTTCCTCCATGGTTTTCAAGGAGGAACGGGCATCGTCCCTCTCAATAAATACGCTTCGAATATCCCGGATCCATTCTCCGAACACCGGAATTTTTCCCAAGGTGCTCTTCGCAACAAATCCGATCTGCTTCATAGTGATGACCGCGCAGTAAACCGGAATGTCTGCATAGCCCTGATGGTTGGAAACAAAGAGAACCGGTCCCTCCGGAACGTTTTCCAGACCGGAAACATTGAGGGTTATTCCATATTTCTTCATAATGCCCTTGCCCCATGTGGTGGTGGAGTTCAGGATCTGTTCCCTTTCCTTTTCAAATTCCCCGGCATCCCGGTGTTTTTTTATTCTAAAATGAAAATATCTGAGATGCCTCAGGTTAAAGTACATCCAGAATGCAAAACAAATCAGCTTAAATGTCCTTTTCATCGTTTTCTCCTTCTGCAGCAGCAGTCCTTTCCTACTTCTGATAAAATATCATACCATAGAGGGCGCCGTTTTTTCCATACAAATTCCGCAAAAAGAGCCGCCTTTTCCATATAAATTTCATAAAAAGCCCTTGCGTTTGAAAAACCGCAAAATTATGATACTATTAGTATCCAAAATAATAATGTAAGGAGTGAGGCCGGATGAGAACGGGTACTGATCCAAGGTATTTTAACAAAAAAAGAATGGTTTTAGCGGCAGCCGGCCTGGCGGTTTTCGCCGTCATTGCCTATTTTGTCATGACCCGGGATACTCTGGTCGTTGATACTGTCATCCGGGAATTCATCTATGCCGGGAGAAGTGACGGCCTTACCGCTTTCTTCACCGCCATGACCTATCTGGGCAATTGGCAGACCGTGACTCCGATTTGTCTCCTGTTTCTGCTGATCCCCAGAGTACGAATGCCTTATGGCTTTCCCGTATCCATTGCGGCCATCCTGGCAACCGTCATCCAGAAATCGCTGAAGCTGGCGTTCCGCAGGATTCGTCCCGATCTGTCCCTTCATCTGATCGAGCAGGGCGGCTACAGCTTTCCCAGCGCGCATTCCTTTACCGGACTGGTTTTCTACGGTCTGCTGATCTACTTGTGCAGGCGGAACATAAAAAACAGAACCGTATCAAACATTCTGACGGTTCTGCTGTCTGTCCTGGTTTTTCTCATCGGTTTCAGCCGGATATACCTTGGGGTCCATTATCCCACCGACGTAGCGGGAGGCTGGTCCCTCGGAATCTGTGTCCTGCTGATCATCATTTCGTTTCTTCCTGACGACGGCAAGCGGCGCAGCCGTTAAAAGGTGCTGAGTCCTGTTTCTTCCTGAATTCTGTAAATCCAAACCTTCCACAGGCTGTCATCCCGATACTCGGAAAAGTCACCGGTATAAATTCCATCCCGGTTTTCCCAAATCCGGTCAAAATACTGCTCAAATTCAACTGCCACCGGGTCTCCCGCTTTCAGGGCAACCATCAGGTCCGACTCCAGATTGTAGTTGTCCAGATTTCTTCGGGTATAGTTGGCTGAGCCGCCGATGATAACGACCTGATCCTTTTTATAAACGGCAATCACCTTGGTATGAAATTGTTCCCCGTGGGTGAGATACCATCTGACCTGTATTTTTCCGTCGGATTTTTTAATAAGCTCCGCTGCGGCCTGCCGGTTGGGAATTCCGTTCTTTTCAAATCCGAAGGCGTCCTTGTTGGGGTCCAAAACGATCCTTGTCTCCGCGCCCCGTTCCGCTGCCCGAATCAGCTCCCGGATGATTTCCCGATGAGCTAAATAGAACATTCCAAGATCAATCCGATCTCCTTCTTCCGCGCTTTTAATCTGTTCCAGAATCTTCTCTTTTATTTTATCCTCCGTCAGAATCCTGACCTCGGTATTCTCTCGAACCTGTGTGCCGCCTCCGCTGTATTCCACGTCCTTCAGCTCTCTGCCGGAAAACGCGGCAACTGCCTTTTCAGACTCGAGCAGGTGGCTTACCGCCTTTCCGCTGAATTGAAACGCCACATTGGAATGGTACGAACTGCCGTCGTGGGGATTGGAAGAGCTGACCATGGCCCCGTCCTCGGTAATCAGCACCTTACGGTGGTTCGCCTTGAAATTGAGCAGCCTCAGGTAATTCCGAATCCCTACCTTCGGGCCGTTGTCTCCGAAGGGATTCTTCATCCAGCCTTCCTGACCCACGCCGAAATGGCGGAGATAGGTTCTGTAATATCCCGCATACAGCGGATTGGAATCCCGGATCCTGCCGGAATCCGTAACGATGACTTCGACGCCGTTCTCTTCCATCCGGCGAAACTGATCATTCATCCTGGGTCCGTAGCTGTTGTTGATTTCATCGGTGATCAGATACGCCTTCAGCTCCGGATGACTTTGTTTTTGGGCGATCAGCGCGTTCGTGATTTTTTCAGTCGATTGGGGAAACTGTTGTTTTTCTGTATTGTAAAAGTCATTGTATAGAAAAATGTCGGCAACGACAAAATCCTGCGCGGCCTCGATCATCCTGACCTGCTCTTCAAGGATATTCTGTTCGTAAACAGTTTCTCCGTCCTTTAAATATGTAAGATCATAGATCATCCGGAGGTCCGCCACGCTGGTAGGGGGACTCATATAGGAAGTCCCTTCCGGAGCCTTTGTGCTCCATCCGAAATAAAGCGGAATTACCAGCGCTGCGGCGATCACAGTGAGTATCATCTTTCTCCTTTTATGCCCGGCACGTCTGCCTGCCTTCATAAAAATCTCCTTCCACCCGGTTTTCCAGTCCATTCAATATCCAGCGTCCGGCCGCACAGTCTATTCAATATCCGGCGTCCGGCCGTTCAGTCCGTTCTGAATCCAACCGTTTAGTCTGCTCTGAACCCGGCGCCCGTCTGTTCAGTCCGTCCCGAATCCGGGTTTCGGTTATCTGGTTCTGCTGTTATAGGCCTCCAGTCCTTTTCCCAGTATCTCAATGGCCCTCTTCAGTTTATCAGATTCCAAAACGTAGGCAATCCGGATCTCATTTTTTCCAAGTCCCTCTGTAGCGTAGAAGCCGTCTGCCGGCGCTGCCATCACCGTTTCCCCTTCATCCTCAAACTCGTTCAGCATCCAGACCAGAAAATCATTGCTGTCCTCCACCGGAAGCCTGCAAATCAGGTAGAATGCGCCCTCCGGCTTTTCGCAAAATACGCCGGGAATCTTTTTCAGGCATTCATAAACCACATTCCGGCGACGCTCAAATTCATCCCGGATTTCATTGATCACCCGAAATCCCGTGGAATAGAGGCCCACCGCTGCATGCTGCTCAATGGTGGAGACGGCCAGCCGGCCCTGACACAGCTTTGATATCAATTCAAGGAACTCGTCGTTTTTAGAAATCAAAACGCCGATTCTGGCTCCGCAGGCATTGTATCGTTTGGAAACACTGTCGATCAGGATAAGCCTGTCGTGAATGTCCTTCAAAAATCCGAAGCTGGTAACCTTCCTTCCGTCGAATACCATTTCCCGGTATACCTCGTCGCAGATGATATATAAATCATGCTCCTTGGCCACATCGGCGATCATGCGGACCTCTTCCTCCGAAAGCACGGTTCCCGTAGGATTTCCCGGATTGGTCACAAAGATCGCTTTTGTCTTTGGGGTGATCTTGGCTTCGATGGCGCTTCTTTCCACATGAAAGCCGTTTTCCGCATAGGTCGTTACGGCAATCGGTTGAGAGCCGGTCATGGTAAAGAAGGTATTGTAATTGGAATAGTAAGGTTCAAAGATCAGGATCTCGTCCCCCGGGTTGGTAAGGGCGAGAAGTGTGAACATGATGGCTTCCGTGCCGCCGGTGGTTATGTAGATGTGGTTTCTGTCCACATCAATCCCGATGCTGTTGTAGTAGGTCTCCACCGCTTCCAAAAGCTCCGGAATTCCCTGGGAAGGCATATATTCCACCGTCGGCTTCCGGAAGGCCTCGATTCGTTCATAGTATTCAACAGGCACCTTCAGGTCAGGCTGGCCGATATTGAGGCGATAGATCTTTTTTCCTTTGCGTTCGGCTTCATCCGCGTGCTTTGTAAGCCTTCGCACCGATGATGCCGTCATGTTCTGCATTCTATGCGATAATTGCTTCATATGGTCATCCTTTACATTTCTAGTATTGCTTTGGGTTAAAGCAGTACACTGCAGCTTTCATTACAGCAGTACGCTGGCCGCTTCCCTGTCATAGAACACGCTCTTTCCCGAAGTGGAAAGCGGAATTCCGAATGCAACTCTGACCTCCTTCGGAAGGTAACCCAATTCCATAGCGGCTTTCCCTACAGAAAACATAATGCGGTTGTCAATACGATGATTTGCGGCAACTGATACGGCAGAGCCCATCGCAATCCCGAGATCCGTTACATTGAAGGCGCAGTTTGCTCCTGCTTTTGCTGTTGCGGCGCAGTTTTCAAATCCGCAGAAGCTGCAGTGGCTTAATCCCAGCGGACTGTCCTTCACACCGACGACCACTACCACATGGCTCGCGTCTACATTTCCGCCATCCCGCGCGTGAAAATCCTCACCTGTGTCCTCGGCAATCTTTCTCATCTGGTCTGCCAGCTTTGCTTTTTCCTCTCCATCTATTATTACTGCCACCAAATTGTCTACGCCGCAGCCCTTCGGTGCGGTTCTAACTGCGGCAAGCATCAGCTCGGCTACTTTCATTGCGGCTTTCTTTTCAGCCTCGATCTGGTTGTAAATCATTTGAAAATCCTCCTTTATTAAAATGGTAACGTTCGTTCTATTTTATTATACCGATGCCCGAAAGGCAATAGAAATCAATTAATTTCAATATTTACGTGAAATTGAGCAGAGATTTTGCGGTCATCCGTAAAATCTTCTGCTCAATCGCCATTTTGGAAAATATATTTTCCCGTATTTTTAATTAATTTGATTTTCGCCGTAATTTTTATGCCAAAACCCGGTTGTTTCCGCAAGGAATTAATTGTGCATTCCGTCGGGTTTCCCTTCGAAATCCGCTACCTTATTTTAATATGGACCTCTCTCAGCTGCTTTTCGTCAACCTCTCCCGGGCAGTTCAGCATCGGATTCTGCGCATTGCTGTTCAGAGGGAATGGGATCACTTCCCGGATGCTCTCCTCTCCCGCTAAAAGCATGACGATCCGGTCAACTCCGGGAGCCATGCCCGCATGAGGCGGAGCTCCGTACTGGAAGGCCTGATAGAGCGCGCCGAACTTGTTTTTCACGTCCTCCTCTGTATATCCGGCAATCTCAAAGGCTTTGACCATGATATCCGGCCGGTGGTTCCGGACCGCTCCCGACGAAAGCTCAACGCCGTTGCAGACGATATCATACTGGTATGCCTTGATCTCCAGGGGATCCATGGTAAGAAGAGCCTCCATCTCTCCCTGGGGCATGGAAAACGGATTGTGCGTAAAGTCGATTTTTCCTGTTTCCTCATTGAGCTCATACATGGGAAAGTCCGTAATGAAGCAGAACTCGAAGCTGTCGTTATCAACCAGCTCAAGCCGCCTCCCCAGCTCCGTCCGAATCTGTCCCGCATATTTTTCCACCAGACCCTTTTCATCGCTGATGAAATACAGCACGTCATCTTCCTTTAAATCTGCCAGCCGTGCGATCCGTTTCCGCTGCTCCTCCGTAAAGAACTTGTCAATCGGTCCTTTGAAGCTCCCATCCTCTTTTACTGTGATATACCCCAGGCCTTTCATGCCGATACCGAGAGCATACTTTTCCATGGCGGCAAAGAAGGATTTGGGCATTTTTCCGCATCCGCTCACGTTGATTCCCCTTACGATTTTTCCCTGGAACGGCTTAAAGTCAACTTCCCTGAAAAAATCACTCAGATCGATGATTACCAGGGGATTTCTCAGGTCCGGCTTGTCAGTCCCGTACTTTAAGAGCGCCTCCGCATAGGGAATCCTGACAAAAGGCGCCGGTGATATTCTTTTATCCGTAAATCGGCGGAAAGTTTCCGTAAGCACCTGCTCCGCCACTGCAAAGACATCCTCCTGGGTGGCAAAGGACATTTCAAAATCAAGCTGGTAGAATTCTCCCGGGGACCGGTCGATCCGGGCGTCCTCATCCCGGAAGCAGGGCGCGATCTGAAAATACTTGTCAAACCCCGATACCATGAGCAGCTGTTTGAATTGCTGCGGTGCCTGGGGCAGCGCATAGAATTTCCCCTTGTGCTTCCTGCTCGGGACCAGGTAGTCCCTGGCTCCTTCCGGAGAAGAGTTTGCAAGAATCGGAGTCTGGATTTCGAGAAAATCCATTCGTTCCATCTGGTTTCTCAGAAACCGGATTATTTCGGATCTCAGGACCATGTTGCTGTGAACCTTTGGGTTTCTTAGATCCAGGAACCGATATTTCAGCCGGACATCCTCTCTGGTCTCCGTAGAGCCGGTGATCTCAAAGGGCAGGCTGGTGGCCGCGCTGCTCAGGATCCGGATTTCCTCGGCCTTTAGCTCGACCTCCCCCGTAGCAAGGTTCGGATTGTAGGTTTCCTCGTCTCTTTGAAGGATGGTTCCCGAAATGCTTACCACGGTTTCCTTGGAAAGACCCTCCAGCTGCTGGTCCGTGACAACCACCTGGGTAATGCCGTAATGATCCCTCAGATCGAGGAATGCAACGCCTCCATGGTTCCTTATCCTGTGAATCCATCCCGCAAGCCTGACCTCAAGTCCCACATCGGCCAGCGTCAACTCGCCGCAGTTTTTGGTGCGATAAGCCTGTGACTGGAAAACGGCAATGGGTTCCGCCCCGTTTTCCTTTCCTCCAGCACCGGCATATTTTCCAGCGGCATATTTCCCGTAGGAGGAAAAGACTGAATTTAGCTCCGCCTTTTCCTGCTGATATTTTTCATGTTCCGTTTTCTTTTGCTGATCTGCCTGCTCGTCGGATTCTGAAGGCTTTACCGGATCCATTTCCGCCAGCTTTTCCAGCAGCAGCCGGCGGATCGTCTGAGGATCGGCATTTCCCCTCAGTTTGCCCATACACTGGCCAACCAGGAAATCGAAGGCCTTTTCCTTTCCGCTTCTGTAGTCCTGAATGGATCGGGGATGGGCTGTAAGAACCGTGACAACGGTCTGCTCCAGCAGTAGGCTGTCCGCTTCGATAAAAAGTCCCTTTTCCCTTGCATATTTCTCCGGTTCGATATTGTTTTTATATAATTCTTCTATCAGTGTTTTTTCTGCGTTTCGGTTGATTTCCCCCCGGGAGGTCATCTGGAGGATGCGGGCCAGTCTGGCCGGATCCAGCTTCAGCTGCTCGGGCGGGGTGGACGATTCCTTCAAAAGACGCAGGATCTCTCCTGTGACGGCTTTAGCGGTCTCCTTCGCCAGGCCAGAAAGCTCTGCGGTTTCCTCAAACAGCCGTGCAATTTCCTTTGCCGCCGTCAATATCTCCGCAGTCTTTTTCGACAAACCGTACTGGTTTATATATCTGCGCCGTTTTTCCTCCGGAAGCTCGGTTACGGTGAGCTTCACTTCCTCCAGCCACTCATCGCTGACCCGGATGGGAAGCAGGTCGGGATCGGGAAAATACCGGTAATCCTGCGCGTTTTCCTTGGAACGCATGGCAGTGCTTTCACCCAATTCATCGTCCCATCGCCTGGTTTCCTGTTTTACCGTTCCGCCCTCCCGGAGCAACCGGATCTGACGTTCCCTTTCATAGCGGATTGCTCTTTGGATGGCCTTCAGAGAATTCAGGTTTTTCATTTCCGTCCTGACGCCGTATTCCTGCTGCCCGACAGGCCTTACGGACAGGTTGACGTCCGCCCGCATGGATCCCTCCTGCATTTTGCAATCTGATATATCCAGATAAACCAGGATCTCCTGCAGCCGTTCCAGAAATACTGTCACTTCCTCCGGATCGGAAAAGTCGGGATTTGTTACGATCTCGATCAAAGGGACTCCGCACCGGTTATAGTCGATCAGAGTTCCGGCAGCGTCATGGATCAGCTTTCCCGCGTCTTCTTCCATATGAATTTCCCGAATGGTAATCCGTTTTTTTGTCTGGTCGCCAAGGGGAATTTCCAGCCAGCCGTTTCTGCAAATAGGGGAATACAGCTGTGAGATCTGGTAATCCTTGGGCAGGTCGGGATAAAAATAATTCTTCCGGTCAAACCGGCTGTTTCGTTCGATTTCGCAATGCAGCGCAAGCCCGGCTCGGATGGCTTTGTCCGCAACGGCCTTGTTGAAAACCGGAAGACTTCCGGGCATTCCAAGGCAGACCGGACAGGTATGGGAGTTTGGCAGACCGCCGAATTCAGTAGTGCAGTCGCAAAATATTTTTGTTTTTGTGGAAAGCTCCACATGGACCTCCAGTCCCATAACCAGTTCATAGTTCATGCTTTTGTCCCTCCTTCCCTTTCATTTTTCTTCCTGTGGGAAATTGTTCATGATAATCCGTATTACTCTGATAGACATATGCCGCGCCGACCAGCGCCGGTTCCGAAAACGCTTTTCCGATCAGCTGCATGCCTACGGGCATGCCGTCGTTTCCAAAACCACAGGGTAGGGCTGCTGCGGGCAGTCCGGACAGATTGACGGATACGGTATAGATATCTGCCATATACATGGCCAGCGGATCATCGATCTGCTCACCGATCCGATATGCCGTAGCGGGGCTGACTGGGCTGAGAATCATATCATACCTGCCTAAGGCCTCGTCAAAGGACGCCTTGATCAGACTCCTCACCTGAAGGGCTTTTTTGTAATAGGCGTCAAAGTATCCGGAGCTCAGCACAAAGGAACCGAGCATGATTCTTCTTTTCACCTCTTTGCCAAATCCCTCGCTGCGGGACCGGTAGAATATTTCCGTCAAATCCCCGGCGTTGTCGGAACGATATCCGTATTTGATTCCGTCATAGCGGGAGAGATTGGAGCTGGCTTCCGCACAGGCGATGATATAGTAAGCCGGAACCGCATATTCGACGGCAGGCAGTTCAAACTCTTCCACCTCGGCTCCCAGCTTTTCAAAGGTTTTTGCTGCGTTGAGGACCGCTTCCTTTACGTCGCCGGAGATTCCGCCGGCGAAATAATTCCCGGGAAGACCAATTTTCAACCCTTTTAATTCCCACTTTTCATATTGCTCCCTGAAGTCAAAGGGCTCCTTCATCACCGAGGTGCTGTCCCTGAGATCATAGCCCGAAAGGAGTGACAGGGCCTCGGCGCAGTCCCCAATGTCCCTTCCCATGGTTCCGATCTGATCCAAAGAGGAAGCATAGGCCATCAAGCCATAGCGGGATACGGCTCCGTAGGTTGGCTTGATTCCGGTCAAATTGCAGAAAGCGCAGGGCTGCCGGATGGAGCCTCCGGTATCCGAGCCCAGGGCATAGGGGGCCAGCTTTGCGGAAACTGCGGCTGCAGATCCCCCCGAGGAACCTCCGGGAACCCTGTCCATATCCCAGGGATTTCGCGTAATTCCGGAATGGGAGGTTTCTGTGGACCCTCCCATGGCAAACTCGTCCAGATTGGTTTTTCCGAGGATGACCGCGCCGGCCTGCTTCAGCTTTTCCACAACGGTGGCGTCATAGGGCGGTGTGAAATTTCCAAGTATCTTCGACGCCGCAGTGGTCCTCGCTCCTTTTGTGCAAATATTGTCCTTGATCGCCACAGGCACTCCTGCCAGAGGAGAAAGAGGTTCCCCCTTGTCGATTTTTTTCTGCACTTCTTCCGCCTGTTTGACCGCTTCCTCCTCCATGACGGTAATATAGGCGTTGATGGCGGAATCTTCATTCCGGATCGCGTCGAGATAGCATTCCGCAGCTTCCACGCAGCTCAGCTCCCTCTTTCGTATCCTTGCGCCCAGCTCCAGGGCGGTCATATCCCTGATTTCCGCAGCTCCGGCATTCCCCTTTCCCGGGGATCTTCCGTCCTTCTGTTTCATCGTCCTTTCCTCCTATTCCACCGTCTTAAATACCTTGAAATAATCTCCCTTTGACGCGGGCGCGTTCTGCAGCATCTCAGCTCTGAGATCGCCGTTGACCACATCCTCCCTTCGGAAACGGTTCACATCGTCAAAGGGGTGTGTCATTTCTCTTACCCCTGTTGTGTCCAGTTCGTTCAACTTTTCCATATAGTCTAAAATGTTCGTCAGGTCTTTTTTGGCTTCTTCCTTTTCCCCGGCGGTAAGCTCAAGCCGGGATAATTCTCCGATATAATCGATCAGTTCATCCGTAATCTTCATGTTCCCCTCCGTTCCGCCGCATCATTGCGGCTCAAATAAAAAGTCCCCAGGATACAATTATCCTAGGGACGAAAAAAAATCCGCGGTACCACCCAAATTGACGCAGCAACTTAATGCCTTAATCCTCTTGATGCATTGTAACGTATGCAACACGGGCAAACTTACTAGGATTGAAACAATCCGTTGAGCCTGCCGGCTCCGAAGTGTTCTTTCGTCCGGAGTGTCACAAATGGCAATTTCAGTCACGTTGCCAATCCCTGCTTTGCGTTTCTCCTGATTACTTTTCTTCCTCAACGCCGATTTCTTTATGGTTTCTCTTTCTATCTTGCCTTATTTTTCGGCAGCTATCCGTAAAACTTTACAGGAATTCTGCCGTAATTGAAAATCTTGGTGTAAACAATATCACAATCCAAAAAAAATTGCAAGCAAATTATTTTCTGTATTGACACAATAAAAATCTGCGAATATACTATGTCATTATAGCAATGGCGCTGTAGGGATTTCCCTTCTGCGCCCTTTTTTTATTTCGCAGGAAATATCGCGTAAGCGATAGGGACGGATGATCCGTCATGTTCACTTATTTTTTGTATTGGAGTATTAAAAACTTTATAAAAAAGGAGGATTCCCATGGACAAAATTTCTTCAGTTTTCGGAAGCATGGTATTCAATGACGTGGTCATGAGAGAACGCTTGCCGAAGGACATCTACAAAGCCCTTAAGAAAAACATGGAAGAAGGCACCACTCTTACCCCGGAGGTTGCCAATGTCGTGGCCAACGCCATGAAAAACTGGGCTCTGGAAAAAGGAGCCACCCACTACACCCATTGGTTTCAGCCTATGACGGGAATCACAGCCGAGAAGCATGACAGCTTTATCACTCCCACCGGAGACGGAGGAGTCATTATGGATTTTTCGGGAAAGGCATTGATCAAAGGGGAACCGGACGCGTCCAGTTTCCCCTCCGGCGGAATCAGGGCT
Source organism: Bacillota bacterium (assembly GCA_023415235.1). Lineage (GTDB taxonomy): Bacteria > Bacillota > Clostridia > Peptostreptococcales > Anaerovoracaceae > Anoxybacterium. The sequence goes on from JAEZLP010000043.1 coordinate 59,712, forward strand.
ACCTTTGAGGCCAGAGGTTATACCAACTGGGACCCCAGCTCCTATGCTTTCATCAAGGAGCATACGCTTTGCATTCCCACCGCTTTCTGCTCCTATCGGGGAGAGGCCCTGGACAAAAAGACCCCCCTGCTTCGCTCCATGGAAGCGCTTAACATCCAGGCGCAAAGAATTTTGAAGCTGTTTGGACAATACGACGTAAAGCGCGTCGTCTCAACAATCGGAGCGGAACAGGAGTATTTTTTAATCGACAAGGAACTGTATGACAAGCGAAAGGATCTCATCTACTGCAATAGGACCCTGTTCGGAGCTAAGCCTCCGAAAAACCAGGAGCTTGACGATCACTATTTTGGAGCCATTAAGCCAAGGGTTAACGCATATATGGAGGAGCTTGACCAGGAGCTCTGGAAGCTTGGCGTATATGTCAAAACGGAGCACAACGAGGTGGCGCCCTCACAGCACGAGCTGGCTCCTGTCTTCACCACCTCCAACATCGCCACCGATCAGAACCAGCTGACCATGGAAGTCATGAAAAAGGTAGCCGCCAACCACGGACTTGTCTGCCTGCTCCATGAAAAACCTTTTGCCGGAGTAAACGGGAGCGGCAAACATGTCAATTGGTCCCTGTCCACCGATTCCGGGGAAAACCTGCTTTCTCCCGGGAAAAATCCCGCCGGAAATCTTAGATTTCTCCTGTTCCTTTGTGCGGTGATCAAGGCGGTGGATGAATACCAGGATCTGCTTCGCATCTCTGTAGCCAGCGCCGGGAACGACAACAGACTGGGCGGCAACGAAGCACCTCCCGCCATTATTTCCATGTTTATCGGAGATGATCTGGAAGCGATCCTGCATGCAATTGAAAAAGGAGAAGATTACAATGGAAAGCAGGATCGGACCATAAACATCGGCGTTTCTGTTCTGCCTCAGTTCAAGCGCGATACCACGGACCGAAACAGAACCTCTCCCTTTGCGTTCACAGGAAACAAGTTTGAGTTCCGCATGCCGGGTTCGGGTGCGTCCATTGCCTGTCCCACATACATGCTGAATGTGACGGTTGCCGAGTCTCTGAGGCAGTTCGCTGATTACCTGGAGACCTCCAAGGATATGGAAGCGAGCGTAAAGTCGCTGATCCGGGATACGATCGTCAAGCATAAGCGGATTATTTTCAACGGAAACAACTACTCGGAAGAATGGGTCTCGATAGCGGAAAGCCGCGGTCTTCTGAATTTGAGGTCCGCCGTAGACGCCCTTCCTCTCTTTACCAGGGAAAAGAACCTTGAGATGCTGAAACGGCATTGTATTTTTACCGAGGTGGAGGTTCGTGCAAGGCAGGAAATCCTCCTCCGGGAGTATTGCAATATCCTGAATATCGAAGCCCTTACCATGGCGGACATGGTGAATAAAGATATCCTGCCCGCGGTGTCCGGTTATATCAAAAAGCTGGCGGATACTGCCATAAGCAAGAGCGCCCTTGGTCTTGACGCGGAAAATGATCTGGAAAAGGAATTGATTACGAATCTTTCTTCCGTCTCCCGAAGCCTTTACAAAAGGGGTCAGGAGCTTGAGAACGCACTGATCGAGGTGAATGCAATGGAGGAGCTTTTTGCAGCGTCCGAGTACTACAACAAAAAGATTCTTCCCATCATGAAGGAAATCCGCATTGCTGCGGATACCCTGGAAACGATGACAGCGACGGAATACTGGCCGTTCCCTGTCTACGGCGAGCTGCTCTTCAGCGTATAATTCCGTACTGATACCTCATATAAATTAAAAAAAGTGGAAAACAACCGGCCGGTTATGGAGATAGAACGCTCCTTGACCGGCCGGTTGCTTTTATTGATTAGTTCCTTTATTGATTGATTCCTTCCTGTTCGTAGGTCTTCAGTATTTGTTTGGCAACGCGGACCTTAGACTGCCGCATATCCATCGCCTGTTTCTCGATAAATTTGTGAGCCTGGGCTTCGGACATGGAAAGATACTGAATCAGCACGCATTTTGCTCTGTTTATGATCTTCATTTCCTCAAGCTTCAGCAGAAGATGGATATTCTCCTCCTTCAGAGACGAAATTCGGTGATTGGCAACCTCCGCAAATTTTACCGCCTGATTGAAAAACGCCTTAACAATGGGCTTTCCGACCACAAGCACGCCATAGGGCTCCAGCTTCAGGGATACGGCGTCGGCGTATTTATTCTGAACAGCAAAAATGATGCCGGACGCAAATTTTTCCGCGATGTAAATCGCCAGATCGACTCCTGTCTTTCCTTCCAGCGGTGAATTGATGATGACCAGATGATATTCGTTTTTTTCCAAAAGGCTGGTTGCATTCTCCTCGGTATAGGCCGTGTCAATCTGGGACTTTGACTCCAATTCAACAAGCTGCACCAGCAGATCCTTGCTTTTTCCTTTTCCTGATACCAACAGTATTCGTTTCACCCATCCACCCCGCTCTCCGAAAAAATATAATTTATCATTATATCACTGAATAAAAATTTTACAATCTTTTTTATGCTCTTTTTTTGTCACATTGAGGCTTCCTATCCTTCTTCCCCGGTGCTGATGCAAACTACTTTCCCGCATCATGGACAAAAATCCCGCCCCATAGAAAAAGCTGCCTTCCTCTGTGGAAGACAGCTCCTGTGGTTTTCGTCCAAGTATCTTCATTGCATGTGAAAATTCGTCAGCCGTTTTTCTTATAACCCAAGTCCGAAGGTTTCCTTGACGCGGCTTAAGGTTCTTTCCGAAATGACATTTGCCTTTTCCGCCCCGTCATTGAGAATATCGACTAATTCCTGGGAGTGCCGGATTTCTTTATACTTTTGCTGAATCGGCATGATCGCGTCGATGGTTACCTCCACCAGGTCCTTCTTAAAGTCTCCGTATCCGCAGCCGGCGTATTTCTTTTCGATCTCCGGCACTGCAATACCGGAGAATGCGCTGTAGATATTCAGCAGATTGCTGATTCCCGGCTTGTTTTCCATATCGAAGCGGATGCTCCCCTCGGAATCCGTGGTGGCCCTCATGATGGATTTTTTAATCTTGCTGGCATCATCCAGCAGAGAGATTCTGCTGTGGATGTTTTCCGCGCTTTTGCTCATTTTTGACGTCGGATCGTCCAGGGACATGATTCTTGCCCCTTCCTTCAGGAATCTTCCATCGGGAACCACAAAGGTTTTTCCGTATTTGTTATTGATTCTGATCGCCAGATCTCTCGTTATCTCAATATGCTGCTTCTGATCGTTCCCCACAGGCACCACGTCGGTATCATAAAGCAGGATGTCCGCTGCCATGAGAACCGGGTAAGCGAACAAACCAGTGGGAGCCGATTCGCTGTCTTTGCTTTTCTGTTTGAACTGAGTCATCCGGGACAGCTCGCCGGTATAGGAATTGCACATGAGGATCCATGCCAGTTCCGAATGTCCGGGAACCATGGATTGTACAAAAACGATGGATTTTTTCGGATCCAGTCCCACCGCCAGATAAAGGGCGGCCACATCCAGAATATTATCCCTCAGTACTTTTGGATCCTGCGGCAGAGTGATGGAATGAAGATCTACGATGCAGTATACGCATTCATGATCATTCTGCAGCTCCACAAACTGCTTCAGCGCTCCCAGATAATTACCGATATGAATATTTCCCGTTGGCTGTACTCCTGAAAAAACTCGTTTCATTCAAATTCTCCTCCAATATATTTTCAAATCCTTCCGTTCTCAGCTTCTTACTGCGGCCTTGAACTTTTCCCTGATTTTTTTCTCCAATCTTGAAATCGTCATCTGGGATACGCCCATATCCTCCGCAATATCCTGCTGGGTTTCATTCTTGAAGAACCTTCTTTTAAAGATATCCTTTTCTTTGTCGGTGAGGTCGTTCACTACAGTTTTGATCAGCTCTGCGTTTTCAAAGCTATGATAGCCCTGCTCTTCCCTGCCTGTATATTTTTCCAGGATCGCGCCGTCTCCTTCTTCTCCGCCCTCATCAAAGGTCTGATTCAGGGAATATGTACTGTATGCCTGTCCGCCTTCCATTGCCTCCAATATTTCTTCCTCCGAATATCCGAGATATTCGGCCAGCTCTGCAACAGTGGGAATTCGGTTGAGCTTCCCGAACAGATACTCCTTTGCCGGGGAAATCTGTGCGGAAATCTCCTTCAGTCTCCTTGGAACTTTGACGGCCCAGCCTTTATCCCGGAAATATCGTTTGATTTCCCCAATGATGGTAGGCGTCGCAAAGCTTGTAAACTCGTATCCCTTGGAGGCGTCAAATCTCTCGACAGCAAAAACTAGGGCCATGGAGCCAACTTGGTATAAATCCTCATAATCCACGCCCTTGTTTAAATATTTCTTTATTAATATATCAACGATGTACAGGTACCTTTCGACAATTTCGTTCCGAAGCTGGATATCCTTGCTCTCTCGGTAGCGGTCGAAAAGATCCTTGTTGCTGATTTCTGTTTGGGCCATTTCATCCCCCCACTAAAAGCGGTTTAAATATTTTACCATTTTAATGCTGGTACCCATACCTAATTCGGAAAATATATCGACTTCGTCCATAAGCGCCTTAATAATATAAATACCTAATCCGCCCTCTTTGGGACATTCACAGTCTATCACCGGCTTTTGATATTTATTCATATCATATCCGCCGGCTCGATCGACAACAGAAATGATGATTCTTCCATCCCCAACTTCGCAGGCTACTTCGTACGTCTCTTCACAGCTGAAGCTGCCATGGCATACCACATTGGTGCATGCCTCCGAAACTGCTACCTTGATATCTTCCACCGCCTCAATATCAAAGCCTGCACAATTGGCCAGCGAAGATATTGCTAATCTTATCGTGCCAACATATTCAGGCTTTCCGGGGACTGAAAATCTCAATATATCCGTCATTTTCCTCTCCTCTTTCTAGTGGTTCTTAATTCTCCGAGCAAAGTATTCTGTCGAGACTGGTAATGCTAAGCAGCTTTTTAATATTATCCTTTGGGTTGACCAGTGTGATCCGATTTTCCGTCTCCTGCATTCTGCCGTAGGCACCTATAATCACGCCAAGTCCGGTGCTGTCTATGTATGTCAGATCGTCCAGCCGAAGAATGATATCGGCTTTTCTTTCCTGATACGCACCATCCAAAAATTCTCTAAGCTGGGGAGCGGTGGAAATATCCACCTCTCCCGTCGCTGTTAATTCCCAAAGATCCAATTCATTATTATAACAACTTTGCATTTTTAACGACATTTCACTTTCCTCCTCGATGTATACCCTGGTAAGAGGTTTTCAAACGTTATTCCGTATCAAGTGTCATCTGTGTTGCTTCTTCTTCTGCTTCTTTTTCCTCATCCACTTCCATTTCATCTTCCTCATTTTCATTGTCATCGTCTTCTTTGATTACTTTGGCCATGGTGATGATATTAGCGTCTTCATCAACCCTCATAATCTTGACACCCTGTGTTGCCCTGCCCAGACGGGAAACCTCGCTGGCCTTGATTCTGATAATAATTCCGTCGGAATTGATTAACAGAATTTCATCGTTGTCATTGACAACCATGGCGCCGATCAGTTCACCGGTTTTCTTGAATTTCGCCTTGTCGTAGGTGAGCAGGCCTTTTCCGCCGCGGGTCTGGACTTTGTACTCCTCAACTGGGGTTCTCTTGCCGTAACCGTTCTGTGTCACAACAAGAAGTTCTTCGTCCTTTTCAGCAAGCTCCATCGCAACAACCTTGTCATCCTTTTCCAGTTTGATGGCTCTTACGCCTCCGGCTATTCTTCCCATGGTTCTGACATCTTCCTCAGAGAAGCAGATGCATTTGCCGAACTTGGTCACAATGATGACATTGCTGGTGCCGGTGGTTTGTTTGATCCCGATCAGTTCATCGTTATCCTTCAGATTGATGGCGATGAGACCGGTCTTTCTGTTCGTGTCAAACTGGGAAAGCGGTGTTTTCTTAATGGTTCCATTCTTGGTAACCGCGATGAGATACTTATCTTCGCTGAAATCCTGAATCGGGATAACTGCGGTAATCCTTTCCCTCTGCATCAGGTTCAGGAAGTTGATCGCCGGAGTCCCCTTTGCGGTCCTTTGAGCCTCAGGTATTTCGTATGCCTTTATTTTATGCGCTTTTCCTGTATTTGTAAAGAAGATTAGATAATCGTGGGTCGAGGTCATGATCAGGTTCTTCACAAAATCATTTTCTCTGGTGGTAAGCCCCGTCACTCCTTTCCCTCCGCGCTTTTGGGTTTTATAGGTGTCGGCGGGAATTCGCTTGATATATCCCAGGTGTGTCAGCGTTACTACTACCTTGCCCTCCTGGATCATATCTTCTTCGTCAATATCCTCGGCATCCGCCTGGATGTCGGTTCTTCTTTTTCTTCCGTATTTTTTCTTGATCTCAAGCAGCTCTTCCTTGATGATGCCCATCAGTATGCTCTCGTCTGCCAGAACCTTTTTAAACCAGGCGATCTGTTCCATCAGTTCACGATATTCATTTTCGATTTTTTCCCGCTCCAAGCCCTGCAATCTCGCAAGTCTCATATCCAGGATCGCCTGCGCCTGGATCTCGGTGAGTCCGAAGTTCTCCACCAAACGGGGCTTCGCGTCGTTGTAGCTTTCCCGAATGGTCTTGATGACAGCGTCGATATTGTCCAGAGCGATTCGCAATCCTTCCAGAATATGAGCTCTTTCTTCCGCTTTTCTGAGATCAAAAATCGTCCTTCTCGTAATGACTTCCTTTTGATGCTTTAAATAAACCTCCAGGATTTCCTTCAGGTTCATGGTAACCGGCTTGCCGTCCACCAATGCCAGCATGATCATGCTGTAATTATCCTGAAGCTGGGTATGTTTATAAAGACGGTTCAGCGTAATTTGGGGATTTGCGTCTTTTTTCAGCTCGATTACGATACGCATCCCGTTTCGATCTGATTCGTCTCTGATGTCGGAAATATTATCCAGTCTTTTTTCTCTGACCAGCTCCGCAATTTTTTCGATCACCCTTGCTTTATTCACCTGATAAGGAATTTCTGTAAAGACGATCTGCTGTTTTCCCTTGTTGGTTTCCTCAATTTCCGCCTTTGCTCTTACGGTTACCTTTCCTTGTCCGGTTCGATAGGCTTCTTTGGCGGAATTTCTTCCCATGATAATGGCTCCTGTGGGAAAATCGGGAGCTTTTATGATCTTAATCAGGTCATCCACCCCTGCGTCGGGCGCGTCAATGAGTTTTACCGTGGCATCAATGACATCGCTGAGATTGTGGGGAGGTATGGAGGTCGCCATACCGACAGCGATTCCGTTGGATCCGTTTACCAACAGGTTCGGGAAACGGGAGGGAAGAACCACCGGTTCCTTCTCTTCCTCGTCGAAATTTGGCATGAAATCAACGGTTTCTTTTTCAATATCCCGCAGCATTTGCAGCGCGAAAGGCGTCATTCTTGCTTCGGTGTAACGCATCGCGGCGGCCCCGTCACCGTCTACGGAACCAAAGTTTCCGTGGCCGTCCACCAACGGATAGTTGATGGAGAAATCCTGGGCCATTCTGACCATTGCGTCATAGATGGAGGAGTCTCCGTGGGGATGGTATTTACCCATGACTTCTCCGACGATACGGGCAGATTTTTTATGAGGCTTGTCCGGGGTTACGCCCAATTCGCTCATTCCATAAAGAATTCTTCTGTGAACGGGCTTCAGGCCGTCTCTTGCATCTGGAAGCGCTCGGCTTACGATTACGCTCATGGCGTAGTCGATATAGGAGTTCTTCATTTCATCGTGGATTTCATGCTGGATCAGTTTCACATCGTCTAAAAAGCTTGTCATTCCTTCCACCTCCTATATATCCAGATTCTTCACGTATTTTGCATTATCTTCAATGAACTTTCTTCTCGGCGGCACCTTGTCTCCCATCAGGGTTGTAAAGATTTCATCCGCCGCAGTCACATCATCGAGGGTGATCTGAATCAAAGTTCTGTTGTTGTAGTCCATCGTGGTTTCCCAAAGCTGATGGTAGTCCATTTCTCCAAGACCCTTGTATCGCTGAACCACAGCCTTTCCGGGCTTATCTGCAATTTCTGCCATAAGCTTTTCCTGCTCCCGCTCCGAATAGGTATAATAGGTGTCTTTCCCTTTTTTCGTCATATATAGCGGTGGCTGCGCTGCATAGACATATCCGCCGGTAATCAGCGGCGTCATATACCGATAGAAGAAGGTCAGCAGCAGAGTCCTGATATGCGCGCCGTCTACGTCGGCATCGGTCATGATAATAATTTTGTGATATCTTAATTTTTCCTCGTTAAAATCCTCGCCGATATTGCAGCCAAAGGCGGTAATCATGTTTTTGATTTCTTCCGAATTCAGGATCTTATCCAGTCTGGCTTTTTCCACATTGAGGATCTTTCCTCTAAGAGGAAGGACCGCCTGCCTCTTTCTGTCACGTCCCTGTTTTGCGGAACCGCCGGCGGAATCTCCCTCAACCAGGAAAATTTCAGAAAGAGCCGGATCCTTTTCGGAGCAGTCGGCAAGCTTGCCGGGCAGAGTCAATCCGTCCAGCACTCCTTTTCTTCTCGTCAGCTCTCTCGCCTTTCTTGCAGCTTCTCTTGCTCTAGCGGCCCTGAGGCATTTATCCAGTATGATTCTGGCCTGACTTGGGTTTTCTTCCAGAAACGCAGTCAGGTTTTCATTGGTCGTGGTTTCCACGAATCCTCTGATTTCACTGTTGCCAAGCTTTGTTTTGGTCTGTCCCTCAAACTGAGGATTGGTCAGTTTTACGGAGATGATCGCAGTAAGTCCTTCTCTTACGTCTTCTCCGGAAAGGCCTTCTTCATTTTCCTTGATAAATTTGTTCTTTCTTGCGTAATCGTTGAACACCCTGGTCAGAGCGGATTTAAATCCGATCATATGAGTGCCGCCTTCACTGGTGTTGATATTATTTGCATAGGAAAGGATGAGCTCGTTATAGCGGTCGGTATATTGCATGGCAATTTCCACCTCGTGCTCATCATCCTTCTTTAATTCAAAATAAATGACGTCAGGGTGGATGACTTCTTTGTTTTTGTTCTGATGCTTTACGAATTCCCTGATCCCGCCTTCATAATGGAAGACTTCCGTCCTTTTTTGCCCTTCTCTTTCATCCTTGAGGGTAATCTTGATGCCCTTGTTCAGGAAGGCCATTTCCCGCAGGCGATGCTCCAGGGTTCCAAAATCAAACTCCACTTCCTCAAAAATTTCCGCATCCGGTTTAAACATGGTCTTAGAACCGGTTTTTCGGGATTCTCCTATTTCGATGAGGGGCGTCTGCGTTTTTCCTCTGGAATAGGTCTGTTTATAAATCTTTCCGTTTCTTTTAATCTCAACTTCCATGATTTCGGAAAGGGCGTTGACGACGGAAGCGCCGACGCCATGGAGACCGCCGGATACCTTGTATCCCCCTCCTCCGAATTTACCGCCTGCATGGAGAACCGTATGAATTACCTCCACTGCGGGAAGCTTGAGTTTCGGATGGAGATCAACCGGCATTCCGCGGCCGTCATCCTCTACCACAATAGAATTGTCACTTTGTATTGTTACGCTGATACTTTTGCAGAAACCGGCTAGAGCTTCGTCAACACTGTTATCGACTACTTCATATACTAAATGGTGGAGTCCTCTCGGACCTGTGCTCCCGATATACATTCCCGGTCTTTTTCTGACAGGCTCCAAGCCTTCCAACACCTGGATTTGTTCGGCATTATATTGTTGTTGTTTTACGTCTGCACTCATTCTACTTCATCACCTCATACTTCTCGTATCTTGCTGGCCCTATTTTCTTCTATCTGGTTGTGCCAGAGAATTGTAAATCCAATAGCAAACCACCATATATTGTATACCAAAACTCTTGATTTTACAAGTTTTTTTACGAAAAGGACGTAGAAATATAAAAGCACCGTTTTTGAGGATGAAAAACGATGTTTTTGTTTTAAAAACAGGTTAAAAATCGGCGATATATATCTTTTAATTTTCTATTTTTTACCAGCCTTATTTCTCTTCCTCGTCTCTTTTTATCATGCCGGTTTATTTTGTTTTAAGATGGTCCCATTTTCTACAATAAATATTTCACCCTCAGGCAGCCGATTTTTTACATCTTCTCCCAACTCCGCCGTGGTAATGAACAGCTGAATATCCTCCAGAGAATGGATCAGAAAATTCTGCCGTTCCGCATCCAGCTCCGATAGGACATCATCTAAAAGCAGAATCGGCGAAACTTCTGTTTCCTCCTTGATTAGACGAATTTCCGCCAGCTTCAGAGACAATGCAGCAGTACGCTGCTGTCCCTGGGAACCGAAATGCCGGATATCAACGCCATCCACACTCATCAACAGATCATCCTTGTGGGGCCCGATCGATGTGCTTCGTCGAAGGATGTCATTTTTTAAATTTTTATTTAACATTTTATTTAAGTATTTTTTTTGTTCTTCAAGGCTTTCTTTCAGTTCCACATTTGACTCATAGGTGATGTCCAGCGCTTCCTTTCCGTTGGTTATGCGACTGCTGATTTCCCGGCTTATTTGACTCAGCTTTTCTACAAATCTGCTTCTCTCCAGAATTATTTTCGCTCCGTATTCTGCCAGGCTTTCATCCCAAATCGACAGGACATCCTCTTGGATATCCGGTTGCTTGAGCAGGGTATTCCTGTGCTGCAGAATTTTTTTATACCTCACAAGGTTGCGGTAATAGACCGGTTTCAGCTGACAAAGCTCCCGATCCATAAATTTTCTTCTCTTTTCCGGTTCATCTTTTACAATTTTCAGATCCTCCGGAGAAAAAACCACCATATAGACATTTTCCAGCAAATCGATGTTCTTCGAGGTTTTCACCCCGTTAATCCTTGTAGATTTGCCTTCCCTTCCAATGGTGATTTCTATTTCAATTTCCCTTTCGTCCTTTACCGAAGTGCTTTTTGCTCTGCAGAACTCCTTCTGAAATCCTATCATTTCCGTATCCTTGTTTGTCCGAAAGGACTTTCCCAGAGACATGATGTACAGGCTTTCCAAAAGGTTGGTTTTTCCCTGGGCGTTTTTTCCGGTAATGATATTTACTTTCTTGTGAAATTCTACCGTCTCCTCTTCGTAATTGCGAAAGTTTTTCAATTCTATTTTTTTTAAATACATCTGCCTTTTCCCTTAAGACGACGAAATTTATAAATAAAAAATTACGTGATCTCCAAGCCTAATTTTTTGCGGCGAAAAATCGCAGGATAGAATGTTAATTTGTAGAAATTCTAACCGGCAATACCAGATATTCAAACTTCCTTCCTTCCATAGGCTTTATCAAGCAAGGACTTACGCTGGTATTGAACTCCATCACAAGCTTTTCTTCATCCACTGCTTTTAAAACATCCAGTAAGTATTTTGAATTAAAGCCTATATCCAGATCGGTCCCTTCCTTTTCTACAAAAACTTCTTCCTTTACATTTCCTTCCTCTGATCTTGAGGTAATGATAATCTTGTCTCTGAAAATGGAAAGCTTAATCAGATTGTTTTTTCCTTCCTTTGCAAGAAGGGAAGCTCTTTCAATGCTATTCAGCAGCTCATTTCTGTTGACCACTACCTTGCATTTATATTCCTTTGGAAGGATATCGTTGTATTTGATAAAATCTCCTTCCAGCAGCCTGAGTACAATTTTTGTTTCATCCAGTAAAAATACTGCTTTTTTCTCATCCAATACAAAGCAAATCTCTTTACTTTCTTCATTTTCCGAGATAATTTTATTGATTTCGTTCAAAATTCTTGCGGCAATAATTATTTTTTTATTTTCTTCGTTCTTCATGACTTCTCTTGTGATTGCCATTCTAAATCCGTCAAGAGCTACCATATTCAAGGATTCTTCTTCCATTTCAATGAGAACGCCTACTATGATACCTTTTGATTCGTCAATGCTGGCGGCAAAGGAAGTCTTTTTTATCATTTCTTTCAGGATATCTTTTTCAAGCAAAAGCTTTTTATCCAAATTTATTTCACCGATATTCGGGAATTCGTCAGCCGGCTGTCCTACTATAGTAAATTCGGAAGCAAGACATTTAATCACGATCGTATTGTTTTCCTGTTCTTCTATTTGGATTTCCTCATTGGGAAGCTTCCTGATAATATCGCTGAATAGCTTTGCCGATACGACAACGGAGCCTGTTTCCTCCGCTGTTACATCGATCTTTTTTTCTATGCTCAAATCCAGGTCTGAAGCGGATAATGTCAGTGAATTGTCCTCTCTTACTTCCAGCAGGATACCTTTCAAAATAGGAATGGTGGTCCTGGAGGTAACAGCTTTCGAAACTGTGTTTAACGCTTTTGACAAGGTCTGTTGGTTACAGGAAAACTTCATGGGGATTCCTCCTTTTTCTTATATAGTTTTTCAGTAATAATAGTAATAGGTCCTGTGGATTTGTGGATAACTTCTGTGGATAATTAAATTTCAATCTTTTTGCTTGTGTGCACTCTGTTGATAAAGCAAAAATGTTATTGTCGATTCTGTGAAGAAAATTGTCGTTTTCAATCAGATCAATCATTAATCCTCTTTAATTGATTTTTCTATTTCCTTTACAACTTCTCTCAGGGATTCGTTGATTTTCAATTCACCGGAGATTTTTTCACAGGCATGTAAAACGGTTGTATGATCGCGGTTTCCAAAGGCTTCCCCGATTTTTGGGAGGGAAAGATCCGTAAGATCGCGGCAGATATACATAGCGATCTGGCGTGGAAATGCTAGATCCCGCGAACGTTTGGAGGATTCCAGATCAGCCTGCTTGATATTGAAATGCTTGCAGACTATTTTCTTGACAAGCTCCGGTGTTACCGGCTTGTCCTTTGAGGAAAAAACATCCTTTAATACTTCCTTTGCCAGATCCTTATTGATTTTCTGTCCTGTCAGATTTGCATAGGCGATCACACGGATGAAAGCGCCTTCCAGTTCACGAATATTGGATTGAATCTTCTCAGCGATCACACCGATGACCTCCAACAGGCTTTCCGTAGTTTCAAGCCCTTCCAGTTCGGATTTATTTCTCAGGATTGCTACCCGAGTTTCATAATCCGGCGGTTGGATATCAGCAATCAAGCCCCATTCAAATCTGGATCGGAGCCTTTCCTCCAGCGTGGTTATTTCCTTTGGAGGCCTGTCGCTGGAAATAATGATCTGTTTGTTTGCTTCATATAGAGTATTAAAAGTATGGAATATTTCTTCCTGTGTTCTTTCCTTTTTCTCAATAAACTGAATATCGTCGATCAGCAGCACATCAATGCTTCTGTATTTATTGCGAAATTCCACGTTCTTGTCTTCCCGGATTGCTTTGATCAGCTCATTGGTGAACATTTCCGAGGAAACATAGAGAACCTTGGTCTTCGGATTTTGCTGCAGTATGTAATGGCCGATGGCATGCATCAGGTGGGTTTTCCCAAGACCGGCGCCGCCGTAAATAAAAAGCGGATTGTATGCCTTGGAAGGGGATTCCGCTACGGCAAGAGAGGCCGCATGGGCAAAACGGTTATTGTTTCCGATGACGAAGGTATTAAAAATATACTTCGGATTCAGGTAAAGCTCATCGGTGAAGTTCATTTCATCCTGTTCCGCTTGGGGATCCTCGGAATAAACGAATACTACCTTAAGCTTCTTTCCGAAGGCTTCCTTGACTGCATTCTCTATGATGGTGATATATCTGCCTTCCAGTATAGACTTTGCCATGTCATTATAAAGTGAAAGGTACAGCTTGTTCTCTTTGTTGTCGATTCGTACGGGAGTAAGGGGATATACCCAAGTGTCAAAGCTTACTGCGGTTAGCTCCGGCCTGAGAAGGTCCAAGGTTTTCTCCCAATTTTCAATCATATTTTTCATATGGGTTATCTTTCCTTTTTGTCATAGTAAAATGATGGATAAAACTGCAATAAAAGTACGAATCTATAATATCAAAAAAAGTTATCCACAGGCAAGTCCTAAAATGGAAAACGTTGAAAATATATTTTCCCCGGAGTTATCCACTATCTGTGGGAAACTTTGTGCAAACTTTTCACAGGGACAACAATATATTGATTTTTGCCCCCCGGATTTGCCCTCAGGAGGATTCTTCCTGCTCCTTCGGGAGGATAAAAATATTGACAGGGAACCCCTTTGAATGTATAATTACAACGCAGTTATGCGCAGATTGAAATTGAGATCACGCAGAAGGCGGCGCCCGGAGCGCCGTACTATATGTAAGGAGGTGAAATGATTTGAAACAGACTTTACAGCCCAAGGTTAGGCAGAGAGCAAAAGAACATGGCTTCAGAAAAAGAATGAGTACGAAAAACGGTAGAAATGTTTTAAAAAGAAGAAGAGCAAGAGGAAGAAAAAAATTGACAGCATAGAGACCGCAAGCGTGGTCTTTTTGTTTAGAACTCTGGAAAGTTTTTCTAAACCTTTTGAAAGGGAAGCAAATGTTAAAACCAGACGTTTTGCGTAGGAAAAAGGACTTTACGGCAATTTACAACAAGGGAAAGTCGATTGGCGAACGCTATGTTGTCTTGTTTATCAAAAAGAATAATCTTGCTTACAATCGGACAGCCTTTCTGGCCAGTAAAAAAGTTGGGAACAGCGTCTTGCGGAACAGAGCAAGGCGGCTTATGAAAGAAAGCTACAGAGAGCTGAAAACAAATTTGGATAGTGGCTATGATCTGATTTGGATAGCCCGAAGCACAATTGTTGATTTGAAATGTGCGGATGTGAAAAAATCGATGGAAGCCGCATTAAAAAAGTCCGGAATTATAAAACGGACGGACAGGTGATGGATGATTGAAAAGAATAATCATACTTCTCATACGAGGGTATCAAAAGTTTATATCACCGATGTTTCCACCTAGCTGCCGGTTTTACCCGACCTGCTCTTCCTACTTCATTCAGGCAGTGGAAAAGTACGGAGCATGGAAGGGAAGCTTTCTTGGAATGAAACGAATTTTGAAATGTCACCCATTTCATCCGGGCGGATACGACCCGCTGAAATGAGTAACAGGAGGATATTGAATGAACACAATCATAGGATGGGTTGCAGAGCCGTTGGGAATGCTGCTGAGTTTTTTGTATGGATTTTTCGACAACTACGGCATAACCATTATCGTATTTACTTTTATTGTAAAAGCATGTCTATTTCCACTGTACGCGGATCAGATCAAACATTCGGCCAGAATGGCTGATGTCCAGCCAAAGATGCAGGCGCTTCAAAAGAAGTATGCCAATGACAAGGAAATGCTCAACATCAAAATGATGGAGCTGTATAAAGAGGAAAAATTCAATCCGATGAGAGGCTGTCTGCCAATGCTGATTCAGATGCCGATCATTTTCGGACTTTTTGCATTGCTCAGAAGTCCGACATCTTTTATTGACAGTAATTCCATGCTGATGGCGATTCATGAGGCGTTCCTCTGGATGCCTGATCTGAGCCAGCCGGATCCGTGGATTTTGCCAATACTTGCCGGATTCTCCACCTTTATTTCCTTCTCCCAGACACAGTCACAGAATAAAATGGGAGACAATTCCATGGCCTCCATGATGAAAATGATGAAATACTTTTTCCCAATCATGATCGTTTGGATGGGAAGATCCTTCCCCGCCGGCCTTACGATTTACTGGTTTGTAGGAACGATCATTCAAATATTCCAGACCATGGGACTGAACAAATGGAAAAAGAAACTTACCGCCTCAAAAGAGAATAAATAATTTATGGAGGATATACAAAATGGATTTTTCAGAAAAATGGGGAAAGGACGTCGATGAAGCGGTCAGACTAGCCCTGATAGATTTAAAGCTTACGCATGACCAGGTAAATGTTATCGTTCTGGAGGAACCTACAAAGGGATTTCTTGGACTTGGAGCGAAACTGGCCAAGGTAAGGGTCGAAAAAAAGCCTGAATTATTGAAAGCGGAAGAGAAAAAAGAAGAAAAGATTCACAAGTATGAACCTTCTCATAAACCGGACAGACATCAGAAGCACGAGCATGAAAAAAGAGCTGAAAAGCATGATCATGAAAAGAGAGCAGAAAAGCATGACAAGAAGAACGACCGCCACAGACAGACCAGCGAAAGTTCTTATGAAGGAACCTTTTCTGTCAGGGAAAAGCCGACAGATCTTGTGGAGCTCAAAGATCACATTGCAGAGTCATTCCTAAGCGAAATCACGAAAAAGATGGGACTTAATCTTATGATTAAAGTTCAGGGAAATGACAGCTGCATCTATGTGGAGATGGACGGAAAGGATTCCGGAACCATAATCGGAAAAAGGGGACAAACCTTGGACGCCATTCAATACCTTACAAGCCTGGTGGTAAACAAAGACCAGGATAAGTACCAGAGGGTAGTGGTAGATGCAGAAAATTACAGGGCAAAAAGAGAAAGAACTTTGGAACAGCTTGCAAACAGATTAGCTGACAAGGTGATTAAATCAAGAAAAAGCGTACGGCTTGAGCCGATGAATCCATATGAACGAAAGGTGATCCACGCGACGCTTCAGGGAAACCCCAAGGTTACCACCAGGAGCGAAGGGGAGGAGCCTTACAGAAGGGTCATCATTGAGCTGAATAGATAAGGAAAGCAGGGCTGTCTTAAGAATAAAATTAAGGGAGCCCTTTTTCATCGATTCAGCGCCGACGGCACAGCCCGATGTTCTTACAAGAACCTGCAATACGATTCAGTTTTATTTCACTGTGAGAGAAGGGAATTGAATGGAAGATACAATCGCCGCCATCGCAACAGCATACGGCGAGGGGGGAATCGGGATCATCAGATTGAGCGGGGAGGAAGCCAAAGCCATCCTCGATAAAATCTTTGTTCCCAAGCAAAATGAATATAAAGAGTCCATTGTAAATAGACGATTATATTACGGACATATCGTAGATCCGTCCAATAGTCAGGTGGTGGACGAAGTGCTGGCCGTCTACATGAAGGCGCCTTCCACCTATACCACGGAGGATGTGGTCGAGATCTACTGTCACGGCAGCATTGTCGCCCTGCGGAAAACCCTGGCCTTGGTCCTGAAAAACGGAGCCAGACTAGCGGAGCGGGGGGAATTTACGAAGCGCGCATTTTTGAACGGAAGGCTGGATCTGTCCCAGGCGGAAGCAGTCATCGATGTGATAAATGCAAAGACAGATAAAACTTATGATATTGCCCTCGGCCAGATGGAGGGAGCCCTGTCGGAACGAATCCGAGAAATCCGCAGTACGCTGATGGATCTTCTCGTAGATATCACTGTCAATCTGGATTATCCCGATGAAGATATCGAAATCATGACCTATGAAAAGCTATTGAAAAGCATAAAGGAAATAGGCGATATGATTGAAAAATTGCTGTCTACAGCAGGGACCGGGAGAATTATCCGGGAAGGCCTCAACGTAGTCATCATCGGAAAACCCAACGTGGGAAAATCGTCCCTGATGAATGCCCTTCTGAAGGAATCGAGGGCAATCGTGACCGAAATACCCGGAACCACAAGAGATACCATAGAGGAAGTCATCAGTATCAGAAATATTCCGGTAAAGCTAACCGATACTGCAGGAATTCGGGAAACCCAGGATCAGATTGAGAGGATAGGGATAGAAAAGAGCAAGGAGTCCTTCCAAAGGGCGGATTTGATTATTTTTATCGCTGACGGAAGCAGACCTATTTCAAAAGAGGACAGAAAAATCCTCTCCTTGCTCAGAGGTCGTAAGGTCATCGTACTGATCAATAAAACCGATCTTGGAATGAAAATCGAGGAAGAGGAGATACGAATCACCCTGCCTCACGCCCCAGTCATTCGGGCGGCAATCAAGAATAATATAGGCATAGATGAGCTGGAACAGGAAATCGAAGCCTTGGTTTACGGAGGAAAGGTAAAGCAGGAGGAAAGTCTCCTGGTCACCAACGTAAGGCATACGGAGCTCCTGGAGAAAGCCAGAGCAGCCATAGCTGACGCGGGAGCAATGGCGGAAAATTCGGAGGCCCTTGATTTTATAGAGGTGGACGTTCGACGCTGCTGGGAGCTTTTGGGAGAAATTATTGGAGAATCCGTGACCGAGGATATTATTGACCAGGTCTTTGCCCGGTTCTGCTTGGGAAAATAGATAAAATTATTCGGATAAAGTCAACAGGAATAGGCAACAAGTTGGAATGCTTGTTTTAGATTGGAAGCGATTATGAAATACTTTATTTTAGATGAATATGATGTGATCGTCATCGGAGCCGGACATGCAGGCTGTGAGGCCGGTCTTGCAGCGGCAAGAATGGGGCGCCGGACGCTGATGCTTTCCATCAATCTTGAAGCGGTGGCTATGATGGCCTGCAATCCATCAATCGGCGGTACGGGCAAAGGCCATCTGGTAAGAGAAATCGACGCCCTTGGCGGAGAGATGGGGATCAATATCGATAAAGCTTTTATCCAGAGCAAGATGCTGAACACGGCAAAGGGACCAGCAGTCCATTCTCTCAGAGCCCAGGCGGACAAGGCCAGATACCATGAAGAGATGAAAAAAACGCTGGAAAGCCAGGAAAATCTTGACCTGAAACAGGGAGAGGCGGTTGATTTGATCCTTGAAAACGGTAAGGCAAGAGGGGTGGTTCTCAAAACAGGAGCGGCGTACAGAGCGAAAGCAGTGATCTTGGCCACCGGCACCTTTTTAAGGGGAAAGATTTTTATCGGTGAGTGGTCCTATGACAGCGGACCAAACGGGCTAACTCCCTCAGTAGAACTGGCGGAAAACTTGCAAAAGTATGGACTTAAGCTTCGGCGGTTCAAGACCGGCACGCCCGCGCGCGCCTTGGGCAGGACGCTGGATTATGGGAAAATGACGGAGCAGCCCGGAGACGAAAGGATAGTTCCATTTTCCTTTATGAACGAGCATTTGGAAAAGGAGCAGGTATCCTGCTGGCTTACTTATACCAATGAAAGGACCCATCAGGTGATTCGGGATAATTTTTCCCGGTCAGCGCTGTTCGGAGGACAGATTGAAGGAGTAGGACCCAGGTATTGCCCCTCCATTGAGGATAAAGTCAACCGGTTCTCCGACAAGGAGAGGCACCAGCTGTTTATTGAGCCGGAAGGTCTTTCCACGGACGAGGTCTATATCCAGGGGATGTCATCCAGTCTGCCGGAGGATGTGCAGATTGCATTCTATCGAACCATTGCGGGGCTGGAAAATCTGAAAATCGTTCGTCCCGCCTACGCCATTGAATACGACAGCATCGATCCTCTGGAACTGAAAATGACACTGGAACACAGAGGAATAGAGAACCTCTACTGCGCGGGACAGTTCAACGGAAGCTCCGGCTATGAGGAAGCCGCCGCACAGGGACTGATGGCGGGAATCAACGCAGTCCTGAAGCTGGACGGAAGGGATCCCTTCATATTGGATCGTTCGGAGGCCTATATCGGGGTGCTCATCGACGACTTGGTGACCAAGGGAACCAACGAACCTTATCGAATCATGACCTCAAGAGCGGAATACCGGCTGGTACTGCGTCAGGACAATGCCGACCTGCGATTGACGGAAAAAGCATATCAGATCGGGCTTGCCTCAGAGGAGAGATATGCGAGATTTGTCATGACGAAGAACGCGGTGGAGCAGGAATTGGATCGATTGGAAAAAACATTTGTCACACCGGGAGAAGTAAACAAGTTCCTGGAAAAGCACCAGAGTACGCCGCTGCAGAACAGAATTTCTCTGGCTGAGCTTTTAAAACGGCCGGAGATGAATTATGAGATTTTGGCGGAAATCGATGGGGGACGGCCGGCGCTTTCCCAGCATGCCATAACACAGCTTGAGGTAAGAATCAAATATCAGGGATATATCGTAAAACAGCTGCAGCAGATCGAAAAATTTAAAAAACTGGAAAACCGCAAGCTTTCTATGAATTTTGATTACAATGAAGTGGATGGATTGCGAATCGAAGCAAGACAGAAGCTGAACCAGCTCAAACCGGTCTCCGTAGGACAGGCCTCCAGAATTTCTGGAGTTTCGCCGGCGGATATCAATGTGCTGCTCATTCATCTGGAAAAGCAAAGGAGAAAGAGTAAGGAAGCATGAAACAGTTGATCGATGCCCTGGAAGACATGGGGCTGCCTTACGAGGAGGATTCCCTGGCAAAGTTCCAAAGATATATGGAGCTGATTCTGATCTGGAATGATAAGGTCAACCTTACCGCCATCACGGATCAGGGGGAGTTTATAAAAAAGCATTATGTAGATTCCGTTGCCCTTTGCGGCTTTGAACAGTTCAAGGACGCCCGCAGGATCATAGATGTCGGTACGGGAGCAGGTTTTCCCGGAATTCCACTGGCGATCCTGAATCCGGAGAAAGAATTCCTTCTTATGGATTCCTTGAATAAGCGAATTAAAATAATCCAGGAGATTGCCGGCGAAATTGGCCTGAACAACGTAACGTTTCGCCATGGAAGAGCCGAGGAGCTGGCGAGGGATAAAGAGTACCGGGAGCGCTTTGACCTTGCTGTTTCCCGGGCAGTTGCCAACCTGGCGGTACTGTCGGAGTACTGCCTGCCCTTTGTAAGGGTCGGCGGATGGTTTGCCGCTTATAAAAGCGGTACCGCGGAGGAGGAGCTGGCTGCCAGCCTCAGAGCAATTGAGCTGCTGGGCGGTAAGCCGGAGTATAATCAGGAGATCAAAATTAAGGGATTCGATCTGGATCACAGGATTCTGTTTATAAAAAAAGTGAAAAATACTCTGGCGAAATACCCGAGAAAATCGGGAACACCTGCGAAAGAGCCTCTGAAATGAAGATTTCGGAGGTTTTTTGTTGAAAGAAACAGCCTTTTCTTGGGACAAGCCCGCTGTTACTATGGTAATGATAGGGAGCAGCTTGGTCTGAGAAAGGGGGATTCTCATGTTTATAAAGAAGTCGGATCAGATGGAGATTCCGATTGAATTGATCAGCACCAATCCGGATCAGCCCAGAAAAGTCTTTGAAGACAAGGAGCTGATGGAGTTATGTGATTCGATCAAGGAATTCGGCGTAATACAGCCGATTATCGTAAAAAGGGATAGCAAGGGGTTATTTATTATCATTGCGGGGGAAAGACGCCTGAGGGCATCCGCCATGGCAGGATTAAAAAAGATACCTGCCATTATCCGGGAAGCGGACGACAAGGACACAGCACTCCTGGCATTGGTAGAAAACGTTCAAAGGGAAGATCTCAGCTACATCGAGGAAGCGGTGGCATATAAACGACTGATGGAGGACTACGGGCTGACCCAGACGGAAATCGCCAGGCGGGTTGGGAAGCAACAGTCCACCATATCCAATAAAATCAGAATACTAGCGCTGCCGGAGGATATCAGACAGGTACTTGTGGAAAATCAACTGACGGAACGCCATGCAAGGGCCCTGCTAAAGCTAGGCGACGAATCGCTGCGGAAACAAATTCTCGCCAGGATCGTAGAACATAATCTGAATGTGAAACAGACAGAAAAACTTGTTGAGGATGTGTTAAAAAAACAGGAAGAGGAAAAGCGGAAAGGGGAAAAGCTGCGGTTCATTAATTACCGGATTTATCTGAACACACTTAGGAAGGCTTTTTCCAGCATTTCCGAGATTGAACAGAACGCAAAGTTTTATCAGGAGGACAAGGGTGAATTCCTGGAAGTAAGGATAATAATACCAAAAAAGGAAAATAAAAGGAGCATCATTGCAGCAGATTGAAAATTCAATCCAATAAAAGGTTTCCCGCGAAATGTTTCACGTGAAACCTTTTTTCTTTGAAAAAGTTATGGAGAAAATGAATATCATAGTTTATAATAGAAGAGTAACTGGATATATAAGGTCATCATTCATCCATATACATTTTAGGAGGGTAGGATTTTGGGAAAAGCCATAGCAATATTCAATCAAAAGGGCGGAGTTGGAAAAACGACAACAAACATCAATTTGGCGGCCTGTCTTGCGTTGAAGGGTAAAAAAATACTGATTTTAGATATTGATCCTCAGGGAAATACCACCAGCGGCATGGGAATTTCTAAAAAGGGACTGGAAAAAACCATGTACGAGGTGCTGATTAATGATAAGCTGGAGCCTGCTGACGCGATTATTTCGACACGAGTCAAAAACCTGGATATTATTCCAGCAAGCGTGCAGCTAGCTGGTGCGGAAATCGAACTGGTCCAGCTGGAGGGGCGAGAAAAAAGACTGAAAAAGGCGCTGGATAAAATCAAAGCCAAATATGACTACATATTTATCGATTGTCCCCCCTCTCTTGGATTGCTGACGATCAATTCCCTCACTGCGGTGGACAGCGTATTGATTCCCATCCAATGTGAATTTTATGCTTTGGAGGGAGTCAGTCAGCTGATGAGTACAATTGATCTCGTTAAAAAAAATATGAATTCCAATCTGGAAATTCAGGGAGTAATCCTGAGCATGTTTGATGGCAGAACAAATCTGTCGATTCAAGTGGTGGAAGAAGTCAAGAAATATTTCAAGGAAAAGGTTTATACGACAGTGATTCCTAGAAACGTACGCTTGGCTGAGGCGCCCAGTTTCGGAATGCCTATTACGGAATACGACCCCAAATCAAGGGGGGCAGAGGCTTATTTCGAGTTTGCCGAGGAATTTCTGGAACTGGAAGGTGAGAAGTAATGGCGGCGGCAAAGGTTAGAGGGCTGGGGAAAGGATTGGAGGCTCTTTTTAACGATGTTGAAATCAATACCCATGAAACGAAACCCAATGCAGAAAACCAGGAAGGAATTCTGTTCCTTGACATCAATGAAATAAAACCGAATTCAAAACAGCCCAGAAAGAATTTTCCGGAAGAAAAAATAGAAGAGCTTGCGAGGTCCATAGAAAACCACGGAATTATACAGCCGATCATGGTCAGACCGGCTGGAGAGGGATATGAAATCGTAGCAGGAGAGCGTCGATGGCGCGCTGCAAGAAAAGCCGCCCTGAAACAGGTCCCGTGCATCATAAGAGATCTGACGGAAGAGCAGAACATGCTGGTCGCAATTATTGAAAACATGCAGCGCGAAGACTTGAATCCAATCGAAGAAGCCGATGCATTAAACCAGATGATTACGACATACGGCCTGACGCAGGAAGAAATTTCAAAGAGCGTCGGTAAAAGCAGGCCCTATATTACAAACGCGCTTAGACTTCTGAAGCTGCCTAATGAGATACAGCAGATGGTTGTCCGGGGCGAATTGTCAAACGGACATGCCAGGGCGATTGCAGGTATTAAAGAGGAAAAGAAGCAGCTTTACGTTGCAAACCGAATCGTAAAGGACGGGCTTTCCGTAAGAGAGACTGAGGCGCTGGCCAATCAACAGAACAATGGCGAAGAAAAAAGACAGGCAAAGGCAAAGTCTCGAGGAAAGAACCGGGAAATCACCGACATGGAAGAAGAGTTGAAGACTGCGCTGGGGACGAAGGTCGCAATCAGCCACGGCGTCAGAAGAGGAAAGATTGAGATTGAGTATTACAGCAGAGAAGAGCTTGAAAGACTTCTGGAGATGCTGCTGAGCCTCAAACAATATTGAAAATACGGTAATTGAGAATAGTGTTTCACGTGAAACACTATTCTGCGTTTTTGAATAATAAGCGGTTCAGGTTACAGCTGTTTTGTTGAAATTATTTTTGGGCAGAAAAGAATCCTGCCGCAGAAAGAGCAGAAAAGAGACTCTCCGCATAGTATAAAAAGTAAGGAAGCAAGGTGCTTTCTACACTGGCGGAGGTGGAGATTATGATATATCTGGATAATGGGGCGACCAGCTTTCCCAAGCCAAGGGGCATGCTGCAGGCAATGCATGAATGCTTGAGCGAATATTGCGGCAATCCCGGAAGGTCCGGACATAAAATGTCAATGAAAACGGGAGAAGAAGTTTATAAAACCAGAAAAAAGCTTGGCAGGCTCTTTCATATTGACGATTGCGGCCGGATCGTATTCGCGTCCAATGGAACAGAGGCGTTGAATCTTGGAATCAAGGGAGTGCTGAAAAGCGGCGATCACGTGATAACAACAGCAATGGAACACAACTCGGTTCTGCGTCCGCTAAGGGCGCTGGAGGAAGCTGGCATTGAAACGACCATCATAAGATGCGCAGGGGACGGTTCCTTGAATATGGAATTGCTGAAAAAGGAAATCAAGGACAACACAAAACTGATTGTAACGACCCACGCCTCCAACGTAACCGGAACCGTTATGCCAGTGAAGGAGATCGGCACAATCGCCAGGCAGCGAAATATTCTTTTTATGGTGGATGCGGCTCAAAGCGCAGGAAGCATTCCCATTGACGTAACAGACATGAAGATTGATCTGCTGGCGCTGCCGGGGCATAAGGGCCTTCTGGGTCCTATGGGCACGGGAATGCTGTATGTGAGGGAGAATATCGAGTTGAAACCCTTGAAGCAAGGTGGTACGGGGACAAAATCACGGGAGCTGGTTCAGCCGTCGGAATTTCCGGAGGGCTATGAAGCTGGTACGGTCAACGCGCCGGGGATTGTAGGACTGGGTTATTCCTGTGATTACGTGGAGAGCATCGGAATTGAAAATATACGGAAATATGAAGAAGAACTTACATCCATGCTGGATGATGCTTTGCGCAATATGGGCGGAATTACCGTCTATGGACCATGGGACTGCAGAAAAAAAACAGGCATTGTGCTCTTTAACGTTAAAAAAATTGGCTGCGAGGAAGTATGCGACAGGCTAAGCAGCGACTACGGCATAGCATGCAGAGGAGGCTACCATTGCGCGGGTCTGGCCCATAGAACCATAGGGACTTACGATACCGGAGCAGTGCGGCTCAGTGTTGGTCCGTTCAACACAAAAAGGGAAATCAACATGGCCATCAAAGCCATATACCAAATACAAAAAGTATGATATAATAAACGCGTCAAGCTTCCAAGTCGGAACACGGAAGATTAGCAAGGCAGGAAGTAACACAGGGTTCGAAAGGATAAAAGATGAAGATTCAAGTGATCAACGGACCAAACATGAATATGCTGGGAATAAGGGAACCGGAAATATACGGGACGCTGACTCTAGCCGAAATGAACCGGCAGCTGGCTGAAAAGGGAGCTGAGCTTGGCATTTCGCTGGATTTTTATCAATCCAATCATGAAGGGGATCTGATTGACAAGATCCAGGATTGCTATGGAAAGGTTGACGGAATCGTAATCAATCCGGGCGCTTATACCCATTACAGCATAGCGATAAGAGATGCGATTGCCGCGGTGGGAATTCCCACCGTTGAAGTACATCTGAGCGATATCAACAGCAGGGAGGATTTTCGCAAGATTTCAGTGATTAAAAATGTCTGTGTAAAACAGATCTGGGGAAAAGGAGTGCAATCCTACACGGAAGCGCTGGAGTACATTACCAGGAAAATAGGCAAATAGCGATTCAGGGGACCGAGGAGGAACAAAACTATGACAATTAGAGACAATCCGTCACTGATGAGAGAAATCATTGAAGAAATGGGTTACATGGTCAGAGTGATGGACGCGGACCATAGAGTAATCTATATGAATAAAAAAATGCGAGAGAAATTTGGACAAGCCATGGGCCACATTTGCTATTCCCTTTTGGGGAGAGAAGACAAGTGCGAGCATTGCGTCACAAAGGAAACTATGGAGACGGGGAAGCCGGGGATGAAAGACGTACCCATCGGCGACCGATATTATAATATATTTTCCTCGCCGGTTAATATGGACAACGGCGACAGCTATTCCATCGAAATATTCAACGACATTACTGAGCAGAAAATGATGGAAGACGAGCTGATGCGGCATTATGAAAAATTAAAAGCGGATATTAATTTTGCAATGCATGTTCAAAAACGTGCATTGCCAATAGACGGTACATATTGGAATTCCATGGAGATCGATTCAGTTTATGATCCCAGCGAAGATCTGGGCGGAGACCTTTATGATGTGATCAGAATGAACGAAGAAGAATCCCTGATTTATATTGCAGATGTCTCCGGTCACGGGATCACATCGTCTTTGCTGACCATTTTTCTGAGACAGATGGTAAGAGGGAGAGTCGGAAACAGAAAGGTTGATCTGTCGGAGCTTTTACACATTCTTCAGAAAAGCTATCACGAATTGGGCATGGATCCGGAACAATACCTGACAATTCTGTTCTTTCTTTATAATAAGGATGATGGTGTGGCAAAATTCCTAAATGCCGGTCACAATTGCATGCCGGTGATTATAAAAAGTTCGGGAGAAGTCCGTGAGATCGAGGTTAAGGGTATGCCGGTCTGCCATTTGAAGAGTAGGTCTCCCCACAGAGAAGTGACGATTCCGGTCGAACCCGGTGATCGGGTCGTGATGTACACCGATGGCATAACGGAAGCCGCCAATGAAGCGAAAGAGATCTTTGGAACCAGCAGGTTCCTGCAAACGATCAAAGAAAACAGCAGCCTTGACGGGAAAGCCCTTGCGAAAAAAGTCATCGATGAAGCCGAAACCTTTTCCGGGAAACCGGTTGCGGACGACATGGCGATCATCGTTGTAAAACTATTATAAACCGCGGTTGAACGAGTAGCATATAAATAGTGATTGAAATTAAATACCGTCCTTGGCGGCGGCGATTCCCATGTTGGCAAGCTCGTCGGCTCTGTTGTTCATTTCTGTAATATACAGAAAATCTTCCATAGAAAAGGACGCACCGTTCCATTCTATGAATTTAGCATAAATCGGTTCGACTTTCGTTGCCTTGCTGTTCAGATTGACATGACCCTTTACCCGGTAAAACTCGATGTTATGCCGATGGATATGGGAAAAGAGCGCTTCCCAAAGGTCGCGATTCTCCACGTCGGTCTTCTTGGATGTTTTCCAATTGTTCCGGTACCAGTTTTCATACCATTTTTCCCGAAAACAGTTCATAAGGTAGGAGCTGTCGGAAAAGACGCGGATCTTCAGCCCGTCCTTGTTTAAAGCCTGAAACGCATTTAGGAGAGCAAGCATTTCCATTCGGTTGTTGGTCGTGTTCAATTCACCGCCGAAAAGCTCTTTCCTATGTTCTCCGTATTCCAGCACGGCACCCCAGCCGCCTATATTCGTTTCGTTTTGGTTGCCCGAGCAGGCACCGTCCGTATAGATGTTTACCGTCTTCATCCGTATCACTCCTTTGCCCGGCTGTCGAAACCGTTTCCAGACGATTTCAGCCGCCATTTGATATAAATGATTATGCCTTAAAAAAGGGGAACAAGCAAGTGGTTCCTGAAATGTGAAAATGTTGAAAAATGGGAATATTTGGGCGGTCTCCCATACTAAATATTGTAAAACTATTTTAAAGCTTGCGTAACACGTTTGTAACATACATAATATATACTGACTTATATATCCATGATAGAGTATTTTGGCGATTTACGCCTATCTTGGATAAAAAGCTATATGGCTTGGGAAAATCTTGGATGATGAAAGAAAGGAGGAGATTATCCGATGAGGAAATGCATCATGGTATTGACAATCGTGCTGTCCATGCTTTTCAGCACCGTTGGAGCATTCGCAGCAAGCGATCCCAATGTGGTACTGGTCAATCCCCAGGCAAACAGCACCGTATTTTCGAATAATCTCTTGATTTCTGTCAAGATCACCCAGCCGAAAACGATACAGGTCTCGATTTATGAGGAGAAGCAGATTGTCAACGGCACATTAAGCGCAGTCAATGTAAACGCGCTGACTTCCACAAGCGGATCCATCAGCAGCACCAATTTCTACAGCACGCTGGTATCGACCGCAAAACATACAAGCAGCAACAACCTGAGCTTTTACACAAAGCAGGTGAACAACCTGAAGCCTGGTCTTTACAGGATCGAAATAAAAACATTGGATTCTGCGGATAAGGAAACCTACAAGAGCAACAGCTATGTGGCGGTAAAGGAAAAGGCGGAGGAAGAAAAGATTTTTGAAACGCCCCAATCCGGAACCATGCAGTTTCTGCAGAATTTGCTGAAAAACATTTTTGGAAATTAAGGACGGCAGATCTATGTCAAAGCCGATATTGATAGAAAAAGTAAAAAGCATAGTATTAGTAGTATTGTTTTTATCAACAGTACTACTATTATACTTTTTTTGGGGAAATATATCCTTCAACGGTTTGAAATCCGGATCGGTGGAAACCGTCAGCGATGCGCCTGCTACGGCACAGCTGCTGAAGCCGGAACAGCTCGTTGTCAGCTTCGGAGCTGATAATTATACGGTGCTGCCTCCGAGGGAAATTTGGCAGGCTGAATCCGGCAATCGCAGTTTTACGACGGAGTTGTCCAAATTCGGCCCTGCAGAGAATACCCTTGTGGAGGAAATTACACAAGAAAAATATCTTCAGGTCAGAACCTTCCGTTCGATTTGGGCGGAATTCCGGTATGATATTCCTCTCCAGGATTTCTGCAATAATTTTTCAATCAAAAAGACACAAAGCTACGACGTCATTGAGACGGTGACAGAGATCGGATATTCCACGGTGGACGGGAAGCAATGCCTATTCATCAAGGATGGGAAAAACAATAAATATTATGGATTGTTTTCCGATGCCGGAAATCAGACTGAGAAATCGGAATTTCCCCAACTGATCGATTCGGTTGAGTCAAACGGATACAGCATTTATTATCCGATCAGCAGTTATCTTGGAGTTGAAAACAATACTTTGGTCCCGTTATCCATCGAAACAAATCTGAAAAGCTTTCCCTACAGGCAGGACTCCTATTCTTATCAGACCGATAAAATCAGCGCTATGGCGGAGAAATTCTTTGGCGGAAATTTTGATTTCGTCCGTAAAATAACGGAAGAGAACGGAACCATCATATATATGTATGGCTACGGACAAACCGTTTTGATTGTCAATACGGATGGAAGCATTGAATACAAAGAGGAGCCAACGGGCAGCGGCGGAGGACAAAGTCTGACCGAGGCATTGGATATCGCCATTCGTTTTGTTTCCAGCCACGGGTTTTCCTGGAATTCCATGGAGGAAGCAGGTCTTACCCTTTATCTTAAGGACGTGGTGCCCGCTTCCGGCAAAGAGAAAGGCTACCGGTTTATTTTTGGACTTGATGTAAACGGAACCCGGCTTTACTATGAAAAAGATGAGCCCATTGCCGTCGATGTTGTTTCCGGTCAGGTTACCTATTATAAACGGAATATGATCGATTTTGAAAAGGAAGATATTGAGACTGTGGATGCCGATTCTTCCTCGGATTCGTCCGACGCTTTCTCCGCAGTGAATCTTATCGCACAAAATTACAGGTACATCTATGACATCCTGCTGCAGTCAGGGGAGGTTCAGGCAACTGCCGACCAGGCGGAGATGTTTGAGATGATTTCGTCGATGGTAAATAATATGCAAATCGGCTATGTGAAGCCCGGAGGGGACGAAAATATGGAGATACAGCCGGCTTGGATCGTAAGGGTAAGGGGCACGGAAGTGTACTTTGATTTATATACGGCGGACCCCATCGGTTATTCCAAATAGAAAAGGAGCGAAAGGATGGACTGGACTAAAGCAAAGAGCATATTGATTGTCGCACTGATTGTTACCAATCTGGTGCTCATTGCAACCTATCTTCTTCAGAACGGTCGCTTCACCGACAATGAAAGAGAAATGGAGGATGTCACGGTAAAATTGCTGGAGGAGAAGAATATCTTTGTGGATGCGGATATCCCGGAAGGAAATCACCGAATGGCAAAGCTTACCGTTCAGTACGACAAGGGGAACGAAGAAGTCATCCGGGAGCAGCTCGCCGTCCAGAATCCGTTACCTCTGTCCGAGGACTCCGACAAAGTACTGAAGGATACGACGGAGGAATTTATTGAAAATTGCGGCCTCATGTCGGAGCATGTGAAATTTGAAGGGATCAAGCGCAAGGGGAAGGAAATCCAAGTAACCTACAAGAACTACATCAACAATGTGGCTATAGAAGAAAGCTATATGAGCTGCACCGTAAAAGACGGAATGATTGTGGACTTTGACCGCTATTGGCTCAATCCCGTAGAGATGAGCGACATCGAAAAAGAGGTCATACCCGCCGCAGCAGCGCTGATCAAATTTATGAGCGGAAAAACCGACGACGAAAAAATATATGTGGAGGATATTTCGCTGGTTTACTGGCTTGACGCAAGCTCGTTCGATGTGGAATCCCCGGTAACCGATACAGCGTTTCCTGCCTGGAAAATAACATATAATCGAGGAAATGTCCGTTATATTTTAGCCTGGGAACAATAAAACGGAGTTTTCTTCACTTCTTCAAACGAAACACATAAATCTGTCACATAGATATCGGATAATAGCAAGGAGAATACGATGACATTAAGCTTTTGTTCCTTTTCAAGCGGCAGCAGCGGGAACTGTTATTTAGTAAAATCCGAAAATACGGCAATTCTGATCGATGCGGGAATCAGCGGCAGGAAAATCTATCAGGGATTGGAACAGACTTCCACGCCGCTGGAAAAGCTGGCAGCCCTTTTAATCACCCATGAGCACAGCGATCATACGAAAAGCGTGAAAACGCTGATGAAAAAAATGAAATCCCTGAAGGCTTATGCCAATGCCATGACCTGGAGCCAGATCGGCAGCGAGGTATGCGAAGAACAGAAAGCAGTATTTGAAACCGGGGATTCCTTTCCCATCGGCGATATTATGGTAAAAACCTTCCGCGTGTCCCATGATGCGGCGGAACCGGTGGGGTATACCTTTTCCGCAGAGGGCAAACAGATCAGTATCGTTACCGATACGGGCTGCATGAACGAGGATATCATTTCGGAAATACGCGAAGCCGACATTCTGATTCTGGAAGCGAACCACGACGTGGATATGCTGAAGCTGGGCAGATACCCCTGGTTTTTAAAGCAGAGGGTATTGGGAGCAGAAGGACATTTATCCAATACGGCCGCAGGGGAGACCATATTGCGATTGCTTTCCGAGTGCGAAAAGGAGAGATGCGTGCTGCTGGCACATCTCAGCAAAGAGAATAACTTTCCAGAAATGGCCTATCAGACCGTAAAAAACATTCTGGAAGAAGCAGATTTCTACATAGGCAAGCAGTTGAAGCTCAACACGATCACAAGGGATGAAATCAGCCTGGTCTATGAAATATAAGAAATAGGGGGGATATCAATGGAGAATGAGGAATACAGAGAGGAATACAGAACATACGACGAAGCTAATATGGGTGAAGCCGGAACCGAAGCGGAAGACGCAGTTCCGATTCCGCAGAAGAAAAGAAGAAAAGGGCGTACCGTTTTATCGGTTATCCTGATTATACTGCTGTCTGCAGGAGCCGGATTCGGCGGCGGGCTTGCAGCCTCCATGTACTATTTCGGGCAGGGAGGAACCGGACAAGGCCTTCAGAATATCACCATCAATCCGGCTGACAACATCAATACGGCGGAAGCCATCGCAGCGAAGGTGATTCCCTCCGTGGTAGGGATCAGCACCAGTACGGAGGTGACCTATCAAAGCTTTTTCGGTCAGCAGAAGGGGCTGCAGAGCGGGGTCGGAACCGGCATCATCGTAGATGAGAAGGGATATATTCTGACAAACTCCCATGTGGTCAGCGACGGAGCGGCAAAGGAAATCGTCGTTCAGCTAACTGACGGGAGAGAGGTTCCCGGGACTGTGCTCTGGTATGACAAGAGCATCGATCTGGCCATCGTTAAAATTGAAGTGGACAACCTGACTCCCGCCGAGCTGGGAAACTCAGAGGAGGTCAGAATCGGCCAGTATGCGGTGGCCATCGGAAACCCCCTTGGAATGGCGTTTGACAGAAGCGTCACCCAGGGAGTCATCAGCGGTCTAGATCGATCCATAACCGTTTCCGACGGTCAGAACCGGATGACCATGGACGGACTGATTCAGACGGACGCTTCCATCAATTCCGGAAACAGCGGCGGCCCGCTGCTCAACAGCAAAGGAAAGGTTATCGGAATCAATTCCGCCAAAGCGCAGAGCGGAGAAGGGCTGGGCTTTGCCATCCCCATCAATACGGCAAAGCCAATCGTGGATGAAATCAAAACAAAGGGAGAATTCAAGCGCTCCTATATCGGGATCAAAGGCGCCAGCATTTCAGATTATCTGCAGGCGTACCCCGACGCAGACCTTGGTACGGAAACCGGCGTTTATATCGTTCAGATTTATACCGACTCTCCCGCCGCCCAGGCAGGCCTGAAGGAAGGGGACATCATCATCGGGCTGGAGGATAAGGATGTGGACAATATGACTCAGCTGATCAGTGGATTGTTCCAATACAGACCGGGAGACAAGGTCAAGCTGACCGTGATCAGAGACGGCAGGAAAACTCAATTTGAAGTTACCCTGACCGCAATGGAAGAGACGCCAGCGCTGCCGGAGTCCAAACAAACGCCCCAATAAGCGATAAAAATGATCAGCCGAAGCCGAACCTCCGAAAAGAGAAGGACGGCTTCGGCCCAATTTATTTTTGAAGGAAGCAGACCTATGAATATCCAGATTCTATGCATCGGAAAATTAAAGGAGCGCTACTGGACGGAAGCCGTCCAGGAATATTCCAAACGATTAGGCAAATATTGTTCATTAACGATAAGCGAACTCAAAGAGGAAAAAGCTCCCGACAATCCATCGGCAGCGGAAGAAAGTGCAATTAAGACAGCGGAGGGCAAAAGCCTCCTGAAGCATATAAAAAAGGATTCCTTTGTCATCGCCTTGGATATCAGGGGCAAGGAATTAAGTTCAGAAATGCTTTCCGAGAAAATAGAGTCCTTGGGAATTGCCGGGAAAAGCGATCTTGTTTTTATCATCGGAGGCTCACTGGGGCTGTCGGAGGAAGTGCTGGCAAGAGCAGATTTCCGGCTCTCCTTTTCGAAGATGACCTACCCTCACCAGATGATGAGGGTTATTCTTCTGGAACAGATCTACAGAAGCTTTAAGATAATGCGGAATGAAACCTATCATAAGTGAAGGCTTCTGTATCAACCGCAGGGCTCCGTTAACGACCTGCGTTAGCTTCCCGTTTCAACGCGTCGCGATTTCTTTTTGCAACTCTTTTTGCATCGCGCAGTCTGCTGTCCGCCAGCTGATAGAGTGAATCCAGATCGTTGTTGGCCTCTCGGAACGAGGCCATTCCGTAGCTGAAGCTCGGAATAAAATCATTGGTGAGCAGGCCGATCTTATGCTCTGAAAATTCTATATTTGCATCCTCCAGCATATGGCTGATGTTCAATTGATCACCTTGTATGATCGCAGCAAACTCGTCCCCGCCGTAACGTCCGCAAAGATCGTTCTTTCCCAGACACCTCTTAATCAACTCGGAAAAGGCTTTGATGACCTCATTTCCAAAATAGTGGCCATTGGCGTCGTTTGCGGCTTTCAATTCGTCAAGATCCATCAAAACAAAGAACAGGCTTGCGGCATCCTTGGAGGGATCGTTGATCAGCTTCTCCGCCTCCTGGTCGAAGGTATCCCGGTTGAGAAGATCGGTGAGACCGTCAAATTTCGATAGATGCTGAATTTCGCTGTATAATCTCTGGTTGCGCAGTACAATGCCGATGTGGCACGCTACAAAGTCAAGTATGTAAGCATCCTGTTCTGAAAAGATTCCGTTCTGATCTCCGTTCAGGCTCAGGATTCCTGCAAGCTCCCCGTTGATACGGAGAGGAGTGGAAATTTCGGAATGAACAACGGATGCCTCAGGATTTGGGGAATTCACATTGCTTTTCTGGGAAAATTCTATGAGATTGTTGATGATTACCGTATGGTCCATCTTTCCGTTGGTAGCCATATAGTGGACGGTGTCCTCCGGTCTCAGCTTCAATTTGCTGATCTCTTCACGATTGAAGCCCACGGAGGCGCGCGCTGCCAGAAAGCCGTCTCCGCTGGACATAAGGATGGTGCCGAACTTGACCTTCGGCATCAGCTTCAAACAGGAATCAAGGATAAATTGATACAGTTCGATGGGATCGCGGGCGCCGGCTGCCCATTTGGCGATTTCCAACAGGATTTCCCTGCCTTGAACCACTCGCTCCTTTTCCTTGGCTATGGCAGAATTTCTCTGAAGAGATAGGATTAATAACCCTACAAGGACCAGGACCGTAATAAAAAAAATAATTTTCATAAAAACAAACCCTTCCTGTTAATTGAATGATTGAATGATTAAGGCTTGAAGGCTTCCCCTCCCTATATTTTAGCATTTTCATCCATAATAGCAAATTGTTTTGTCAGTATTCGACTCTAGAATTTATGCTGGAAAATTTTTTGAGCCAGGGGGCAAGGCGGATAATTATGGTATAATAAATTATCAGGAAAGAAAGACGGACGGTGGAACTGCAAAAAGGAGCTGATGAAATGCGCACCTGGAAAAGGGGATCGGATACTCTGATCATTGTAATTCATGAAATTTATGGGATCAATGCTCACATCAACGGCGTTTGCAGAGATATGGCTGATGCGGGCTACGATGTGATCTGCCCTGATTTGCTGGATGGAAAACCTGCATTTCCCTATGAACGGGAGGAAGAGGCATACCAATACTTCTTCAACTATGCCGGGTTTGAATCATCCGTGAAAAGAGTCGCGTTCTTAATCAGACAGGCCGAGTTGGAATACAGAAGAATCTTTCTGCTTGGATTCAGCGCGGGGGCTACGATTGCCTGGCTGTGCGGCGGAAATCTGCCATCGCTGAACGGTGTGATCGGGCTATATGGTTCCAGGATACGGGATCGTCTGGATCTTACGCCGAAGTGTCCGACGCTTCTGATTTTTTCAAAAGAGGAAAAATCCTTCGACCCTGTTATTCTGAAGGAAAAGCTTATGCAGAAGGATCAGCTTGAAGTACATATTCTGGAAGGAAGACACGGCTTTGCGGATCCGTATTCCGAGCAGTACAATGAAACTTCGGCAGCCGAGGCAAAAAAGCTTGTGGCGGAGTTTCTTATACGGCAGGAGTCCCTTCCGGGTCCAGGCAACGAAAAGAGGTAATAATGAAACGATTACTCAGATTGCAAAGCAAGCTCCTCCGGGAAATAGAAAAATACGAGGCATTGGTGCCCGAACGAGATAAATTTATTGATTGGGAAAGGGTTCACATGGCCAGCTGCGCAAGGTTGGGATACCTCATGGCAGAAGCGAGGGGAATCAATCCGGAGCTTGCCGCCTGCGCCTGCGCAATACACGATTACGGCAGGATTATTACCGGAAGACAGGAAGGCCATGCGGAAGCAGGGTATCTGCCAGCCATGGAATTTCTCAGGAATACGGGACTGTTTACAGACGAAGAAATTGAGAGCATGGGAACAGCTGTAAAAAACCACAGCAGAAAGTCCGAAGTGGGAACCCCCATGGAAGAGGTGGTCAAGGACGCCGATGTAGTGGACTTCTACCAGTACGGCTTCGGGTTTGCACGAGAGGAGCAAAGGCTTCGGTATGAAAAGATGCTCGACAAGCAGGGGAGAATCCGATTCTAGATTGACAACAGGCTTCGGCCCCTAAATAAAAAAAGACCCTCCCTGTTGGCGCAGCTGCCCGGGAGGGTTTTCTTGCCTATTCGAATTTTTTGGTTGCGTTGAGATACTTGCCCAAAATTCCTATGTTCGCATAGTATATGGAAAACTTGTCATCCTTTTTTACCTGTATGAGATCCGCTTCCACCAGCTTTTTAATATGCTGCGAAATGGTGGCCTGGGAATAATCGAAGGCAGCGACCACATCCTTGTTGCAGACCTGGACTCTGTTTCGGTTGCACTGCATGATATACCGGTAAATTTTGATTCTGGCGGGATGGGCCAGCGCGTCGGACACCTTGGCAATCAACAGTATTTCCTCTTCCTGCAGTTCATCTGATTCTTTTCTTAGTCTCATCCTGTTTCTCCTTTATCGTCTATTCACAATGTGCTTTTAATTATAACCCGCCATGGTCATTTCCGTCAATATCCGACAAAAAATGAACCAGAAGCTATTATGGATCAAAACGCAAAAATATTTGCACCTGAAGAGGAAACTATGCTATTCTATAGTCAGCAGGGATATCTGAACAGAACCCGCGCTACGGGAAGCGGACCAGCCGATGAATGGAGGAATCTTATGAAAGTAAGAGAATATGAGTACATCATGCAGAAAGTTCTGCAGCTTGTCGACGAAGGGGTACACGTCCTGGACAATGAAGGAAACACGATTATCTACAACGATGCAATGGCCCGTCTGGAAAAGATGCAGCGGAAAGGCGTTTTACGGCGGCCTTTCACAGAGGTTTTCCGAAACATCAGCGAAGAGGAGAGTACCTTGCTGCAGGCCCTTCATCATAAAAAAGTAACTCTGAACAAACAGCAGACCTATCTGAACCGGGACGGCAAGGTGATCAATGCAATCAACAGCACTATACCGGTGATTTATAACGATACGGTCATTGCGGCCATAGAGGTTTCGAAGGATGTAACCGATATCAGGAGAATGTCCAACACCATACTGGATCTGCACAAGGAAAAACTGGAGCCGGAAAAAACCAAAGCGAACAGAATCAGAAAATATAGCTTTAGCAATCTGGTCGGACAGAACAAAAAATTCGTAGAGACGATAGAGACTGCCAGAAAGGCGGCAAGAAGCTCGGCTTCGGTGTTGATTTACGGAGAAACGGGAACAGGAAAGGAATTAATCGCCCAGAGCATTCATTTTGACAGCGATAGAAGAGATAAACCGTTTCTTGCACAGAACTGCGCCGCATTGCCGGAAAGCCTGCTGGAAGGTATCCTTTTCGGGACTGCGAAGGGGGGCTTTACCGGAGCCATTGACAGGGAAGGGCTCTTTGAGCAGGCTGACGGCGGAACCCTGCTGTTGGACGAAATCAGCTCCATGCCGTATGAACTGCAGGGAAAGCTGCTGAGAGTGCTCCAGGAGGATTATCTCCGCAGAGTCGGCGGAACCGAAGATATCCCCATTGACGTAAGAATTATCGCAACCATCAATGAAAGACCGGAGGAGCTGATCCAGAGCGGAAAGCTGAGAAAAGACCTGTACTACAGGCTGAACATCATCGGGATCGATCTTCCGCCTCTTCGGGAAAAGAAGGACGATATTCTGCTGCTTGCAGGCAAGTTTATTGAAAAACACAATAAAAGATACGGAAAAAAAGTACAGGGACTTTCTGAAGGCGCAAAGGAGAAGCTGCTTCATTACGATTACCCGGGAAACGTAAGAGAGCTGGAGAACATCATTATGGCAGCCGTATCCATGACCGACGACGAAGCGATCCTGACGGAGAAGCATATCCTGATCAACAACGAGGATCGCGGTATCGTCAAAGGCACCTATGATTTCAGCCAGGTGGGTATGGACTGGTACTTAGATGCGATGGAGAAGGAGATGATTTCTCTGGCGCTGGCCCGATACAGCGGAAATATAACAAAAGCAGCGGAGTACCTGAAGATAAAAAGACAGACCCTTCAGCATAAAATAAAGAAGCATCAGCTCTAGGTGCAAATAAATGGGCAGATGATGCAAATAATTTTGCGAAAATTAGGATAAGTCATTACATAAAAAGACAGAATGCGGAAAGCGCCCTGTCTTTTTTCTTGCCCTTTTTTCACATTACGGCAAAAAGTCTGGCATTATTGAAATTTCACCGACTGATTTTCGGGCCTTGGATTTTGGCATGCGAATTGCTTTTAGAAGTATTATCACTGCCACCCCGTTCAATACTATGAAGAGCGGGAATCGATTTGTATATTTTTAATCAAACTTATAAGGAAGAGGAGAAACGAAAATGGAAAACGTAAAAGTAATTATTTGGGGTCTCGGAGCAATGGGCGGAGGCATGGCTGACATGCTTCTCAAAAAGAAGGGCGTTGATATCGTCGGAGTAGTAGGCAGAGGCGCCAAGGTTGGGAAAAGCATGTACGATTACATTGAAACTCCAAGGGAAAATAGACCGGACGTGATCATCGGAACACCGGAGGATGTGATTAAGGAAAAGTGCGCGGATGTCGTTCTCTGCTGTACGGACTCCTTTACAAAGACTGCATTTGACAGACTGAAGTTCTGTTTGGAAAAGAAAATCAATGTGGTTTCCAGTGCGGAAGAAATGGCTTATCCTCAGGCTCAGTCCCCGGAAGAGGCTGCGGAGCTTGACAGAATTGCCAAGGAAAACGGAGTATCCATCATCGGCACCGGAATCAATCCCGGCCTGATCATGGACCTTCTGGTCGTCGTAATGACAGGATGCTGTGAATCGGTAGACCACATCATCTCCAGAAGAGTAAACAGCCTGTCCCCATTTGGACCGGCCGTAATGGAGGAGCAGGGCATCGGAGTCACTCCGGAAGAATTTAAAACCAAGCACCTGTCCGGACATGTTGGCTTTGCGGAATCCATCAGAATGATTTCCGACGCAATTGGCTGGAAGCTGGATAAAATGGAACAGTCCATGGCGCCGATTATGACCGATGTTGACAGAAAGTCCAAGTATGGCTTTGCTAAGGCCGGCAATGTGGCAGGCGTTGACATGAGAGCAAAGGGCTGGGTTGACGGAGAAGTCAAGATTGAAATGGAGCATCCCCAGCAGATCGAGCCGGAACAGGTTGGCGTTCAGACAGGCGATTACGTAATCATCAAGGGAACTCCCAACATCAATATGGTCAACAGTCCTGAAGTTCCGGGAGGAATCGGAACCATTGCAATGTGTGTCAATATGATTCCAAACATCATCAATGCAAGACCTGGTCTGCATACCATGATCACGCTCCCCGTGCCAAGGGCCATTATGGGAGATATGAGGGACCTGATCAGTCCGGAAGCGAAAATTGTTAAATAATTAAATGCCAGCCGGAGAACGGCAGAAAGTAAAACGTAAAGCCTTCTCGCTTTTAATATTATCAATCCCTCATCTCGCGATTTTTTGAGTATTAAAATGTGAAGCAATCACATTGTTAATACTGACTAAAAATCCTGCTCGACTCGGGTGATAATAGGGCAAAAGCGTTCAAAGCTTTCCTCCTTTACTTTCATGCCGTCCCAGTGCGGCGCACTAATATCTACAATTTTAGCGCAGAAGAATAGAAGGTGGAAAAATGATAAAAAAAGGTGAATGGGTGCGAATCCATAAAACGATCCTGGAGCCCTCGGAGAGAGCACCCCAGGTTCCTGAAGATACAAAAAAAGTTCCTCTGGAAATGTGGGATAAGGGTTTCCTGCTGGAGGACGCAAAAATTGGGGATCAGGTGACCATCGAAACGGTTACCGGCAGAAGGGAAACGGGAACCCTGATCGAAGTGAACCCCTATTACGAGCATGACTTTGGAAAGTTCGTGCCGGAGCTTCTGGCAATCGACAAACAGGTCACAGAAATTGTATTCGGAGGTGGAAAATAATGAAAAAAGCCAATGATTACAATTCTGTAATGTCCAGAAAAGCCGAAATCATGCTGCAATCGGTAGGGATCGACTATTCCAAATTTGAAAGCGGATCCATCGCTTTTGACTATGAAAAAATGATGCGGGAGACAGGATACTCCCTGGAGGAGATCCAGAAGATTCAGTATAGCGTAGGAGTGGGCAACACCCCCGTCCTGGAACTTAAAAATCTGACCGAGCTGGCCCGCAAATGCGCGCCCGCGGGAAAGGGCGCCAGAATATTCATGAAGGATGAGGCCAGCAATCCCTCCGGAAGCTTTAAAGCAAGAAGAGCCGCCAACGCGGTGTATCACGCGAAAAGACTAGGATACAAGGGCGTAATCTCAGCTACCAGCGGAAATTACGGCGCAGCGGTTGCATCCCAGGCGGCTATGGCCGGCCTGAAATGCATCATCGTTCAGGAATGCTACGACTCCAAAGGAGTCGGTCAGCCGGAAATCGTAGAAAAGGCAAGAAAATGCGAAGCCCTAGGCGCGGAAGTTGTTCAGCTGTCCGTTGGCCCGGAGTTGTTCTACAAATTCCTGCTGCTGCTTGAGGAAACAGGATATTTTAACGCGTCTCTATATACGCCCTTTGGAATTGCAGGGGTTGAAACCCTTGGATACGAGATTTCCATGCAATTTAGGGAAAAGTACGGAAAGGACCCGGACGTTGTGGTCTGCACCAATGCAGGCGGCGGGAACCTCACCGGAACCGCACGGGGTCTGGCCAAAGCCGGAGCCAGCTCGAAGCTCATCGGCGCCAGCGTTAATCTTGCAGGACTGCACATGGCCTCCGACGGACAGTTCAATAAAAAGTCCTTTACCACCGGACACACAGGCTTTGGCATGCCGTTTGCCTCATGGCCGGATCGTTCCGACGTTCCGAGATCTGCAGCCCGGCCGCTGAGATACATGGAGCGTTATGTTACCGTAGCACAAGGCGAAGTCTTCTATATCACGGAGGCCCTTGCAAGACTGGAAGGGCTTGAAAAAGGCCCGGCAGGAAACACCGCTTTGGCTGCGGCATTCTATCTGGCTCAGGAAATGGGTCAGGATCAGACCATCATCGTCTCCGAGACCGAATATACAGGAGCCGGAAAGCATATTCAGCCTCAGCTGTCCTTTGCCAGAGACAACGGTATCGAAATTTTCTTCGGGGATCCCGCGGAAGAGGTACCGGGCAAGAATATCATTCTGCCGTCCCACCCGTCTCTGATCCGGGCAAGAGATGTGGATCTTCCCCATATGAGAAGATCACTGATCAAGACCGCCATCAACACCTATAAGGTTGAGCCCACGGAAGAGGATATCGTATTCCTTGCGG
Source organism: Bacillota bacterium (assembly GCA_023415235.1). Taxonomy (GTDB): domain Bacteria; phylum Bacillota; class Clostridia; order Peptostreptococcales; family Anaerovoracaceae; genus Anoxybacterium. Next base: position 100,345 of record JAEZLP010000043.1, read on the forward strand.
AGGAGACGAACTCCAGTGTGGAATTTGTCAAGGAAACCTTAAAATCACTATAATCGCGCCTGCTGCGGCGCTGAATCAATTTGAAGTTCGTATTAGAAAGGATAATAAGGATGAAAAGAGCAGATGATTTTCAGGAGAGAAGAAAACACATCGCCGGATTATCAGACGAAGAACTCTACAAGAGATTTTGGGAGCTGACCGAACAGGTGGTGAATCCTCTTCTCGAATTAGGAAAAAAGAATACAACACCATCCGTTGAACGATCCGTTTTACTGCGGATGGGCATATCCTCCTTGGAAACCAAGCCCATCGTGGAAGGCTGCATGGACAGAGGTCTGATGGGAAAGGGCGCGGGCCATGTGGTGTATAAACTGGCAAAGGCAAAGAATATCTCGGTTCAGGAAGCGGGAACACTCCTGGCTCAGGGCAAATGCTGGGATGAAGCGACGGCCTTGTTTAAAGGAGGGAAGTAGAATGAGCGACATGAAGCTGAAACATAATGAAAAGCTGGATATCGAGAATATCCTGAAGGATCTCGATAAATACAGACCGAAAAGAAGAGGCTGGACCTGGAGGACACCGGAGCAAAAGCTTCAGATGGGACCTTTCGAGTACCATGATGCAACAACTCCGCTCAAAAACAGCATCGGCGTACCCTCCTCAAAGTACTTTGACGGAATCGATCCACAGCCCCAGCCCGTCATCACAACGGAAATCGCCTCAGGACGTTTCGAAGACGATATCCGCCGGATGAGAATGGCAGCATGGCATGGAGCCGACCATATCATGGTAATCAGAACCGCGGGCCAGTCCCACATGGATGGACTGATCGAGGGAACCCCTCAGGGAATCGGCGGAGTGCCCATTACCAGAAAGCAGGTGAGAGCGCAGAGAAAAGCGCTTGATCTCATCGAGGAGGAAGTCGGCAGACCGATCAACTACCATTCCTATGTATCGGGAGTTGCTGGACCGGATGTGGCGGTCATGTTCGCGGAAGAAGGGATCAACGGAGCCCATCAGGATCCCCAGTACAATGTTCTGTACAGAAATATCAACATGGTCCGCTCCTTTGTAGACGCATGTGAATCCAAAAAGATCATGGCCTGGGCAGACATCGCGCAGATCGACGGCGCGCACAACGCCAATGCAACAGCCAGACAAGCATGGAAAGTCATGCCGGAGTTGATCGTACAGCATGCGATTAATTCCCTGTTCTCGGAAAAGGTCGGCATCAAGCCTTCCAACATCTGTCTGTCAACCGTTCCGCCTACAGCGCCGCCGGCCCCATGCGTATACATGGATCTGCCCTATGCGGTTGCTCTGCGCGATATCTGTGACAAATACAGAATGAGAGCGCAAATGAATACGAAATACATGGAGGCCTCCGCAAGGGAAGCAACGGTTACCCATGTGCTGAACATGCTGATTTCAAAGCTGACCCGCGCGGATATTCAATCCACCATCACGCCGGACGAAGGAAGAAATGTGCCCTGGCATATTTACAATATTGAAGCCTGCGACACAGCGAAGCAGACTCTGATCGGTCTGGACGGGCTGATGGAGATGATTCAGCTGAAGGATGAGGGTCCTTTGAGAGAGAAAGCAAGAGAAATCAAGGAGAGAGCTCTGCTGTTTATGGAGGAAATCGTAGAGGTCGGCGGGTATTTCAAGGCGGTTGAAGAGGGATTCTTCGTTGACTCTGGAATGTATCCGGAGAGAAACGGAGATGGAATCGCCAGAAAATCCGACGGAGGAATCGGCTTCGGATATGTTTATGAAAGGGACGAAGACTACTTCGCGCCTGTTACCGCCCACTTTGGTTACAACAATGTGGAGCAATACGGCGGAGATCCGGAGAATCCGGCTGCGCTGATCGGCGGCTGTACTTTCGAAGACCCGGACAAGATCGTTTACATTGACGAGCTGGACGATGTCGACAACGTCAATGTCCGTATGGAGGAAACCGCAAAATACAGAAACAGCAATCTGATCAAACCGGAAATGGAATGGATGGCTGACGGAACCGTCATGATGAACATGTTCATCCCGGCCAACAGAAGAGTTGCTGAAGTGGTTGCCGTTGAGATCGCCAAGAAGATGAACCTGGAGGATCCGGAGGTCATCAACAGGGAGGTTATGCAGGAAGCGGAAGGAACAAGAATCGAGCTCAAGGGCAGAGTGCCGTTTGATATCGATCTGGATACACTTGTAATTCCGCCGGAACCCCATCTCCTCAGCGACGACGAGATCAGAGCCGATATCGAAAAGTATCCCATGAAGATCGTCTGCGGGACCGTAGGAGAAGACGAACACTCTGTGGGACTCCGTGAGATCATCGACATAAAGCACGGCGGAATTGAAAAGTACGGAATCGAAGTGCATTACCTCGGAACCTCCGTACCGGTCGAGAAGCTGGTTGACGCTGCAGTCGAGCTGAAGGCTGACGCAATTCTGGCCTCCACCATCATCAGCCATGACAACATCCACTACAAGAATATGAAGCGGATTCATGAGCTGGCTGTGGAAAAAGGAATCCGCGACGACGTCATCATCGTTGCCGGCGGAACGCAGGTTATTCCGGAAGAGGCGGTTAAGACCGGAGTAGACGCAGGATTCGGAAGAAACAGCCACGGTGTGGATGTGGCTACGTTCCTTGTGGAAAGACGCCGCGAAATGCGGAAATAGTTGTTAAATAAGCGCCTGCCAGGGGTGTTCTCTTGGAAATCGCTCGCTTTACACGGACGCTTTCCTTTGAGAACACCCACGGCGCGGCGCATTCTAATTATTTGCAAATGCTGAGGCGGACGTTTTTTCCGGTATCACCGTCAGCCTTTTCATAAGAAGAACTAGAACGGAATTTTTACATCCCGTTCTCTCGGCAATTTAATAAAAGGAGATTATAGAATGAAAGTTGATGTCATGGTTGCCGAGATCGGTTCAACCACCACGGTAGTAAATGCCTTTCATCAGATCAACACGAAGGAACCGGTCTTTCTGGGACAGGGGCAGGCCCCTACGTCGGTGCTGGACGGCGATGTGCGCATCGGCCTTCAAGGAGCCGTCGACGATCTGCGGAGCAAGCTGGAAGTCGATACCCTTGAATACGGGGAAATGTTGGCCACATCCAGCGCGGCAGGCGGATTGAAGATGACCGTCCATGGACTGGTTTACGATATGACGGCCAGGGCAGCAAAGGAAGCCGCTCTGGGCGCAGGCGCCATTATTCATTACGTGACGGCGGGAAAATTAAGGCGGACCGATCTGGCAAGGATCAAAGAAATCAAACCGAACCTTATTTTGCTTGCCGGAGGCGTGGATTTCGGCGAAAGAGACACCGCGATATACAACGCGGAAATGATCCGGAGCATGGATCTGAAAACCCCGGTGATCTATGCCGGAAACATTGAAAATCAGGAAGAAATCAAGCTTATCTTTGACGAAGAAAGCGGTGTTAAGTTATATATTGTCGAAAATGTTTACCCAAAAATTGACGACCTGAATGTGGAACCGGCGCGGAAAGTGATCCAGAACGCCTTTGAGGAACACATCATTCACGCACCGGGAATGGAGCACGTCCGGGACATGGTGGACGGCCCCATCATACCGACGCCGGGTGCGGTCATGGAAGCGACGAAGCTGCTCTACGAATGCATCGGCGACCTTATCGTCCTCGACGTGGGAGGGGCGACCACGGACCTGCATTCCGTCACGGAAGCATCCGATGAGATCTCCAGAATCCTGGTAAGCCCGGAACCAAAAGCAAAAAGAACCGTGGAAGGGGATCTGGGTGTTTACGTCAACATGAAAAATATTATAGAGGTGATCGGCGGAGAAGAGAAGCTTGCCGAGGAGCTGCCCGGATTGGATATCCAGAAGGTCATAGAGACCTATCAAGCGATTCCCAAGTCTCCGGAAGAGATACGGTTTGTGGAACGGCTTGCGAAGGAAGCGGTATTGCGAGCGGTGGAGCGGCATGCAGGAAAGATCCGGTATGTCTACGGTCCCTCCGGACGGACCACATTGGCAGAGGGAAAAGACCTTACTCAGGTAAAATACATCGTGGGAACCGGAGGGGCGCTGACGCGTCTGCCTCATAGAGTGGAAATCATGAGGGCGATCTCGGAAGCCAACACCACAGGATTGAACCTATACCCGGGACAGCATGCGAAGATTCTTGTGGACAACGATTATATTATGGCGTCTCTGGGAGTGCTTTCGAAGAGATATAAGGAATCGGCGGTCAAACTGCTGGAAAAGAGCTTAAAGACAAAATTTTAGAAAGTTAGCCGGAATACAAAAGTATAAAATGAGAACCTCGCTAATCAATGCGAGGTTCTTCTGCTGTTTTCAAAAAGATATGATGAGCCCATCCTCAGTTCTTTTTCAGATTCAGGTGGAGCTTTGCCTCCTGACCCGGCTTTAAAGGACAGTCCTTGGAAAGCAGCAATTTGACCTTAACCGATTCCTTGTTCTTGTTTGCGGGGGTCTGCATATCCTTGGGAGTAAATTCGCTTTCCACGTCGATATATTTTACGACGGCCTCGTATTCCTTGCCATCCGCTTTGATTGTAAGGATCTGTTCATAGTTGAGGGAGCTGACATAGTCCACAGGCAGATAGAATACAAAGTATCGTTCCTCGTCTGAGGCGATGTCGGCCAGATTGAAGCCGGGAGAAACCATATCTCCGGGAATATAGCTTTTGCTTATGATTACGCCGTCGCTGACCGCGTAAACGGAAAACTTGTCAAGCGTTTCCTTCATCTCATTCAACTGGCTTTCGGTTTGCCGGATATCGAGTTCCGCGGCGGCAGCGGAGGATTGGCTTTTTGCGATGTCCAACTGGGCTTTAGCGGAGGTCAGCGCACTCGCGGCGGAATCGGCCTTGACTTTTGCCAGATCCAGAGCGTCTTTGGAGATCGCCCCCTGATTGTACAGAGCCTGTGCGTTGCTATAATCCAACGCCGCCTTGCGGCTGTTGGAAGCGGCGCTGTTGTAAGTCGCCTCCGCCATGGAAATGCTGCTTTCCGCCTGGGTTCCGGCTTTCCCGATCTGAAGCTCGGAAAGAGCCAGCTTTTTCTTTTCCAGCGCAAGCTGAAGCTGCTCATAGGCGTATTTCTGTTGTGTATCATCTATTTTTGCAATCAAAGCACCCTTTGAAACGTGCTGTCCAAGCTCGATGGGCATTTCCAGGATCTTTCCCGAAACCTCGGCAGTATTGGAAAGGATAGTGGCTTCCACAACGCCGGTGTAGGTTTGGCCGCCTATTCCGTTGAAGAACCCAATCAAGGCAATGACCACGATCAGGACAAACAGCGGTATGAGCTTCTTCTTGTGATTAGCAATATGATTCATGATTTCATCCTCCTTTGGATTCGTCAAATGTTTATATCCTTCTGTACCGCTTCAAAAGCAGCGTGTTGGCAGTCATGAAAATGAGAGTCAGGGCCAGAAGCAAGCCGATATCCAATACAATGGCATCGATTCCTTCCCCTCGTATCATGATTTTATCCAGCGCGTCCGCCACGTAGTATAGCGGCATAAATTTTCCTACCATAGCCCATTCCGGTGACAGATCAAACAGTCCGGTAAAGAATACCTGGGGAACGATGACGATGGGAATAAACTGGATCATCTGAAATTCACTGGTTGCTGCCGTGGACAGCAGCATTCCCAGCGACAGGGCGGTCATGGCGGAAAGCAGGGTGGTAAGCATGACCAGCCAGAGAGAGCCAATCATCATTACGTCAAGGATGTAGATGACGTAAAAGGTGATGATGGCGGACTGCACCACGGTGACCGTTCCAAAGCCGACAATGTATCCAACAACGATCTCCCAGCGCTTGATCGGCGTGGACAGCAGCTTTTCCATGGTTCCCGATGTCCTTTCCTGAAGAAAGGAGATTCCGGAGATCAGGAAGGTGAAGAAGAAGACAAGAAATCCGATGAAGAGGGAGCCGAAGTTATCGAACATGCCAAGGTCTCCCGCACCGTAAACATAGTTGACTTCCGTCCGCAGATCGACTCTCTCCTGCTGAAGCGGATTCATTCCTTTTTTCGCCTGTTCCATGGCTGCCAGCACCGCCGAGGCTTTTGTGGTGTTGCTTCCGTCGATATCGATGGTAACCTTTCCGCTGATCATCTTTACGGAGGCAAGGATTTCCTCATCCTTCAGCATCTGCATGGCCTCGGATTCGGTGCAGCGGATGGGCGTAATGTTATTTTTATAAAGGTTTTCCACATACTGCTGCGGAGCGTTTACAACGCCCACCTTCATGTCGGTCACTGTCGTGTCTAGAATAAAATAGATCAGGGTAAGCACCAGCAGAGGAGCGAACAAGATCAGTGCCAGAGTCCTTTTATCGTTGATCAACTGATGCAGAATGCGAAGCGCAAGCGCCTTAATCCTCATGGCTGCCACCTCCGTATTTGATAAATGCTTCTTCGATAGTAGCCGCTCCGATATTTTTCTGCAGATCCTCAGGAGTTCCCTGTGCGATCAGGATACCCTTGCGCATCATAGCCAGCTGGTGGCATTTCAAGGCTTCATCCATTACATGAGTCGTAACGAGGATGGTAACGCCCCGGCTCGACATCTTATAGAGCTCTCCCCAAATATCCTGACGGAGCAAAGGATCGATTCCCACTGTCGGTTCATCCAAAATCAGAACCTTCGGGTTGTGAAGAATAGCCATTGCCAGAGAAAGCCTGCGTTTCATGCCTCCTGAATAGGCACCCACCGGTTTATTCAGGTCATCTGCCAGATTCACCAGCTCCATGACCTCCGGAATTCGCTTCTTGTACTGCTCCTTTTTCATGCCGTATATGGAAGCAAAGAATTCCAGATTATCGGCGGCGGACAGCATCATATAAAGGGCATCCGACTGGGCCATATATCCGATCTCATTCATCAGGGCCAGCTGAGGCATCTTCTTGCCCAGGACGTAGGTCTCTCCGGAGCTGGATTCGGAGATCCCGGCCATGATTTTGACGGTTGTGGTCTTACCGCAGCCCGAAGGTCCCAGCAGTCCGTATATGCAGCCATAGGGCACCTGCAATGAAACGTCTCTCAAAACCTGCTTCTCTCCAAAGTATTTATTCACCTGATTCATCATAATGCAGGCGTTTTCGAAATCCATGCTATCCTTTCCCCCCTTTCGCAATCCATACCAAAAATATAAAAACAGGGCTTGAACCCAACAACGTGTTGTCTTATACTTAATTATAACGTGCCGTTTAAAAAATAAAATCAACAATATTCAATGAAATGTCGGTTTTTACAAAATCGGAGGAAGGAATATGAAACAGGAATCTCAAAGAGTAACGGAAACAAAGGAAAGAATTCGTGATGCGTTTTTTCAATTGTTCGCAACAAAGAAAATAGAGCGGATCAGCATCAAGGAGATTACGGATCTCGCTCAGTTGAACAGGGGAACCTTCTACGTATATTACAAGGATATCTATGATCTGCTGGAAAAGGCGGAGGACGAGCTGCTTGAGGAGCTGATCCAGAGGCTGCGGGAAATCATCAAGAGGATTATCAGAGAACAGAACATCGAAGAGTTTTTGCCTCCGCTGGAGTTTTACCAGAAGTACAGCAGGTTTTTAAAGACGCTTCTGGGGGCCAACGGGGATCCGAATTTCATTCACAAGGTAAAAACGATCTTGAAGAAAACTTTGAGAGAGCTGTTCCAGGAGGAGAAAATTCCGCAATTTGAGCTGATGGAATATGTGATCGAGTATATTTCCTCCGCCCAGATCGGCATTATATCCTACTGGCTGGAAAACGATATGGAGCTTCCCGTTGATCAACTGGGTGAGCTGATTAAAAAAATCACCCTGAACGGACCGGTGGGCTTCCTGCTGATGGAGATGGGAGAGAAGGGAGCCTATGATCAGATTTTTTCAAGCTCCAGCAAATAGGCTTTTTTATCCAGACCGCCGCCGTAGCCGATCAGATCTCCGTTTGCGCCGATGACCCTATGACAGGGTATCAGGATGGAAATGGGATTTCGGTTGTTGGCCATGCCGACTGCACGGCAGGCCTTGGGGCTGCCCGCCATAACGGCGACCTCCTGATAGCTGCGGGTTTCGCCGTAGGGAATTTTCCGCAGTACGTTCCAGACTCGGACCATGAAATCAGTGCCTGCTGGAGCCAGCGGAAGGGTGAATTCCTTCCGCTTTCCTGAAAAGTATTCCTGAAGCTGTTTTGCCGCCTCCTTCAGGACTTTTGTCTCCATTTTTTTATATTCATTTTCATCAAAAAGTCGGGAACCAAATAACAGGTGAGTTATTTTTCCGTCACTTTCCGCAATTCCAATGGTGCCAAGAGGTGTTTCATAATAGTAACAGCAATTCAATCCGATCAACTCCTACTCTTCGATTAATTCTTCAATCTTTATGCTTCAACCGGGGCTTTCCCATTATAAACAACCTCGTAATATCCTTCTGGGTCCGTAGCTCCTTCGGTACTGACCATCAGGACAACGGAGTCCTGATTCAGACCCATCATGGCGCTGGCTTCCGCCATATCCTCCCGCTCCATCAACATGGTCAAGAGCCCCGGCCCGACGGCGCCGGATTCCCCCGATACAATTTTCGGATCCCCGGAGAACGGATTTGCCAGGGTTCTCATTCCCTTTGCCGTCACAAAGTCGGGACAGGCGGCATAGAAAGAGGCTAGATCCCGGAGAATTCCCCAGGTGGTCAGACAGGGTTCCCCGCAGTTGAGGCCCGCCATGATGGTTTCCTGTATTCCGCCCACTGCATGGGGATTTCCATCGCCGGCCAGCGCAGATTCAAAGATACAGGCAACATTCACAGGTTCGACAATGGTAGTGATTGGATGAGCTCCGTCAAACCGGTTGGCAAAATAGCCGAGAATACTTCCGGCAAAGGAGCCGACTCCGGCCTGAAGGAAAAGATGGGTCGGTTTTTCGACACCGTCCAATCTCAGCTGGTCCAGCATCTCCGCTCCCATGGTAGTATAGCCCTGAGTGATCCAACGGGGAATCTCCTCGTAGCCCTCCCACGCCGTATCCTGGGTAAGCATCCAGCCGTTTTTTTCTGCAAGCTCCGCGGCCAGCCGCACTGTATCGTCATAATTCATGTCCGTAACGATGACGTCCTCGGCGCCCACAGCCTTGATTGCGTCGACACGGCTTTGGGCCGTTCCCTTGGTCATATAGATATAGGACTTGCATCCATAGAGGTTCGCTGCCCAGGCAACGCCCCGTCCGTGGTTTCCGTCCGTAGCCGTTATAAATACAATATCTTTGATTTTGTTCCTGATTTCGGGAGTCTGAAGGTCTGAAAAGGAAATCTTGTTGATATCCAGCGAAAGCTCCCGGCATAGAACCCTGGTGACGGCATAGATTCCGCCAAGGCCCTTGAAAGCGTTCAATCCGAACCGCTTGGACTCGTCCTTGACGTAGATCCGTTTTACCCCCAGCCTTTCGGCGAGCCCGTCCAGTCTTACCAGCGGAGTCGCACGGTAACCCGGCAATGTTTCATGGAATCTTCGTATGTGGCGTACCTCGGGTTCCTTCAGGAAATCCGGCAGCCGGCTGCCGCAGTAGTTGTCATTTTTCAGGATCCGGATCCCGGGCTTCGTTTCGATCTTCTTCATTCTTCTTCTCCTTTTCCAGTTTTCCAGATTGAAAGGATTTTCTTTCAGACAGATATAAACCTGCCAATATGAGCACCACACCGGCCGCAGCAACGCCCGTGAAGGGTTCGTGCAGGATCAGTGCGGAAGTCACGACGGTGACGATAGGATTGAAATAAATATATACGCTGGTCTTAACGGCGCCGAGAACACCTACCGCGTAGTTCCATGTGACAAAGCACAGGGCGGAGGCTCCCAGACCGAGAAAGAGCATGTGAAACAGGTTCGGAAGATATGTAAACCGGGCCGCATTCCAATGGAAACCGAAGAAGGGAAGCACCGGTACCATAAGTATGATACCATAGAAAAATATTTTACGCGTGCATAAAATCACATCATAATTCCGCACGCTGATCTTTTTCATCAAAATGCAATAGGCTGCCCAGGCTGCCGCGCAGGAAATGGCAAGAATATCTCCCAGCGGATTCAGCTTCAATATAAAGTTCCCGTTGAAGCTGATCAGGGCGACGCCGACGATGGCTGCCCCGAAGCCCACGAAAAAACTTTTATGCAGAGGCTCCCCCTTCAGCAGGAACCAGGATAGGAGCGCGGTAAAAAACGGCGCAACGGAAACCAGAACTCCCGCATTCGATGCGAGGGTATAAACGAGACTGGTATTCTGCAGCGTGAAGTACAGAACAACGCCGCAGAGGCCTGCGCTTGCAAAGAGCAGCTCCTCCCGGAGAGATTTGTAGGGGATTCGCTTCGGTCTGGCAAGAAGCAGCGCAAAGTAAGCGAGAATAAAGCGAAAAAACATGATCTCCGTCGGGGTAAAGTCGATCAGAAGCATCTTTGTGGAAATATAAGTGTTTCCCCAGATAAAAATCGTGATAAAAGCCAGGATATGGGCCTTTACTCTTCTGCGGCGGGACTGTGTATCGCGAATGCTGTTTCCGGCTTCCAAAACCGATGATTGTATTTCTTGATCCATATATTACTCCTGTCCGAAGGCCGGACCGGCTTTTGCTGTTTGCCCGTCCGGACCTCATATATTATTCTGAACGTAGCTTTTATCGAAGTTCACCACAACATAGTAGGTTTTATCCAGCAGCTGCAGCTTTTCCTGCACATAATTCCGGATATAGCTCTCCGTGAGCCGGCATTCCGGAGTAATCACGATGTCAAACACGATATTGCTGTGGGTATAGCCGGCGACAACCCGGAGGTCGTGAAATCCGATGACTCCTTCGAGGTCCGCCAGTATACCGTCCAATTTTTCTTTTAATTTATTTGTCAAAGGATCCTGGGTTTCCAGCGGATCCATGTGAATGACCAGATGCAGCTTTAAATCCTCGCTGATGCTGCGTTCAATGTTGTCGATCATGTCATGGCTCTGAATCAGATCACCGTGAGCATCCACCTCCACATGCACCGAGGCAAAGATCCTGCCGGGACCGTAATCGTGGACGACCAGGTCATGGATGCCCAGAACGCCCTTCTCAGAGCAGATTCGCGTCTCAATCTCATTGACCAGTTCCGGGTCCGGCGCCTTTCCAAGAAGGGGACTTGAGGTCTCTCTGATGAGCTGGATTCCGGAAAAGAGGATAAACAAAGCCACCAGGCATCCCATATAACCGTCAAGCTGCAGCCCTGTCGCCTTTCCGACAAGGATGCTGAGCAGCACGGCGCAGGTGGAGATCACATCGTTCCGGCTGTCCGTTCCGGTGGCCTTCAGCGTGGAGGACTGTATCTCCTCCCCGGTTTTTATGTTGAACATGGCCTGCCATACCTTGATGCCGATGGCCAGCGCCAGAATCAAAACAGTAACCATGCTGAACTGGATCGGATCGGGGTTGAAGATTTTTTCTACCGATGTGGTCAGAAGCTTGATTCCAAGTACGATGATCAGAAGGGATACCGCCATACCCGTAAGATATTCAAACCGGGCATGACCGTAGGGATGCTCCGCGTCGCTGGGTCTGGACGCGAGCTTGAAGCCGATCAGGGTAATCGCGGAGGATGCGGTGTCGGCCAGGTTGTTGACTCCGTCCGCAATGATGGCAATACTGTTTACAACCAATCCGATCCCGATTTTTGAGATGCATAAAATCAGGTTGGTTACAATTCCGACTACTCCCGCGAGGTTGCCGTATCTTGCGCGGACCTCCGGATCTCTGGTATTCTGATAATCCTTTACAAAGGTTCTGTATAAAAATTTTCTCATATTTTTCACCCGGTTTCTATTGGATTGAACGTTGAAAAGTCTGGCGGTTCCTGATATTATATGCCTTTTTATTACGTTTGTAAACCCGGAAAACCAGAGCTCCGCATCTTCCTTAAAATTGATTTTTCCCAATGCAAATATGAAAAATAAATAAAATGTCGGAACAAATATGTTAGAATAGAATAGATGAAAAAATAGGAGAAAGCATATGAGATATGACACGGTAATTTTTGACCTGGACGGCACTCTGCTGAACACGCTGGATGATCTGACGGACAGCGTCAATGAGCTTATGCGGGAGGAAGGCTGCCCTCAGAGAACGAAGGAAGAGATTCGGGATTTTATCGGCGACGGAGTAAAAAAGCTGATGGAACGCTCACTCCCTGCGGGGACGCCCGAAAGAGAAGTTCTGCGGTGCTTGAGCCGTTACCGGGAAATATACCTGAAAAATATGGAAAATCAAACCAGACCCTATGATAAAATACCCGAGCTGCTGGCAAAACTAAAGAAGATGGGCGTCCGGGTGGGCGTCGTGTCCAACAAACCTGACGAAGCGACCGGAAAAATGTGCCGGAGTTATTTTCCGGGCCTTGTGGATGCAGCCATTGGAGACAATCCGGATCGAAGGAAAAAGCCGGAACCGGATAATGTATATGAAGCCTTGAGACAGCTGGGCGCGGAAAAGGGCAAAACGCTTTATGTCGGAGATTCCGACGTCGATGTGATTACGGCGAAAAACGCCGGTCTTGTCTGCGCAGGGGTTACCTGGGGCTATCGCTCCCGGAAGACGCTTGAGGAAGCCGGCGCGGACTATCTCGTGGACGATCCCGACGCGCTGGCAGCGATCCTGGAAGAATCAGCGGCCGACAGGGAACAAAAATTTTGAATAAGGGAAAATATAAATAAAAGAACAAAGGATGGGAGAGATAATATGAACAGCGAAAACAAGGATAAAAGGTACGCCGTACTGATCGACGCGGATAATGTCTCAGACAAATATATTAAATTTATACTGGATGAAATCTCCAACGACGGAGTGGCCACCTACAAACGGATTTACGGAGACTGGACGAAGCCGACATTTGCATCCTGGAAGAGCGTGCTCCTGGAGCACTCCATCACGCCGATCCAGCAATACGGCTACACCACGGGGAAAAATGCAACCGACTCGGCGATGATCATCGACGCCATGGACATTCTTTATTCAGGCAATGTGGACGGTTTCTGCATCGTCTCCAGCGACAGCGATTTCACCAGACTGGCTTCCCGACTGAGGGAATCCGGAATGGATGTTGTGGGAATGGGGGAAAGCAAGACCCCGAAGGCCTTCATATCAGCCTGCAATAAATTCAAGTACCTCGATCTTCTGGCACTGGCGGACCAGCAGGTTAAGGCTCCGGCTGAAACCGTGAAGCCGGTAGAGGAAGAAGAGGTGATGACGAATTTTGAAACGATTAAAAAAGCGATCATCACCATCGTTCAGGAAAACTCGGACGAAGACGAATGGATCTTTATCGGAGACATCGGAAACAAGCTGCAGAAACGGTATCCCGATTTCGACGTCAGAAACTTCGGATACAATAAGTTTACGCCTTTTATAAAATCCCTGGATCTGTTTGAAATCAAATCCGAAAGGATCAACGGTTCCAATAATAAACTGATCTATGTAAGAGAAAAATCCAAATAAGGGAATGAAAAAAATCTGGAAATTTAATACCATACACAAAAAGGCGACTTCAAAAAGTCGCCTTTTTATGTAAAATTTAAGTAGGTAAACCAGATGAGTATGAGAAAAAAGGAGGTAAATCATGGAATGAATCTACTTGTTTCATTGAATTCAAATTACCTAAAACCGCTCAAGGTAATGCTGAAATCTCTTTTTTTAAATAATGTGAACGAGGAATTTTGTATTTATTTGATGCATACCAGCCTGCTGCCTGAAGAAATTGAAGATCTGAAAAGATACATAAGCGCCAATAAAAGCCGTTTGGAAGTAATTTATGTCGATGAAAATTGTTTTCATGATGCCCCGGTGCTGTTCCATTATACCAAGGAGATGTATTTCCGGCTTTTAGCCTTCAAATTGCTTCCCCATGATGTAAAACGTGTTCTCTATCTGGATCCGGATATTTTGGTGATCAATCCAATCAGAGAATTGTATGAAACGGATTTCGGTGGTTATATGTTTGCCGCAGCCTATCATGACAAATTATCACTAAAAGAACTAAATAAAATACGATTGCTTCCTTATTCTATCGATGCATATTATAATTCCGGTGTTTTGCTGATGAACTTGGAATCCTTGAGGCAAAATGTTGATGAACAGGAAATTTTTAAATTTGTAGAGGAAAACCGTACAAAACTGATAATGCCGGACCAAGATATATTGAATGCATTATTTGCGAAACAGATTAAAAATATCGACGGGAAAAAATATAATTATGACGCCCGCTATTATAACTATTATAAATTAGCCAGAAACGGGTTGTATGATATGGATAATATTATTTATAACACCGTTATTATTCACTTCTGCGGCAAGAAAAAGCCTTGGCAGAAGAAGTACACGGGAAAATTCCATTCCCTATATAAGCATTATGAAAAATTAGCATTCTCCTAACAAAAAAAACGAGGCCGTATCTCTATAAAATCTAAAACCCTATAGAGATACAGCCTTTTTTCTAATGTTACGCGTCTTTCGCTTCCTTGTTGTACCTGGCCCAGAATGCTTCGTCTACCGCCTTGGCGAGCTGGTCAGGGCAGGAGGTGCATTTGCCCTCGCACTTGATTCCGGAAAGCTTACGCTTGATTTCCTCCACAGTCAGACCTTCCGCCAGTCTGGCGAGTCCCTGGGAATTGCCGTCGCAGCCCTTTATAAACTTTACCTTCTTCAGGATATTTCCATCCAATTCAATCTGGATATGGGAGGCGCAGGTACCTCTTGTCTTATACGTGTATATGATCATTTTTCAGTGTTTTCTGCCTTTCCTCTGTAAAGTATATCGGCAATTATATCATACGAAAGCAGGTTTCGGAATAGCGCAGGCAAAAAAACAAAAAATTTATTCTGAAATATGGTTTCGTATAAAAAAAGAGATGTAATATAATAAATACAGACAAAGATATTCGCCGGGATCCCAGCTGAACCCGGAAGAGAGCGGACACAACAGCAGTTGACACCGTTGCTGTGACTGAAAATAGATTGGGGGATTCGTAGTGAAAGAGGATGCATTACTGCTGGCCGGGATTGAAGATAAGATCAGTCAATGCCTTGATAAATATATGGTGACAAACTCCGCGTTTCTGGATATGAGGCAGCGGACTCTGGCGGAGGGAGCGTGCCGTCGGCACAAGGGACTCAGATATTGCTTCTACGGGGGGCATGAAGATGCGGAACGGACTGTTGCGGTTTTTCTTCCCGACTATGCTCAGCTGACGGAATATAATCCGCTGGCACTGCTTCGCCTCACCAGGGAATCAGGACGCTTCTCTTCCCGGGACAAAGAACTCACCCATCGGGACTATCTGGGCTCACTCATGGGACTGGGTTTGAAGAGGGAAATGATCGGTGATATTCTTGTGCGGGAGGACGGAGCGGATATTGTAATTATAAAGGAAATGGGTGAATTTCTTTTATATCATTACGAAAAGGCGGGACGTACAGCCCTTCGGGCGGAAATCGCTCCCATTGAGGATATCATCGTGCCGGAAGGCAGATATGAGGAGAAACGGGATACTGTTGCGTCACTGCGGCTGGACAATCTGGTCTCTTCGGCCTTTTCCCTTTCCAGAGGGAAAGCGGTCGTAGCCATCGAAAGCGGGCTGGTATTTGTCAACGGAGTACAGAGCGAGAAACCGGACCGACAAATGAAAGAAGGTGACAAGCTGGTGCTTCGGGGCAGGGGAAAAGCCCTGCTCAAAGCGGTAGGCGGTGTCACCAGAAAAGACAGAATTTCAGTTGAGATCCACAAATATGGATAACAGATATCTAGTTTTCGGAATTGAGCTGAATTGCATTCAAGACAATAGCGGCGGCACCGACGCATACGGTGACGATGCTGAGAACAAAACTTGCCTTAACGATACCTTTCATGAAAACACCTCCTGTTCTTAATGAAAAAAGTATACCATATAGCGGCAGGAAGGGAAACAGAAAGATATTATTTTGAGAGAACGAAAGCTCGGAAAAGAGGTATTGTCATGGATCGAGAAGATGGAAAGAAATCAGGAATCGGGTCCGGCCTGGAAGCGTTGACGCTGGTTTCCCAGCTGGGATTGACGATCGCTATCCCGATTGTGCTGGGAGCGGTGGCCGGCCATTGGATTGACGGGAAGCTTAATACGGGCATGGTCTTTTTTCTGGTGCTGGTTTGTCTGGGTGTCGTCGGCGGACTTGCGGGAGCGTATCGCCAGGTCATGACCCTTGGAAAACGGAGGAAATAACCGAAAATCTATAAAATCCAATCCACATTATTCAATACCGTTGCATTTGCAACGGTATTATTTTTTATTGTATATGAAAACCTCCG
Source organism: Bacillota bacterium (assembly GCA_023415235.1). Lineage (GTDB taxonomy): Bacteria > Bacillota > Clostridia > Peptostreptococcales > Anaerovoracaceae > Anoxybacterium. The sequence continues at coordinate 116,703 of JAEZLP010000043.1, forward strand.
GCTATGCCGATGGTTCTGTGGAAGCGAAGCGATGCTGAGAAAAAAACTCCTTTTGATATAATTAGAGTGCGATCTGTCACAATTGCACAATAAGAAACCAAAAGGAGAATTTTAAAAATGACTAATGATAGAAATAG
>JAEZLP010000015.1 GCA_023415235.1 Bacillota bacterium
GTGCTATTGACATTTCCAAACCTGAGCATTATATTGTTACAAAGGCTTGCAATCTTTAAGAATACAAGCTTGCAAGCCCCATCATTATCATAGAAAGCTAATTTACAGAGATTATTTCACAGGCCCACTGGGGAACCTCTTTTAATATTAACTTACTCTGATTTTTCTAAAAGGTACTTTGTTACAACTTGTTCGAGATATTCATAATCCGTATCGGATAATTCTGCATTAGCATCAATTCCATACCACTCTTCAAGGCATTTTCGGCAGCAGGTTCCAGTTGCGTGTTGAGCCCAATATATTAATTTACCATCAAATGGGGTTTGCCTGCCATCCCAGTCATTGTCTTTCTTTGGTTTAGAAAGAGTTGCTCTAAGGCGATTATGTACCATATCACTTAATTGCTCAGGTTTTTTTTGCCGGACATCGTCTTTCATTTTTTCGGTAGGTACCTTAATCGTCCAAAAAATATTACGTATCATTTCAAGCTTCAGAGCACTCTTTAAGTATCCGAAGTCAGTAATATCCCTTTTATGGACTCGCTCCCAATCCACTAATGCAGACTTGCATCCAACACAACAACCTTTTTTAATTCCGCTCGCCTGCAATCTTTTACTTGTATTAAAACTATGCATATCATTTTTGCAGTCGGTCATTCCGCATTTCAGTTTGAAAGTTTCGCCATTCAAAGTTATTTCAGCCATGTTAAAACACCTCCTGATTTAGCGCCTTTTGTAACACTTCTAATTCAAATGAATTCATTCGTGTAATATCTAAATGAGAAAGCAAATACTCTCTCAATATAGCAGCAGGATTTCGTTTGTCTACCTGAAGATTGGCTGCAACGCCCCAAAAATTAACCGGTCTTATCCTATACGCAACGTAATTTGAAAAATCATCGATGTCGATTCCGTATTCCCTGGCTACAGAAATTAAGTTATTTTTAATTCGTTCTACTTGCCCATCACTTCGCTTTAAAACTAATTCAATAAAAGAGTCCATTTCTTGACCAAAAATAACATAGCTCGCAAATTCTGAAGCAAGACTTTCCTCTTCATCATCCTGATCCATTATTTCTGTACGCTCTATATAAGCATTATAATCCATGGTTAATGCATGATACAACTCATGAAGCATATCAAACTTCCATCTGGAAACGGTTTGATTTTGTTGGCTTAATGCAATTGTCCTGGTATCATTAAAATCAAAACAAGCTCCATGAAAACTTCCGTGAAAATGTAAAGGGACAACAGCGATATTTAAGCCCCATATGAATCTTAAACAATTCTCAATATTAACAGCACCATAAGTCCCGAGAATTTCTTCTCGTATGTTAATTGGATCTGCTTTAAGTGTAGATGATGGGGGCATTTGATGAGCAATTATACCTGATACATAAGCTGCATAAGCTGTCGTAAAAGTAAGATTATTTTCACTAACATTGATATTTCGTTTGAACGCGAATGCCAAGTTTGAGTTTAAATCTGAAGGGGATATATCCTCCTCAAGACTTACAGAGAAAATTTTCTTAAAAGCTTCCAAGAATTCTTCTGTAAGATAACTTGCTGAACTTAATCTACTCCGCAGTGTTTCTCTTACTTGTTGAATATCTGTTGGTATAAATGACTCTAGAAACCTTTTATTGACGTTTAATTTCTTTAAATTAGATTCAATTGTTGGGAGCAACTGTTCATAATTTTTTTCTAATATATGATTAGGGTTATCCAAATCAAGAATAAATAGGATCTTTTGAAGCAATTCAAATGTAAGCCCATAAAAATCTTCATTCTCAAGGCGAATGTAATCATCTGTATCCATACTAAGCTTTTCTGCAAGCTCGCTTTGGGATAGCCCAAGTTGAAGTCGTTTCCCAATCAAAACCTTTGGGAGCTCAAACAAAGAATCAATTACCTTAAAAACAACCTCACCATTTTTTACTGCATCATACCAGCATAATTGCTGCTTTAAGTCTTCAGAAATCGCAGCAATTCCGGCAATTTCATACTCAATTTCATCTGTCCTTTCTTGCTCCATCAAAAACGTTCTACGCTCGTTAAATTGCTTAATCAGAGAATTGGTAAGATCATATTCATGAGAATTTTTTATCACTTTACCCCCTCCAATTCTATAAGAATAATTCCTTTTCTACATCCGGTTTCTCTGTCCGTTTGGAAAAAGTCAAGAAAAGTGAGCCCTGTCCCGCCTTCGATAATAGTCGCAGGATAGAATTCTCCATAAAATACGAGTTTGTGTTTCTGAGTGCCCATCTTTAAATCACGGTGAAACATTGGATCTAGAAAGTCAAAATTCACGCCCGTCATATCCCAACAGGCATCATAGTCATTAGGTTCAACTTTCTTAGTTACAAAGCTCCCATCAATATATATTCGTTTACAGCCTGCATCTTTAAAATGAATAAAAGCACGTTTCATGCCTTCAAACAAATACTTGCGGCGGGGTGAAAACGAATAGAGAGATATAAATTCAGACCAGGGAACGACGTGAATGCCTGGCTGTAGTATTCCACGAGTATTGAATTTAAGCATATTCGTTAAACCACCTCCCAGTATTATATAGGTTAATTCATTATAACATACCCTTTCTAAAAAAGGAAAAAATGTCCAAATATATTGTTTTTTGTTGCAATGAAGGGTAGGGTAAAAGGGAGGCTTTCTATATCACTTATTAACCGTAAAATGTAGCGCCGACATCGAGGCCATTTCGAATAGAAAGTAATGCTATCCAAAGAAGAAAGGATGGCGCGTTTTCTTATGTAATAAGAGTGTTTTTTAAAGTCCCTTCACAATCTCCATAAATCTGTCATAAGAGTAGGCTCCCGGATAGTCTGGCTGTTTCGTCTGGAAAACCATAAAGTAACGATAAGGTCTCCCTGCCAGAGCTTCCCATTTTGCCCCTATCTTGGCTTTTTCTTTAGAATCATCATTATCAAGATGATCACCCTTAGGTTCTACCATCAAAATTTTGCCGCTCTTCATCATGAAGATAAGGTCTGGGTAAGCATGAACATGACCATTGATCATAAAACCACGTCTAGATATATTACGATGCCACCACTTAATTATTTTAAGTGAAGATAACTCCCAGGCAATCTTTCTTTCAAAATCATTCATCGACTCCTCTGCAGAATAAAGCGAATCTGGGATCGTCTCTGTAAATGTTACAGGAGAAATCGTTGGAGGTAGTTTATACCTTGGCTCACACACAATTTTGTCTTGCTCCAGCCATTTGTAAAAATTATTTGCAGAATGCTTTTCGATCAATGATTTTACTTTTTCCTGGACTTTGAGAACATACGGATACTGTGATTGTTCAAAATCGGATAATTGATCTTCTGTCATAGTATCAATTATCCTATCAACATATTCTCTCAATTCTTTGTCATTAACACAGTTAAAGGCTGACAGTTTTCTACAGATGATTTCCTTGCAGTAGCTGAGTCTTTTCTCTGATGGTTGGGCATTAAACCATTCTTTTAAATATGCATTATCAAATCCCGTTAGTTTCCAAGCTCTTGGCTTTGCATCTTTGGATTCGTCGATATCGACTTTAGCTAACTCAGCAGGCGCTGTATTAAAATCAATTTGTACGTCTTTATCTTTGAGTGTGAAGCCAGCTGCAAGGTGATCAGGTTCTAGATATACGTATTCCATATCAGAAAACAGGTTCACTTCTGTTGCGAGCATAAATTGAGGGAATAATAGTTCTGTGGCTTCTGAAACAAAATCATCATTCATTCGGAAGCAGTTCATTTTATCTCTCACCTCCTCCGGTGCTGCGGTAATATCGGTTTCTTCCATATTTTCTAAAGCAGCTTCGTAATTCACATTCTGTGTTACAGCAACTGCGAGCATTTCATCATTGATAATACTATCTGTAATCGTTGGGGCATTATTTATTTCCTGCAGCGTTGTTTCGATACGTGATTTTAACTCAACCGTATCCACTTCCGGAATATCTTCAGCTTCATTTTGAATATCATTCATATCGATCTGTTGTGGGGTAGGAACTTCTGATTGTTTCGTTTCTCCTGAATCGGAATCTTCGGCATAAAAATCTTTGCGTCCAAATCCAGCAAAGTTTAAACCCTCAACTACCTTATCAAGAGTTGTATAAAAATCTGAAGAAGAGGTAATTACATAAGATAGATTCAAAACATCGCTTGCATTTTTCTTTGTGTAAGGCAGCCGAAGCACCCTGCCCAAAATTTGGGTAACATCAACCAAGGAGGATCGGTTAGCCACTGTTGCAAGGATATAAGCGAACGGGCAGTCCCATCCTTCTTTGAGAGCATTCACTGTAATTATATAACGTACGGGACAGTCAGGCGATAACAGGTCGACATTTCTAAGCTCATCTTTATCGCCGGTCTTAATGGCAATCTGGTCTGCTGGGATCCCAATATCCACCAGTGTTTTTTTGATTTTCTCATATGTCGTACTGTCGGCGCTATTTTTTGGCTGAGCCTGGAATAAAACGATCGGACGTATATATCGTTTGCTCTTGGTTTCATCTTGCGTTGCTTGTCTCTCAAGTTTTTCTCTTATGCTAATGGCGTCAGAATATACGTCGCTTTGACTCTTACGGTTGTATACGATAACTGGCAACTTGACCATATTCTCCTTCTTGAGCTGTACTGCATCAGCAAAAGAGATAATATTACTTCCTTTTTTCGGGGTAGCAGTAAGGTCTAGAACAAAAGATGGGTTAAAATCATTCAGCATTTTGATACTCAGATCAGAGGTGGCGTGATGGCTTTCATCAACGATAATGATCGGATTTAGCCACCGTATTATTTGTATTAAAGCTGTTTCATCCGTATCAGCAAGCAAAATCTCGGGATTATTCATTACCTTAGCAAAAGCCGCCAGAGAACCATTTTCTTTAAAAGCTTTCCGTCCCTCATTATTATTGGTACGGAATGAATCGTAACTGAGAACAAATATTGAGAGTTGCTCCATAACAGAAGTGGGATTGAAATTTTGGCCAGCCAGCAGTTGGGCCTTGGAAAAGACTTCGACACGAGCTCCGAAATCTACATCAATCTTCTGCCTGTATGGATGTTCGGGGTTGATGAGTGCGCTGTAGGTCTGAGTTAGTATCGCATCTGTAGGCACAAGCCAAACAACAGCTTTTGCTTTAAGTCCAGGTATAGAATCGAATATCGGCTTTAAAGCATTAGCAGCAATATATGTTTTACCTCCGGCCGTAGGGACTTTAAGACAGACGTGCGGCACATTAGGTATGACGGAATTGTATGGATTCATTCCGTTCATCCCCACTACAACGTTCTTTTCTTCCCAAAGTGAGCGGTACGCTGAGGGAATACTCTGCTTTTCCGCGAGAAGAGTAAGGAATCTTTTAAGATCTTTAATAACATTCTCCTGATATGTTTTTAGTCGCATTTTTCCACACTCCTTATAATTTCACGATATCCCGAGGTATTTTCTTAAAGACAATATTGTATCTGGTCAATTCTGCCTCGGAGAGCGAACAAAGATCCGCGTATATGGTGTAAGCTTCTGCCTTTTCTTCTATTGTTGAAAGGAACAAATAATCGAGAGTTGTGGTATTTTCCTTCTCATAGTAGAAGTAGTATGCTGTCTCCTTGCTTTTACCAAGGAAGTATTTGTTATCGCAATCCAATCCGCTATAAAGAGGTTCTTTTGTCTCCATATAATAAACGTATTCTCTGAGCTTCTGCCCATCAATACTCTCGTTCAGATTCCCATCCGGGAGTAGTAATACATCCCCCAGCTCATAAAAGCTGAAAGCCCCTCCAGTACCTTCAACGTCTGCATATCCGTCAATGACTCTCTTGGCTCTCTCAGCTGTAAAATCGTTTGCATATTCCATCATCTCAATAAGGATGAATTTACGGTTTGCCCCATCTTGCTTATTTAATTTTAATACCGCGTGGCCGGTTGTGCCTGATCCCGCAAAACTATCTAGAACGATATCTTCATCAGATGTAATGGTACGTATAATTTCAATGATGTAGTCTACGGATTTTGGCTGCGGGAAATCATTTTTATTTGCTCCGGGGAATATTTGACCAAAAACAACCTGCCCTTTTTCCGTATAAAATAATGGATTGTTCCAGATTGAGAATAACTTTTGTTTTACGGTCTCACCGTCAGCAGAATAAGCGTAAGATTTTCTATATATTTTCCAAGCACCATTTTTCTTTTGACCTACTAATAAATCAAGATCCTTCATTGCCAGGTCTTTCCCCCAAGTCCAACAGCCTTCATAACCGTCGGGCCAATATGGAAATACCTCTTGACCATGTTCCTGTGTCTTTTCTAAAGACACGGCACCTTCCTTTGACACATATATCGGATACCAAAGGTTTGGACGATTTTATCTGCCAAACTCACGGTGAGTATTTCTCAGCTCTAGAAGCCTGTAAGGACCGTTGTCATCAGACAGCTTATAATCCTTCATAATTTTACTTTCATCTTTGGCAACACTAAAGCTTTCTTTCGGTAAAACGCCCTTTGTGTACACTAACAAATATTCATGACAAGTCGCGAAATACTTATCTTGACTCCTGCCTTTTGGGTTGCATAGGAGAGTAATTTGATTTACGAAGCCAGAATTTCCGAATATTTCATCCATGATTGCCCGAAGGTAAATGATCTCATTATCATCCAGACTAATGAAAATGGCCCCATCTTCAGATAAGAGCTTATATAAAAGCTTAAGCCTTGGGTACATCATGCATAACCATTTGTCATGACGAGATAAGTCATCTCCTTCTTTTCCGACTACTTCACCAAGCCATTTTTTTATTTTTGGGCTGTTCACACTATCGTTATATATCCATGACTCATTTCCCGTGTTATAGGGAGGATCTATATAAATGCATTTAATTCTACCTTCATAACGAGGGAGCAGTGCTTTAAGTGCTTCCAGATTATCTCCGTGAATTATCATATTACTGCTGCCATTATCATCTTCGTGCTGACCTCTTTTGTCATAGCTATACTGCCGATCCAGGATCCGAAACGGTACTTCCTGGTGATGATTTATTACTTTATCTTTTCCGATCCACTCAAGAGTTGGCATTGTTGCTCCTCCAAATATAAACTGTCGCATTAGTCCGATTATCCATAATTTTACTACAGAAAAAGAGTGATAGCAAGATAACATACTATGGTCAATTTGTAGAAAACTACTATGACAATATCATTAATTTGATGATAAAATAATTATAGCATTAAAAGGGGGAGTGATAATGAATAATAAAAAGACCACTAATAGAGGTGAAGATGATAAGGATGAAGCGATAGAATATGAGATCATAGAAATTGATGGGGAAGTTGACGTTTTGCGTGACGGAGATAATCTGGTCATTTGCCAGAAAAGGCCCTTGAACTAATTATATGAACCCGTATTAACGCGAGCTCTGGTTAAGCCTTATTTTCCCATAAGTTTCCCACGATATTTTCGGAACCCTATCAAAACGGACGATACCTGATGATATTCAATAGCATATGAGATTCATAAAAACGTTGGAAATTAAAACTATTGCGGATTTCATGATACTTGTAGAAATTAAAAAAAACAGGCCTAAATATGGTCTTGCCACCTGGAAAGCGAGTAAGGTGTAACATCCCCGTGGGTTCGAGTCCCATGCTCAGACTCAACAGTAGGCAATAACAATTATCGCCCCTTCGCCGGTCGGTACTTTCTATTTAATGTCTTATTTTCATTCCATAAGAATCCCACCTATCCCAACCCGCAATTTCCCCTTTACCCGAACCGAAATCTGTGCAAAAATGGAGGTATCGAGAGCCTGCATCCAAGCGGGCGCTGCGAGCGGCGTTATTAATCCTGTTCTCACAAGGAGGTTACCATGAGCCTGTTCTTCTGGCGGTATGATCTGCCCGCGGGGTTCGAGTTTGACTGTGTGGAATATACCGTTGACGAGACCGATGTGGATCTTCACTGGCACAACTATTACCAGATCGCGCTGTGCACCGGCGGCTCCGGGGAATTTGTATTTGAGAATAAAACCTATCCCTATGAAAAGGGAGACATCTTCATCGTAGACAACATGGAAAAGCACGGAGCCTTTGCCCACCCCGGGACCAAGGCCTCCTTCACCTTTCTGATATTCTACCCCCAGTTTATCGTTCACACTGCGGATCAAAAATTCGATTACGAATATCTTCTTCCGTTTTTATACAATCCGGAAGCCTTCTGCAACAAAATCGACGGCTCCACCAACCTGGGAAAGAAGTTGAACGACCTGCTCTCCGACATTATTCAGGAAAACCGCGTCAAACGCCCTGGCTACCGCCATTTAATCAGTGCAAAGCTGCGGGTTGTGCTGGCTGAGCTGATCGGTCATTACGGCCTGGGAGAAGCGGAGCATGCAGTCATGGACCGCTTCATGAAGCTTCGCCCGGTCATCGAGTATATGGAGCTGCATTATGCGGAAAACATTACCCTGGAACAAGCGGCGGGAATGGTATACTTAAGCCCCTCCCGGTTTCGTCATCTCTTCCGGGAGATCATGCATATCGGCTTCAAGGAGTACCTGATCGGCCTTCGCTATCAGGCGGCCAAAAAACTGCTGGCCGGTTCGGACTTGACCGTATCGGAGATCGCCGCCCAAACGGGTTTTTCAAATCTGTACAGCTTCTATAAGCTTTTCCGCCTTCATGAGAAAATGTCCCCCGGCGAGTACCGGAGGCAGTGCAGCCGTTTTTGACAGTCATAACCGCCTTTCCTGATATTTTACCCTTCCTTTGTAATTGTTAAGCTTAAGGTAGAAACGTGTAACTAACGCGCACTGAGCAAAAAAATACAAAGGGAGGTTTTTTTCATGTACAGCGAAAAGTATAAGCATCTCTTTCAGCCGTTAAAAATCGGCAATATGGTGATTCCCAACAGGATCTGCCACGTCCCGACGGATATCAGCTCCTCCAATGCGGACGGCTCCGTCAGCGAGCGGGATATCCACCATCATTCTCAGATCGCCAGAGGCGGCACCGGTCTGATTATCGTAGGGGCCACCACGCCGGACGCCGCTACGGGACGCCCGACGGTGACCTGTCTGGTAGCCGACAATGACAATTACATCCCGGGACTGACCCGTCTGGCTGCTTCCATGCACAAGTACGGAGCGAAATGTATTGTTCAGCTTCAGCATCCCGGCAGGCAGTGCGCGATCCCGCGCTACAACACCATGTCCACCAATGATATGGTCGTCAAGCTGCCATGGAGCGCCGGCCATGAGATCGTATTTGAAAACGCCGAAGAAAAGGGAAAGGAAGTCCGGGGCATCACAACGGAAGAGTGCCTCGACATGATAGAGAAGTTCTCTGACGCTGCATGGCGAGTCAAACAGGCCGGCTTTGACGGCGTGGAGCTTCACGCCGCTCATGGTTATCTGATTTCTCAGTTCATGAGCCCATACCTCAACCGCAGAAACGACCGGTTCGGCGGCAGCTTTGAAAACCGGATGCGGTTCCCGCTGGCCATCGTGGCTTCCATTCAGAAGAAATGCGGAATGGATTTCCCCATCTTTGTCCGATATTCCATCGATGAATTTCTGGACGGCTCACGGCGTCTTGACGAAAGCATTCTGGTTGCGCAGGAGTTCGAAAAGGCGGGGGTGGCCTGTCTCGATCTGAGCTGCTGCATTCAGGAGACTCCAGGCGCAGGCTTTTGCCCCATGCAGTATGACGAGGGGTGGCAGGTGGAAGCCGCTTATGCCATTAAAAAAGCGGTCAGTATCCCGACGATCTGCAATCGTGTTCTGAGAAATCCCGAATACTGCGAAGGAGTTCTGGCAGACGGAAAAGCCGATATGATCGGACTTGCGCGGCAGCTCCTGGCCGATCCCTACTGGCCTGTCAAGGCGGCCTTCGAAAAAGAGGATGAGATCCGTAAATGCATCAGCTGTCTCACCGGCTGCTGGCAGGAATCCATGATGGCGAAGAAGGAGATCCAGTGCGCCATCAATCCAGCCTGCGGACATATGGAATTTGACGAGCTGACCCCTGCTCCGAAACCGATGAAGGTTGCGGTTGTCGGTGGAGGACCGGCAGGCATGGAGGCTGCACGTCTGGCAACAGTCCGGGGCCATCAGGTCACAATCTTTGAAAAGACCGGCGAGCTGGGCGGCGCAATCCTGAGCTGCTGCGTCGTCCCCGGCAAGGAAAAAATGAAATGGTATGCGGACTGGATCCGAAATCAGATGAAAAAGCTCGGAGTGGAGATCAAGCTGAACCACGCGCCAACGATTCAGGAGCTGAAGGGATATGATATCGTCCTGAATGCTACGGGAGCGGTATCCCATCTGCCGGACTGTGTCGGAAACGACCATCCCATGGTGGTTCCATTCCAGAAGGTGCTTGCTTGTCCCAAGAAAAACTGCGAGCATCACCCCGGCGAACGGGAAATGCAGAAGGTGGGCCAGAAGGTTCTGGTATGGGGAGATCACTTTGCCGCAGTTGACACCGCTGAATTCCTCGCCTCCATCGGCAAGGAGGTTACGGTAGTGACGGAGGAAAAAGAGCTTGGCTCCCGTCTTGAGGTAATCCACATGTACGTAACCCGGAAAAACTTCCAACAGGAGCATGCCGAGGGTCTGGAGGATAAAAAGACATATCAATATCCCGTCACCGTGTATGAAAATACCACCGTATATCAGATCAAGGACAATTGTGTGGTGCTGATGGATAAGAATTTCAACAAGTTTGAAGTGGAAATCGACACCGTGGTCAACTGCCATGTAAAACCCGACCGGACATTCTTTGATGAAATGGTTGCGGCGGGTCTGCCCGTTGTTAATGCGGGAGACTCCCTTGAGGTCCGGAACCTACATGCAGCGGTGGACGAGGGAGCGCTGTTCGGACTGAAGCTGGATGAAAAATCCCTTTTATTCAACCCGAATCATTCCGTGATGAATGACTTGCCCCTTGATGTTTACGGCATGCTGACGAGATAATACTGTACAGTAGAAACAATAAAGAGAGAAAAGGACACAATAGGTTAACAGTACAATAGGATAACGGGTCAATAGGTTAATAAGAATCGGAAAGAGGAACGTCGCCAAGGCCGGTGGCGTTCTTCTTTTATGTCTCACCGCTTGCAGACATGCTGGCGGCATTACCTGAATTCGCTGAAGCCTTACAAATCGGGGGCCTCACATAAAAACGACAGTGATGTCGCACGAGGTATTTTCACAGACGGAATCGGCTCGGGCGCAGCAGTTTACTATAAAATGGGATACGGTGATTCTGATCATTGAAGAGGAATCTGCAAATCCCATGATTGACTTGCCATGGCATATGTGCAACAATAAAAGTGAAAATTCCTAGAAGCAGGAGGCCGCATATGAATGAGGAAATCTTTGATTTAAGGCTGAAAGGCTATTGCTGCAGCCAGATCATTATGGAAATGGGGCTGAAGAGAATGGACAAGGAAAACCCCGACCTGATCGCCGCAATGGCCGGTCTGTGCAATGGCTTCTGGGTAGGCAAGACCTGCGGGATCTATTCGGCATGTCTGTGTCTGCTTTACCTGGCTGATGCCGAAGAGGCCAGCCGGTTTAACGCCGCAGCCTTCTCCGATTGGTTTGAGGACGCCTTCGGAAGTACGGAATGCGATGAACTCCTCGACAACAACCCCATGAACAAAATTGAAAAATGTCCCATCATGCTAGAGGCTTCCTTTGAAAAGGTATCAGAGCTCCTCGAGTGGGATTAAATTGATCGATTGAGGCAGGATGATCCATCCTGCTTTTTCACGTCTCGAATATTCCATTATAATACAGTAATTCCAAAAACATTCTACATTTTCCATATCGAAAAAAAGTACCTGAAAATTTGAAAAATTAAAAAAGATTATATTGACAACCGTAAATTTTGGTATAAAATTGAATTAATTCAATGAATCGATTTTGTAAAATTTTTATCGCTCAAAATTGTAGCCAATCCAGGATTGGGCAATTTCTGAATTACGCCTGCCGGACGTTTGCTTTACAGATCGGAAAGTCGGCAGGAGTACTGAAAGGAGGGCATTTTATGCCGGTAATGACTTTTGACTGCTGGCCCAAAAGGGTTCATTGCAAAGATGGCGCCGTCAAGGACGTCCCTGAGCTGATTAAAGACTTGGGCAAGAAGCATGCAATGATTTTTACAGATCCGTTTATGAGCAAGACGCCTCTTGTGATCGATCTTGCCGAGGATCTCAAAAAAAATGGAATTGACGTACATATCTTTTCTAAAATTCAGGCAAACCCAGTGGTGGCTACGGTGGAAGAAGCCGCAGAATATATGAAAGAGGTCAAACCGGACGTTCTGGTTTGCGTAGGCGGCGGAAGCCCCATCGATGCGGGAAAGGTCGCAAATGTAGTTTACACTCATGGAGGAAAAGCAAAGGATTATGATATCGCCATCGGCGGCATCCTAAAGATTAAGCCGATCCTGCTGCCTTTGATTGCCATTCCCACAACCGCCGGAACCGGAACGGAGGTCACTATGGTGGGCGTGCTTACAGACGTAGAGCGGCAGACAAAATTCGGAGTCCTGAGCCCTCTCCTGATTCCGGACATTGCAGTTCTGGATCCTCAGGCGACCGTATCCATGCCGCCGGGACTGACCGCCAATACGGGTATTGATGCGCTGACTCACTGCATCGAATGCTACACCAGCAACTGCGACTTCCCGCCGGCACAGGGCCTTGCTCTGGAAGGGATCAGAATGATCTCAAAGAATCTGAGAAGAGCGGTATCCGACGGAAAAGACATAGAAGCGCGCCAGGCGATGCTGATGGCGTCCATGATGGCTGGAACCGCATTCAGCTTGGGCGGACTCGGTGTATGCCACGCGATGGCTCATCAGCTTTCCGCATTCTTTGATATGCCTCACGGAATGGCTAACGCGATCCTGCTGCCACATGTAATGGAATACAACCTGAAGGTAGCGGAAGACAAGTTTGCAGATATCGCAGAGGCCATGGGCGGAGACATCAAGGGCAAGAGCAGAAGCGAAGCTGCGAAAATGGCTCTGGATTTGGTGAAGCAGCTGGCTGCCGATGTAAACGCTCCGAAGTATCTGGACGACGCCGGCGCCACCAAGGATAAGATCCCCGGAATGGTGGAAAGAGCCATGCTTGACAATCCGATTACCCAGAATCCTCAAAAACCGACGGAGGAAGATGTAACAAACATCTATCTTGCAGCATTCAGGTAAAGCGGGAGCCTGCAAGCGCCGAAACCAAATGGGGCTGATATTTGATCAACCCTGTGGAATTAATATATATTTACTTTTTTGCTGGATATGAAGTGCAGGAAATATTTAGTTTTTAGTTTGTTCAAATGAAAGGAGAATTTAACCATGAACGAAAAGAAAGGGTTGTTTTCATACGAGAATAAAATGGTTCTCGTTGTAGCTCTGGCGTTCGCTTTCGTAATGTTTGACCGGTTCGCGGTAATGAACATGGCTCCATTCATCCTGCCTGATCTGGGGATGGACAACAGCCAATTCGGATTAGTAGTCTCATCCTTTGCATTTACTTGGGCCATCGTTGGCTTTCTTGCCTGCTTCTGGTCCGACATGAGAGGAACGAAGAAAAAAATCCTGGCTACGTTTATTTTGTGCTTCTCCGTTTGCTCCTTATTGACAGGCTTTGCGGCCGGCTTTGTATCCCTGCTGATCATCCGTTTGATCATGGGTATCTTCGAAGGCCCGATCCTTCCTTTGAATCAGAGCTTCCTGCTGGCTCAGTCAACACCCTCCCGCCGTGGCTTAAACATGGGTATTATGTGCACCACTTCCGTAGGACTGATTTCGAGCTTGCTTGGACCGATCATCGTTGTTGCGCTCGCACAGTCCGTTGGCTGGAGAAATACATTCTTCCTGACCATCATCCCTGGAATTATTGTTGCATTCCTTGTTATGAAAGTATTGATCGAACCTGACATGTCCGCAATCGACTCGACAACCGTAAAAGGCGACATGAAGGGCAGCTTCAAGGAAGTAATGAAGAACAGAAACATCATCGTATGTCTGATCTACTCCATCTTCATGCTGGGCTGGTATGTAGTAATGGCGTCCTTTGCTCCGCTGTTCCTCACAAATGCTAAGGGACTGGATCCCACCACCATGAGCCTTGTCATGTCGGCTCTCGGCGTCGGCGGTATCGTCTGGGGTATGGTTGTTCCTGCTCTTTCCGACAAATATGGCAGAAAGCCAATCCTCATCATCTTCTCGCTGCTCAGCACAGCGACTCCACTTGGCTTCCTGCTTGTTCCTGCTGACAACGTTCCGCTTATGATGTTCTTTGGCTTCCTCGGATGGTGCGGCGCCGGCTGTATTGCGGTCTTTGAAGGTCCGGTTCCCACAGAGTCTATCAACCCGAAATTTGCTTCCACCGCTGTTGGAACGATTCAGGGCTTTGGAGAAATCGCAGGCGGATCGCTGGGTGCTGCGATAGCCGGATTCATGGCAGACAAGTACGGACTTGCCGCTCCCATGTGGCAGAGCGCCGGCTCCATGGTCATTGGAACGATCGTCATCTGCTTTATCTATGAGACAGCACCAGTAGTTCTGGAAAAGAGAAAAGCGAAGGAGGCAGCAGCCAGCTAAGCTTTCTCGAATCAATGCCGCAAAACTAAAGGTTATGTGATACATAAACGCCCTATAAAAAGTAACAAACAGGTGAGATTCGTCTCACCTGTTTGCTTCAAGCATCGTTTCCGATTGCCCCGGCTCGCCTGATTTACGAATGAAACAGAGAGCAAGCTTACTCATTGTCGATTCTGAAAATATTGTTGTAGACATATTTCACCGAATACATTATACTGAAACATATTAGTTTATAATTCGGGAGGTTGATCAATGCAAAAGCTAACATCTCGTCAGCTCCAGGCACAAAAAACAAAGCGTAAAATATACAATGCCGCTGTGGATCTCTTCAGCAGGCATGGATTTGATAACACAACAATAGAGGATATCAGCAGAAAGGCAGGCGTGTCTGTCGGTGCTTTCTATCACTACTATCCTTCCAAAACGGATATTTACTCAGAGTTGTATAAGAAAATCGATGAATACTATGAGACTGTCGTGAAGGCCGAGCTCGTGGAAGACGATTTTTACGACAACGTGATTATTTACTTCAAGCGCTATGCAGAATACAATGCCGCAAGGGGAACCGATGCGGTAAAGCAGCTTTTTAACACGCTTAATGTGCTCTTCCTGGATAAGAATCGGTATATGTACAAGCTGCTCCTGGAGATTATCCAACGGGGAGAGGAAAAGAACCAGCTGACCAAGGATATGACCGTAAGCGAGATCGAGGAGTTCCTCCTGGTGGTGGCAAGAGGCGTGATCTATGACTGGCTGCTCCATGAAGGCGACTACGATCTGGAAGAAAAAATGGTCAGATACATTTCGGAAATGAGACATATGTTCGTATTATAGCAAGCAGGTTTTTACGACCATTACGATGCCTGGCTGAAAAGGACGCTTCATTATTGAAGCGTTTTTTTAGTTTCTTTTTTCTCACTTTTCATATTGACTCTCTTCACCGAACGGATTATAATGAATGTATTCAATGAACTCGTTTAACGATGTTGAAAAACAGTTAAATTTAAGTAATTCTGGATACCCTGATTACGAGGAAGGAGAGATGTAAATGAGCATTAAGGAAGAGCTGATAAATGTGGTGGGAGACGGCCGTGTTATCGACGATCCGAAGCAGCTTGCCGAATACGGAGGGAAACGCAATTTTGATTTGCATATGGATCCCTGCTATATCGTCAAGCCTCAAAATGCCGAGCAGGTACAACAGATCGTCGATCTGGCAAACAAAACGAAAACTCCCCTGATCCCGGTCAGCTCGGGAGGGCCTCATGTCAAAGGAGGCAGCGCTCCAAGCGTTCCGGAGGCGGTTATGGTGGATCTGAGCGGTATGAAGAAAATCCTTAATATCAACCGCCAGCACAGAATGGCAATCATAGAGCCTGGAGTCACCTATGCGGAACTGGAAAAAGCTCTGGCTGCGGAAGATCTCGAATTCAACTTCCCGCTCAAGCCAAGGGCAAGCAAATCGGTACTGGCCAGCGTTCTGGAGACAGAACCCAGAATGAATCCCATGCATCAGTGGGCATACATCGATCCTTTGCGGTGCGTTGAAGTTACCTGGGGAGATGGAAACCGCATGTATACGGGAGAAGCCGCCGGGGGGCCGATGGACCTGCAAAAACAATGGGAAGCCGAAAAATGGCAGGTCAGCGGCAGCGGCCCATGGATGTTCGACTTCTACAGGGTTTTAACCGGAGCGCAAGGAAGCATGGGAATCGTTACCTGGGCTGCTGTGAGATGCCAGGTGAAAAAACGGATCCACAGGCTGTTCCTTGTCAAGGATGATAGTCTCCAAAGGATTACAGATTTTGTATATAAGGCGATCCGGTTCCGCTTCCCGGATGAGCTGTTCATTTTAAACAATATGCAGCTTGCAAGCCTGCTGGGGAAAAATGACGTTGAAATTGAAGGCTGGAAGGCGATTCTTCCAAAATGGACCGCGCTGGTGGGCGTTTCCGGACGGGAAGTGCTCCCGGAAAAACGGGTGGAAGCAAGAAGCAAGGATCTGGCAAGCTTCGCGCAGAGCTGCGGGCTGGAGCTGTTGACGGGAGTATCTAAACTCAATGAAGAAATGATCAAGAAAGAAATCGTATCGCCGTCCGATGGGAACTGGAAGGACACCTATAAAGGTGCTTCTCAGGACATTTTCTTCGTTACACAGCTGGACAAAGCGGAACTCTTTATCAAGAAAATGTATGAAATCGCCAATGATCTTGGCTATCCTGCGGGAGATATCGGAATTTATATTCAACCGCAGCATATGGGATCCTCCTATCACTTGGAATTTACCCTGCCTTACGATCCCGACAGCAGCAAGGAAAGGGAACTGGCGAAAAAAATGTATGAAAAGGCCAGCGTTGAAATGCTGAAGCTTGACGCCTACTATTCCAGACCTTATGGCATGTGGGCCGGTCTGCAGCTGAACAAGGATGCCCAATCCTATATCGCGCTGAAGAAAGTCAAGAATATCTTTGATCCCAACGGTATCATGAATCCGGGAAAGATTTCACTGTAGGAAAGGAGTATTGAAAATGGCGTTACAAGATTACAGACCGATGATGGAACGCTGCAGCAATTGCCTTGGATGCAAATGGATTCCATTTGACAAGATCAAGAGCCAGCGGTTTGCTGAAAATTGTCCGAGCAGCAAGTTCTTCAACTTTAATACATATTCCGCCAGAGGCCGGTTCCAGCTGGGGCAGGTGCTGCTTGACGGAAAATCGGATTATACCGAACAGGCGGTTGAAGCCATCTATAACTGCACCTCCTGCGGACTTTGCGATGTTTCCTGCAAGATTACCAGATACAATCTGGAACCGCTGGAGCACAACCTTGCGCTGAAGGAAAGCGCAACAGAGAAGGGAAAGGCTTATCCGGTTCAGAACGAGATTGCCAAGCATCTTAAGGATCAGAAAACCATGATTCTTGGGAAAAAGAAGGCAGACCGGCTCAACTGGTGCAAGGACCTGAAACTGAAGAACCTGATGAAGGAAACCGCGGAAGTGGCTTTCTTCCCAGGCTGCAAATACAGCTATGATCCCGCTCTGCAAAACAGCGTGGTCAATACAGTCAAAATCCTGCAATCCGCAGGCGTAGATCTCGGCATTATGGGAGAAGCCGACATGTGCTGCGCCGGACGCGCTCATCAAATGGGATTTGTCGAAGAATTCAAGGAACAGGCAAAGGCAAACATGAAAGCGTTCCAGGCAGCCAAGGTCAAGACCATCGTCACTCCCTGCTCCGATTGTTATCATACCTTCAAGAGACAGTATGCAAAACTGGGCCTGGAGATCGAAGTCCTTCATACGGTGGAGCTCATCGCAAGGCTCATTGAAGAAGGCAAGCTGAAGTTCAGCAAGGAAATCCCCATGACCGTTACATACCACGATCCCTGCCATTTGGGAAGATTGGGCGAGCCCTATGTCCCATGGGAAGGAAAAGAAAAGAAGATCCTGAAGGCAGTTCACACGTGGGAGCCGAGACGCCCCAGATACAACGGCATCTACGGAATTTACGACGCACCGAGGAAGATCCTGGAAAGCATACCCGGAGTGAAGCTTGTTGAAATGGATCGGATCAGAGAATACTCCTGGTGCTGCGGCGCCGGCGGCGTTTGCAATGAAATCAACCCGGAATTCTCGGAATGGACTGCCAACGAGAGGGTAACGGAAGCCAATGCAACGGGAGCGGACGCCCTTGTGACCGCATGCCCGTGGTGTGAGAGCAATCTTGGTAAAGCGAAAGACGAAAACGGTAATCCAATCAAGATCTATGATATCATTGATCTTGTCGTCCAGGCAGTGTAAAGGGGGGAATCGTGATGGCATTAGCAAAGGAAATTTATCAGGCGCTTGAGAACATTGTAGGCAAACGAAATATTTCTCAGGATCCTGCAGTAACACAAACCTACCGGTGCATTACTGCCCAGTCATCCGCTCATTATGGTCCGTACGATCATTGGACGCCCTGTCCGCAGGCGGTGGTTCTGCCCGGAAGCACGGAAGAGGTACAGCAGATTATCCGTATCTGCAACAAGTATGACATTCATTTCAAGGCGGCGTCCACCTTCTGGGCAGCCATGGGCTTCATCAGCTCCGACTACTCCATTCAGATGGACATGAAGCGGATGGCCAAAATTGAAATTGATCCAAAGAATATGATCGCCGTGGTAGAACCTTACGCCATAGGCGCTGTGGTTCAGGCGGAAGCTATGAAATACGGCTTGAACTGCAATATGGCCGGCGTAGGCTGCAGCAGCTCCACACTGGCCGGAACCGCCGGCTGGGTCGGTTTCGGACCAAGCTCGCTGTTTATGGGTAATGCGTCGGAAAACATGCTGGGCGCGGAATGGATTCTGCCTGACGGAGAAATCATACGAACGGGCTCCCTGGGACCAGGCGCAGGCTGGTTCTGCGGAGAAGGACCGGGACCCAGTGTGAGGTCCATCTTCAGGGGCTGGCAAGGCTCCACGGGAACCATGGGCGTCTGTACGAAGGTTGCGATTCGACTTCACCCCTGGGTTGGACCCAAGTACCTTCCCACAAGAGGAGAGGCTCCGGCCTACAGAGCAGACGGACTGGACAATATTAAATGCTATACGCTCTGCTTCCCGGATTGGGACGCCTATGCAAAGTGCTTCCAGCTGCTCCATGAGACGGATATCGTCTATCTGGGACACAGGCAGTTCAACATGTTCGGCAGGGACATCAAGACAGCTATGGTCAAGATCCTGAACGATCCGGAGCTTCAGTTCTGCGATCTGCCGAGACTGATGGAGGATCCTTACATCAAGGAACAAAATGATCAAATGAAGATCGATTTCCAGATCATCCTCGACGGATTCACACCTGTCGATCTGGAGTACAAGGAAGCTGCCTTGGATGAGATTCTAAAGATGACAGGCGGCTGGAAATCGGAATTCTACATGGATAAGGACATCAACGACTGGACGAAGCTTTACCTGCTCCGACTGGGCCACAAAAACCTGAACTACACGCTCTGCGTTTCCTATGAAGGAAACTTCGGCATGTCATCCAACGTCTTTGTAACGACCAAGCTGATGGAAGAAGCCGCAGCCCTGAAAGACAGACTGACGAAAGCCAGCAACGGAATCGCAGACACAGGCGGCGATTCGGATATGGGGAGTATCTCCATCCTTGGCGGCGGCGGCATGACCGGTTGGGAATTCTTCGTCTTCTTTGATAACCATGACAAAGAATCCATCAGGGAGGCAAGAGAACTCATCGACGAAACCCAGAAGTGGATGTTTGAAAAGGGACTGGGCGTGGATATGGGACGCTGGAACGCAGATGCAAGAAGACCGGACGCCTATGACTATACCCAGGAAGAGCATGACGCCATGTACAAGAACCTTCCGCAGCCATTGGTTCCCGAATATCAGTGGAAGATCAGAGAGGCCTTCAATCCGAAGCACCTGACCGGAAGCTATTACAGAACCAAGACTCCGGAAACAAGAGCATAACAAGCATAAAACAAGTGCAGAAAGAAGCATAAAACATAAGCAAAAAGAATCATAATGCATTAAAAGGCGGTTCGCAAGAACCGCCTTTTTATATACTCGTCAGGTATTTTGCGCAGAAGGGAAGGATGCGCCCATTGTCGTACACGTGAAGGCTGCATCTTCTCAGCCGTTCGAAATCCAGATTGTACGCATCCTGAAAGGCCATTCCGGTAACCGTGAAGCCGTGGACCGCAACCTGTTCCAGAAAGGTGTCGAAATCCATGACTCCGTCGCTGCGGACCGATGTGTTCCGCTTGCCCTCCAGCTCGAGGTTTCGCTTCCAGCGGCGGGCTACGAAGTTCCGGTTCTTCAGCGCCTCCTCCGGATTCCGGGCTGCCTTTTCGGCAGAAGGAGCGTGGACCGCCTGGCTGACCGCTCGATTGGCAGTCTGACTGACAGCTCGATTGGCAGCCGGTTTGCAGCAGCAGCCGTCGGAGGGCTGTGCCTTTGGTGTAAGGGAAACAAGTCTGTCGGGAAGGATCATGAAATCCCCGTGGAAACCGCAGCGGGGATGATCGCAGGCCGAAGGCGCCAGGTCGGATATTTTAATCAGACCGTTCGTCTGATCCTCGATTGCCGTAATGATTTCAGGCAGTGTGATCCGCTGCTCATCGCCGGGAGGCTCGGGATACCGTCCGAAATAGCTGATGGGCTGGAAGTGAACGCCTCTCACGACAGGCGACAGCTCCATTCCGAATCGGATCAATTCGCCGATCTGTCGGTCGTTGATGCCGGGGACCACGGTGGGCACCAGTGTTACCCCGATCCCGTTGATTCCGCAGATTTCAATTGCCTTCCGCTTTTCCTCCATAAGCGCCCTGCCCCGAAGGACCCGATATACCGTATCATCTATGCCGTCAAACTGCATGAACACAAAATCCAGACCGGCCTTCGCCAGGCGTTTTGCAAATTCCGGATCACTGCCCAGACGCAATCCGTTGGAGTTAAGCTGGACAGAGGTGGCGCCGGCTTCCTTTGCAGCCCGGACAATATCGGGAAGGTCGTCCCTTATGGTTGGCTCTCCGCCGGAAAGCTGAATAAAATGACAGCCCTTTTCGATCAGGAAGCGGAAATCAGCGGATAAATCCGCCACGCTCTTCTCCGTCCTCATGCCGTCGGCTCCGCTCTCTGCGAAGCACACCGGACAGCAAAGATTGCAGCGATCCGTCACCTCCACGAGAATACAGCAGGTGCTTTGCAGATGCTTGTCACATAGCCCGCAGTCCCGGGGACAGTCGGGAAGCTCCTGCTCCGGCTCCACGGGAGGAGTATAATTGCCCCAGTCCAGAAGATCGGGGTCTTCCCCCCTCCAGACAACAGTCCGGTAGCTTCCGTGCTCATCGCAGGTCTTTTCCAGATACCAGCTTCCGTCGGCGGAAACCAGCTTCGCTTCGACCCGCTTCAGACATACGGGACACAGACTGAAGGTTCGCTTTACTGATGCCTTTTTCATTTCGTTCATTGTATTCTCCCCATGAATTATCATTCTCCCTATGACTGAGTATTCTTCTTTATGACTCAACGATTGCCCATCCCCTTAGGGATTTGCCTGTCCTTGATATAATCCAGCAGCCGGAGCCGGCTTCCGCAGGGACAGGGCTCCGTTTTCCAGCGGCTGATATCGCCGGTACGGTATCGGATAAAGGGCATTCCTGCTCTTGTCAGCGTTGTAAATACGATTTCACCCCATTGCCCGTCGGGCAGGACCTGTCCGGTATCCGGATCCACAACCTCCAGATAGAGATCCGCCTCCCGGACGTGATAGCCCTTTTGATGCTCGCAGCTCACGGCGCAGCCCAGTCCCATTTCCGTCATGCCGTAATGCTCGAATACTTCGGAGCCCCAGGCTTGCTTTATGGCGCTTCGCACCTGATCGGATACGAAATCGGCGCTAAGTAATACGGTTTTTATGGTGGAAAGCTGCGGGTAGGCATCGGCTAAAGCCGAGATCTGACTGGGCATACCGACCAGAGAAGTAATCCGCTCCTGTTGAATGAGTTCCGAAGCTTCGGCATTGGATAGACCGTACAGGGGCACGGTCCCGGCGCCGAGGCGGCCAAGCCCTTTGATCAGCTGATCTCCCACCGATGCGGGGGTAAGATGGGGAAACAGAATTCCCACGGTGTCCGAAGCCTCCACAAGATTTTGCATTCCATGATGAAAAAAGTCAGTGCATAGCTCCAAATCCGAATCTGTAAAGAAAATCCGTTTGGATTCTCCCGTACTTCCGCTGGTCTTGAGTGTGACGATTCGGCTTATTTCGTTGGGATGGACGCAGAGGAGCTGATAGGGATCCGCTTTCAGATCATTGGGAGACGTGAAAGGAAGATTGGCAATATCCCGGAGGCTTTCCAGCCTCACAGATCCGAATAGGGAACGATAAAAAGAGCTTCTTTCCGCCGCAGCAAGGAGAGTCCCGTTGATTCTTTCCAGCTGATACTTCTCCAGGTCATTTCGCCGGAGCTCCCGGGACATTTCCGCCCTTATTCCGTTGCCACTGATTTTTTCAACGATCCACTGGTCCATAGTCGGTCTTGCCATTTCCGTTCCTCCTATCCTCTCTCTGCTGCCTGGCATCCTGAACAACTGCTCTTTCTTGAGTGTATATGATACGAAAATTATTTTCAATATGAACCGTAGGGTTATTGCAAAATTTAACTTAGTATATTATAATGGATTCACAGAATCGATTCAATGAAATTCAGTTTAAGTTGCACCTCTGTTCAGCAATTCTATGTATATGGAAAGGATGGGAACATGAAACTAACAAGACTTATTTTAAACATTAACGGCGTTGTAAGGCCCGTTATGTGCGATCTCGAGAATGACTCTCTATCGACAGTTCTCCGCAGAATGGGCCTCACCGGCGTGAAAGTCGGCTGCGGTACAGGCGTTTGCGGTGCCTGTTCCGTACTGATTGACGGCAAAGTGGTACGGTCTTGCACCAAAAAGATGAAGTCCATTCCTGAATTCAGCGAGATCCTCACCATTGAAGGAATCGGAGCACCGCATCATCTGCACCCGCTGCAGCAGGCATTTATCACCTACGGCGGCGTTCAGTGCGGTTTCTGCAGCCCTGGTTTCATTGTATCGGCGTACGCTCTCTTAAAAGAAAATGTGAATCCTACCAGAGAGCAGGTCCGTGACTGGTTCCAGAAAAACAGGAACATCTGCCGCTGCACAGGATACAAACCCATCGTTGACGCTGTCATGGCTGCCGCAAAAGTAATGCGCGGAGAAGCAACGATGGAGGATATTACATATGATTACAGCAAGGAAGAGGACATCTACGGTTCCAAGCATCCGAGACCGACCGCTTTGGCGAAGGTTTGCGGACTGGCGGATTACGGCGATGATATTAAGCTGAAAATGCCGGAAGCGACCGCACATCTGGCTGTGGTCATTTCCGAGGTTGCCCATGCGAACATCATCAGCATCGATACCTCGGAGGCCGAAAAAATGCCCGGCGTTCTCAAGGTTATGACCGCAAAGGACGTCAAGGGGACCAACAATATGGAAGGACCGCCGGTGGTACCGAGAGTCAAAGGAAAAGGCATTACGGAATTCCCGGTTATCGCAGGAAAGAAAATCTGCAAGCGCGGTGACTGCGTTGCGCTGATCGCCGCCGATACCGAAGAGCATGCTCGTGAGGCTGCAAAGAAGGTAAAGCAGAATCTCGAAATCCTGCCAAGCTATATGACCTTCCCGGAAGCGGTTATGCCCAATGCCATCCAGCTCCACGAAACTCTGCCCAATTTCTTCATGGAACAGCCTGTCTATAAGGGACGGGACACTGCAGAAGTGTTTGAAGAGGCTGATTATGTGGCAGAGGGAAGCTTCCACTCACAGCATGAACCTCATCTGCCGATTGAGCCCGACGTTGTTCAGGGCTACATCGGAGCAGACGATATGATCACCATCCAGTGCAAGGCCCAGGCCATTACGGAGGCCAAAGAAGGAATCTCCATGGCGTGCGGCATTCCGATGGATAAGCTCCGTCTCATCATGAACCCCGTGGGAGGCTCCTTCGGATATTCGGTCAACATGTTTACCTACGCGCTGGTTGCAACCGCGGTCCAGAATCTGAACATGCCCTGCTCCCTCAGCCTGAATTATGAGGAATTCAACCATATGACGGGAAAGAGATCCGCCTCATTCACCAACGGCAGGATCGCAGTGGACAAAGACGGAAAGATTCTGGGAGCGGAATACGATATCGGACTGGATGCCGGCGCTTATGCCAGCATGGGAAGCAAAATCTTCCACAATCTTGCATCTGTCGGTTTCCACGGCTACAATATCCCCAACTTCAAGGGACTTGCCCGAGGCGGCTGCACAAATAACGCGTTCTGCGCACCGTACCGCGGCTTCGGAGCTCCGCAGATCTATACCGCTACAGAAGCGCTCATCGACATGGCTGCGGAAAAGGTCGGCATGGATCCATGGGAATTCCGCTTCAAGAATGCGGCAAGACCGGGTGATCTGACCATCAACAGCTGCCCGTATCATGATTATCTCTATCCTCAGCTGCTGGAAATGGCAAAGCCGTACTATGATCAGTACAAGAAGGAAGCGGAGGCTGCTAAAAAAGAAGGCAGACATGTGGGCGTAGGAATGAGCCTGGGCGGATTCATCATCACAATCGGCATGTTCGATTCCGCAGAGGTAGCTTTGGAGCTGAATCCGGACGGTACGATCACCGCTTATAATACCTGGGAAGACGTAGGACAGGGCGGCGATATCGGAACCGTTACCCATACCGTTAAGGCTCTTGCGCCTCTTGGCATTAAACCGGATCAGGTGAGACTGGTCATGAACGACAGCAAGATCTGCCCCGATACAGGACTTGCGGCGGCAAGCCGTTCCCATTACATGGGAGGAAATGCCACCATCGATGCCGCCAATAAGCTCATGGAAGCCATGCGCAAGGCGGACGGCACCTATCGTACCTATGACGAAATGGTTGCGGAAGGAATTCCGACCAAATACATCGGACATTACGACCAATTCAACATCGGCCTGCCTCCGGGACTTCACCCGGATACCGGTCATGGCGAAAAGAACCCGACCTATATGTACGGCGTCAATGTAGCCCTGGTTGAGGTGGATGTCAACACCGGAAAGACAAAAGTGCTGAGATTCACCTGCGTTTCCGACGTAGGCGTGATTGGCAACCGTCTCGCTGTGGAGGGCCAGGCCTACGGCGGAATCTCACACAGCATCGGTTTTGCTCTGAGCGAGGACTACAATGCGGAGAACAAGCACGGCAGCATGGTGGGCTGCGGAATCCCGACCATTGATATGATACCGGATGACATCAACCTCCTGTTCCTTGAAACTCCGCGTCCGGCAGGACCACACGGCTCCTGCGGCTGCTCCGAGTGCTATCAGAGCTCCAACCATATGGCGATCATCAATGCCATCAACAACGCCTGTGGTGTAAGGATCTACTCACTGCCTGCAACGCCGGATAAGGTAAAAGCCGGATGGGAAAAGAAGCAAAGAGGAGAAGATCTCACTCCGCCTAAGTACTTCCTCGGCTCCGATATGGAGGATGAACTGGAGTTCATCAAGGCAAATCCATTCGTACCGCCGGGACATTAAAGCAGAAGCCTAATTAAAATATTTGTCACTTCTCAAAACAGAGCGCGTCCTCCGGCGTGCTCTGTTTTACGATTGAGTATGATAGATATTTCCGGTATAATCAGGGTGTGAAGGAGAGAAGCAAAATGAAAATGGAAGACTTCACCAGGCATACAGAAAAATGCTTTAACGGAGAGCCCGCTTCCTGTTCCTTTGCCTGCCCGTTCCATCTGGATATCCGCTCGTTTCTTGAGAAAGCGGGAAAAGGAAGATGGAATGCGGCCTACAAGGAGCTGGCCAATGCTGTTGTTTTTCCTGTTATCGTCAGCACGTTGTGCGAACAGCCATGCAGGGGACACTGCCAGCGGACGGTGACGGGCGACGAGGCTATAGCGCTGAGAGATCTTGAATCCGCGGTGATCCGGTATGCGAAAAACCGAAAACCAGAAAGCTATTTCATACCACCGAAGACGAAATCCGTGGCGGTTGTGGGAGCCGGAACGGCGGGACTTTCCTGCGCCCTGAGCCTTGCGCAGAAACAGTTTCCCGTTACTGTTTTTGAAAGAGCGGACGGATGGGGCGGGAGCCTCCGGAACCATGCGCGTTTTCGGGAGTTTGACGAAGATATCGCCCTGCGATGTTCGACGGTCTCAATCGATTATCAATTTGGCGTCGAAATTAAAACTCTTGACGAGCTCAGGGATTTTGACGCAATCTATATCGCCACCGGATCGGGGGGCGAGTCCTTCGGGCTGCTGGAAGGCTGGGACCCCGAGCTGCTCACGACGGACGACTCGAGAGTATTCCTTGGCGGAGCGCTTTGCGGAGCCTCCCTGATGGAGGGGATTGCACAGGGCCCGAGGCTTTCAAAGACTTTAGAGGTCTTTCTTCAGACGGGGAAGGCGTCCGTCACTCACGGAGGCTATGTCAAGACCTATTGCGGCCATACTCTTCCCCACGACGAAGCGAAATCCTCCCCCTTGATCAAAGCAGCCTCCGCCGACGGCTATACGGAAGAGGAGGCAAAGCTGGAGGCGGCCCGCTGTTTTCTATGCGACTGCCAACTCTGCATCGATTCCTGTGAAATGCTGAAACGCTTCAATAAAAAACCCCATAGGATGGCCATAGAAGCGTACACCGATCTGCAGGCCTCGGTGCTTTCAAGCCGCTTGATGACGAGAGAAACCTATTCCTGCAATGTTTGCGGCTATTGCAAGTCGATTTGCCCGGAAAGCGTCGACCTGGGAGAGCTGCTGCAGTTTTCCCGCAGCACGCGGATCGACACGGTTTCCTATCCCGTCGCATTCCATGAATTCTGGCTCCGCGAGATGGATTTTGCCTCCGATGAAGGCTTTTTCGCTTCTCCGCCGAAGGGAAAGGAAACCTGCGAGTACGCCTTTTTCCCAGGGTGCCAGCTTGGCGCCTCAAGGCCGGACTATGTTTTTCGGTCTTACGACTTTTTGAAAGAAAATTATGAAGCCGGCATCATCCTGAACTGCTGCGGAGCCCCTGTATACTGGGCCGGCGATGAGAAACGGCTTCGTCAAAATCTGGATAAAATCAGAAAATGCTGGAGCTCCATGGGGCAGCCGACACTGGTTTTCGCCTGCGCCACCTGTGAAAGCCTGTTTTATAAATTCCTTCCGGAAATCAAGAGGGTATCTCTGTACGAGCTCCTTGCAGCATCGGAGAAGCTCGAACCTGCGGGGGAATTTACCACGGCGGCAATCTTCGATCCATGCGCGGCACGGGACGATCACGGGATGGAAACAGGAGTCAGAAAGCTTGCAATTCGGGCGGGAGTCTCTCTTACCGAGCTGAAGGAGCGCAATCACTGCTGCGGTTACGGCGGGCATATGAGGATTGCAAATCCTGCCCTCTACGAAGAAATTGTCGCCAACCGATCCGAAGCGTCCTCCGAGCCGTATCTCGTATATTGTGTCAATTGCCGTGAGGTTTTTACATCCGCCGACAAGAAATGTGCCCATATTCTGGATATTGCTTTCAAGCTTGACCCGGATCCGTCTGTTCCCAGCATCCACGAAAAAAGGGAGAACAGCCTGGAGGTAAAGAAAAAACTTATGAAGGATATTTGCAACGAAGACTTTAAACCTGCAGTTAATCCGTGGGACGGGCTTACGCTGATCATCAGCGGCGGAATCCAGAAGGAAATGGATAAAAAGCTGATTGCCGCCTCCGACCTTAAGGAAGCAATCTGGTGCGCCGAAGCCTCGGAAGACAAATTCCGGGACGACAGCACCGGAACCAGTCTCTGCAGTCTAGCTAAGGAGGCGCTTACCTATTGGGTACAGTACCGAAAAACCGCCGACGATACCTATGAAGTTCTCAGCGCATACTGCCACCGCATGCGCTTCAACAGGGAGGGATAGCAGTGACGACGGACAACAGGGCTGTGAACGGAGAAATGGTCTGGAAATGCAGCAGGTGCAATGAGGAGCTTCAGCTCAGAAAAACAGTTTTTTCTTATCTTGGGCATTCATTTGCTCATGAGGTTCCCGTATGCCCGAAATGCGGAAAAGTATTCATATCAAAGGAACTTGCAGAGGGGAGAATGGCTGAGGTGGAAGAGCTGCTGGAGGATAAATAATAATGCCATAGTTTTTTACCAAAAGGGATTGTAATCGTCATCCAGACAATGTAAACTAAGAATCAGATATGTAATCTAATGTATTATTGTATAAAATTGGTTTTTTATGCAACACCTCTGGAAAAAGAAAGGGATAACGTGCGATGACTCTACCTTGGGAAGAATTCGATGGAGATGCAGATCATGGCCAGCAGTGTGTGAAGAGCGCTTTGATCGACTGCCGGAACAATGTGGTGAATGTCACTGAGATTATTGCCCAGGCCAAGGTCGCCGAGGTGATTGAAATGATGGAGGCTTGCACCTGTCCGAAATGCGTTTACGATATCCTGGCCATCGCTTTGAATTCTCTTCCGACACGGTACGTGACAACGGATCTTGGAAAACAATTCATACAGCTGAATTCCTACAAAAAACAGTTTGAAACCGACGTTGTGGCAGCTCTCATCAAGGCCTGTCAGATCGTCAAGGACTCACCGCGGCACGATCCTCCAGAACGCTGATAATAATGAAAAGATTAATAATAGGTATTTAACAGCCTGGCCGGTAACGGCCGGGCTGTTGTGTATATACGACGAAAATCTACGAAGCAAAGCTTCGTGATTTTCTAGCATTAATTCTGTCAACGTCGCTGAAGTGCCGGACAGAATATTAATAGAAGCTTTTTTTCCACCGGAGCATGAGCAGCATTGCATCGATTTGGGCCGGTGAGCAATTCTGCCAATTTGCCATATATTGAGGGTTTCAATATCCCTAGTATTCCGATATACTTTTAGAAGTGACGGGGGAAGCATTTGAGAAATCCAAATGTATAAAAGTTAAAACTGATACTTTGACATGGGTATTTAAGTGATTAGGAGGACAAAAAATGAACAACCGAATTATTAAAATTGCGATCACATTGGCAATGCTGCTTATGATAGCAGCTCCGGCTCAGGTATTTGCGGCCGAAAACAACAGTGACTGCGGTGTCACTATAAATGGAAAACCCCTTACCGGGACATACGAACAGTTTATCAAGCAATTTAACAACTTTGGCATAAAGCTTCAGCCGCCTCAGCAAGCGTCTGCTCCGACAGCAAAAGCGCAAGCGCCCGCTGACAGACAGAAAGCTGTTCCTGCAAAAGCGCAGGCACCTGTGACCAGACAGGAAGCCGCTCCTGTAAAACAGACTGCAGTGCCTGACAAAACGGCGGCGGAAACACCGGTTGCAGCACCTGACAATACAGCAACCGAGAAACCAGCGACAGCGCCTGACAATACAGCAGCTGAGACACCGGCAGCAGGAAGCATAGGTGCTTACGAGCAGCAGGTTGTGGATCTGGTAAACCAGGAAAGAGCCGCTGCGGGACTTCCGGCGCTGAAAGTAAATGCGAAGCTGTCCGGAGTAGCCGAGAAAAAGGCGGAAGACCTTAGGGACAACAACTATTTTGACCATCAGTCTCCAACCTACGGATCACCCTTTGATATGATGAAGCAGTTTGGGATTCAGTACACAACCGCAGGGGAAAATATTGCAAAAGGACAGAGAACACCGGCTGAGGTTATGAACGGCTGGATGAATTCTCCGGGACACAGAGCAAATATTCTGAATGCCGACTTCACGGAAATTGGCGTGGGGTACGTGACGGACAGCAATGGCGGAACCTATTGGGTACAGCATTTTATCAGACCGTAACAAATATAAAAGCCATAATACACAAAGAAAAAGTACATTCTGTTTTCATGACAGAATGTACTTTTTTTAATGCCGATATTTTATCTGAACTCCTGCGCATTCTTCCACAGCTCCAAAATTAAACCGAAGGAGATCATCATCCCCTCAGGGAGTCACAATTGCAGATCCCCGTAATATACTGATTGTATTGAGGTTCGGACTTAGCAAAAGGATTGACAGAGGAGGGAAAGAATGATCGTTCATAAGGCATATTATGGATCGCCCGTATCCAAGGCTCAAAACAATGAGCCGCCCATATCCGAATACTTTACAACGTACATGCAGATGAATCCCGGGACCGGATATCTTACCTTTGAGGTGTACTATGATTCGCCGGTGAGAGGAAGAATTCCCGTTCCCAATGCGAGGATTACGGTAAGCAAGCTTCTTGGCGACGATTACTTCATTGCAAAGGTTGTCACGTCGGACACCAGCGGCGAAACGGATCCGCTTCCCCTGCCTGCGGTGAGCAGGGATGTCTCACAGCAGCCGGGAGAGGGAAGGACGTTTACATCATACCATGTCAGCGTGGAAGCTCCCGGGTACATAAGAAAAGACCTCTTTGACGTACAGATTTTCGATGGAATCACCTCGATACAAAGAGTACCAATGGAACCGAGTGAATCCGGCGGGGGAAGCACTCAGGCAGGATCAACCCGTGTTTCCATGGCATGAGGTGACAAAGATGGCAATTATCAGCAGGCCCGATGTGCCTTTTATTCCGGAAAACATTACGGTGCATCTCGGCGCCCCCGATGAACCGGCCCGGAATGTAACCGTATCCTTTCCCAATTACATCAAAAACGTGGCCTCCAGCGAGCTTTACCCAACCTGGCCCGAATCGGCGCTGAGAGCCAACATTCTGGCTCAGATCAGCTTTGCCCTTAACCGGATCTATACGGAATGGTACAGGAGTCAGGGCTACGATTTCGACATCACAAACTCCACAAGATATGACCAGTCTTTCGTGGAAGGCAGAGATATCTATCAAAACATCAGCAGAATCGTAGATGAAATCTTTGACAGCTACATCGTCAGACGGGGAAATAGAGAGCCGCTTTTCGCGGCATATTGCGACGGGGTCGAGGTTGTCTGTGAGGGCTTGTCCCAGTGGGGAACTGTGGATCTGGCGCGGCAGGGCCGGATTCCCTACGAAATACTTCAGCATTACTATGGCGAGGATATCGACCTGGTAAGAGACGTACCGGTAAGCGCCAATTTCGAATCCTATCCGCTCTATCCCCTCAGGCTGGGCACCTTTGGACAGGAGGTCGCTATCATACAGCACGAGCTCAATCGGATCGGGGATAATTATCCGGCGATTCCGAAGATTCCGGAGGTGAACGGAATCTTCGACGCAGCGACGGAGGAAGCTGTGCGCGCTTTCCAAAGAACGTTCAACCTTGCAGAGGACGGTGTGGTGGGAAATGCCACCTGGTATCGGATCAAGTATGTTTACAACAGTGTAAAGGGACTGGGGGAGCTGTTTTCGGAAGGGATCGCCCCGGGAGAATTCGAGAGTCCGATTGAAGCCTTCTGGCAGGAAGGAGATTACGGACCATGGGTCAGGCTCATCCAGTATTATGTCCGCGCCCTTTCCTGCTATTACAACCTGACTCCCCGAATCGAACTGACAGGCAGATTCGGACCAGAGACAACGGCGGCGGTGAAAAAGCTGGAATCCATCTTTGGCCTTCCTCAGGACGGGATCGTTGATGTTCAGACATGGGGCAGATTTTATCAGGACTACCGGCAGAATGTGAATAAAATACCGGCGGATTGCTTCAACATTTCGCCCATCTATCCCGGATACCTGCTGTATCGGGGTATGGGAGACAACAATGTCCGGTTGATTCAGACCTACCTGCAGAGAATTGCTCAAGCGGACCCGCGCATTCCCGAGCTTACGGTAACCGGCGTATTTGATGAACAAACGGAGGCTGCCGTCAGAGCCTTCGACCAGCTTTACCTTGAAGAGGGTACGGGAGTTATCGGGCCGATCACCTGGAACGCGATTGTGGAACAGTACAACCGCTTGCAGGGAGGATGACGGAAAAACCGTGTCGGGTATGAGCGGAAGGATGAAGCCCGGATACAGGAAAACAGGCTGCAAATCTACGCTTGCAGCCTGTTTTTTCTCTATATCAGTATTTCTATTCGGTATTTCTGTTCGTCATTTCTATTCTGTTTTCATCTACCCGTATTTCTCTCAACCGGATCGTTTAATCCAGATCCAGCTTGCGGTTCAAGATTCCGATGACGCCGGCGCTGTACAATACGGTCAAAACTGCCGCGTAAAGGATGCTGATGATGATAACTACGTTGAAAACGCCGGGGAACTGATTGATGTCGGTTAAGTCGTCCAGGAGCATGAGCTGGTGCTCGAGCTCCGGAAAGTTCGGCAGCAGCCGGGCAATAAAGCTCATGATTTGTACGATTAGGGTCTCAATCCAGGACAGGATGAAATAGGTCAGGATGCCCAGAAATACCCTTAGCCGGCCCAATTGCTTCAGATGAGCCACCGAGCATGCCAGAAACAGCTTCGCAATTTCCTTCACCGCAGAAAAGACCAGCATAAGAAGGAACAATATGATCATTTGAACATGATTGCCTTGAATGAGGTTCAGAAAGTCGCCCACTGCCTCTAAAAGCACACGCGGCGGGGTGGCATTCAGGTTCAGGATAAAGATTATGAGACCAATGGCGGAAACGATGCCGGTCAGAACAATCCACATGGTGCTGACCAGAAGCTTGGAAACCACAATCTGGGTTGAGGTTACCGGCAGAGTCATGGTTAGATAGCCTTCCTTCGAGAACACATTGGTGTTGAAAATCCGGAACAGCATGATGATCATGATTACGATGGTCGAGATGACGATGGCTGTTCCCATAAAGCCTCCCAGCATATTGACCACGTCATTTGTAAAATGGTTGAAAAGCTGCGGAACGATGATTACACCGAGAAAAATGGAAAGATATACGCCCGCAAAATCCCTCCAGGTGGAACGGATATCATATTTGATTAATTTGCCTAACATTTAAATACCTCCCTGAATAATTGATCGATGGATTTTCCTTCCTTCTCGCGGATGTTGTCAATATCACCCTCCAGCACGATTTCTCCTTCCTTCAGGAAGATTACAGTGTCAAAGATTCTCTCCACATCCGAGATCAGATGGGTGGACATGAAAATGGTCGCATCCTCGTTGTAATTGGTCAGAATCGTATCCAGGATGTAGTCTCTCGCGGCGGGATCCACACCGCCGATGGGCTCGTCGAGGACGTAGAGACTGGCATTTCTGGACATGACCAAGCAAAGCTGGAACTTCTCGATCATTCCCTTGGACATGGTTCTGATTTTCTGTTTTTCGCTCAATCCCAGCCGTTTCACCATTTCCAGACATTTTTGCTCATCAAAGTCGGCATAGAAATCCTTGAACAAAGAGATGATATCAAGGGGCGTCATCCAAGGGCTGAAGTAGGAGGCATCCGGAAGATAAGATACAAGCGCTTTTGTTTCCGGACCGATCTTCTTTTCGCCAATGGTAACGGTACCCTCGTAGTCTCTGATCACCCCGGTCAGGATTTTCATCATCGTTGTCTTTCCGCTGCCGTTGGGTCCGAGCAAGCCTACGATGCGACCCCGTTCCAGGGTCAAATTGATATTGGAGAGCGCGGATTTATTCTGATATTTCTTGGTAAGGTTTGTGATTTTCACCAACCCGGTATTTTGTTCGTTCATTTCTGTGTTCCCTCCTTCTCAAGCATTTGTTTCAATAATTCCATGGCCTCCTGTCCGGTGTAACCGAGACTTTTCATTTGTTCAACGAATTGGCCTGCAATATTTTGAGCTACTGTCTCACGCATTTTACTGATCAACTCCTTATTTTCCGTGATAAAACGCCCTACCGTACGATCCGCATAAACAAGTCCGTCCCGCTCCAGCTCCGCAAGCGCCCGCTGCATTGTGTTTGGATTGACCTCGAAGCTGATTGCCAGATCCCGGACCGAATCAAGCTTAGAACCGGCCTTTAAATCCCCTGAGACGATTCTATGCTTGATTTTGTCAACAATCTGTAAATAGATCGGCATGTTTGCTTGAAACTGATTTGTCATTTATAGAAACCTCCTTTTGTAATCCTGTACCGACTGTATTACTGTACTAGGCGATTAATACAATAATACAGCGCTAATGAAATGTCAATAGGAATTTTTATATTTTTTTTCTTTTGTTATGATATAATTTTTTCTGGAGGCGGTCGTCGTGAAATTTACTGGGCCGCGACTCATAAAGGGGGCTTACAAATGAAGAAGAAAAGGATCAGTTTTATCGTTACAATCAGTCTGCTGTTTGCAATATCACCGGCAACGGCGTCGGCTGCGGAGACCGGCTATACCGATATACCGGCGGGCAGCTGGGCGATCGGCGCGGTGAACGCGGCAAAGGATTATGGGTTAATGCAGGGCACGGGAGAAGGAACCTTCGGATTCGGAAACTCCATCACGAAGGCGGAGTTCATTGCCGTTCTTGACAGAATGTTCGGATGGGAGCTGGTAAATCCCGAGATTCCGGCCTTTTCCGATGTGGCCGGGAGCGCCTGGTACTATCCTTACGTGGAAACGGCACTTGTACATGATGTAATCGACAGCACCGGTACCTTCAATCCGGCGGCGCCGATAACCCGTGAGGAGATGGCGGTCATGCTGGTAAGGGGGCTGGGATACAATAAGCTGGCGCAAGCTGCCGCGTCCTTCGGCAACCCTTTTGCCGATGTGACGAACAATGCGGGATATATCACCATTGCCAGCGACATCGGGATGACGAAGGGCACAAGTGAAACTACCTTTTCACCCGCTTCGACGGCAAAGAGAGAAGAAGCCGCGGCCATGCTGGTGAGGGTTTACGAGAAATATAAGGCTAAGACAGATTGGGTCCATGGATTTTATGCGATTTCATCCTACTCCCAGAAGGAACTGTCAAACGATATGGATGCTGTGTCCGTCGGCTGGGCCAGACTGGGCTTCAGTGCGGAAAAGGGCGCATTCTTAAATACAACTGCCTCCGGGGACAACGAATATAACATTCCGGAGGGCTATGAACTGGCCATCGGCCACTTTAAGGGAAACGGAACGAAAACCCATCTCTCCGTCTACATGGACACCTCCCAAAAGGTGGAAACCTCTGCGGGGAAAACAGACGTATGCTCAGCAATACTGCTTGACAGCGCCGGGAGAACCCAGGCTGTGGGAGCGATCCTTGATGAATTGAAGAAGAATTACGACAAGCTCGGCTATAATCCTTACAGCGGAGTCACCATCGATTTTGAGGGAATGAGGGGCGAAGAACTGAAGGCCGGCTTTAACGCGTTTCTGACTGAGCTTTCGGCGGCGCTGAAGCCGCTTGACAAGACGCTTTATGTCACCGTTCAGCCGGCAACCTCCGACGGCCGCTACTTTGACTCCTATGATTTCCGGACCATCGGGGCCCTTGCGGACAAAGTGATCCTCATGGCTCATGACTTTAACAGCACAACTATGCCGGACAACCTTCTGGGTTCCGAATACTATAAAAATACGGCGGTAACACCGTTCCCAAGCGTTTATTACGCCCTTAAGGCAATCACTGATGAGAAGAACGGAGTGGAGGATCCCTCAAAGGTTTCCCTTGCTGTCAGTTTCTCCAGTGTGGGCTGGGTGCTTGAAAACGGAAAGCTTGCCGACGTAAACTCCGTCAGGCCGATTCCTTCCACCATATACAGCCGGCTGAAGGGGGGAGCCGCCATGGACTATTCCGATACCTATCGAAATCCCTATATCACCTATACAACAGAAGAGGGAAAGGATATCTTCCTCTGGTATGAGGACGCAAGAAGCGTCAGGGACAAGGCGCAGCTGGCCAGACTTTTCGGAGTGAATGGCATATCCCTTTGGAGGCTTGGCATCATACCAAATTACAGCGACGAGGGGCTTTTCTACGATGTCATGGAGGCGGTCGGCGAATAACTCGTGGAAAATTTTTCCTTGACCTGCCACGAAGCAGAGAATATACTGGTAATATATTAAACTGAAAAAAATGAATATTACCGCTTAATCCAGTCATGGAACGGAAGAACCAATTTTTGGGGTGAATCACGATATGTGCAGGGTACTTTTCAGCCCGAACCCGTCAGCTAATTTCGTAAGCGTTGAAAGGGAGAGTTTTTAAACTTATTTTCGTCATACAAAAAATCTGCTGCGGGATTCCCCGCAGCTTTTTTCTTAGGGGGGAGAGAGATGAAAAAGAATGAAAACGTACAGGTGGGGATCGGTTTTGCAACCGGAAGAAAAGGATTTCAAAAAGTACTGAGAAGTTATGTCTACAACTGGAAAGAATCCGGCCTGGTCGACGACCGGAGGATTGAACTCAATCTTTTTATCGCATACGATTTAAGCTACAAAAATACAAAGACCTCGGATTTTACAGAGCTGTTTCCAGCATTGCCTTATGAAATAAAAAATAAGGTGTATATCGGAAACCGCGAGATCAGGCAGGAAATTGACACCCTTGTCAGTCAAAAGATCCTGAGCCTGCGGGAAGCGGAGCTGATTTTCAGCAGGGGGTACGCGGCCAGACGCAATGCAGCGCTCTATTTTGCCATCAAGAATCAGATGGATTATCTGCTGTTTCTAGATGACGACGAATATCCTGTGGCAGTGACCAATACACAAAAAACAGCAGTCTGGGGCGGACAGCATGTTTTATCAAAGCACTTGGAATTCCTGCCGGATGCGGATATCACGCACGGGCGGCACTGCGGATATATTTCGCCAATTCCGTATATCGAATATAACAAGACTATGACCGAACAGGATTTCAGAATGTTCATCGAAGCGATCAGCAACGACATTCTAAGCTGGGACAAGATCAGTACCGTTATGAAAAACGGCGGCGTCACATACGCTGATCCCCAGATTCTTTCGAGCGGGAAAGCGTATGAAGTGGAGGAGCAGCATGGCTGCAAATTTATTTCCGGCTCAAACCTCGGAATCAACCTGAAAGATCCCTCAAGGGTGTTCCCATTTTACAATCCGCCTGGGGCACGGGGAGAAGATACCTTTCTGAGCACCTGCCTGAGCGACCGCAAGGTGATGCGCATGCCCTGCTATACCTTCCATGACGGATTCTCAACCTACAACCATCTGCTGGAAGGCGTGCTTCCGATTCATTTGAAATATGTCAAAGCAGATAATGAACTGATCATTGAACGGTTTTACAGAGCCTGCATCGGCTGGGTAAGATACAAGCCCTTATACGTATATGTCACGAAGCCGGAAGCTTACGAGAAGACAATCGGAGAAATGCGGAAGCAGCTCCGAGATTCCGTACCGAAGCTTTGCGCATATTTCAAGAGGAGAGACTTTTCCGATGTGCCTGCGGAGCTGGAGAAGTATCACAGCAACGTGATCAATCATTATAAAGAATTTCTGGAAACGAAGCAGGCCTGGGAGAGCCTGGTTGACTACCTGATTCATACCCGGGAAATCCGGAGCGCCTCGTCCCGTTGACATTCCTCCTATTCTTTGTTATGTTGAAACTGTTAAAAAACAGTAAATTAGACCGAACGTTTTGGGTGCTTTATGAAAAACATTACCTTGAAGATCATTTTGTCGTTAATCTGCTGTTCCTTGATTATTGCGCTGATCCTCAGCGGTTCCGCGGTCAGTCAAA
Organism: Bacillota bacterium; assembly: GCA_023415235.1. Classification (GTDB taxonomy): domain Bacteria; phylum Bacillota; class Clostridia; order Peptostreptococcales; family Anaerovoracaceae; genus Anoxybacterium. The sequence goes on from JAEZLP010000015.1 coordinate 37,759, forward strand.
GCAGGGATGTAATGCAGGATGAGGTGCTGAAGGGATTGCTTTACGCTTCCCGCAGCTACGCCGACCAATTCAGCAGAGAACTTGAAACCCAGGAGAATGTGGTGGATTTGCTCTGCACTGCGGTTTCTGAGGATTTTACGGCAGAGGAGTATCGGGGGGACCGTTCCCGTTTTTTGGCGCTTGAGAACAAGCTGGGCGGGTTGCTCCGAAGGACCATGGAGAATATTCCGGAAGCCCAGAGCCTTTATCTCACCTTCAACCCGGATACAAGCGGAGCCAATGATGAAGTGTGGTATCTCCGCGATGAAAAGGGCAGGGTTTATTACAAGGAAGCCGACAATACGGCGGAAGACTGGCTCGTAGACGACGGAGGAGTGGAAAGTGCATACTACTTTGAAGCCGTGAGAAAGGGCAGAAGCTGGAGCGGAGTGGAATACGACAAGCACCTGGACAAGTATTCCGTTACCTATTCCCGCGCCTGCCTGGACAGAAACGGTGAACTGATCGGGGTAATGGGCTCGGATATTTTTCTTGACCATATCTTTTCTACCGTTAAGAACATTCAACTGGAGGAGGGCGGATACGCCTTTCTCACCGACGGGGAATTCAACTATCTGGCAGGCAGTTCGTCCCGGGAGGATTTTGAGAAAATGATTGACGAGGGGATTTTGGGACCGCCCCGCAAGGCTTCGACAGGCGGATCGGATATCCCCATGGATGAGGGGCACCTCTATTCCGTCTCAGAGGGGGAGCGGTATCTCTCAACCTATGCCGAAACCTCCAACGGCTGGATTCTTGCACTTGTTCAGAGCGAAGAGGTTCTGCTGCGGCCCATACGGGATATGACGCGAATTCTGTTCACGATGGCGGGGCTGATCCTGCTCGGTGTTCTGGCCTATTCCTACTACTTTTTCAAAAGATCTCTCGTTCCTATCGTCAAGGAATATGAGCAGAAGGATATCATCATGCTTCATCAGTCAAGACAGGCAAAGCTGGGTGAAATGGTGGGAAATATCGCCCATCAGTGGAAACAGCCCTTGAATGTAATGAGCATTATCCTGTCCAATCTGAAGGACGACGACAAAGACGGAAAACTGACCGAGGAACGGCTGAATGCCCATGTGGAGGATATGCGGTCCTGTATCAGGCTTATGTCCAGCACGGTGGATGACTTTGCCGATTTTTTGAAGCCCTCCCGGAAGAAAGAGATGTTTTCCTGCAATGAAGCCGTTGATACTGCCTTGGGGTTGATGCAGGAAAGCATTAAGATTAACAGGATCGTTGTAGTAAAGGAATATGAAGAGGGTCTTACGGCATACGGCTACCGGAATGAATTCTGCCAAGGAATTTTTAATGTCCTGAACAACGCCAGGGATGCCATCATCGAATCGAATCCCCAAAAGCGGGAAATTCGGATCAAAATTAACGCTGCAAGCGAGATTGGGACCAAGACCGATCCGGAAGGAAAACAAAAGTCCTGCATCCTGGTCGATATCACAAATACCGGAGCGCAGATACCGGAGCGGTTGCTGCCTCTGCTGTTTGAACCCTATTTCACCACGAAGGAAGACAAAGGAGGCACGGGTATCGGTCTCTATCTGACGAAGGAAATCATCGAAAGCCATATGAACGGCTCCATTCGGTTGTTTAATGTGGAAGGCGGCGTTTGCTGCAGAATTCAAATACCGGAACGCGGAGAAGACGATCGCTGCGAGGGGCAGCCTGGTTCGTCCGGGGAAAGAGAGGTTTCAAAATGAGCGATATGAATGTACTTCGGGCACTGTATGTGGAGGATGACGACGCCACCCGGGAAGCCTTGCATCGGTTTCTGAAATCCAAGGTCGGAAAGCTGGTTTCTGCCGCGACCGGAGAGGAAGGGCTGGTAAGATTTGAAGAGTTCCGCCCGAATCTGCTCATCGTGGATCTTATGATGCCGGGTATGTCCGGGTTGGAAATGATCGGAGAAATCCGAAAAAACCATAAGGACTGTCACATTCTGATCACCACTTCCGTAAAGGAGCTGGATACTGTTTTAGAAGCGGTGGATCTCGGAATCGACCATTATATCGTAAAACCCATTGATACGGATGATTTGCTAGCCAAAATGGAAGGAATCGCCCGGACAATTATGAGCGGAGAAGGAAAAACCGGGAAGGTCAACCTGGCTGCGCTTTCCGGCAGCGGGCAGATGGAGGACGGGATTCGCAAGGAATTCCTCAAGCTCCTGAAAGCCTGTTCGGGTAAGGGACCGCGGGACATCAAGGTGCTCCTTTTCGAAAATAATGTAGAAATCACCCTTTTCGACGCAACTACAGCTTTGGAAAAAACCGTAGCCCAAAACCACAGGAATCTTTCCCTCACCGAACAGTTCCGCAGAGTATTTTACGGGGAGATATCCCCCATGGTGACCGAATGCGTGGAGCAAATTACCGGGTACAAGGCCGAGGTCGCTTCCATCGAAGTGGACGGATTGAAAAGAGTGGATAAAATCGTCTTGACGGTTTTCTGATAAATATGGTAAAATTTATCAGGATCCTATAAATCGGAAACCGAGGTACAGGATCAAAGTAATTTGGATGATGTTGCAGTAATAGATTGAGAGTCGCATCGATTCGCTTTCTACAGACCAACACGGAGCACTGCTGTGCTTTGTGAAGGTCTTTTTTTTATTCTGGAGCATCATGTGTCATCTGCGAACTGAATATTTCGGAAGAAAGCAGCCCTAGACGCCCTTGCCTTTGTTTTCAAAGTTCTGAAAGGAACCTGGAAGCGGGCGGGGGGGCCGAAGAAGCAAAGGAGCGTGGTGGCAGTCATGTTCTGGAAACTGACAGGCAAAAGGAAGGCTGCGGGACGATACTTTGGAGAGACTCCATTCAATTGGAGCGCCAACGAGGCTATAACCAACAGGCAAAAGGACAGAGGAATTATGATTTAGATTTTACTGGATCGGTCATAGGAATATTCAGTTTCCAACTGCTGAGTAAGATTTGCGGACATCGGAACCTCCGCTGTCCGTGCCAAAAGCAAGGAGGAAAAGAGATGAGAATGCTATTGGTAGGATCAGGAGCGGTGGGTGAATCCATCCTTCGTATCCTGGAAGCCAGAGATCCGAAAAAGAGCTGGCTGGAACATGTAGTGGTGGCGGACTGCAACCTGGATAGGGCGCGCGCAGTCTGCAGCCATCTGAACCACAAGGACCGTTATACCCCGGAGTTTGTGGACGCCCACAAGGAGGAAGAACTGGTAGCGCTGATCAAAAAGTACAACTGTGATTTTGTCATGGACGCCGCCGCTCCCTTTGTGACCAACCGGATCTTTGACGCGGCCTTCAAGGCGGGAGCGAAATACGCAAACATGGGTACCTGGTCCGTGCCCTTCGATCCGCCTCAGTATGGAATTGGCTTGGAGAACTGCTATAAGGAGCCAATGACAAAATACAACTTCGACAGGCATGAAGCATGGGCGGAAAAGGGAAATATGGCGGTGATCTGCCTGGGCATCGACCCCGGCGTGGTTAATGTGTTTGCCAAATTCGCGGCGGAGTATCTGTTTGATGAGCTTCACGAGGTCCATGTGAAAGATGGAGGAAACCTGACGATTCCAAGTGCCGGAGAAGACGATATCGCTTTCGGCTTCAACGTCTGGACCGTACTGGATGAATGCATGAACCCCAACGTGGAGTGGAACAAGGACTACGGTTTCATTGTAGACCGGCCTTTTGCAGGTGAGGAAACCTTCCAGATGCCGGCCGGCGTGGGAGCAAACACCCTGGTGAAAATAGAGCATGAGGAAACGGTGACCATACCCAGATATCTGCAGAAATACGGACTTCGAAGGTGCACCTTTAAAATCGCCCTGGACGACAATCTGGTGAAAGCCCTGAAGGTGATCAGCGCTCTCGGCCTGAGAAGCCTGAAACCTGTTGAAGTGGACGGCGTCAGGGTGGTTCCCAGAGATGTAGTTGCGGCCTGCGCTCCCCAGCCTGAGGATCTGGGAGATGAAATGATCGGCAAGATGTGCGTGGGGATTCACTGCAAGGGCATAAAGGACGGCAAGACCAGAGAGGTCTTTATGTATCAACCCTTTGACAACCAGATCGCCATGAAAAACTGGAAGATGCAGGTGGTTGTGGCCCAGACCGGATTTGGGGCCGCAGTGGCAATCGAACTGATCGGCAGAGGCATCTGGAACGACGCCGGCGTATTCTCGCCGGAATATTTCGATCCCATTCCCTTCCTGAGGATCATGGACGAGGCGGGGTTTGAATACGGTATCGTGGAGATGGATTCCGAATATAAAACCGTCAACGATAAAAAGATCATGGCACAGATTTATAAGGAGGCTGCGAGAACTCAGAAGGAAAAGAAGGGTGGTACAAAAAACGGAAAAGAATAAATAAGTTATCGGTTGATTCAATCGTACCATATTGGTGAAGCAAAGGAGAACTGCAATGAGCAATAATCAAGTTCATGGTGTGGCAGGTTTGAAGAGGCATAAAATAAAAACACCGGGAGTCGTTTTCATGATTTACTGCCTGGTTGCCGCCGGAGCTTTCGGCATTGAGGAAATGATCCCCATCAGCGGCCCGGGCCTGACACTTTTGATGTTGATCCTTTTTCCTATTTTCTGGGCCCTTCCCATCAGCGAAATGGTTGCCGAGCTGGGTTCCGTCCTCCCTTCCGAAGGCGGAGCCTACGTATGGGCAAAAGAAGGCCTTGGTGAATTTTGGGGCTGGCAGGTCGGATTTTGGGGTACCATTGGAACCTGGCTGCAGCAGGCGATGTACGTGGTTCTGGTTGCCGGTTATATGGGAAAATTCATTCCCATGAGCCCGGCCATGGAATTCGGCGTGAAGCTTCTGATGATTCTTGTTTTTACCGTGGTCAACCTGCTGGGGATCCGGGAGGTTTCCCAGGTGAGCACCGTGCTGTCCATCGCGGTGCTGCTGGGATTCGCAGTCGTTGTGGTGGTAGGATTTGCCAATTGGCAATACAGTCCCGTTGAGCCGTTTATGCCTCCGGAGTCGGGAATCGTCGACAGCCTGGGAGGCTCCATTTGCATCGCCATATGGATGTATTGCGGCTATGAAACAATGGCCAACGTAGCCGGCGAAATTGAGGACCCGCAGGTCATTCCCAAGGGTTTGATCATCGCCATGCCTCTCATCGCTCTCAGCTACTTTCTGCCGACTCTGGCGGGGCTGGCATCGGTAGGCCAGTGGGAAAGCTGGGCTACGGAAGGAGAGACGGCAGTGGGCTATATGGATGTGCTGATTACATACCTGAGTCCGGTCTGGGGCTTTTGCTTCATGATCATTGCAATATTATCCCAGTGCTCAATTTTCAACGCCTACATCGCATCGGGCTCAAGAGGATTCTTCGTCATGGCCGACGACCATCTGTTCCCGGAGGTGCTGGTCAGATTGAGCAAGAAGCGGAGGGTTCCGGCGGTCAGCATTATCTTGATGGCTTTTTTCACCGTGCTGCTGTGCCAATGGGACTTCACCACTCTGGTAATGGCCACCACGCCGCTGATGTTGTATCTGTATATCGCCTTGGCGGTGGCAACCCGAAAGCTGAGAAAAAAATATCCCGTTGAGGAAAGAAGGGCAAAGGGTCTCTACATCATTCCCGGCGGAAATTCCGGCCTGAATTTCATGACCGCGCTGCCGGTGATCATTTCTATCATTGCCCTCTATGTCAACGGTACGGAGTACTTTATTTCAGGATTTCTGATGCTGCTCATCAGCCTGATCGGTTATCTGGTCTGCAAGAGGGCCTATGGCGGACTCTACCGGATTGATCCGGAGAAATACCCGCTTAATCCGCGAACAGGTCTGGCAAAGGGTGATGTGAAACAGATCAGTATTTACATTGTTTTATGCGGAATTGCTGCCTTTGTTGGCTCCGTGCTCCTTTACCTCTATGAAGGAGAATGGGGCGAAGAGTATTATCTGGAGGAATACGGATCCGGATTTTTCAGTGATTTCTACGGCATGCTGGACGCCTGCAGGTGGGGAGGCATCATCATGATACTGGCTGGAGTTGCAGCTCTATTCATTGCCCGAAGGCTGGAACGGACCGAGGCAACGAAGGAAGCGTAACAGGCAACGGTATTTAACGATACGGCAGGGCATGGCGTCCTGATCGTACGGACTGATTACAGGGGCTATCGAATCAGCGTTTGAAAAATCGCTGGCGGCAGCCCTTTTTTATTATTTCGACATTTCCACCTTTATTATTTGGGAAATATCGAAGAAAGCGATATTGACGAATCCACGATTTATCTTATCGGAAACATCTTTTTTAATAAGTTTTATTTACTTACAATTGAATTTATGCTTAAAATTCATCATCAATTGAATAGATTTCAATAATTTATTGCAATATCCCGGATAATTCGATATATTAAACCTGCGGCTTGACCTTTTAGCGATTTTATTTCAAATTGCGGGTGATGCTTATGGACAATGTCAGAGAGGAATACCATAAAATGCAGGTATTCGAACAGGTTTGCCTGATTTACGAAAGTGAGCTGCAACGGTTCATATTCACGCTGACGAGAAAAGATCCGTTTGCCATGGAGGAAATCTATCAGAACACCATGCTGGGAGCATTGAAGGGACTCTGTTATTTGAAGAACACCGATAAAATGAAATCCTGGTTATTTTCAATCGCGAAAGCGGAATCCAAACGATATTACGCAGCAAACAAGTCACCTGATTACGACTTCTGCAGAACCGCGGAAGAAGAAAACGCAGGAATGGAATATATGGTTGATTTCACCAAGTCCATCGTAGAAAAGGAGTATGTGAAAGATCTGATTACCGGCCTGACAGAGGAGGAGCAGCAGCTTTGCATTCTGCATTATTATTACGACCTCCCGCTTAAGGAAATCTCGGAAATCCTGAGTGTGAACTACAACACTTTGCGATCCATGCATATGCGGGGAATCGCAAAACTAAGAAAGCAGATGCAGTGAACCAATGAAAGCGGAGAATGTGTAGATTTGATGCTTGCCCAATAGAAAGTATGCCCTTGACAAGGGCATATTTTTTTCCCCTGCAGAATCTCACATCAGGAAGGTTCGGTAATTGTCCCGCCGTTTTAAAGGAAACAATATAAAGTTTTTCCTCCTCAATCCGATAACATATGATAGGACAGACCGATACCATATGAAAGACATTAAGAGAGGTAGGTAAGCATGATGAAGACAGAAAACGGATCAATCGGATCAATTGGGCAAAAACTGACCGCCATTTTGATCGTGTCGATCCTGATCAGCACCCTTGTAATCGGTGTATTCAGCTATTACAGCTACAGAAACAATGCCATTAAGCTGACCGGAGAAAGAGCGTTGTCCATCGCATTTTCTGTAGCGGCCAACGTGGATGGGGACAAGCTGCTGGAATATGAAAGAACCGGAAAAACCGATGCTTATTTTGAGCAGGTAAAAGCAGCCATGAGCGAGGTCAAACGGGCCAACGGAGCAAGCTATGTCTACTCCATGGTGGATGACGGCGATAATTATAAATTGATCATCTCCGGTTATCTGGAGGGTGAAGATCAAACGGCCTGGGGCTATCTGGGCTATACCGATCCGAAGGACATTTATACGGAGGAGCCCGCGCTTGTTTTTGAGGACGGCGTCGGTCGCTATACAAAGCCGCAGGATTACGGCCCTCCCTTCGGGATATCCATTACGGGCTTCGCCCCGATCCACAATGCAAAAGGCGATGTGGTAGGCCTGGTGGGAATCGACATTCCGATGAATGAACAGAACAAAGCGATCAACAAGCTCATTCCGATCATGGCAGGTATGATCGTCGTTACCAGCGTGATCCTGATCATGATCGCCTTAGTCATAATCAGAAAAACCATAACTCGTCCTCTGAGAAGTATTGCTGAAAAGTCAAATCTTCTGGTTTTGGGAGATACGGAGCTTCATATCGAGGCGTCTTATCTGAACCGCAATGACGAAATCGGGCTCATTGGCAGGGCTTTTGACAATATTGCGGAAAATATCAAGGAACAGTCTGAGGTTGCCCGACTGATCGCCGACGGCGACCTTTCTCTGGAAATTGCGCCAAGATCGGATAAGGATATTCTGGGCATCAGCATGGTTTCCGTAGTCGAAACGCTCAAGAATCTGGTTGCGGAAGCGGAGAAGCTGATCAGCGCTGCGGTGGAAGGCAACCTGGATACCAGGGGAGATATCGATAAATTCCAGGGAGGCTACAGGGAAATCATTCAGGGCTTCAACCGGACCCTGGACGCTGTTGTGGCGCCCCTGAATACAGCCATCCGCTTCATCCAATCCATGGCGGACGGCATAGATCCGGGTGAAATTGACAACCGGTTTGCGGGCCAGTATGGAATCTTCATCGACAATCTGAACCGTGTACTGGATTCTCTGAATACCATGCTGGGAGAAACCATAGAACTGACCGAAGCCGCCAAGGCGGGAAAGCTTTCTTACCGTGCTGACACCGAAAAGCTGAAGGGCGGATATGCGGAAATCGTAAACAGCGTCAACAAGACTCTGGACGCCCTGATCGGCCCTCTGAACACCACCGCGGGGTATTTGGAAAGAATCGGAAAAGGAGAGATCCCGGAGAAGATCACGGAGGAGTACGAGGGAGACTTCAATAACATCAAAGAGAGCATCAACGCCTGTATCGACGGCCTTGGCGGTCTGCAGGAGGGCTACGACGTCATGTACCGGATGAGCCTGAACGATTACTCCGTTAAGATGGAAGGCACCTATCAGGGCATCTTTGAGGAAATTAAAAAATCCGTCAACCTGATCAATCATCGCATGAACCGCGTCGTTGAAATATTGACCCATGTTTCCCAGGGAGACCTGTCCGATCTTGATAACATCATCGAGGGCGGAAAGAGAAGTGAAAACGATACGTTGGTTCCGGCGCTTATCGCCATGATCGAAAGCATCAAGCATTTGGTGGAAGAAACGGATATGCTGGCGCAGTCGGCTGTGGAAGGAAAGCTTTCCACCAGAGGAGATGCCTCAAAATTCGAGGGGCAGTACGCCAGAGTCATCGAAGGAATCAATGAAACCCTGAACGCAGTCATTGCCCCGATCGAAGATGCATCCGCCGTTCTTCAGGAAATCGCAAGAGGAAACCTGCAGGTCACCATGGAAGGGGATTACCGAGGCGACCATGCGGCGATCAAGATTGCACTGAACGAAACAATTGAAAACCTCAGAGCATACATTACCGAAATATCAGAAGTGCTGGCAGAAGTCGGAGCCGGAAATCTTGACCTTTCCATTACTGCCGAGTACAAGGGTGATTTTGTTGAGATCAAAAACTCCCTGAACAATATCATCAGCTCCCTGAGCCAGGTGCTGGGAGAAATCGCAAATGCCGCAGACGAGGTAGCCACTGGTTCCAGACAGGTATCCGACGGCAGTCAGACGCTGTCTCAGGGCTCGACGGAACAGGCCAGCTCCATTCAGGAGCTTACGGCATCCATTGCCGAAGTGGCCTCCCAGACGAAGCAGAACGCTGTGAACGCAAACGAGGCAAGCGAACTTGCCGAAAACGCAAAAGAATACGCGGAGAAGGGCAATAACCAGATGAAGGAAATGCTCAATTCCATGACGGAAATCAACAATTCCTCCGCAAACATCTCGAAGATCATCAAGGTCATCGACGACATCGCGTTCCAGACTAATATTCTCGCATTGAACGCCGCCGTTGAAGCTGCAAGAGCAGGCCAGCACGGCAAGGGCTTTGCCGTTGTTGCGGAGGAAGTGAGAAATCTGGCGGCAAGAAGCGCAGCTGCTGCCCGGGAGACTACGGAGCTCATTGAAGGTTCCATCGAAAAAGTGCAGGTGGGAACGAAAATTGCAAATGAAACAGCTGCCGCGCTGACAGAGATCGTGGATGGCATCGAAAAGGCGGCAAACCTGGTGGGCGGAATTGCCAACGCTTCCAACGAACAGGCTTCGGGAATCGCTCAGATCAACAAGGGAATTGAGCAGGTATCCCTGGTGGTTCAGAACAACTCTGCCACTGCGGAAGAGAGCGCCGCAACCAGCGAGCAGCTTTCGGGGCAGGCAGAGCTTCTGAAGGAAATGGTAAGCCGATTCAAGCTGAGTAAAAGCGGCAAGGCGCTTCCGGGAGAAGGAACGAGGCTCCTTGGCGGTGAATCCGCAGAAGGCTCGGATCAGGGAGGAAAAGCGGCTCCTAAGATTATTCTGGGCGACGAAGGGTACGACAAATATTAAACTTGAATTAGCCATACAAAACAGCAAAACATAACAGGCGGAGGACCAAAGGACGAATTTTGCCTTTGGTCCTTGTTTTTCTTCTTTGCACATGCTAATATGAACACGGTCTATTGTGGCCGGAATTTGTATCAAAATGGGTTATTAAGGGGATTCAATCGTATGCGTGAAAATTGGCATAAAAATATAGTATTATTTCTTTCGAGTCAGACACTTTCGCTTTTTGGCTCATCTCTGGTTCAGTACGCCGTGATGTGGTACATCACTCTCGAAACGCAGTCCGGGATTATGATGACAATCTTTATCATATGCGGCTTTGTTCCCACATTTTTCCTCGCTCCCTTTGCGGGAGTCTGGGCGGATCGGTACAACCGAAAATGGATCATCGTTTTATCCGATACCGCAATCGCTTTGGTGACCTTGATTCTGGCGCTCCTTTTCCTTTCCGGATACAAGGAGCTTTGGCTGTTGTTCACCATTTCGACCGTTCGCGGCTTGGGCCAGGCGGTTCAGATGCCGGCTGTGGGCGCGTTTATTCCCCAGCTCGTGCCGGAGGACAAGCTCATGAGGGTAAACGGGGTCAACAGCAGCATTCAATCCTTTATTCAGGTGATATCTCCTATTGCAAGCGGCGCACTGCTTTCCATGGCATCCATTGAAGCAATCTTTTTTATCGATGTAGCCACAGCGGCAGTGGCCGTGCTGACCATCTTTCTGTTTCTCCATGTACCCGCTCACGCGAAGGCGCTGGAAAAGCAAAAGGTCAGTTACTTCAGTGATCTCAGGGAAGGATACCTCTATATCCGGAATCATGATTACGTAAAGAAATTCTTTCTGTTCTGCGGTCTTTTCTTCATTCTGGTATCCCCGGTGGCGTTTCTGACTCCGCTGCAGGTAGCGAGAAGCTTCGGAGACGACGTATGGAGGCTGACCGTGATCGAAATTACCTTTTCGGCGGGGATGATCGTTGGAGGGATTGTCATGGCTTCCTGGGGCGGATTCCGCAACAAGATCCACACCATGATCATGGCCTGTCTCATTATGGGAGTTGGAACCGTCGCTCTCGGAATTATTCCGGTTTTCTGGCTGTACAATGTGGTGATGGCTGTCATCGGTCTCTCCATGCCGATGATGAACACTCCTTCCATGGTGCTATTGCAGCAGAAGGTAGAAGAGGAGTACCTGGGCCGGGTGTTCGGCGTTTTATCCATGATATCAAGCTCCATGATGCCGCTGGGTATGCTGGTTTTCGGGCCTTTGTCCGATTCGGTAAAAATTGAGTGGATGCTTATCGCCACAGGAATACTGATGATAATAGAAACCTACTTCCTGCTGGGAAGCAAGGCGCTGCTTGAAGTTGGCAAAAATTGACAAACTAAAACAATATGTTTGCATTAATTTATGAAATTATGGTAAAATAAGTTGTGAACTATACTTAAATCAGGGGAGGTAACACATGAGTATTTTTCACGATATGCTGGGATCCGCAAAGGATGCCGCAGATGAGATCAAGGACCGGGCAGAGGCCTGGACAGAACTAGCAGGGGAAAAATCTGAACAGCTGTTGGATCGGGCTGAGGACATGAAGGACAAGCTCCGTGACAAGGCAGACGACATGAAGGACATGCTCCGTGACAAAACGGACGACATGAAGGACATGATCGAAGATAAGGCGGATCAATTCAAGCATAAGTTAAAATAGGATATGCCTGCATCGATGACTCAGAAACCTCCAAATTGATGCATTCGGAGCATGTGATTTGGAGGTTTTCAATGTTCTTTACACTAAAGCATATTACCGGGAGGATTACGACTTGCTGAAAGAGGACAGAACGAAGAGCAATAACGATCTTGTAGGAGCACATGATTTTGCTCGTATTGCCAGCTGGGAAATGAATATGGTACGAAACAAGGGCTGCTTTTCCAAGGAAGCTTATCGTATTTACGGCATTTCTCCTGACGATTTTGACGGTACATACGAAGGGTTTATCAGCTTGATTCACCCCGATGACAGAGCAGCAGTTGACCGCTCCATAAAAAAACGGAAGGGCCGCGGAGCTTTTGAACTGGAATACCGCATCATCAGGCCCGATGGTTCCGTTGCCGACATACGCCATCTTCTGAAACCATTATATGATCAGGAGGGTAAGTTATTGAATCTGTGCGGTACCATACAGGATATTACCAGGATCAAGGAGTATGAAAACTTCGTAGGGCAAACAGAGGAAACCATCGACAGGATTCAAAAGCGGTTTCAGGTCCTCGTACAGCAGTCCAGCGATGTTTTTGAGATTATATCTCCTGATTTTACCATCCTATATGTCAGTCCCGCCGTCGAAAGGATTCTCGGATATCCCCCGGAGGAACGAATCGGCAGAAGCGCTCTGGAGCTGATGGAAGAGGAAGAGAAAAAGAAGTTTATTAAAATGGTGGATCACGTTCTAGATCGTCCCGAGGATCGGATGCAGGGGGATCTGACCTTAAGGCACAAGGACGGGAAGCTGAACTATCTTACATATTCCATGCTCAACCAGCTGGCGGAGCCTTCCATTCAAGGCATCGTCATCAACTGGCGCGATATTACGGACCGAATCGAAAGCCTTAAGGAAATTGAATACCTCGCCACTCATGACGAGCTGACGACGCTGCCCAACAGAGTGTCTCTGAAGCAAAAGATGTCTCAGCTTTGTTCTCAGAAGGGCAAGTCATCCGACTCCTTTTCGCTGATCATGCTCGACATTGACGGCTTCCGTTATGTCAATGACGCTCTGGGCTATCAGCTGGGAGATCAGTTGATCGTTCAGGTTGCCAGCCGTCTTAAGGAATTTTTAAGGGAGGAAGCATTTCTCTGTCGCTATACCGGCGACCAGTTTGCAATCATTATACAGAATTTGAAAAGCTCCTGGGAATATGAGCAGGCGGTCAAAAAAATCACAGCCCTGTTCAGGGAACCGTTCAAGGTTGATCTCTATGAGCTTGATATCACAGTGAGTCTTGGTATCAGCATGTTTCCCCATGACGAGACCGATCCAGACTTGCTGATCAATTATGCCAACATTTCCCTGCTCAGATCAAAGAACGAAGGGAAAAACCGCTACAAATTCTATTCCTTGGATATCGGCGTCCAGATCTATAAGCAGGTTGTCCTGCGCACCGATCTGGTGAAGGCAATTGAAAGGAATCAGTTCCGCGTCTATTACCAGGCTTTGGTCAAGCTGGAGTCCAGCGATATCCTGGCTGCGGAAGCGCTGATTCGCTGGGAGCATCCGGAATGGGGCATGGTTTCACCCAATGAGTTTATCTCAATTGCGGAGGAAACCGGCTTTATCATTACTCTGGGCAACTGGATGCTCCATGAGGTATGCAGAAACTACAAGAGCTGGATGGAGAAGGGCATGCCTCCCGTCAAGATTTCGGTCAATTATTCCAGCATTCAATTCTTTGAACGAAATTTTGTAGAGAACATTATCCAGATTATCAACCAGTATGAGCTGGATCCTCATTTCCTTATCATGGAAATTACGGAAAGCGTATTCATGAAAAATCCGGAAAAGGCTGTCGTGGACATCAAGCGGCTTCAGGCGGAAGGAATCCAGGTTGCTCTGGACGACTTCGGAACAGGGTTTTCTTCCCTTTCCTACCTGAACACCTTCAACATCGATATTCTGAAGATCGACCGATCCTTTATCAAGAATGTCATGGTGGATGAAGCCAGCACCATAATCACCCGCTCCGTCATCGATCTGGCACAGGAGCTGAAGATCAAGGTGGTAGCCGAGGGCGTCGAAAAGATGGATCAGCTCGACTACCTGAAGGGGCTGAACTGCTATTCCGGTCAGGGTCATTTGTTTAATAAACCGGTTCCTGCCGAAGAGTTCGAGGAGCTGTTGTCCAAGGAGAAATGCTCTCCGACTCAGCTTGCAAAAGAGAATAAGGAAGGAAGAGAGAAACGAAGATATTTCAGAATCAAGATTCCGCAATCTCTCGAGGCGGACATGTCCGTCGTTGAGACTCCGGGACAGAAGTTCAAGATAGGCAATATGAAGGTTGAACTGAAAAATCTCAGCTCGGAGGGGCTGTGCTTTTCCGCCGGAGTGAGGCTGCCTGTCAATAGCGATCTGATTCTAGAGTTTGCCATCCCGCTGAAGGACGGCGGAGTGACGAGGGTCTGCGGATCACCGGTCTGGGCTCAGGAAGTTGAGAAGAATCTCTACGACTACGGCGTTAGGTTCCAATTTGACCCCAGTGAAAAATTGGATATGACGGCTTCGCTGTACTCCCTTTGCAAGGAAATGTATCTGCACAGTGAAAGCCTGGAATTTGTTGAAATGCACAAAAAAATTCCGGAAATATTATCTTGACAAACAGAAATCTTTCCACTATACTGAATTCAACAAAAAGCAAAAGACTGAGATGGAGAGAGTAAGTATTTTTCAAACGTTGCAGCGATTCGGGGACGGTGGGAGCCCGATACCAGTAGAGAAATGCCGAAAATCACTCCTGAGTCGCAGGCCGAAATCACAGTAGGCTTTGACGGTTTTCCCCCGTTACAGGGAACGCGTATGTTGGTATGCAGTAATAGGTGGTATAGCGATAGCTCTAAGCTTTCGTCCTTTGCAGGACGGAAGCTTTTTTAATTCCCCCTTCGACTGTTTCGGGAATACGCTAATTCGAGGAGGTAGAATCATGAAGGATATCATTGAAATTCGTTGGCACGGCCGCGGCGGACAAGGAGCTAAGACCGCATGTCTGCTTCTCGCTGACGTAGCGTTCAGCTCGGGCAAGTACGTCCAGGGATTTCCGGAATACGGTCCGGAACGCATGGGAGCGCCCATCACCGCATATAACAGGATCAGCAGCGAGCGCTGCACCGTCCATTCCAACATTTACAATCCGGACTATGTGGTTGTAGTGGATGAAACGCTGTTGACTTCCGTAGATGTTACAAAAGGGTTGAAAGAGGAGGGCGCTGTCATTATCAACAGCGGCAAGCCTCCGGCGGAGCTGAGACCTCTTCTCAGAGGCTACAGGGGAAAGGTGTATACCATAGACGCCAGAAAAATATCCGAAGAAACGATCGGCAGCTATTTCCCGAACACACCCATGCTGGCGGCTGCAGTAAAGGTCAGCAATGTGGTGAATGCGGAGCATTTCCTGAGAGATATGGAAGCGTCCTTCCGTCATAAATTCGAATCCAAACCGGATGTGGTGGAAGGAAACATGAATGCCATCAGAAAATCATTGGAGGAGGTATGCGCCGGATGATCAAGAGAGCAAGCGAGATAAACGAGGCCACCCCATGGCAGGAAATGACGGAGGGAGGCGAAATCTATGAAGGCGGCACGTCCGTTCTTGTAAATACCGG
Organism: Bacillota bacterium; assembly: GCA_023415235.1. Lineage (GTDB taxonomy): Bacteria > Bacillota > Clostridia > Peptostreptococcales > Anaerovoracaceae > Anoxybacterium. The sequence continues at coordinate 53,378 of JAEZLP010000015.1, forward strand.
AGACTGGCGAACGATGAGTCCGGTTTTTCATGAGGAAAAGTGCACCCATTGCATGTATTGCGTTCCTTATTGCCCCGACAGCGCAATTCCCGTCAGCGACGGAAAACGCCTGGAATTTGACTTTATGCATTGCAAGGGCTGCGGAATCTGCGTCAAGGTCTGTCCCTTCAAAGCGATTACACTGGTAAAGGAGGGTGCATGATGGCCAGAAGCAGAATGTCCGGCAACGAAGCGGTTGCCTTTGCCATGAAACAGATCAATCCCGATGTGATGGGGGCGTTTCCCATCACGCCGTCCACGGAAATCCCACAGTATTTTTCCACCTATGTGGCGAACGGTGAGGTGGATACGGAGTTTGTCGCCGTCGAGTCGGAGCACAGTGCCATGTCCACTTGCATGGCCGCAGAAGCAGCGGGCGCAAGAGCCGTTACGGCAACCTCGTCCGCAGGAATGGCCTTGATGTGGGAAATGCTTTATGTCACCGCCTCCGCAAGGCTTCCGGTAACCATGGCCCTGGTAAACAGGGCGCTGACCGGACCGATTAATATCAACTGCGACCATTCCGATTCCATGGGAGCGCGGGACAGCGGCTGGATCCAGATCTATGCCGAAACAAACCAGGAGGTCTACGATAATTTCATCCAGGCCATGCCCATTGGAGAAAACAAGGATGTGCGCCTGCCGGTAATGATCTGCCAGGACGGATTTATTACAAGCCATGCGGTTGAGAATATCGAACTTTTGGAGGATGAAGCGGTAAAGCGCTTCGTGGGGGAATACAATCCTGAAAACTACCTGCTGAAAAAGGAGAACCCTCTGGCTGTAGGCCCCTACGACATCTCCAATTATTATATGGAACATAAGAAGCAGCAGGCCGAGGCCATGAAAAATGCCAAGGCTGTGATCCTTTCCGTGGCAAAACAGTTCCAGGAGCTTTCGGGCAGATGCTACGGGTTTTTTGAGGAATATGAAATGGAGGATGCGGAAGCCGCAGTGGTCATCATCGGCTCCAGCGCCGGAACGGCAAAGGAAGCGGTGCGTCAGCTTCGTGGGGAAGGGAAAAAAGTAGGACTGATCAAGATCCGCGTATTCCGGCCTTTCCCCATGGAGGAGCTGGCCCAGGCCTTGTCGGCAGTAAAAGCCGTTGCGGTGATGGACAAGGCCGAAAGCTTTTCCGCCTGCGGAGGCCCGCTGTTTGCAGAGGTTCGCTCCGCGCTTTACGATCTGGAAAACCGCCCCAAAGCCGTGAATTACGTTTACGGTCTGGGAGGAAGGGACATTTGTACGGCGGACTTCGCCATGATTTACGATAATCTCCTGGAAATCGCAAGGACCGGAATCCCGGGAGAGACATACCGGCACATCGGACAGAGAGAACAGGGAGGTGACAGGGATGGCCTATAATCTAAAGGAGCAGGTACATAAACCGGAACGTTTTGTCGGCGGTCACCGTCTCTGTGCCGGCTGCGGCGGCGCCGTAGCGGTGCGGGGAGTGCTGAGGGCGTTGAAGCCCGAGGACAAGGCGGTGATCACCAATGCGACAAGCTGCCTGGAGGTTTCCTCCTTCCTGTATCCCTATACAGCCTGGAAGGACAGCTATATTCACAGCGCGTTTGAAAATGCCGGAGCAACGGCCGGGGGAGTGGAAGCCGCCTACCGGGTGCTGAAGAAAAAAGGAAAAATCGATGATACATTCAAATTCATCGCTTTTGGCGGCGACGGCGGAACCTATGATATCGGGCTTCAGTCCCTGTCGGGAGCAATGGAGCGCGGCCATGATATGGTTTACGTGTGCTACGACAATGAGGCCTATATGAACACCGGTATTCAGAGGTCCTCTTCCACGCCCAGATTTGCCGACGCCACCACCACGCCGGCGGGCACCGTGATTCCCGGAAAGCCCCAGAACAAGAAAGACCTGACGGCGATCATCGCTGCTCATAATATACCTTACGTCGCCCAGACCACCTTCATCGGCAATTTCAAGGACCTTCATGAGAAGGCGGAAAAAGCAATCTATACAAAGGGTCCCGCCTTCCTGAACATCATGTCGCCCTGTCCAAGGGGCTGGAGGTATGAATCCGAGGATCTGGCGGAGATCTGCAAGCTTGCGGTGGACACCTGCGTATGGCCGCTGTTTGAAGTGGAATACGGCGTCTGGAAGCTGAATTACGAACCGAAGAAAAAGCTGCCGGTGGAAGAGTACCTGAAAAAGCAGGGCAGATTCCGGCATCTGTTTGAGAAGAGCAATGAATGGATGATCGACGAGGCCCAGAAGTATGTTGACGAAAAATGGGAAGCCCTGCTGGAGAAATGCAGATAATACTTCCCGGCGGATAAAAAGTATGAAAAGAAAACACTATGGAATGATCCCGTTCCATAGTGTTTTTTGTCTGCCGGTATCAATCGATATCCTTGTGCAATATACTGGTTATTATATTGAAAGGAGACTTGAGACCATGAAAACCAAGTTTGACGAACAATGTATCACATTCAGCCAGATCAACATGATCTTCAACGCGCGGCTGTTCTGGAGAAGGCTGACCACATGGACCAGAGTTTACATTATCAGCAGATATATGGGGATCGGTACGTCAGAAGAAGCATTCAGTCGCCTATATATTGAAAATCTCAATTTCGGGGATCTTCTGCAGATCGTATTCGGACGGCAGATCGCCAATCAGTTTTCCGGGCTGTTGAATCAGTATACCATCGGGATCAGGGAATTGATCACCGCTGAGCTTCAGGAAAACACCGAGGCCGTAGTGCAGGCGGTGGACCGGTTATACCAGAATGCGACGGATAGGGCAGCTTTTCTTGCGTCAATCAATCCTTACTTCGACGAAGCCCAGTGGAGAGACTTCCTTGGAACCTACCTTCGCTATACTATTGAAGAAGCCAACTCCTTCGCTTCCGGTGACTACCGGAGAGACATTGAACTATTCGACCGGCTGACAGAGCTAAGCAACCAAATCGGTTATGTCTTTACGGAAGGACTTTACGATTACATCACTTCAGGCGTTCAGTGCCCCAACGCGATACCGTCGGAGCAATGCCTTACTTTTGAACAGATGAATGCGATCTTCGGGCTGAGAATGCTTTGGTTTGATCTCATAACCTGGTCCAGAGCCTATATGTTGGCAAAAACCAAAGACATAGGAAACGAGGCGGAGGTGATGGTACGCTTCGGTCAGGTTGCCGATGAACTAGGCGACATGATGGTCAGGGTGTTCGGTGAAGAGGCTGCCTTCGTTTCGGAAGGACTGGTAGACACTTTTGTCGTTCTGATGGACGGCTTAATCTCTGCGCAGATGGCAGGCGACATAGAGGAAGTAAATCGCAACACACAGCTATTATATCAGAATGCCGATGAGCTGGCCGCTTTTATGGCCTCCGTCAATCCGTTCTGGGATGAGACCAGATGGCGAACGATTCTGTATGACATCCTCCGGAATCTGATCGTGGAATCCACCACATTTCTCACCGGGGAATTCGGCCTGAATCTTGATGTGTTCAGCGTGCTTCTCGATCAGGCGGAGAGCGCCAGCAATTACTTTGCCCAGGGCTTGTACCAATATGTAGCTGCAGGCGGACGGCTGCCCGACAGCCAGTAGAGACTGGCTGAAAGAGCTTCCACAGGTCCGCATGAAGTCTACTCTCTGATCAGACGTTCCCGCTGCAGGTTTCGGAGCTTTTTCGTATGGGAAACTGCTGCAATTGCGCACATTACAGCGATGAAGAGGAGCAAGAATCCAAAGAACAGATTTGTCCCGTTCACCTGATTGTGGGGCAAAAAGCTGACGGCGAGGTTCATGATGCCGATGAATAATTCGAAGATCGTCAGTGAGATAAAGAAGGTCTGAAGCCGTTTCATGTAGCGGATCTTGGATCCGATGTCGGAATAAAGATCCAAGGCGCCGTTTGACGCCTTTTTCCTTACATAGATCCAGCGGAAAATGGACCCTATATGTTCCGCCCCAGTTTCCTCCAGAAAACGGATATAGGATTTGCTTCGAGGGGAGGAGGCCATGTTGTCAAGGAGTTCAATTTTAATCGTATACTCTCCCGGCTCCGTATCCTCAAAAATGTATTTGCAAAAACCGACTGATACCAGGGCCTTCCCCTGGGCGGCCATTTCGTTCAGCCATTTCTCCTCCTTGTCGTATTCCCAGCCCCATAATAATTTGTATACCGTATGTCTCATCTGTCATAACCTCCTTCTATGGACATGCCGTTTTCCAGCAGCTCATTCAGCCTTTTCAGCTCGTTTCTTACCGCCGTCTTTCCGCTTTCCGTGATCTCATATTCTTTTCTCCGGGAATTGGTTTCTTCGGGCAGCGCCCGGATCCAGCCCTTTTCCAGCATGGTGCCGATGGCTCCGTAAAGGGTGCCGGCAGCCAGGCTGACTCTTCCCTTGCTAAGCCTCTCCACATTCTGCATGATCCCGTAGCCATGCATGGGCTCATAGAGGGAAAGCAGGATATAATAAACCGCTTCTGTGAGCGCGATGGATTCCTTTTGCTCAGTCATGTTTCAAACCTCTTTCTCAATTTATTTTACTTTCTAAATTGGCTCCAATGGCGGCGCAGCATCATGGAGCCGTCGCTTAAATCGCCTAACGATATATCGATTGACGATATATCGTACGGTGATATTATTATATCGGCCAACGATATAGATGTCAACCACAATTTGGATTTATTTATCGTTAACTGGAATAATTTCTCAATATCCCTTCAAAACGGCCGATATATAGATTGAAGTGCATCTTTTATTAAGAAGGAGGTAAATCTATGAGAATTGAAAGTTCCGCCCTGAATATGCAGGGAGGCAGTTCAGTCGTGTCCATGATGAGCATGAGGGAAAGCTTGAATATCTGGACCGGTCAGGGTTCCGCGGGAATCAGTTCTTTTTCCTTCGATGTCCAGGAATTTTCACAGCAGGGGATTTCGGTGAGCACTTCCGTAACCTCTTCTGTGGCAGAGACATCGGAAACAGGAGAAAAAGAACCGATCCTGACGGAGCAGGAACTAAGAATCCAATTGCTTGAGGAGTTTCTCAGCCGGCTTACCGGCAAGACTGTCAAGTTCAGGATTCCGAACATCAGCCGGAACTACGGGAGGTATGACAGCAGCGGTCAGGCATTTGACCATCTGAAAATCACCTTCTCCGGCAACCGGGCGACAAGATTGGGAGCGGGATCGGGCTTTGGCCTGATCTACAACCGCAGCGAGACACAAATCGAAAGGAGCAGGGTGTCCTTTGCCGCCACCGGACTGGTAAAAACCGCCGACGGCAGAGAGATCAGCCTGAATCTCTCTTTCAACATCGACCAGGAGGTGATCAGGCAGAGCAGCTTCGAGCTTCGAGCAGGAGCAGCGCTGAAGGACCCGCTGGTGATCAATTTCGGAGGAAGCGTGGCTTCCTTCCGGGACAAGACCATGGCCTTCGATATCGACTTTGACGGAGATCGTGAAACTCTCCGGATGCTAAGCGCGGGAAGCGGGTACCTTGCCCTGGACAGGAACAACAACGGGACGGTGGATGACGGCAGAGAGCTGTTCGGGCCTCGGACCGACCATGGCTACGGGGAATTGGCGGAATATGACGAAGACGGCAACGGTTGGATCGATGAAAATGATTCCGTATTCCATCACCTGAAAATCTGGTATCATGACGAGTTGGGCAACAGCCATTTGGTCGCTCTGACCGATAAAAACGTCGGCGCGATCTACCTCGGAAGTGTCAGCACACAGATGAATCTGTATCATTCAAGCGGTATGGCCGGGCAACTCCGGGAGTCCGGGTTTGTTCTCCTGGAAAACGGAGAAAGCCGGGTGATGCAGGAGCTGGATTTAAGGATTTAAGGGTTTGTACAGGTGTGGAGATTTTAGAATTTGGTTATTTACAATGCATTTTTCCTATGCTATGATAAGAGAAATTAAAAACGGAAATCAGGAGAATATCATGAACGTGTCCCGATATGCAGCTGAATACGCTTACGTTAGCTTTACTTCTTACTATTACTATGGAAGTAAGGCTTGTTTGAGTTTCACCGCATGAGAAGGATGCCCGTGCTGTTCTTTTAGGAAGAATCGGTAAAGAATCAGGCTCCGCAGTGAAATTCACTGCGGAGTTTTTTTATCGTATGGGTAATATGAGGCAGCCGGAATGGAATTCTTCCGTTCCCTTGATAAATTTGACAGGAGGTATGAGAAATGATTGTCGTATTAAAGGATAACCCGAATCAGAAACAACTGGAAAATCTGATCCAGTGGTTGAAGAGCCTGAACCTTGAAATAAACTATTCCCAGGGAAAAAACACCACCATACTGGGGTTGATCGGCGACACCTCCGTGGTGGACATCGATCTGATCTCCGCGCTGGATATCGTGGAGGATGTGAAACGGATCACGGAACCCTACAAGAATGCCAACCGCAAGTTCCATCCCCGGGATACGGTGATTGACGTAAACGGCGTCAAAATAGGCGGAGGAAGCTTTCAAATAATCGCCGGGCCCTGTTCGGTAGAATCCAGAGAGCAGATTATATCCGTGGCGGAGAGCGTCCAGGCCTCCGGAGCCGCCATGCTGAGAGGGGGCGCATTCAAGCCGAGGACCTCGCCATACGCGTTCCAGGGAATGCGCGACAAGGGCATCGAGCTGCTCCTCGAGGCCAAGAGGGTGACCGGACTGCCTATCGTTTCGGAAATTATGGATTTGTCTCAGCTGGATTTGTTTGAAGAGGTGGACGTGGTCCAGGTCGGAGCGCGAAACATGCAGAATTTTGAACTGCTCAAGGAGCTTGGAAGGACAAACAAGCCGGTGCTGCTGAAGCGGGGGCTCTCCAGCACCCTGCAGGAGCTTCTCATGAGCGCGGAGTACATTATGGCCGGCGGCAACGGACAGGTCATCCTCTGCGAAAGAGGAATCCGGACCTTTGAGACGATCACCAGAAACACACTGGATTTGTCCGCTGTACCGCTGCTCAAGTCAATGACCCATCTGCCTGTCATCGTGGATCCAAGTCATGCTACAGGACTATCCAGACTGGTGAAACCCATGGCGATGGGCGCCGCGGCAGTAGGCGCCGACGGTCTCCTCATCGAGGTTCACAACGATCCGGTTCACGCGCTCTGCGATGGACAGCAGTCCCTTACGCCGGATGCGTTTGCCGACGTTGCGGAAGCAGTGAGGAATATCCTGCCCCACGCTTACAGGGCGGGACAATGATTGGAAAGCAGAAAAGAGGGAAATGAAATGAAAATAGGAATCGTAGGGCTTGGTCTGATCGGCGGCTCCATTGCCAAGGCCATCAAACAGAATACGGAACATGAGGTGTTCGGAACGGACCTGCAGGAATCGGTCATCTGCAAAGCCCTGCTGTTGGAAGCAATGGACGGCAGATTATCCGATGATATGATCGGAGATTGCGACTACCTCATATTGGCATTGTATCCCGGCGCTACAATAGAATATATGAAAGCCCACGGAGAGGACGTCAAGGCTGGCTCCGTGGTCATCGATTGCTGCGGAGTCAAAGCGGCGGTATGCTCGGAGCTGTACCCGATCGCCCAAAAGGGAGGCTTTTCCTATGTGGGAGGCCATCCGATGGCGGGGATTGAGTTCTCGGGCTTTGAACATTCCCAAAAGAATCTGTTCAAGCATGCGTCGATGATTCTGACCCCCCAGACGGATATGACCATTCAGGAAATGGAACGGCTGAAAAAGTTCTGGCTTTCCCTTGGCTTTAATCATGTCCAGCTTTCAACGCCGGAAGAACATGACCGCATCATCGCCTTTACCTCACAGCTTGCCCACGTAGTATCCAGCGCTTATGTAAAAAGCCCTACCTCCGTAAAGCATAAAGGGTTTTCCGCAGGAAGCTACAAGGATTTAAGCCGGGTGGCCAAGCTGAATGAAACCATGTGGACAGAGCTTTTTATGCTGAACAGGGAAAACCTTACAGATGAAATTGACGGCATGATCCGCAGGCTTGAGCAGTACCGGGATGCCATCCGGGACGGAAAAGAAAAAGACCTGTGGGATCTGCTCCACGAAGGAACAGAGCGCAAGGTCCTTATAGATGGCTGATATTTCAGGATTCGCACCGGCATTTCGCCTGGTCCCGTCTCCTTTTGATTTCTTCGTAGAGCGCCTTCTCCTCTTCCGTTTCGGGCAGCAGCCTGGGCACCTCGCGGGGCTTTCCCCATTTGTCCAGGGCAACCATGGTAAAGTAGGAGGACAGGGCGCGTTTCGGTTCTGTATCGGATTCCAGGTCTTCCACATCCACGGTTACAATCACCTCCATGGAGGACCGCCCCACATAGGAGATGGTTGCTGTCAGCGTGACCAGAGCCCCGACGAAAATCGGCTGATGAAACTGAAGTTCATCCACCCGGGCCGTTACCACATTGCATCTTGAATATTTCCTCGCGACTGCCCCGGCAGCGGTATCCATCAGCTTCATGATTTCGCCCCCATGGACATTCCCCGCCACATTGGCCTGACTCGGAAGCATTACCTGGCTCATAATGATTTTTGTTCTTTTATCCATTCCGTCACCTCTTGTTTCGATATTTATGCATTTAGGATGATGCGCTTTCTAAAAGCCATACTGTATCATACCCTCAAAACCGCATGGGGTAACGGGCAAAATGGCTTATCAGTAAACGGTTTTTCCCAGCAGGGACAGGATCAATTCGCAGGCGAGGAGCCCCGTTTTGTTCCGCTCGTCGAGAATCGGGTTGATTTCCACCATATCCAGAGCGATCAATTTGCCGGACATGGCCAGAAGCTCCGCGGCAAGAAAGGCTTCTCTAACGGTCAGTCCGCTGTGTACCGGTGTGCCGACGCCTGGCGCCTCCTGTGGTGTGATCGCATCCACGTCGAAGCTGACATGGATTCCGTCTGTTCCGTCGGAAGCCACCTCAATGGCTCTTCTCATTACCTCGGCCATTCCAAGCATGTCCACGTCATGAATGGAAAAGACATGAATGCCGGACTGTGCCATTTTCTTTCTTTCCTCGGGATCGATATCTCTTCCGCCTACCACTGCCACATTTTTCGGATCCACGAACTTGAAGGCGTCGGTAAAGGCGATCATTTGATCAGGACCAAAACCGGTCAAGGCGGACAGCGGCATCCCGTGCATGTTTCCGCTGGGAGTGCACTTGTCGCAGTTAAAGTCCCCGTGGGCGTCGATCCAGATGACGCCGACCTTGTTGAAGTAGTGGTTGGTCGCAGCGATGCTGCCGGCGGCGAGGCTGTGGTCTCCGCCTAAAATCACCGGGAAGGCTCCCTGCTTTAAAGTATCGGTTACCTCCTCGAAAAGATTCTTATTCGCATTAAAGATCGGACGGAAATTTTTCAATTTCGGGTTGTCCGTTTCCGGTTCGCCGGCTACGATATCTCCCTTGTCCAGGGTTTGAAACCCCAGCTCGGCAAGCTTTTCCATCAATCCGGTATAGCGGATTGCAAGAGGCCCCATATTGACGCCTCTTTTGGAGGCCCCAAGGTCCATCTGCATACCGATCACATGAATATTATCCTTAATCTTGTCCATTTGAAACTCCTTTGATAGAGAAATATAGAACCATATTATAACATGCGGGATATTGAAGTCAATCTGCAAGATTTTCGGCGTATGAAGGACGAGTTCCGACGCTTGCAGCTTGTTCGGTTTTAGTGTAACACTTTTTTCGGATTCTATATCAAAATGTAGATTCTTCAGGCAGCTTCGGAGAATAATATCCTGAGTATGGTTTGATTTGGAAACGGCTATCCGATATAATAAAGAGGACCGGCTGTTCTGCGGGAGAAATGCAGCGCCGGTCATCAGCATAAGGAGTGTTATTATGGATCGTATTGATGTCGCCGTGATCGGCGTCGCGCTCATGGACCTGCCTTTGGGTCCGCTGGATGAGCACATTTTTCAGCAGGAAACCGTCGTCGTGCCGGAAATAAAGCTTACTACGGGAGGAGACGCGCTGAATGAAGCCGTTATTCTATCGCGCCTCGGGAAAAAGACTGCCCTTATAAGCCGGATCGGCACAGACATGCTGGGCGATTTGATTATAGAAAGATGCAAGGCGGAAGGAGTGGACCACAGCAGACTGGAGCGGGATCCTGAAACGGATACCCGAATCAATGTGGTGGTCATCGGCAAGGATGGGCAGCGGCATTTTGTAAAAAACATGGGACCAGGCTCCGGCAGCCTGGAACCTGCGGATATTGATTATGGCTTTGTGGCCAAGGCCAAGGCAGTTTCTCTGGCCAGTATTTTCAGCAGCAGACTCCGAAATCCCGAAACGGTCCTGAACATACTCAAGGAGGCAAGAGCCCACGGTGTAGCCACCTTTGCGGATATGGTGCCCATGACCGGAGGGGAGACCATGGAAGATTTGAGAGAAGCCATGCCCTATCTGGATTATTTCCTGCCCAACAGGGAGGAAGCCTCTCTGCTTACAGGTCTTTCCGATCCTGATGAAATGGCGGATTGCCTTCTGACATACGGGATAGGAACCGTGGTGATAAAGCTGGGGAGTGAAGGCTGCCTGGTGAAAAGCAGGAAGGAACGGCATCGCATTCCTGCTTTTTCCGTCGATGCGGTGGATACCACCGGAGCGGGGGACAATTTTGCAGCAGGCTTTATCACAGCTGTTTTGGACGGGGGAGAGCTTTTGGAGTGCGGTTTGTTTGCCAGCGCGGTTGCCGCTCTTTCCACGGAGGCGGTCGGGGCTACAAAGGCCGTCATGAACAAAGATCAGGTGATGGAATTTCTTTTGAAAAATAAAACGGAACAGGCATATCGTCTCATGGAAAAGGACAAAATAGCTCCGAGGTGATATCTATGACAAAGAAAAACCAAGCCGGTGTAAAGAAGGATGCGAAATCCGCCAAGGAAGTCAAGGACGGAGTCGTGCCGGGAACCTTTTCGAAACAGAATCTTGGACATAATTCCAGGAAGGAAGGCATGGCGCAAAGCTCATATCTCTTAAAAAAATAGCAGAGAGCTGTTATTAGGAAGGCCCCGCATTAGCGGGGCCTTCCTGTCAGGCTGTCATAGGACATTTATTATTGTATTACCTGACTAAAAATGGTATGATAATATCGTTTGAAAAGGAGGCTAAGCATGACAGTATTACTTGGCGATTTTATAAATCAGCTATTTTCCAATCCGGCTCTTGTGATCACAACTTTGTTAACTCTGGGTGTCATATTGGTGAACGGATGGACAGACGCGCCGAATGCCATCGCTACCTGTGTTTCCACAAGGTCATTGGGCCCTCGTGCTGCTATCGCCATGGCAGCCGTGTGTAACTTCCTCGGCGTATTTATCATGACCATGTTCAATGCCACGGTGGCACAGACCATATATAAAATGGTGGATTTCGGAGGCAACTCGGAAGACGCGCTGATTGCACTCTGCGCAGCTCTGTTTGCCATTGTGCTCTGGGCGACGGCGGCATGGTGGTTCGGGATTCCGACCAGCGAGAGCCACGCTCTGATTGCCGGCCTTTCAGGAGCGGCTATCGCCTTGCAGGGCGGTTTTGCGGGAATTAATCCGGATCAATGGGTGAAAGTCCTGTACGGTCTGGTTCTCTCCACTGGCATGGGTTTCGGCATGGGCTGGATCGTTGTCAAGGTGATTGAGAAGATATTCAGAAACTTTGACAGGAGAAAGGCGTATCCTTTCTTTAAAAATGCACAAATCGGCGGTGCTGCGGGCATGGCGTTCATGCACGGAGCGCAGGACGGACAGAAGTTCATGGGAGTTTTCCTGCTGGGCATCTTCCTGGCTCAGGGACAAGGCAATATTACGGAGTTTCATATCCCGATCTGGCTTATGGTCCTTTGCTCGCTGGTTATGGCGCTGGGGACCTCCATCGGGGGCTACCGCATCATCAAGTCCGTCGGCATGGATATGGTCAAGCTGGAGAAATATCAAGGCTTCTCGGCCGATCTGGCCGCTGTGCTGTGCCTGTTTACCGCCTCGACCTTCGGTCTTCCGGTAAGCACCACCCATACGAAGACAACTTCCATCATGGGAGTCGGAGCGGCGAAAAGACTATCCTCAGTCAACTGGGGAGTCGTTAAGGGCATGGTGTCCGCCTGGGTTCTGACTTTCCCGGGCTGCGGAGCAATCGGATTTATTATGGCGTTACTGTTCATGAAGATATTTTAATATAAATGCTCTCTCAGAGATATTAAAGGAGAAGAACTGCAATGGCAATAAAGAAAGAAGATAGTTATTTCAGCACGTTCGTGGAATTGGTCAATTATTCCTGTGAAGCGGCAAACCTGCTCAGCGAAATCATGCACAACTATAATCCGGATGAGCTGGAAGAAAAGATGAAGCTCATGCACAACATCGAGCATGCAGGCGACGTGGAACGCCACATCATGATGAAAAAGCTGGCGAAGGAGTTCATTACTCCCATTGAAAGAGAAGATATCGTTGCAATGGCTGACGCCATCGACAACGTAACGGACAATATTGAGGATGTCCTGATGCGTATGTACATGTTCAACGTCAAGACCATGAGGGAAGACGCACTGAGAATGGCCGACATCATCGTAAAATGCTGTGAAGCCTTGAGGGAAGCCCTTCATGAATTTCATAACTTCAGAAAATCCCAGACCCTCCACGGCCTGATCGTAGAAATCAACAGGATGGAAGAGGAAGGGGACGAGCTGTTTATGAAGGCGACAAGGAACCTTTATGTGAACGGCAAGGATCCGATTGAAATGTACGGCTGGGGCCGGACGCTCCATTACATGGAAATTTGCTGCGACGCCTGCGAGGATGTGGCAGATGTCATCGAAAGCGTAATGATGAAGAACTCGTAAGAGTTCTTCTTTTAACATTCTGCCCGGTGCTTTAGCCTTTTTGCCCCAAGCTCGCTTGGCTGGCAAAACGGACAGCAGCGAGCAAACGGAAAATTCCATCTGACTGAAGTCAGGGAATTTCCGTATAGCACCTACCATATATTTGCTTTGCAAATGTGGCTAGGTGCGTAAGCGAGTAGGAGTCCGTTTACGGACGTTGCACCGCACGGCAGAATTAATGCTAAAAAATCACGAATGAATATTCGTAGATTTTTGTCGCATAACTTGAAGGAGGATTTCATGAAAAGAGAAGACGACAGAGATTTTGACGAACTGAGAAAGGTAAAGATCACCAACCACTATCTGATGCACGCGGAAGGCTCCGTCCTGATTGAGATGGGGGACACGAAGGTGATCTGCACCGCCTCAGTGGATGATAAAACAGCGCCCCACCTGAAGGGTACGGGCAGAGGATGGGTCACCGCCGAATACGGAATGCTCCCAAGATCCACAGCGACGCGGAAGGTCAGAGACGCCAGCAGGGGCAAGATTGACGGAAGATCGATGGAAATCCAAAGACTTATAGGCCGTTCTCTGCGCTCGGTTACGGATCTTGACGGATTGGGGGAGCGTTCCATTCTGGTCGATTGCGATGTGATCCAGGCCGACGGAGGAACCCGCACCGCTTCTATTACAGGAGCCTTTATCGCCATGGTGGAAGCCATGAAATGGATGAAAGAAAACGGGATGATCGAATCCATACCGGTAAAGCATTTTGTCTCTGCAGTCAGCGTCGGCATTCTTGCCGACGGGGATGAGGAACGGATTGTGCTTGATCTCCCCTATGCCGAGGATTCCACAGCCAAGGTGGACATGAATGTGGTTATGACGGATCAAGGAGAATATATAGAGGTACAGGGCACAGGAGAAGATTCCCCGTTCCGTCCGGAGCAGCTGCAGCAGATGCTTGCTCTGGCCCACAAGGGATGCAGGGAGCTCTGCCAGATCCAAAAGGAGATTCTGGGAGAGCTTGAATAGAGCTTTGCTTCCGGCAAATACGGAGGAAGGAACAGGAGGATATGCATGCGAATCGTGGCAGCAACAAAGAATAAACATAAAATTGAGGAGATACAGGCGATTATCAGGGAATTCGGCATGGAGACGATTTCACGAGATGAGGCCGGAGTCCCCGATATCGAAGTGGAAGAGGACGGCAGAACCTTCGAGGAAAACTCGGAAAAGAAGGCGAGGGCAATTATGGAGCTCTGCGGACAAATCACCATCGCGGATGATTCCGGCCTGATGGTGGATGCGCTGGACGGTGCTCCAGGAGTGATTTCGGCCCGGTTTGCCGGTGAAGACGGAAATGACAGGAAGAACAACGAAAAGCTGTTGTCGCTCCTTGCCGACGTGCCGCCGGAAAAGCGGACCGCCAGATTTGTGTCCGTGATCACCATGGTTTATCCCGACGGCAGAAAAATTATGGCAAGAGGCGAATGTGAAGGGCATATTATATATGAGCCAAAGGGCAGCAACGGCTTTGGCTACGATCCGCTGTTCGTCCCGAACGGATTTGATCGAACCTTTGCGGAGCTGTCGGGAGCGGAAAAGAATCAGATCAGCCACCGGGCTGTCGCCCTTCAGAATTTAAGAAAAAAGCTCCGGGAGGCTCAGAATGAGTAAGAAGGAGCAAGAAGAATAAGAAAGAGCAAGAAGAGGTAAAGGGAATAAAAGCAATATGAAAAACAGAAGATTGCTGAATATCATTCTGATCATCATAAAGAGAATGACAGATCCGTACTATCAGGGGGTGGCGGCTGAGCTGGCATTCTTCTTTCTGCTGTCCATGGTGCCGATCGCCATTATTCTGGGAGAATTGATGGGCGTGTTTTCCATTTCCATGGGAGTGATCCGGGATCTGCTTTCCCAATACGTTTCTCCCGACATCTACGAAAACCTTTCAACCTATCTTACCTACACGCCATCCGGCGCCATCAGCGCGGCCTTTATCATTTTCGCGTTATGGGCGGCTTCCAAAGCGCAGTATTCCATGATGCGGATTTCCAACTACTCTTTTACCGGGCATCCCTCCGGAGGGAGAAGCTGGTTCAAGGAACGGCTCCGTGCGATCAAGACGATCCTGATTACCCTGTTTACCCTGGTGTTCAGCCTGCTGATCATGGTCTACGGCGAGATCCTGATCAACATCTTTACCTCCTATGTAAACAAATTTCTGAATCTGGATTTTACCTTTGACAGTATATGGTTTGTGTTGCGCTGGCCGGTTGCCATGGCGCTGTATTTCCTGATGATCAGCTACAATTACTATGTTCTCCCGTCGGAACGGCTTCAGTTCCGTAAAATCCTGCCCGGGAGCATTGTAGCTTCCGCCGGAATGTTGATCGCCACCTCAGTCTACTCCTATTACGCCACGGTTTTCGCCAACTTTGATTTGCTATATGGGAGCTTGGCCGCCATTGTGGCGCTGCTGTTCTGGTTTTATATCCTGGGATATATTCTGGTGATTGGAATCCTGGTCAATGTGGCGTGGGAGGAAACAAAATAACGGCTGAAAGTAAAACTAAAAGACTTCACGCTTTTGATATTATCAATCCTCATCTCACGATTTTTAGAGTATTAAAATGTGAAGCGATCACATTATTAATACTGACTAAAAATCTTGTTCGATTCGGATGATAATATGTGCAAAAGCGTTCAAAGCTTTCCTGTTTCCCTTTCAGCCGTTATTCCTTTCAGGGTTGATCGGGAATGAAATCACCAGGACGGAAATGGATACGGTGCAGAATGCTGCCAAGGCTCATTCGGAAAGCCACCGTTATTTCCAATTAAAAAACTGGACTGAGAGGTCCAGCTTTTTTGTTTGATATTCGGGCTGACCGGTTATTAGATTACCCGCACGGAGATGATGCCGTTAACATTCAGGGCTTTTTTCAATTCCTCCTCGCTGACCTCGGAGTCCACGTCGATGAGGGTGTAGGCAAGGTCTCCCTTGCTTCTGTTATTCAGATCGCTGATATTGATATTCATATCCGCCAGGATGCCGGTGATCTTTCCCAGCATGGCGGGTATGTTCTTATTCAGTACGCATATCCGATTCTTAGATGTGCAGATACCCAGAGAGCAGCTGGGGAAGTTGACGGAGTTGGTAATGTTTCCGTTTTCCAGATAGTCCATCAGCTGGTCCACGGCCATTCTGGCGCAGTTGTCCTCCGATTCCTTGGTGGAGGCTCCCAGATGGGGGATACAGATCGCCTTGTCCATGCAGAGAATATTTTCCGACGGGAAATCGGTGACGTACTTTCTTACCTTGCCGGATTCCAGCGCATGGATCACGTCCGCTTCGCTGACGATCTGGTCTCTGGAGAAGTTAAGCAGGCAGACGCCGTCCTTCATCATACTGAATCTCTTCTCGTTGATCAGCTCCTTGGTGTTTTCCATAAAGGGCACGTGAATCGTAATATAATCGCACTTAGGCAGAATCAGATCCAGGGATTCATATACTTCAACAGAACTGGAAAGCTCGTGGGCGGATTGAACCGACATGTATGGATCATAGCCGATTACCTGCATTCCCAGACTCTCCGCCGCATTGGCCACCATGACGCCGATGGCGCCCAGTCCGATGACTCCCAGCACCTTGCCTTTGATTTCATGGCCGGCAAACTGGGATTTATTCTTTTCCACGGTTTTTGAAATGTCCTCCGTAAGGGTTTTTGTCCAGGCGATTGCGCTGGTCAGGTTTCTCGCGGACATCAGGATTCCGGTCAGAACCAGTTCCTTTACCGCGTTGGCATTTGCCCCCGGCGTATTGAATACCACGATTCCTTTTTTGGAACACTTGTCTACGGGAATATTGTTAACTCCGGCGCCCGCTCTTGCGATTGCGAGAAGATTTTCGGGCAGCTCCATGGAATGCATATCCTGACTTCGGACGAGAATACCATCCGCGTTTTTTATATCCTCGCTGATTTCATAGCGGTTGCTGAATCGTTCCAGGCCCTTATTGGATATCTTGTTCAAGGTTGCTATTTTGTACATTTTTTCTGATCTCCTGATTCGTTATTTTTATTACTATTAATAATTTCTATATATTTTAGGTAAAATTATAGCACTTTACGCTCTTTTGGTAAAGTGATATAATAACATATTAATAATTAACTTTGGGGGTGAAATATCGATGAGCGCATCGAATAGAGTCTACAATTTTTCCGCAGGCCCCTCCATGCTTCCGCTGGAAGTGATGGAACATGCTGCTGAACAATTAACCAATTATAACGGCTGTGGAATGTCAGTAATGGAAATGAGCCACCGGTCGAAAGAATTTGAGGAAATCCTTCATTCCGCCGAGAGCAATCTGCGGAAGATCATGCATATTCCGAATCATTATAAAGTACTTTTTCTTCAGGGAGGAGCTACGCTTCAGTTCTCCATGGTTCCCATCAATCTGCTTCGCAGATCTAAGAAAGCGGACTATGTCATTACGGGATCCTGGGCGAAAAAGGCCTATGAGGAAGCTTTGAAATTCGGTGATATCAAAGTTGCGGCATCCACCGAGGACAGCAACTTTACCTATATTCCTGAAGTGAATCGGGAGGACTTCAGACCCGACGCCGACTATGTCCATATCACATTGAATAATACCATTTATGGAACAAAATATCCGTATATCCCGGATACGGGAGAGATTCCTCTGGTGGCTGATCTTTCCTCCTGCATTCTGTCCGAGGAGATTGACGTCTCCAAATTTGGGCTGATTTATGCGGGAGCGCAGAAGAACATCGGGCCTGCCGGAGTGGTTATGGTCATCATACGGGATGATCTGATCGGGTTTGCCCCAAAGAACACGCCGATTTATCTGGATTACAAGATCCATGTGAACAACGAATCCATGTACAATACTCCCCCGACCTTCGGAATTTATATGGCGGGCGAAGTATTCAAAAACATCATAAGACAAGGCGGAGTGAGGGCTCTGGAGCAAATCAACAGGGAAAAGGCAAAGAAGCTTTACAGCTACATTGACGGCAGCCGGCTTTACCGGTGCCCTGTGGTAGAGAAGGACAGATCCCTGATGAATGTGGTCTTTGTCACCGGAGACGAGACGCTGGACAAGAAATTTACCGCAGAAGCCAAGGCGGCAGGGCTGTATAATCTGGGCGGACACCGTTCCATCGGCGGCATGCGGGCCAGCATTTACAACGCCATGCCCATGTCGGGAGTGGATGCGCTCATTGCTTTTATGAAAAAGTTTGAGGCAGACAATAAGTAGGCGAAAAAACAGCCTCTGATAAAAAAAGAACTGACTTTTTACAAAACAATCACATTTAGGATGCTTTCTTATGGTATCATTAAGAGAGCATTTCTTTTGCCAATGGAGAAAGATCATGAAGTATTTAATCCTTGTACCCGACGGAGCGGGTGATGAAGAAATCGCAGCGCTGGGAAACAAAACCCCGCTGCAAACAGCAATAATCAACAATATGAACCAATTGGCCCAAAGAGGCATGGTCGGACTTGTGAGAACCATACCACCGGGAATTGCGCCGGGCAGCGATGCCGCAAACCTGTCGGTCATGGGATATGATCCCCTGATTTATCATACGGGGAGATCCCCGCTGGAAGCGGCAAGCATGGGCATCAAGCTCAGAGATACCGATGTGGCGTTTCGGACAAATCTTGTCACACTGAAGGGCCAGGGCAGTTATGAAGAGCTTACTATTGAGGACCACAGTGCAGGCGACATTACCAGTGAAGAAGCAAGGATCCTGATCGAATATATCGATGCGAACCTGGGGGGAAAGGGAATCCGGTTTTATCCGGGAGTCAGCTACCGGCACGCTATGATCGTAGAAAACGGTTCAACGGATTATAATCTTACGCCTCCCCATGATGTGCTGACACAAAAAGCCGGGGACCATATGCCGAAGGGGGAGGGCTCGGAATTCATTGCTGAAATGATGAAGGAGAGCTACCGTCTTTTGGCGGAACATCCGGTGAACCAGGAAAGAATGCGGAAGGGACTTAACCCGGCCAACTCCATATGGATCTGGGGACAGGGCAGGAAGCCGAACCTTTCCTCATTCCGTGACAAGTACGGAATAACTGGAACCGCTATTTCCGCAGTTGATCTGATCAAGGGCATCGCTCTCTGCGCCGGATTGGATTCCATTGATGTGGAGGGAGCCACGGGGACCATTCACACAAACTTCAAGGGCAAGGCGGATGCTGCGGTCAGCGAGTTTAAGAAAGGCAAGGACTTTGTGTATTTGCATCTTGAGGCGCCGGACGAATGTTCCCATCAGGGGGATATGGAGGGAAAGATCAGATCCCTTGAACTGATTGACGAACTGGTTCTCAAGCCGATCCTGGACTATCTGTATTCCTCCGGAGATGCTTTCAAGGTGTTGATCGTACCGGATCACAGAACACCTTTGTCCATCCGTACCCATTCCGCTACGCCGGTTCCCTACGTGCTTTACAGCAGCGAGGAGGAAACGGCGCCTGATCCAGAGAAAGCCTTCCATGAGGAAGCCGGAAAAAAAGGAAGATTTTTCGAGAACGGTTTTGAATTGGCTGATTACTTTTTTGCATAGACTTTAGCATGGGGATTATATGAGAAAGATTGCAATTATCATAATAAGTGTATTGGTTTTGATCAACGCAGCACCAATTGTCTCGTACGGCGCAACGGAACCGCCTGCCATTCTGGCGGAAACAGCCGTTTTGATCGACGCCAAAACGGGGCAGGTGCTCTACGATAAACTGATGAACGAACAGAGGGAGCCGGCCAGCACCACCAAAGTGATTACCGCCCTTCTGGCGCTGGAAAATCTGGAATTGAACAAGCTGGTTACCATCGATGCGGAAACACCCTTTACAGAGGGCAGCCGGATCTATCTTCTGGAAGGAGAGAATGTAACGGTTGAGCAGCTGCTGTATGCACTGCTTCTTGAATCGGCAAACGACGCCGCAGTTGCATTGGGAAAAGAGATATCCGGCACCGTTCCGGCCTTTGCGGAGCTGATGAACCAGAAAGCTGCCGAGCTTGGGGCGAAGAACACCCACTTCGTCAATCCGAATGGCCTCCATGAGGAGGGCCACCTGACAACGGCCTACGATCTGGCTATGATCGCCCGGGAGGCGATGAAAAATGAAACGTTCCGGGAACTGGTGACGACATATCGCTATATCATTCCTGCCACAAACAAGCAGGATACGAGATATTTATACAACACCAACCGTCTGATCTATGATGAACGGACAAAGGTTCCCGTAAACGGCGGACAGCGCGCCGCCAAATACGAGGGTGCAACCGGAATCAAAACAGGCTATACGAGTCATGCGGGCGGTTGTCTCATCGCTGGTGCAAAGCGGGGAGACACCGAGCTGATTTGCGTAGTCTTGAAATCCACCGATGCCGGCCGGTTCGGCGATTCCATCGCGCTGCTGGACTATGGCTTTGAGAATTACAAAAGCGTCAAGGCAATGGACGGCGGAACGATCCTGGGAGAAATCCAGGTGAAACGCGGAGCGGTGAAAAAGGTTGAAGTCGTGGCGCAGGGGGATGCCTATACAACCCTGCCCATGGAAGCCTCCGACGCTCTGGTTAATACGAAAATTATACTGGACGACAAGGTTCGGGCTCCCATCACAAAGGGACAAAAGGTCGGCGTCGTTGAAATTTATGCCGGAGATCAGCTTGTCGGTACGGTGGATGCGATAACTGCAAGCGATATTCCAGAAGGGGGCCTGCTTTCGATTATCGGCCTGTCCGATGAGACTGCCAAGGTGGTGGAAAGAATTCTGGCGTCGGTACTGATCCTGATCGTTTTGCTGTTTGCAGCCTACGTCGTTCTGAAGAGAAGGCAGATACGCAGGAGAAGGCAGAGAAGGCAAGAGCGGGCGATCCGTTACCAAATGGCGGATGACCGCCGCAGATATGACGATTACCGGAGATGGTAGCTTTGATTTTTACGATTTTAATACAAGAAAAGGGACCTGATGTCCCTTTTTTCTATGTTTATTATATTAGCTGAGCTATTCTATATGGCAATATCCTTGACTCCGATCTCTCTGACCCTGTTCTCAATATAGTCCTTCACGCCCTCCTTCGGAATGTTCAATGCAATGGCAAATTCCCCGAAGAGCAGATCCTCCGCCTTCTTTTTAAAACGTTCGTCGATTGCCCCCAGCTTTTTTTTCTCCTTTGCCGCTTCACTGGCCTTTAGGTGAATGGATTTTAACAGGCGGATCAGATCCAGACAGTCGTGGGTCTGCAGATATCGGTTATAGCTTTCTTCCAGCATACGCCTGCTTTGGTTGGATGCGACTTCAACCTTGACTAGAGGAATGAGCGTGATCAGACGCTGCGCTTCTTCCCTCCGGATGATCGGCCGCATGAATAATTTCGTATCGACTGGTACATAGATGTTGCCCACATGGTAAACGGGACTCAAATTGTAATACAGCTTTTCGCTGTCAATTCCCGATATATCCAGCGTTTCCACACCTTCCACCCGGCATACGCCCTCGCTGCAATAAAAAATCAATTCTCCGGCCTGATACATGTCGCATCTCCTTTCCTTAAGTTTATACTTATTCTTATCCAAATAGGGATAAATTAAACAATAAAATGGGATTGCTGAAAGATCGCAGCAAACCTCACAAAAAAACGTGCGTTTGACAACAGGATTTACGTTTTCAAACTACACGTTGCATTATTATTATACCACACCGAAAAATTCTGTGTAAGCGGAATATTTCTCCGCAGGACATCAGGCTCTCCCGTACAATACTGTCAGATCGGCAATTTTCCCGGCCAGCTCAGACGATGCTGCTCCTTCTCTCATTCTCCACTGCCAATTAGTTCCACCAAGGGTGGAAGGGATATTCATCCGGGCTTCCGAGCCCAGTCCCAGATAATCCTGCATCGGCACCACCGCCATCGCTGCGGTGGAAGAGAGGACTCCCCGTATCATGCCCCAGTGATAGCCTTCAGCTTCATCCAGCTTCAGATACCGTTTTGCGAAGGATTTTTGCGCTTCCTCCGCATGAGAAAACCAACCTTGGGCTGTGTCATTGTCATGGGTGCCGGTGTAGGCGACGCAGTTTCTGACGTAATGGTGGGGAAGATGCTCATTGTCTCCCACGCTGTTAAAAGCAAAGCCTAGGACCCTCATGCCGGGGAAGCCGCTTTTTCTCAGGAATTCTCTCACGTCGTCCGTCATCTGGCCAAGGTCTTCCGCAATAATTTTCACGCTGCCCAGCTTCTCTTTCAGCGTATCGATGAAATCCATTCCCGGACCCGGTTTCCAGCTGCCAAAGGCAGCAGTGGGGGAGCCGTAAGGCACTTCCCAATAACTCTCAAATCCGCGGAAGTGGTCGATGCGCACCCAGTCATAATTGGCCAGGGCATTCCTGACCCGGCTGATCCACCACGCATATCCCGTTTCCCGGTTCCTGGCCCAGTCATAAACCGTGTTCCCCCAATATTGGCCCTCCTCCGAAAAATAATCGGGAGGACAACCCGCAACGCATAGGGGAGTCAGATCGCTGTCGTATCGGAAGATGCCGGTAGAAGCGTTGCCCCAGGTATCCGCACTGTCCGCGGAGGCATAGATGGGAATGTCGCCGATGATCTCAATTCCCTGTCGATTGATGTAAGCTTTCAGCGAAACCCATTGCATATAGGCGATATACTGTACAAATTGGAAATAAAGGATATCCTCCCTGCATTGCTCTCTGAAGGAGGCCAGGAAATCAGGGTCTCTTCTCTTTGCAGCATCATCCCAGGCGTCCCAGGACTTATCTCCGAATTGTTTTTTCAATGCCATATAAAGAGAATAGTCATCCAGCCAGCTTTCCTGTTCTCTGATAAAGGCGTTCAGCTCCCCGTCGGGGAGAAGCTCCCTGCGACTAAAGGCTTTCCTCAGCATGGCCTCTTTGTTTTCATAAATTTTGTTATAGTCAACATAATTGGGATCGCCGCCCCAATCGAGATGGCAATACTCTTCATGCTTGAGGAGCCCCAAGGACGCAAGCTGCTCGGGATCGATAAAGTAGGGATTCAGCGCGAAAGCCGAAGGAGACTGGTAAGGGGAATCGCCGTAGCTTGTCGGACAAAGAGGAAGGATCTGCCAGTATTTTTGTTTTGCTGCAGCTAAAAAATCTGCAAAGGCGTAGGCTTCCTTTCCAAAGGTTCCGATTCCGTATGAATTGGGCAGTGAGCTGATATGCATCAGTATTCCGGCTCCCCGGTCCATCTGTTTCCCTCCTATAGAATATCGCAAATAGTCGATTTGACGAGAAAAATAAAGGCAACGGCTGGGCCGTTGCCTTACATTGTAGCATATTCTTTTCGCTATTACACTAAGAACTAGTTAAATTAACGAGGAAGTGTGAAATGTGTTTTCGTAGGAAATCGTGAAACCTATTACCGAGTTTGATGCGCAGCATCAGGAACGAGGCGATTTCTGAGAAAATGCATTGAATACTACTTGTTTAGCTCACTGAAATTATACTTCATCCCGCGGGTGTGGTAGTGAGTGTGTAGAAGCTCGTGGGATTTATGACCTAGAGGTTCGCCGAGATATTCTTCATAGAGCCTCATCACATCGGGATTTTTATGGGATTTTCTCAGCGGAAGATCCTCGTCGATATGATAGATGGCTTCGATTCGTTTTTCCTTGACCGCCATGGTGGATTTGATCGGCTGGCCGCCGCCGCCGATGCAGCCTCCGGGACAAGCCATCACCTCAATAAAGTGATAGGGAGATTCTCCCTTCTCAATCTGCTTGAGAAGGTTTTTGGCATTTCCGAGTCCGTGGGCTACCGCGACCTTCACCTCAAGATCGTTTATTTTCACCGTAGCCTCCTTGATTCCGTCCAGGCCTCTTACGTCGTAAAAGTTCAGGGACGGAAGCCCCTTTCCTGTCAGCACTTCGTAAACGGTTCGCAGGGCGGCCTCCATGACGCCGCCGGTCGCGCCGAATATCTGACCGGCTCCTGTGCCGATGCCGAAGGGATTGTCAAACTGGTCTTCCTCCAGACCGGTAAATTCGATACCGGCGGACTGGATCATCCGCGCCAGCTCTCTGGTGGTCAGCACTGCATCCACTTCCGGCACTCCGTTGGTGACCATTTCCGGTCTCTGAGCCTCGTACTTTTTCGCTGTGCATGGCATGATGGAAACGGTATAGATGTTTTTCGGATCGATCCCCATCTTCTCCGCATAATAGGATTTGGAAAGGGCGCCGAACATCTGCTGCGGCGACTTGCAGGAAGAAAGATGATCCAGCAGGTGGTCGTAGCGGCCTTCAATGAAGTTGATCCAGCCGGGGGAACAGGAGGTAATCATCGGAAGGACTCCTCCCTCGGTAACCCTCTTGATCAGCTCGTTTCCCTCTTCCAGGATTGTCAGGTCGGCGGTGAAGTTGGTATCGAAAATCTTGTCAAAGCCCAGTCTTCTCAGGGCTGCGACCATCTGCCCGGTCACGATGGAGCCCTTTGGCAGATTGAACGCGTCTCCAAGGGCGACTCTGACCGCCGGAGCGACTTGAACGATCACATGCTTTTTAGGATCATAAATCGCATCCCATACCTTTTGCGTATCGTCCTTTTCCACGATGGCGCCAACGGGACATACGGCGGAGCACTGGCCGCAGAACACGCAGAAGGTCTTTTCGAGAGGCATTTCATACGCCGGCGCAATGTTGTAGTGGACGCTTCGATGGGAGTGGGTCAGCACGTGGACTTCCTGCACCTTCTGGCAGGCATCCACGCAGCGGTTGCACTTCACGCATTTTGCAGAGTCTCTGACCAGAGAGGGATTGGTATTGTCCAGAGGCAGAGCGTCAACGGTATCCTCCAGATTTGTTTTTGAAATATTGAACCGCTGACAGAGGGCCTGTAGCTCACAGTTGCCGTTTCTCAGGCACTTGAGGCAATCCTGATCATGGTTGGCAAGGATCAGTTCCAGAATGCCCTTCTGCATGTCGCGGACCTTTTTTGTGTTGGTATGGACCTCCATCCCCTCAAACACATAAGAGGAGCAGGCGGGGGTCAGTTTCTTGCTGCCGGCCACTTCAACGACACACAGCCTGCAGTTGGCCTTGATTGCCTGGTCCGGGTGGTAACAGAGATGCGGAATATTGATGTTGACCTTCTTTGCCGCTTCCAGAATAGTAGTACCTTCCGGAACAATGAGATCGATATTATCAATTTTTATCTTTACATTCTTCATTTTGAAGCCACCTCCGTTACTCCAAACTCTTCAGGGAAATGATCAATGGCTGAGAGCAATGCGCTCTGAGCTGTTTCACCCAAACCACAGAAGGCGCAGTTTTTCATGATATTGGCAAAGCGTTTCGCCGTATCAAGATCGTCCGGGCGCTGAGAACCATCGACGAAGCGGTCGACGATCCTCGCGATCTGACGGTTGCCTTCCCTGCACGGGGTGCATTTTCCGCAGCTTTCATGAATAAAGAAATCCTGGATCGACTTGATAAAATCGATGACTCTGGTCCTGTCGTCAACCACAAGAATCCCGCCGGAACCGATCACAAGATTGTTCTTGTGAAAGTCCTCGTAGGTATACGGGGTGTCGACGATTCGGGCAGAACCGATTTTACCGGAAGCTCCTCCCAGCTGGAAAAGCTTCAATTCATGACCATCCGGAATTCCTCCGCCGATCTCATAGATGATTTCCCGGAGCGTCAGCCCAAAGGGGATTTCGTATGCGCCGGGATTTTTTACGTTTCCGGCAAGGCTGATGATCTTGGTTCCCGGACTTTCCGGAGTACCATATTTCAAATACTCCTCCAGTCCGTTTTGGAGAACGGCAGTTGCGATTGCAAGGGTTTCAACATTGTTGACCAAAGTGGGAAGCTGGAACAGTCCGCATTCCTTGATAAAGGGCGGCTTGATCCTTGGCCTTCCGCTTTTTCCCTCGATGGATTCGATGAGAGTGGAGCCTTCCCCGCAGACATATGCGCCGGCTCCCGAGTAGAGGTGGATTTGGAAGGAAAAGCTGGACCCCAGAATCTTATCGCCAAGGTAACCTTTCTCCATGGATTGCTGAATGGCGTTCTTAATTAATGGTCTTAGATGGCGATACTCCTCCCTGAGGTAGATGTATCCGTTTTTTGCACCTACGGTATACCCTGCTATGATCATTCCCTCCAGCAGACGGAACGGATCCTTTGCAAGAATGTTTCTGTCCTTGAAGGTACAAGGCTCCCCTTCATCTGCATTGCAGATGACCACCTTGTCTTCCCCCGGTACGGCTGCGGCCTGGGCCCATTTTCTTCCCGTATCATAGGCAGCGCCGCCCCGTCCTTTGACGGAAGCTTTCTTGGCGATTTCGATGATTTCGCTGGAGGACATGGACAACGCTTTTTTCGTTGCGTTGAAGCCGCCGATGGCCAGGTAGGATTCGATGGAATTCGGATCATACTTTCCGAAATTTTCCGTGATAAAACTCACTGTTTTAGACATGGCAATCCCCTCCTTACTTATACTGGTCCAGAACAGCTTTTACGCTGTCGGGCGTGGTAAGATGACCGTACACCTTGCCGTTGATCCTCATGGCAGGGGATATGTCGCAAGCGCCGAAGCATGGAGTATACTCCAGCCAGTACTTGCCGTCGGCAGTCGATTCCTGTTCTTTGATTCCAAGAAGTTCGGAGATGGTGTCGCGGAGGGTTGTGTTGCCAGTGACTTTGCAGACGACACTGTCGCAGAGCTGGATGACATAGTCTGCTCTTGGTACGTCAGACAGGGCGGCATAGAAAGAAATGACATCGTAGACCTTGCTCAGCGGGATGTTCATTTTTTCGCTGACGTAAGAGGCTACTTCTCTTGGGATATACTGCTTTGGGACGATATCCTGGATATCCAGCAGGATACCGACCAGTCTTGTTGAGTTGCTTTGATAGTGGTTAATGATAGCGTCGATTTTCAAAGCCAATTCACTGGTAAGAACCCCAAAGTGCTTGGTTTTGGTGCTTTTCATTAAACTTACTCCTTTCAGTCTTTGCATTTCTACTTTAATGCAAAAAATAGACTAAACTCATACGAATATTCTATACTAATGAGAGGTTCTTTGTCTATGGAATTGTGATACATTTAACGCTATTTTGTTATTTTTTTCACCCACATCTAACCAAGTTAACCAGTTACATCGTTCCAATTTAAGGCTTTTTTATTCTAAAAATTTTTCATTTAAATAGTTCTTGATCAGGAGGTCGGATCTCGATATCAATTTGCACTGCCAGGATGATATTATTTTCACCAATTGAAACAATTTGATTGGGGTCATTCGCATTACCTTTTGCTAATGCTTGCAGCTGTACGGGGAGGGTGATAAAATAAAGGGACATCGATGAAAAGCGCCACAGGATGATCCTGTCATGAAAAGCGCCAGGATGATCGTTTTATGATAATCCACAGGGGAGCACTGCCATGTTCGACATAAAGGAAAATCTGAAGAAATTGCCGGATAAACCGGGAGTCTATCTGCACAAGGACAAGCTTGGGCAGGTTATTTACGTGGGAAAGGCAGTATCCCTGAAAAATAGGGTGCGCCAGTATTTCCAGTCCTCCAGAAACATGGACCCCAAGGTTCGCGCCATGGTCTCCCATATCGAAGAGTTTGAGTATATCACCACGAATACGGAGATGGAAGCGCTGATTCTGGAGAATAATCTGATAAAAAAATACATGCCCCGTTACAACGTTTTGCTTCGGGACGACAAGACCTATCCTTATATTAAGATTACCACCAACGAGCCTTATCCGAGAATCCTGAAAACCAGAAAAATAAGTCATGACGGATGCAAATATTTCGGTCCCTACGCCGATGCTTCGGCCGTCAATCAGCTCATCGATCTGATGAACAATATTTTTTCGCTGAAGCGTTGCTCGGCCCATAAGTTTCCTGCGGGCTTCAAACCCTGTCTCAACTACCATATCAACCAGTGCAGGGGAATCTGCACGGGGCAGGTTTCCAGTGAGGAATACCGGGAGGCAGTGGATCAGGTCATCGAGCTGCTCAACGGTAAAAACAAGAAGGTTCTGGATTACCTGAACCGGAAAATGGCGGAAGAGGCGGAAGCCATGAATTTTGAGAAGGCTGCGGAATACAGGGATTATATTGCCGCAGTCAATGCCATTACGGAAAAGCAGCGAGTGGTGCTTCTCTCCGCCGGGGACATGGATGTGATTCTGGGCGCAAAAGGGGAAAGCGACGCTCATGTCATTTTGTTCTTTGTCCGCCAGGGCAGGCTCAGCGGCAGGGAAAGCTATCATCTCCAGGCTATGGAGGAGGACGACTTGAGCGATGTGGTGGCGGCCTTTATCAAACAGTATTATTCGGACAATACCTTGATCCCGAAGGAGATTCTGGTGGAGAGCAGTCCGTCGGACACTCCTCTTTTAGAGGACTGGCTCACCGAGTTAAGAGGCAGCTCGGTGAAGATTACGGTTCCGCAGAAAGGGGATAAAAAGGCCCTTCTGGATATGGCCAAACGGGACGTCATCGAGATGATGAAAACCTTGGATGAGAGGGCAAACACGCTGAGAGAGAAGAACGCCGTGATCAACGCTGCTCTGGAAGGCTTGATCACCGGCTTATCCGAAAAACGGGCGCAACTGGAGGCGGATGCCGGCAAGGAGGGCGGAAAACAGCCCGAAACAGGGCGAAACCCGTTGAATCGGGGATGGCGCGCTGAAGCATACGATATCTCCAATACCAATGGGGTGGACTCGGTGGGAGCCATGGTGGTCTTTGAAGGCAGCAGCCCCGTCCGTAAGGACTATCGCCGGTTCAAGATCAGAACGGTGGAAGGCCCCAACGACGTGGGGAGCCTGCAGGAAGTCCTCACAAGAAGGTTCAAGCGCGGGCTTGCAGGTGACCGGAGCTTCGACACAATGCCGGATTTGCTCCTCATAGACGGAGGAAAACCTCAGGTCTCCGCTGCGGAGCAGGTGATTGAGGCTTTGAAGCTCGATATTCCCGTAGCAGGCATGGTGAAGGATGACAAGCACCGGACGAGAGGACTGCTATACCGGGACAGGGAGCTGGAGCTGAAGGATCACCCGGTTCTTTTCCGATATGTGGCATCCATCCAGGAGGAGGTTCACCGCTTTGCCGTCGATTATCACCGCGGTTTACGGAGGAAGGCCCTTCAGAGATCCGCCCTTGACACGATAGAAGGAATCGGCGAAAAACGAAGAAACGCGCTGCTGACCCATTTCGGGAGCATCGACAGGATCAAAGAGGCAACCCTGGAAGAACTTTGCCAGGTGCCGGGAATCACAAAACCGGCAGCGCTCAAGGTGATGGAATGGGCGGCTAAAAAATGAATAATTTCAATTGATTAAAGCAAAATATAATGATATAGTAGACATACCAAAGAAAATTAGAAAATAATGGAGGACAATTATGGGAGATAAAGAGAAGTGTATGCCTGGCGGATGCAGCGACAATTGCAGCTGCTCGGAAGACGACGCTGATTACCTTACACTGGAGTTTGACGACGGTCAGGAAGTGGAATGTGAAATTATGGGCGTTTTCGAATTCGAAGGCAAGGAATACATTGCTTTGATACCGGATGACGGTACCGACGATGTTTACATCTACGGATACAAGGAAACCAGCGAAGAAGAATTCGAGCTGATCGACATTGAAGATGACGAAGAGTTTAAAAAGGTAGTGGAAGAATTCGAAAAGCTTACTGTCGAAGAATAGATCCGATCATAAACTGAGCCTGGACAAGGGTAAAATTGTTCCAGGCTCTTTTTATTTCTCCGGGAATATTAAGAGACTTTTATCCCCGATATAGTCTGTATACAGTATAATAATGGGAAACTAGTATAAAAATGCTGGATATCTATAGAAAAATTTTATATAATTATAAAAATGTTATGTCTTAAAAAATTTTATGAAAGGAAAAAATGTCAATGGAAGCAATTAATAATTTTTTTACTTGGCTGAACGGGTACCTTTGGGGACCCCCATTTCTGATTTTGCTATTTGGCACGCACTTATTCATGACAGTCAGAACAGGTTTTATTCAAAGAAAGCTGGGGCTGGCCATCAAGCTTTCCGTCACGAAGGATAAGGATGGAGTCGGCGACGTATCCCAGTTCGGCGCCCTTACAACCGCGCTGGCAGCAACCATCGGAACCGGTAATATCGTTGGAGTGGGAACCGCCATCGCCCTTGGAGGCCCTGGAGCGGTACTCTGGATGTGGCTTACGGGCGTTTTCGGCATTGCCACAAAATATGCGGAATCACTGGTAGCGGTAAAATACAGAGTGAAGACTGCTGACGGCACCATGCTGGGCGGAGCCATGTACGCTCTGGAGAGAGGCCTGAAAATGAAATGGCTGGGCATATTGTTTGCTCTGTTCGCCGGGCTTTCCGCCTTCGGAATCGGCAGCTCCGTTCAGGCAAACGCGGTATCCAAAGTGGTTTACCAAAATTTCAGCATTCCGTTTTGGGTTTCCGGTGCGGTTATGGCGATCCTTGTGGCTGTGGTAATCCTTGGGGGTGTAAAAGCGATAACCAGAACCTGTGAGGCGCTGGTGCCCTTCATGGCGATCTTTTATGTGATCGGCTGCCTGATCATCCTCGTGATGAACAGATCTGTGCTGGGCGAGACCGTAGCATTGATCTGCACATCTGCATTTACTCCTCACGCTGCAGGAGGCGGATTTATCGGAGCCAGCGTATTGATGGCCGCTCGCTATGGGGTTGCAAGGGGACTGTTCTCCAATGAATCCGGTATGGGTTCGGCGCCCATCGTCGCTGCAGCGGCACAGACCAGAAATCCCGTCAGACAGGCGCTGGTTTCTTCCAGCGGCACCTTCTGGGATACGGTAGTTGTCTGCGCAATGACAGGTCTTGTGCTGGTCAGCACCATCATTTCCAATCCGGCTGTAACGGCAGACGGAGGCGGCGCCATCGACGGAGCTGTACTTACCAGCGCAGCCTTCGGACAGATTCCGGTAATCGGGCCGATCATTTTGACCTTCGGATTGATCACCTTTGCATTTTCCACCATCCTGGGATGGTCCTACTACGGAGAGCGGGGAGCAGAATATCTCTTCGGAAAGGCGATCATCATTCCGTATAAGGTGATTTATATCGCCGTTACCTTTATCGGAGCGGTCATGAGTCTCGGAACCGTATGGAATATCGCAGATGCCCTGAACGCGCTCATGGCAATTCCGAATCTGATTTGCATTCTGCTGCTTTCCGGAGTCATCGCGAAGGAAACCAAGTTCTATCTGACGGGGGACAATATCGAAAAGATCGATGATACCCCGATTCCGTTTATTGACAACAGCCGGAAAAAATAGGTTGATTATTATGTCGATAAATTGGTATAATAAACATACTATAGAAAATATCAATCAATATAAAAAAAACGAATAGAAAATCTGGATGAAAGCTGCGGGAGAGATTGCAACAGGCAACACCGAAGGAATAAGCATCGATTACAGCCAAAAATCATGCGATGATCTCAGGTAAAGAGGACCGTAGCCGGACAGAACTCTGGAAAGCGTAATATGCACCGAAGGGGCAACTCCCTGACCGTTCCGATCACAGGATCTCAGGATCTCAACACCATAGGATCAATGGATCATAGAGTAACAGGAATGGGAAGAATCTCTCAGGTTAATAACAGAGCAGAAAGGCATTGTATCTTTCTGTTCTGTTTTTTGTTTTTGCAGATTGACTAGGAATTGGGGTGAAACGATGAAGCAATACGACCTGATTATTATCGGAGCTGGACCGGCGGGACTTTCGGCAGGGATTTACGCTGGCAGAGCCATGCTTAACGCCTTGATCATCGAACAGGGTCAGGATGGAGGGCAAATCCTGCAGACAGCGGAGATAGAAAACTATCCGGGTTCGGAGCTGGAGGAAAGCGGCGCCACGTTGATCGACAGAATGTCGGCGCAGGTGAAAAAATTCGGGATTGAAAAAGTCTACGATACGGTGAAGGAGGTTTCTCTGGAAGGCAAAATCAAAACAGTCCTTTGCGACAGAGAAAGCTATCAGGCGAAAACGGTGATCATTGCCGGAGGAGCCACGGCGAAGCCCATCGGCTGTATCGGCGAGGATGAATTCCGGGGAAGGGGAATTTCCTTTTGCGGAACCTGTGATGCTCCATTTTTCAAGGGACTTCATGTATATGTGGTCGGGGGCGGAGACGCGGCCCTGGAAGAAGCTATCTATCTGACGAAATTTGCCAGAAAGGTAACCATAATTCATCGGAGAAGAGTTTTAAGAGCGGCCAAATCCATTCAAGAAAAGGCATTCAATAATGAGAAGATAGACTTCATGTATCATACCGTCATCAAAGAAGTCAAAGGAGACGGGCTTCTGGAATCCATGATTCTGGAGAACGTGAAGGACGGCAGTATTACGGAGATCAAGGCCGATCCCAACGACGGTACCTTTGGAATCTTTGTCTTTATCGGGTATAACCCGGCAACGGAAATCTACCGGGGAAAACTGAACCTGAACGAAAAGGGATACATCATTACCGATGAGGATATGAAAACAAATATTGAGGGTGTTTTCGCAGCGGGAGACATCAGGGAAAAAAGTCTGAGGCAGGTAATCACCGCAGCGGCGGACGGAGCCATCGCTGCAGTGCAAGCCGGTAAATATATTGAAGAAACGGAGCAGTCCGTATAGGGGGAGGAGAATAATTATGGATTTTAAGCAGATTGAGGCATTTGTATCGGTAGTGGACAACAAGAGCTTTTCCAAGGCGGCAGACGTATGCTTCCTTACCCAGCCGACCATCAGCGCCAGGATTTCTTCGCTGGAAAAGGAACTCGGCGTCCGGCTCATTGACAGAACAGGAAGAGAAGCTTTTCTGACCGATTACGGCAAGGTATTTTATAAATACGCCGCGGAGATGCTGGACACCAGAAATAAGGCCGCAGACTCCATTCAGGGATTATCCAGGGAAATTAACGGGATTATTGCGACGCAGATCGCTTAAGCCGATAACGAATCAGTACATTCCCATCCGCGGAGAAGTGGCGTCAGCCACTTCTCTTTACTTGGGGAAGGTCCGGTCTTTACGCAGGATTTTTTCTATTGCCAGCCCCGGCAGTACAGAATATAATAATTCTGTTGGTATGAGCCATACAGGTTGTCCCAATACGGTACACAATACCGGAAACAAGGACATCGAATGATAGAAAGTGGAGATTAACATGAAGAAATACGATATTATTATTGTCGGTGCCGGTGCCAGCGGTGTGTTCATGTCCTATGAGCTGACCAAAAATGACAATAAGGCAAAGGTGCTGATGATTGACAAGGGAGCCAGACTGGAAAAACGGCTCTGTCCTATCAATTGCGGAAAAGTGCAGAATTGTATCCGCTGTGCGCCCTGCCATATCATGAACGGCTACGGCGGCGCGGGGACACTTTCCGACGGAAAATACAACATTACCACCCAGTTCGGAGGAGACCTTCATAATTACGTCGGGACGGAAGAAGCGCTTGAACTGATGGAATACGTCGACCAGGTGCTTTGCAGCATGGGAGGCGAGGATGCAAAGCTTTATTCCACGTCAAACTCCGAGCTGAAGACTCTGGCGCTGAGAAACAATCTACATCTGCTGGATGCCAAG
This sequence comes from Bacillota bacterium, assembly GCA_023415235.1. Lineage (GTDB taxonomy): Bacteria > Bacillota > Clostridia > Peptostreptococcales > Anaerovoracaceae > Anoxybacterium. The sequence continues at coordinate 86,893 of JAEZLP010000015.1, forward strand.
GTAAGACATCTGGGCACTGACAGAAACGTAAAGATTCTGGAGAGGATCTTTGACTATACGAAAGACAGGATCGATACCGAATTCAACACTCAGGTCATTGACGTGGAAAAGATGGAGGACGGTTTCCGGATCGTAACCGATAAGAACGAAGAATATGAGTGCAGCGATTTGGTGCTGGCAACGGGACGCTCCGGCTCCAAGTGGATCTCCAGCATCTGCGACAAGTTTGGAATCGAACTGAAAAAGAACAGGGTGGACATCGGTGTTCGTGTCGAGCTTCCGGCAGAGATATTCAAGCATATCACCGATGACGTTTACGAAAGCAAAATCGTCTATAAAACGGATAAATACAATGATATGGTGAGAACCTTCTGCATGAATCCATACGGCGAAGTGGTTGCTGAGAACACCAACGGCATTGTCACGGTTAACGGACACAGCTATGCGGATCCCAAACTGAGAACCGAAAACACCAACTTTGCGCTGCTGGTTTCCAATCAGTTTACCGAACCCTTCAAGGACAGCAACGAGTATGGTGAATCCATCGCAAGACTTAGCAATATGCTGGGAGGTGGTGTGCTGCTGCAACGGTTCGGCGACCTGGTCAAGGGGCGGAGGAGCAGCGTCAGACGAATGGAGAAATGCTTCACCCGGCCGACTCTGAAGGCCACTCCTGGGGATCTGAGTCTTGTTATTCCCAAAAGACAGCTGGACAATATCATCGAAATGATCTATGCTCTGGATAAGATCGCACCGGGAACTGCCAATGAAGATACGCTCCTTTACGGTGTTGAGGTAAAATTCTACAACTCCAAGGTACAGGTCGACAAGAATCTGGAAACCAAGGTAAAGGGGCTCTATGCCCTTGGAGACGGCTCGGGAGTGACCCATTCCCTTTCCCAGGCCTCCGCCAGCGGCGTACTTGCGGCCAGAACCCTGATCGAGAAATATAAATAAGCCCGGTCACAAGACGAGCAATAAGAGCAAAATAAACCGGACGGTGCGGGTTTCCCCACCGTCCATTTTTTTCGTGCGATGATGATTTGGTGGAAGTGGCGCAGCCACTTCTTTTTTTGTGAAAAAAATACCATAGCTGTTGCTTTTGCAACCGACAGTCGGCTGCGATTCCCCTATTATAAAAATATGAACCGCCAATCTTTGCCGGGAACATGAGAAATCGGTATTAAGAAAAGTACACGGATGATTTAACTGAAATATAGCGGGAATCAATACTGTAATTAGAAACGCCAAGGAGGAAAGAACGATGAAAAGAATGATGAGAAGAAGCGATCTTGCGATGACAGAAGAGGAAACGCTATCCCTGATTCAAGCTTCCAGATTTGCCGTCTTAAGCCTGATAGATCCTGACGGTCTTCCTTACGGAGTTGCACTGGATTATATCTATAAGGACAATCATCTTTACTTTCATGGTGCGAAAGAGGGAAGGAAAATTGATTCGATGAAAGGTAATCCGAATGGATGTGCGGTTATTCTCGGGGATACTGCAGTGATCCAGGAAAAATTCGGAAGGCAGTACACCTCTGCGGTCGTGGAAGGCCCCATCGAACTGATCGACGATCCGGAGATTAAGCGACAGGTGATGACCTGGGTGGTTGAAACCAACAGTCCGGACTATATTGAAAAAGGAAAAAAGATCATTGAAAAGATGCTGGATCGAGTTCTGGTCTATAAAATGCGCATGGAAACCGTCTCGGGAAAACATGGCATTACATATAGTAAAAGTGAATAGGAGGAGAAAAGAATGAAGAAGTATCGATGTATCCCATGCGATTATATCTATGATCCGGAAGTAGGCGATCCGGACAATGGAATTGACGCAGGCACACCCTTTGAAGCGCTGCCCGATGATTGGGTATGCCCCGTCTGTTTTGTCGGCAAGGAGGATTTCGAGCCGGTGGAATAGAATTCGGAATGGTGTCCGAAAAACGAAATGAAACAAGAAACAGAAAACAGATAATATTAAATCAATAAAAGGATTAAGCATTAAACATTAAATTAGGAAAACAGGAGGGAATCTATTATGAGCATGTTTTGTTATCAATGTCAGGAAACCGCAAAGGGAACCGGTTGCGAGGTAAGAGGCGTCTGCGGAAAGGATGAGCGGGTGGCCAAGCTGCAGGATCTGCTGATTTACACTTTAAAGGGCATTTCCCTGGTTCTCGTGAAAGAGAAGCCAGACCTGAAAGAAATGAAGCTTTTGAATCATGAACTGCTGAAGAGCCTGTTCATGACAATTACAAACGCCAATTTTGATGCGGCCGCTATCGAAGCGGAAATCAAAAAGATGCTGACATTAAGGGACAAACTGAAGGATATGACCGGCACTTCCCTGACACATGATGCAGTAAATTTCAATGTGGGATCCGCTGACGAAATGGTTGAGAAAGCGGCGACCGTGGGAGTTTTGGCTACGAAAAACGAGGACATTCGTTCACTGAGAGAACTGATTACATACGGGCTGAAGGGAATGGCTGCTTATGCCCATCATGCATTGAATCTGGGAAAAGAGGACGATTCCATCTATGCCTTTATGTATGAAGCTCTGGCTGCTACATTGGATGATTCTCTCGGCGCAGACGATCTGGTCGCGCTGACATTAAAAACCGGCGAATACGGAGTAAAGGCCATGGCGCTGCTGGATTCTGCGAATACCTCAAAGTATGGCAATCCTGAGATCACAGAGGTCAACATCGGCGTAAGAAACAATCCTGCAATCCTGATTTCCGGTCACGACCTGACCGACCTTGAGCAGCTGCTGGAGCAGACCAAAGGTACCGGCGTTGACGTCTATACCCACAGTGAAATGCTGCCTGCGCATTACTATCCTGCTTTCAAGAAATACGACAACTTTGTAGGAAACTACGGTAATGCATGGTGGAAGCAGATCGAGGAATTTGAAACCTTCAACGGACCGATCCTCTTTACGACAAACTGTATCGTTCCGCCAAGAAGCGAAGAGATAAGAGCAAGAATTTTCACCACAGGAGCAGCAGGCTTCCCGGGATGCGTCCATATCGAGGCGGATTCCAACGGAAAAAAGGATTTCTCGCAGATCATCGAGATGGCCAAGAAATCAAAACCACCAACAGAAATTGAAACCGGAACAATCGTAGGCGGCTTCGCACATGAGCAGGTATTTGCCCTGGCGGACAAGGTTGTGGATGCAGTGAAATCCGGCGCTGTGAAGAAATTCTTTGTAATGGCCGGATGTGACGGAAGAATGAAGTCAAGATCATATTACACTGAATTCGCCGAAAAGCTTCCGAAGGATACGATCATTTTAACGGCAGGATGCGCGAAATACAGATACAACAAGCTGAATCTGGGAGATATCGGCGGTATTCCGAGAGTCCTTGACGCCGGACAGTGCAATGATTCCTATTCTCTGGCCGTAATCGCACTGAAGCTGAAGGAAATATTCGGATTGGATGATATCAATCAGCTCCCGATTGCATTCAACATTGCCTGGTATGAACAAAAAGCTGTTATCGTACTGCTTGCTCTCTTGTACCTTGGCGTCAAGAATATTCATCTGGGACCGACGCTTCCGGGCTTCCTTTCACCCAACGTTGCAAAAGTCCTCGTTGATACATTCGGTATTGCAGGCATCGGTACCGTAGAGGATGATATCAAACTGTTTATGGAAGCATAATCAACAGCAAAGCTGCAAATCATGAATAATAATACCCCTATTGGATCCGTTCGATCCCATAGGGGTATTTCTTTTCATGCCGAGAAAAGGAGAAACAAAGCAGGGGAAAAATAGATTTCCATAAAAAAGGGTTTGACAAAGCGCCTCAAACGCAGTAAAATAAATCTTGTTCAGTCGCACAGCGGATTGCTCGGCAGCTGAATGGAAAAGTGCCATGCAGGCATGGCGGAATTGGCAGACGCGCACGGTTCAGGTCCGTGTGAGGGTTACTTCATGGAGGTTCGAGTCCTCTTGCCTGCACCATAAAAAACGAGATGTTCTTTAGAGCATCTCGTTTTTTATTGCAAGAGGACTCGAACCTGAACAGGCAGACTGCGAAAAGAAAGGCTCCGGCGGAGCGTTTCCCGCAGTCTGGCCCAAGCCGCCTGAGCGAGGCGGCGCAGGGCGGCAGATGCGAGCGAAGCGAGCAGATGCAAAGTCCTCTTGCACAATTTAAAATAAAAATTGGAGGTAGGACTCGAACCTGCGTTGCCTGCACCACACGTCAGAACATACGATCTGAACAAATGTTTACAAAAGCGTTATTGCATGTTACAATAATACATAATAGAAAAAATATGTAATAGCGGATTAGTTTGTAAAAATTTTTGGAAAGGAGTAGGATATACACATGGCGAAAAACGAGAGCGTCAACGTACAAGGAACAGAGATTTCTATTCTTACGCATCGAAAGGATGATTACATATCGCTAACGGATATGGCAAAATATAAAAATGCTGAAGCAACGGGTCTTGTAATTTCTCATTGGTTGAGTACCCGTTATACAGTTGAGTTCATGGGTGTTTGGGAGAAAATAAACAATTCAGATTTTAATGTTACTGAATTCAGTAACATTAAAAGTGAAAGTGGCAGCAATGGTTATGTTTTAACTTCGAAGCAATGGATTAAAAAAACAAATGCTATCGGAATCATATCCAAGCCAGGACGATACGGCGGTACATATGCGCACAGGGACATAGCGTTTGAGTTTGCTACATGGTTAAGCCCGGAATTTAAGTTTTTCCTTATAACTGAGTTCCAGCGCTTAAAATCAGATGAGCAGCAAAGGCTTTCACAGGAATGGAATCTCCAACGTACTTTATCAAAAATTAATTATCGAATTCATACTGATGCTATAAAAGAGCAAATTATCCCCAAAGAAGTAACAAATGCACAGGCTGCAGCTGCTTATGCTTCGGAAGCGGACATGCTGAATGTTGCACTGTTTGGAATGACGGCGGCAGAGTGGCGTGCAAAAAATCCGGACAAGGAAGGTAACATACGAGACTATGCCGAACTGGAGCAATTGGTTGTACTGTCCAATTTGGAAAGCATTAACGCACTGCTTATCCGGCAGGGACTACCCCAAAGTGAGCGATTACTTCAACTAAACAGCACGGCTATAACACAGATGAAATCACTGGTTGGTGGTACGCTAACGAAACGATTGAAATAATTATTAGTTGAGATAAGTCGCATCGATGCGCAAATCTTTTATGTTGAAATATGCGTATTTCGGCGACATCCGGACACTGATTTCGGAAACATCCGGACAGCCTATCGGAATTATCCGGACAGCGTATCGGATACATCCGGACACCTTGCCTGGCTGACATCTTAACTGGTATCCTT
>JAEZLP010000057.1 GCA_023415235.1 Bacillota bacterium
AATCCTTCATATGCTCAAGAGTTTTCCCCAACTAAAAAACCGGCGGTCAGCCGCAAGGCCGTCCGCCGGAAAAATACATCCATATTTTATTCTATTTTGGATCCACCCCAATTATTGACGCAGAACCGTTTTATTCAAGCTTTTATTACTTTTTAATATTTTTTATTCTCCCTCATACACTGTATGGAGGTGATTTCAATGAATTCAACTGAGCTGGTATCCGTAATAACCGCTCTCGCCATTGCGATTGCAAAGCGCACGCCGGACGATGACGAACTTGAATTGCTGGCAGCCTCCTTAACCCAACTTGGCGACACCTTAAGCACGATTGCTGCCAAACGCGCATTCAAAGAAAATTAAAATCCCTTTCACTCATCTTCCTGCTTGTCTCTCATATTTCTGAGCCGGTCCAGATATCCCTGGAGTATTAAGACTGCCGCTTGTTTGTCGATCACGTCTTTTCGTTTTTTTCGGCTGACATCTGCTTCGATCAATACCTTTTCAGCCATAAGAGTCGTAAAACGTTCATCCTGCCAGACGATGGGTATCTGGCTCAAACCGGTGCTCCGCATTTTATTCTCAAGCATCTCTTTGAATTCGTACACCTTTTCTGTCTGAATGCTGTCGGAACCGTTCAGGTTTTTTGGAAGTCCGATCACTACGGTATCGCAACCGTACTCCTTGATCAGATCCATCACTTTGCCGGTATCCTTGCGGATTCCGATCCTCTCAATTGTCATAAGTCCCTGGGCTGTGATCATTAGATCGTCGCTCAGCGCCACGCCGATGGTTTTGTCACCTACATCCAATGCAATTATCTTCATATGATAAACTTCCTTTATTATAAAAATTATCAGGATTGATTCAGCAAAATCAGGATTTGCTTTTCTCAGCAAAAATTCCACCGACAATTCGATAGAACCCGGTGAAATAGAAATAGGAAAAGCGGACTTGAAAAGCCCGCCTCCGCTTATTTTTTTAGAAATGCTCTGAGCAACTCTTCCACCAGGTCATCTCGTTCAATATGCCTGATGATGTTTCGTGCATTGTTATGCCCTGTAATATAAGAAGGGTCTCCTGACAGAATGTACCCAACCATCTGATCGATCGCATTATAGCCTTTTTCTTCTAAAGCATTATAAACAGTTCTCAGGATTTCCTCTGTTGTTTGTTGCTCTCCCTTTTCTGGGCTATTGAATAAAATCGTATTTCTGTCCATTCTGCTCACCTTCTTTCTTTAGGTTATTATAACAAATGCTGTATATCTTAAACAAGAAGTTTTGTGATTTTTAATATTGTTGTAATAATCTACCAAGATCAGATCAGCGTCTCGGCCAGCTCCAGAGCTTCTTTGGTTCTGGATGGGTCCTTAGCGCCGGCCTGAGCCATGTCGGCCTTGCCTCCCCCGCCACCGCCTGCAGCGGCTGCAATCTGCTTGATCATATTTCCTGCATGATAGCCCTTCTCAAGGAGATCATCGGATACGGAAACCATAAATGTTACTTTTCCATTGTTTTCCGTAGCAAATACGATGATGACGCCCTTGTGTTCCGCTTTGATTTCATCGGATAGGGTTCTCAGATCGTTGATATCATAATCCTTGAAGGAGTTGACGATCAGGCGGACGCCTTTGATTTCCTTTGCATTGGCAATCAAATCGTTCAAACCGGAGCTGATAGACTGTTTTTTCAGCTCTTCCAGCTCCTTTTTCACCGCCTTCAACTCCTCATTCATGGTCGAAATACGGTTCAGCAAGCCGGAAGCATTTGATTTAAGCACATCGGCGGCGGCATGGATCAATTCCTCCTCCGCTCTGAGCTTTTTATACAATCCCGCGCCCGTGATTGCTTCAATTCTTCTGACTCCCGCCGCTACTCCGTTTTCACTGAGGATACGGAACGCTCCGATTTGTCCGGAGTTTGTCAGGTGGGTTCCGCCGCACAGCTCCGTACTGTAGTCGCCAACAGAAACGACACGGACCTTTTCACCGTACTTCTCGCCGAACAACGCGGTTGCTCCGGATTTCATAGCATCCTCAATGGACATTACTTCGGTGTTCACCGGCAGGAAAAGATCAATCTTTTCATTGACAATGGTTTCGATCTTCTGAAGATCATCCTTAGAAATGGCTTCAAAGTGAGTAAAGTCAAATCGGAGACCTTCCGGGGACACGCTGGAACCCGCCTGCTCCACATGATTCCCAAGCACTTCTCTCAATGCCTTGTGAAGAATATGGGTTGCCGTATGATTTCTGGCGGTATTGTTTCTCTCCGAAGCGGTTACCTGGGCGGTTACTGCTTCGCCCTTTTCGATCGCACCGTTGTCTACCGTGATCTTATGCGCAAAGATATCCTTTATTTTTGTTACGGACAGCACGCTGGCGCTTCCGTTTTCGCCCCGGATGATGCCGGTATCGCTTGTCTGACCGCCGCTTTCCGCATAGAACGGCGTACGATCGAGAAGCAGGATACCCGTGGCTCCTTCCGACAGCGTATTGACAGGCTGCTTGTCCAGGAAAAGGCCTTTTACTGACGCTTTTAATGTCACGGTCTCATAGCCGGCAAAAATAGTCGGTTCCTGATCCATAAACAGGACCGCGTCGTCGGACCAGCCTTCGTCGTCATCTGCCTTACGGGCGGCTCTTGCCTGTTCTTTCTGATGGAGCATATGATCGTTAAAGCCGTCCACATCCGCTGTGCAGCCGTTTTCATCCAATATTTCCTGGGTCAGTTCCAACGGGAAGCCGTAGGTGTCGTACAGCTTGAATACCTTATCGCCGGACAGCACGGTTTTACCGGAATCCTGCAGTTCCTTCACATATTCGTGAATGATCGCAGTGCCCTGATCGATGGTAGCGCTGAATTTTTCTTCTTCCACGGTCAGGATTTTATGAATATATTCTTTTCTTTCCTCAAGCTCAGGATAGGCGGAACCGGAAACCTCGATCACCTTTTTTGACAGATCAGCGAGGAAGGATCCCTGGATTCCCAGCAGCTTTCCATGTCTTGCGGCTCTTCTGAGAAGCCGGCGAAGCACGTATCCCCTGCCCTCGTTGCTGGGCAGGATACCGTCCGCGATCATAAAGGTAACAGATCGGATATGATCCGTAATGATACGGATGGATACGTCGGTTTTTGCAGCGCCCTCCTGATAAGGAATGCCGCAAAGATCAACGATGGCATTTAAAATATACTGAATGGTGTCCACATTGAAGATGGAGTCCACATCCTGCATAATGCAGGCCAGACGCTCCAGACCCATGCCCGTATCGATGTTGGGGTGGGTAAGGGGCGTGTAATTTCCGGCTTCATCACGGTTGAACTGTGTGAAAACGTGGTTCCAAAACTCGACATACCGGTCGCATTCGCAGCCGGGCTTGCAGTCGGGGCTTCCGCAGCCGTACTTTTCTCCCCTGTCGTAATAGATTTCCGAACAGGGTCCACAGGGGCCTGTTCCGATTTCCCAGAAATTATCATCCTTACCCAGAGGGACAATCCTTTCCTCCGGAAGTCCGATGACATTTTTCCAGATATCATAAGCCTCCTGATCTTCTTCATAAACGCTGGCCCAGAGTCTGTCTTCCGGCATTTTCAACACCTTGGTGATGAATTCCCATCCCCAGGTGAGGGATTCCACCTTAAAGTAGTCTCCGAAGGAGAAGCTACCCAGCATTTCAAAAAATGTGCCGTGTCTGGCCGTATATCCGACATTTTCAATATCGCCGGTACGAATACACTTCTGGCAGGTAGTCATTCGCTTGCTGGGGGGTGTTTCCAAGCCTGCAAAATAAGGTTTTAAAGGGGCCATCCCGGAATTGATTATGAGAAGGCTCTTATCTTTTTCGGGAATCAGTGAAAAGCTTTTTCTTGCGTAATGATCCTTACTCTGATAGAATTCCTGGAACATGCTCCGCAATTCATTCAATCCTATTTTTTCCATTCATTATCCTCCTGTTGTAGTCCTTTCTATTTCTATTACCTTTTCTTTTTTCGAAACGATAAGCTTACGATCGAATCTTTGAGAGGCTTTTTCTTTTTCTAAATAGTTATCGTAGATACAATAAGTACCTTTTCCATGTTTCTTGGCATAATACATTGCGCGGTCTGCTTTCTGGTACAAGCCCCTGAAATTATCGGCATGGTCGGGATAAATCGCAATGCCGATGCTGCCGCTCAGCCGAAGACCGGACCCTTCCACAATCTCGGTCGCCTCGAACGCCCGGCATATTTCAGCAGCTTTCTGCTGAATTGCCTGATCCTGGGGTACGTTTTTCAGGAGTACCATGAACTCGTCTCCGCCGATTCTGCCCTTGATGTCTGTCGTTCTCAAGCAATGATCGATTCCATCCGCAGCGTCTGTAATCGTTTTGTCGCCGTAGAAATGCCCCAGTTCATCGTTGATTTTCTTAAAATCATCCATATCGATGATGAATAATGCATGTCTTCCATCCTTGCCCTCGTTGGCGAGATAGTCGCCGATGGCGAGCTCGCTGGTTACTTTATTGTATAATCCAGTGAGCAGATCATTTTCCGCTTTTGACTGAAGCAGCGCATTCTTTATTTTCAGTCTCTCATTCAGCCTCTCCAATTCCACTCTGTTTCTTTCCGTAATGACACGGTAATTCACCTGACGCCAGACAATAAAAAGAATCAGAATGACAAAGAGGATGATTACGCGGAGAGCAAGCATGATGGTCGGATTCTTTATGGAAAGCATCTGAAAGTTGATTACGGTTTCGGGAGCCGTGGAGATCAGATACCAGTCCATCACTCCGATTGGCATATAACAGAAAATATTTGACCTTCCGTTTTCTATGTATGATACAACTCCGGATTTCCGGTCCATAAAGTCTGAAATGATACGGCTCTCCTCCCCTTCCCTGGGGAATGATACATCGCCAAGGAAGTGGTACAAACTCTGATACTGATGAAACACCGATGATTTCGATGAAAGTATAAAATCTCCGCTTCGGTCTATAATCTGATATTCCCTGCCGCTGCCGGCGCCTGCATAATCCAGGATATTATTGATGTAGTTGGAATAATACAAACCGGAGACTTTTCCGATTGTTTGCCCCTCCTGAATGATCGGGGATTCCAGGGCGATCATGTCCCTGCTGAACAGGGCGTTTTTATAAATCACTTCGATCCTTTTGCTTTTCTTTGCGTTTCCTCTCAAGTACTGGGGATGCCCGGTATCGATCTCGGCCCCGTTGCTGGTATAGTGTTCCCCGTTACTTAGCTTAACCATCAGCGTAGTGAAGGGCAGCTCCTTGCCGGCTTTTTCCAGAAGCAATCTTGCCTCGGTACTGTCAATGTGTTCCACACTGGAGAATAAGCTTGACAGCGCATAAACCGTATCAAGGTCCCCCTGTATTTTTTCGCGGATCATGATGGCGTTGGTTCTGGTGTTCTGCATCAGATACTCTTCTTCCGCGGTTTTCGTGCTTTTTGTAATTATGGAATAAAAATCGTATAAAAATACCATAAGGATTGCGGCGATCATAAAAAATAAAATAATAGCAATCCATTTGCCTGATCTTTCTATTGTTATCATTTTCCTGCCGTTTCTAAACTAGTCCAATATCTATAGTAGACGGAATAAATACTGACCGATGTATTATACCACAAACAAAAATGCTTTTCTACCACCCTTCACGAATCAATTTAACCTTATATGGAATTTACTTTTTCAGTCTAGCATCAATTCAAACCCAACGGGGAATGTGGTAAAATAGGAGCGAGAATATAAGCGAACCGGAAGTCGTGTCACAAAGCAGAAAACCGGTACGGGAAATCGGAGGACGCATATGAAAAGAAACACTCTTGGAAATACAGGCTTAAAGGTAACGGAAGTGGGCTTCGGCGTGCTGACCGTCGGGAGATATCAGCTTAATCTGCCCGTTGAGGAAGGCGCTGCAGTTCTTCGGTATGCATTGGAATGCGGGATTGATTTCCTCGATACGGCGGAATATTATGAAACCTATCCATATATAAAAAAAGCGCTGCAGGGCACCGGTTACGAGCCTGTCATCGCATCCAAAAGCCTGAGTGGATCCTACTCCGGCATGAAAAACGCTATCGAGGAAGCAAGAATCGCGCTGGACCGGGACCATATCGAAATCTTTCTCCTCCATGAGGTGCGGAATGATCCGGATTGGTCCGAAAGGGCCGGCGCATGGGAATGCCTGCAGGATGCAAAGGCAAAAGGTCTGGTAAAGGCTGTCGGATTATCGACCCATCACGTGGATGTGGCCGCAAAAGCTCATCAGATTCCTGAAATCGACGTTCTCTTCCCGCTGATCAATTTTCGAAGTTTGGGGATCAGAAAAGGCTTCGGGCCGGGTACCCGGGAAGAGATGGCTGAGGAGATCAAAAAGGCTGCAAATGCGGGCAAAGGCGTTTTCGCAATGAAGGTGTTCGGCGGCGGCAATCTGACCGGGCATTACCTGGAAGCAATCGAATATGTTCGCAGGCTGGAGGGAATCTCCTCCATGATGATCGGCTTTGGCTTCCATCATGAAATTGACAGGATTCTCGAGGTTATGAACGGTACCATTGACCCGGCTTACGTGCCGGATCTTTCCCGAAAAAGGATCCGTATCGACCAAGGCGACTGTGAGAGCTGCGGCGCATGTATCGAGCGATGCCCCAATCATGCGATCTTCCGGAATCAAAATGGCCTGGCAGAAGTGGATCACAGTATCTGTCTGACATGCGGCTACTGCGCTCCCGTATGTCCGGTGAGAGCGATTATCATGTTTTAGTCAGCGAATAAAAAAGCGGAAATGAAGGAATCATAACTACCGGCTCAGCCGGTAGTTTGTTTATGCCCCTACAAGGGGCCCTTACCTGCCTACGTCTTAAGACGTACTGAAAGATCTGCCAACCGCACGTTCTTCTCTGGCTGCCCTAAAGGGCC
>JAEZLP010000061.1 GCA_023415235.1 Bacillota bacterium
AATCCTTCATATGCTCAAGAGTTTTCCCCAACTAAAAAACCGGCGGTCAGCCGCAAGGCCGTCCGCCGGAAAAATACATCCATATTTTATTCTATTTTGGATCCACCCCAATTATTGACGCAGAACCAAAACAAAAGCGCCGTCCGTATGGACGACGCATTGTTTTTTGTGGTGAAGGTGGCGAGAGTCGAACTCGCGTCCGAAAGCATTTCCACGAGACTTTCTCCGAGCGCAGCTAATGTTTTATTTGTTTCGCCTCTTACAGCGCCCGTTAGCAGGCTCTGTCTTCGGCTATCCTATTGGTCCCCCGTGCTACTAGGAGCTCACACGGAGTTTTCCTGTATATTCGACGCCAGATTCCTCACCTACAGGTAAATGAGGGCTGACGACGCACCGCTTAGCGGTTGCTGACTATGCAGCTAAAGCGTAATTGTTGTTATTTTTTGCGTTTATTTTAAACGTGCCTCTTTTAACGTAGACTAGGCAACTACGGCTCGCTTATCTGGTTTCCACACCCCCGTCGAAACCTTTACACCCCCATGCTTGATAATTTTGCGTTATGCTGTGTTGCTAACCTCCTCAGGCTCGCTTGCGTACTTCTGTGTACGCGTCCTTCGCCTTCGTCGGTCGCGGCCTTGCATACCGCAAAATTCTCTGCGCATACAGTTGTTATAATCCTGTCCTGCGCATCTCTGATCTGAGTACAGATCTGGATGTCATATGTCTATCATACCACATCATATCGCTTTTAAACAATGTCTAATTTATAACATGTTTGTTACAATATATGTAACGAATGATCTGTGTTGCATGATCGAGAAAGCGGTGATGTCAAAAGTGCGACTGTTTTCGTCAACGGAAATTCCGATTTTTAATTTCCTGTTGTATATGCCTTTCCTGATCCCGCTTCGCAATGTCTTCCCGTTTGTCATAGTTTTTCTTGCCCCGGGCGACAGCGATTTCCATCTTGGCCAGCCCCTTTTCGTTAATGTAAACGGTCAGCGGCACCAGTGTCAGGCCTTTTTGCGTCGTATATCCGATGAGCTTCCGGATTTCCTGTCTGTGGAGCAGCAGTTTCCGGGACCGCAGCGGATCCACGTTATACCGATTGCCCTGCTCATAGGGGCTGATGTGCATTCCGTAAATAATCAGTTCGCCGCTTTCGACCTTGGCGTAGCTCTCCTTCAGATTGATACGGCCCTGGCGGATTGATTTGATCTCGGTTCCCGTCAATACGATGCCGGCCTCATAGACTTCCTCGATAAAGTAGTCATGTCTGGCCTTTTTATTATTTGCAATGATTTTCTTCTGCTTCATCAAATCACCTTAATATTCCGTTTGTATTATTTATCCTTCTTGTTGATCAGACCGATTTCGTCGAACGGAAACAATCTCAGGTCCACTCTTCCCATAATGTCTGCAACGGCGATCTCTCCGATGCTGGGATCTCTGCTGTCCATGCTGTTGGGCCGGTTGTCCCCCATGACAAAGATATAGCCTTCATCAACGGTAAAGGGAGCCATATCCCCCGGCGTCTTATCTCCGTAGATGTAATCCTCCTGCAAGGCTTCCCCGTTCCGGTACACCACGCCGTCCTTTACCTCGATCACATCGCCCTCAATGCCGATTACTCGTTTGATCAGATCCTTCTCCTCCCCGCTGTCACTGTAGATATGGGTCTTGAACACGACAATATCTCCGCGGGCAGGTTCTCCTGTGATGTATGGGAGTTTGTTCACGATCAGGTAGTTGTAAGGCTCGATGGTGGGATACATGGAATATCCCTTTACCAGAGTCGGTTTTATGAAGGTGGTGATCACCAGCGCAATAATCAGCGCGACGATAACGGTCTTCGCATATTCAAGTATTGTTTTTCTCATTCTCGTTCCCCTAATCCCTTATATTCCTCTCTTATCTTCCATTTTGGCTGCCATTTTAATCCAACGGACCTATCTCGTTGAACGGATAGAGTCGGAATACCGCTTTGCCGTATACATCGTCAATCTTGATAACCCCCACGTCAGGATCCCGGCTGTCGATGCTGTTTTGCCTGTTGTCCCCCATTACGAACAGGCTGCCCTCCGGAATCACAACGTCCTTCACGTAGCCGGAAGTGTAATCCTCCATGGTGTAGGGCTCCTCCTGGAGCTCTCCGTTGAGATAAACCTTGCCGTCCTCTATGGTAATCGTGTCTCCCGGAAGACCGATGACTCTCTTGATCAGCATTTTTTCATCCCCGCTGGGGGTTTTCAGATCCGTATGGAATACCACGATATCACCGTGCTTCGGTTCTCCGAACCGATAGGACTGTTTGCTCAGAAACAGGAAATTGAATTCCTGCAGCGTTGGCATCATGGAGGTTTCTCTCACAAATGTAGGTTTGATAAACTGAAGAATGATGACTGCAACGATCACTGCGATCAAAATGTCCTTGATCCATTCCTTCAACTCTTTCATGTTAAATTTACTCATTCTCTTGATGTTTCCCCTTTATTTCACCTTTCCTATTTCACTGAGCGGCCATACGGTGACCGCGCAATAGCCTCTGATGGCTTTCATTTTCAATGATCCCACTCTGGGATCCCTGCTGTCGATGCTTTCTTCCCGGTTGTCTCCCAGCACAAACACCTCATCCTCCGGGATGGTTATGGGCCCCACTTCGCCTTCTGTGGTCCCTGTTATGTACTCCTCCGAAAGGAGCTCGCCGTTTCTGTAGACGCTGCCGTCACGAATTTCGATTTCATCACCCGGCAAGCCTATGACTCTGCGGATGGTGTTTTCGCCTTCCTCACCTTCCGAAATAAAGTCGTCGCGAAATGCCACCACCTGCCCGAAGTCGGGAGTTCCCCTCTTCGCCGAATAAGTGTGATTTACGACGATGATCACTTCCCCGTCCTTCACACCGGGAAGCATTGCTGCTCCATCTGCGGTGATAGGCCGAAAAAACATGGTGACCAGCCAGGCAGCTATGACGGGGTAGATATAAATCCTGTATTTCTCTTTAAAAGGTCTGTTGTCTTCATTCTTTGAATATTTGTTATAATTGTTCTGCGTCATTTCACTTCCTCATTCCGTTCCAAACAAGCTCTCCCTGATCGCCCTGAAATTGGCAGGCAGATCAGCTTTCATCTCCATTCCCTTCATATATTCAAGCGGCTTGACGCCGTCGTCAAAGCAAAGCTTATATGCGTGAAGCAGTTGAGTAGTCAACTTGAAATTCTCTTCAATTTTTCGGTTCCTGCCTCTTGCGTCCTTCGGGGCATATTTTACGTCGCCGATTACAGGGAAGCCCGCTTTTGCCAAGTGAGCCCTGATTTGGTGGGTCCTGCCTGTTACCAGCTCGACCTCCACAAGAGTATAACCTCTTGCGGTTAAAAGAGGCCGTGCTATGGTCTCCATTACCTTGCCGCCTTCCCGATCCAGATCCATTACCCTGACAGTGTTTGTGCTTTCATCCTTTTCCATCTTGTCCCTGAGCTGAAGACTCTTCTTCATTTCGCCGTGAACAATGGTCAGATAATACTTTCGGATGTAGCCTCTTTCCCTGATCATCTGATTGAGGCTTTGGAGGGCTTTGTTGTTTTTTCCGAAGATAACCAGCCCGGTGGTGTTCCGGTCCAGCCGATTGACTGGGGATGGGACAAAGGTCCTTTCCCGGCCCGGAGAGTATTCCCCTTTATCAGCAAGATAACCGGCAACCTGATTGGCCAGCGTGTTTTTCTTCTCGTTTTTATCTCCGTGAACCAAAAGGCCAAAGGGCTTTTCCACGATAATCACGTTGTCGTCTTCATAAGCGATCTTAAACTGCTTTTTGGGGCGCGCGGCGGTCTTTCTTTCCTGAAATGCGTTTGCTTCCTCTTCCGTCACATAGATAACCAGCTCGTCGCCCTCGGCGAGAAGTGTCTCTATGGCGGCGCGCTTTCCATTTAGTTTTACATCCTTGCGGATCAATTTATAGATATAGCTCAGAGGGGCATTCCTGAAATACTTTTTCAGGAACCTGTCCAGTCTTTGATTGTCCTCGTTACCCGTTATGATTAATCTGATCATCCGTCACCATCAAACTTTTCCTTCTTGGTCCAATCCCTGTTCGGCAGATCCGCGCAGCAGGCCTGCGGGGGAAGGGATTTGACTGTTTCAATTATACAACATATAATTGTTTAAATATACCATGTAAACAAAACTTAATAAAAATCCGGTTGTTTATGTAACCATTTCGCCTTGTTATTATACATCAATTATGATAAATTAAAAGTGGAAATGATCGAAATTCGTAGCATACAGGGGGAACACAGATGAAAAAATTAAAGGACATTTTTTATGATCTTAACGATATTTTTGTGGCGCTGATCATTGTAGCTGTTGCGGCTTTGGTCATTGCGGCAAACATCGATTCCATATTGAAATATCCATCCGTGATAGCGGAGGAGATCCAGCTACCGGAAGAAGAAACCCCTACCCATTACGCAGAGAATCCGCCCATTGTTGATCAAAGCGGCGATACGCCGGCGATCGATCAGGGAACCACCACAGGGTCTGCCGTAGGAGAGGGGAATACCACCGGCGGCGGAGTTTCAGGGGATCCCGGTACCGGTGAGGTCGTGAATTATTCCGTATACATTAATTATGGGCAAACCGGTGATGAGATCGCCGAAATTCTCATAGGAGTAGGCCTCTTCAAGGACAAGCAGGAATTTTATAACGCTGTCGCCGCAGCAGGCGCGGAGGGGAAGCTCCAGGCCGGAAACTTTATTATCCCGTCCGACTCAACTCCTGCCGAGGTAATTTCCATTCTTACAAGGTAAGCTGTCATTTCCTTTGGTATGTTTAATATTAATCTTCCGCTTCCAGCAGCCGGATTAGTTTTTCTAATCTGGCTTTTTGTTCGCCGGTCATCATAGAGCGCAGCGCCTTGATGGCTTTCATCTGTTTTTCATATTGCGCTTTATCCCGTTTCAGGCTTTGCTTCACCTTCATAATTTCCGAAATCAGTTCCTGATCACTTTTCCCTTTGTATTTGTCAGCCAGATCGGACATTCGGTCCGACTTGGAAACGTTTGAACCTCCAAGTCCCAGCTGCTCAGCAAGCTCCATCAGCTGTTTCTCATTGATATCCATTTCTTACTCCTTTCTCTGCCTGCCGAAGCGCCATCCCTGTTCAGAGTCGCTCCGGCTTGACGCAGTCAAAATGCAGTCTGATTTATCAGCCGCCTTACAATATATGCACCAACAGAAAGTTAATTTCATATTATGGTGAATAATCGCAATCGAAATTGGAACGATCAAAAATTAACATCATGTCAGCTGATTTCATTACTGGCAGGAATGGAGGTTACATATGAACCCTGCTCTGATTCTGGCTGCAGTGCTTTTTTTATCCCAAAACCAAGGGAAAACCCCTTTTCGGCTTCCGCCGCCGCCCCGGTCCGCGGGGAAATTGGGCATCCCCCAAATCAAGGATCCCGGGTATTTTGATACATTTCGGATGGAATTACTGCTTGACCGGCTTCATAACATGACCAACACTCTGGAAAAGGTCAATCACCTGAACCAGATGCGAAGCGTACCGCTTTCCCGTAGCAACTCCATCGACCGAATTCAGGAATCTCTGGACGCCGTGAAGGGACTGCTGTATGCGAATAAATCCACAAAGAATATCGATTCCCTTTCCAATACACTGTCAAATGTAAAACAACTTGGTGATATGCAAGGCATTATGACCAACATGGGACCAATTTTATCCATGCTTTCAAACAAAAATGATAAATAGTTACCAAAAATATAAAAAAGATATATGCAATCCCTCCAAATTGGGGTATAATAATTGTAGTTAATTTTGTTCTAACGCATTCACAGAGAATTCTCGATGAAGATTTTCTTGTCTGTGCGCGTTTCAAGGAAACGATATTGTTATTCCTGGTAACAATCATATAGGAGGGATTTATTATGGCATTGGTTACATCTAAGGAAATGTTTGCAAAAGCGCTGAAAAGCGACTACGCAGTTGGAGCTTTCAACGTAAACAATATGGAAATCATCCAGGGTATTGTTGACGCCGCAAAGATCGAAAACGCACCGCTGATTCTTCAGGTATCCGCAGGCGCAAGAAAATATGCGAAACCTACTTATCTCGTCAAGCTGGTAGAGGCCGCAATCGAAGACTCCGGTCTTGATATCGTTCTGCATCTTGACCACGGTGAAGATTTTGAAATCTGCAAGAAGTGCGTGGATGACGGCTTTAC
Source organism: Bacillota bacterium (assembly GCA_023415235.1). Taxonomy (GTDB): domain Bacteria; phylum Bacillota; class Clostridia; order Peptostreptococcales; family Anaerovoracaceae; genus Anoxybacterium. The sequence goes on from JAEZLP010000061.1 coordinate 6,243, forward strand.
TTCCGTTATGATCGACGGTTCCAAGTATCCGTTTGAAGAAAATATCGCACTGACCAAGCAGGTTGTAGAATATGCCCACTCAAAGGGTGTTGTGGTAGAAGCCGAGCTCGGAAAGCTGGCTGGCGTGGAAGACAATATCAAGGTGGACGCTCGTCACGCTACCTTTACCGATCCTGAAGAGGCAGCCGAATTCGTAGAAAGAACCGGCGTGGATTCCTTGGCTATCGCGATCGGCACAAGCCACGGAGCATACAAATTCAAGGGCGATCCCTATCTGGATTTTGAGAGACTGCAGAAGATCAGCAGCCTGATTCCCAACACTCCGCTGGTGCTTCACGGAGCATCCACAGTACTTCCTGAATTCGTTGAACTCTGCAACAAATATGGCGGAAACATCCCCGGCGCTCAGGGCGTACCGGAGGATATGATCAGAACCGCCGCCAAATACGGTGTATGCAAGGTAAACATCGATACCGACCTGAGACTGGCCATGACAGCGGAAATCAGAAGGATCTTCATGGAAAGCCCTGCGGAATTCGACCCAAGAAAGTACCTGGGACCTGCTAGAGACGCGATCCAGAAGATGGTTCAGCACAAGATCAAGAACGTACTTGGCGCAAGCAACCAGAGATAAGTTTTCTCCTCTCAAATTTTTTATAGTAAAACAGAGCCTCCGGCTCTGTTTTTTTTCTCCTCATTCACATTTCCCAATATGATCCCGTCTGGTGGCGGTCAAATACAGCAGAAATCCCTCCGCCTGATAATCCCCCATGGCCAGAGCAGCCAGCAGCATTCTGTCGTAAATGTCCAAATCTTTTACAAAATCTCGGTTTCCCAGGGCAATAGCATCCTGAATCACCAGATTTACATAGTTAAATAACAAGGTTCTCCACCGTATTTCATCCCAGAAAGGATTCATTTTCGCATATTGTGCGGCAATATCATCCGCATTTTTATATAGCAGCCGGACATAATGATCGGCTGTCGTCTGATCTCCGGCCTTCATGGCATGGGCCATCGATTGGATGTACAAAACATAAGAGGAAAGCAGCGCAAGAAATTCCTCGCTTAGTGGCGCTCCGAAGATCAGCTCCGCCTTCGCCTTAAATTGATTCGGGAGATTATAGAGCCGCTCCGCAACAGCAGCTTCATCCCCAAATCCGGAATAAACCGACGCGATGTAGGTTCTGGTGAGAAAGGAAAGCTGTAACATAAGCAAGCCGAAGTCCCTTATGAGATTCATATAGCCCAAGGTGAGCGTCGGTTGCATCTGCTCCTGACTCTTGCTTAAATATTTCATGGCATCCGCTCCCTGCTTCATACTTTCTGTATAATATGAAGGTCCGCACATTTTTGCAACTACAGGCAAGCTATCCCGTGGGAAATTAAAAAAGAGCCGCGCCCGGGTGTGGGAAATTAAAAAAGAGCCGCGCCAGGGTGTGATCAAGGAAAGCGTCCGAGCCAACAGGATACTGTCAGCGAGCGATTTCCAAGAGCACACCCTTGGCAGGCTCTAATCATTTTTAATTTCCCTTTATACAATCTCCGCGCCCTTCTGCAGCGCGATCGTTCCGGTTCTTGCCACCTCGACGATATTGTAATGGGACAGCAGTTCGATGAGGAGATCGATCTTCTCAGGTTTATCACTCATTTCTACCGTCAGGGTCGTATGGGAAATATCGACGATTTCTCCCTGCATGATCTTAACGATATCGATGATTTCGCCCCTCTGGGCTACCGACATCCTCACCTTGATCAAAACGAGCTCACGCCTGGTGATTTCATCATGATTCAGCTTTCTTACCTTGATGACGTCAATCTGCTTGTTCAGCTGTTTGGTTACCTGTTCAGCGATATAATCGTCCCCATCAACCAGGAGAGTGATTCTTGATATATTCTTGTCCTCCGTGGTTCCCACGGCCAGGCTTTCAATATTGAAGCCTCTTCTGGCGAACAAGCCGGAAATTCTGGATAGGACACCGGCTTTGTTTTCAACCAATACGGAAATTGTATGCTTCATATCCCTACCTCTTCATTGCGACTACGCCGGTTTTCACCAGTTCGATGATTCCATAAGGCTTAAAGATCTCGATCATTTCGGAGATTCTTTCCTCGGAGTCGAGGGCTTCTAAAATAAGGTATTCCTTGCTCATTTCGATGACTCTGGCGTTGCACGCATTGGCGACGACGATGATGCCCACGCGGTCGTTGATGTCGGCCTTCACCTTTATGAAGAGCAGCACCTTGCTGATCATGCTCTCCTGCTGTATGTCTTCAATGGATATGATATCCTCCAGTTTTTCAAGCTGGCTGATCACCTGAGCTATGACGATATCGTCGCCCTGGACCACAATGGTCAGCCGGGAGAACCGTTCATCCTCTGTTGAGCTTCCGATAAAGGAATCGATATTGTAGCCCCGTCTGCGGAACAGCCCCGATACCCTGCTGGTTACGCCGGGTTGATTTTTAACAAGTGCGGATAAAACATGCTTCATAATTCCGTCCTCCAATCTACAGTGATGATTCATTCTCATCAACGATGCATTCCAGTAAATAGGGACCCTTGCAGCGGATCAGCTCTGCGACGGCCTTTTCGGCAGCCTCCATGTTGTCGACGCTGTGGCTCGGAATGCCGTAAGCCCTGGCTATGGAGACCAGGTCGGGGCTTCCCGACAGATCAACGGCCATCTCGTTATTTTTATAGGACTTTTTCTGTATTTCTTTGACCAGTCCCAGTTTATTGTTCTTCATCACGACGATTTTCACGTCCACGTTGTTCTGACAGATGGTGGCCAGTTCCATCATGGACATCTGAAAGGAACCATCTCCGCATACGGCAACCACCGTTTTCTCCGGATCGGCAAGCTTTGCTCCAATGGCCGCAGGTATGGAATAGCCCATGGTGCCCATACCGCCGGAGGTTAAAAATCTTCCACTACGGACCTCGCAGTTTGCTGCGGACCAGATCTGGTTCTGACCCACATCCGCGCAGTAAATATGGTCCTCGGGCAGTGATTTTGAGAGCAGGTTTACAAAAGCTTTGGGATTGATCCCGAAATTTCTCGGAGCATAATCCAGCTTCAGCGCCTCTTTTTTCGATTGGAGCAAATCGGGCCAGTCGTTGGATTTTCTTGCAGGATCTGTATCCAGGATCTGATTCAAGATCTCCTTCGCGTCCCCCACTACTGGTACAAATGTACTGAGATTCTTTCCGATTTCAGCGGGATCGATATCGATATGGACGATTTTCGTATTCTGGCTGACATTGGCCGGCAGCAGCACCGCGCGGTCTGAGACCCTTGCCCCAATAATAATCAGCAAATCGGAATCGGAGATCGCCTGATTGGCTACGGATTTTCCGTGCATGCCCAGCATTCCCATATACAACGGATGGGCTGTAGGAATGGCGCCGATCCCCATCATGGTGGAGACCACCGGAATATTCAAGGTTTCAATAAACCGTTTCAGTTCGGCTTGGCCGTCGGCGGCAAAAATACCTCCGCCTGCGCAAACCACAGGCCGTTCGGAATTGTTTATAGCCTTGGCTACCCGTTTGATCTGCCCCGTATGTCCTTTTATCGTGGGTTTATACCCGCGAAGATCCACAGGTCCGGGGAAGGAAAAATCAAATTTTTGCAGCTGAACGTTGACCGGGATATCGATAAGAACCGGTCCGGGCCTGCCTGTGGACGCGATATGGAAGGCTTCCTTGATGATCCTGGGAAGCTCCGCCGGATCTTTCACCAGATAACTGTACTTGGTGAAAGGCTCCGCCGCGCCGGTAATATCCGCCTCCTGAAAAACGTCTCTTCCCAGCAGCTCACTGGAAACCTGGCCGGTGATGGCAACGAGTGGAACGCTGTCCATGTATGCGGTTGCCAGCGCGGTAATCAGGTTTGTCGCGCCGGGGCCGGAGGTGGTCATGCAGACTCCCGGTCTTTTTTTAATCCGGGCGTAGCCGCTGGCTTCGTGGCCGGCGTGCTGCTCATGTCTGACCAGAATATGTTTGATATTTGATTTTGAAAGTTTATCATAAAGAGGCGCAATGGTTGCTCCGGGATAGCCGAATATGATCTCTACTCCTTCGCTTTCCAAACACCTTACAATGGCTTCTGCTCCTGTAATCATAGCGTTGTCTCCTATTTCCCTGCTATCCGGTGACTGAGGAACGGTTCGCCTCGTTTCAAGACTGAGGCGTTACCTCGACAGTCCAACCGAATTTATCTTCCACTTTCCCCAATTGGATTCCGGACAGTGTATCATATAGCTTTTGGGAAAGATCGCCGATTTTGTTTTCATTGATAACAATGTTTTTATTCTTCCAGCCAAGTTCTCCCACGGGAGATATCACCGCTGCCGTACCAGAAGCAAAGACTTCCTTCAGCTGGCCCTCTTCATGGGCTTTGAATATGTCTTCCACCGTGATTCTGCGCTCCGAAACCTTGACGCCCCAATCCTTCAGAAGGTGGATGACGGAATCCCTTGTGATTCCGGGAAGTATGGTCCCCTCCAGGGGTGCTGTGATGACTTCGTCGCCGATGACAAAGAAGGCGTTGGAGGTTCCGATTTCCTCCACATATTTTCGTTCCTTGCCGTCCAGCCAGAGAACCTGGGAATATCCCATATTATGGGCCTTTTCCTGAGATTTGAGACTGGCGGCGTAATTTCCGCCGATCTTGCTGTAACCAGTGCCTCCCATAGCGGCCCTTACATATTCGTCTTCCACAAAAATTCTGGTTGGGGTCAGTCCGCCTTTATAGTAGGCTCCTACCGGGCACAGAATCACCATAAATAGATATTCCTTCGACGCACGGACGCCCAGGAAAGGTTCTGTTGCGATGATAAACGGCCTGATGTAAAGAGACGTGCCTTCCTTTTCGGGAATCCAGTCGGAGTCCACGCTCACCACCGCTTTGACGGCTTCAACAAAGAGCTCCTCGTCCAGCGCTGGAATACAAATTCTGTCGTTGGTCCTGGTAGTTCTTTTGGCGTTCATATCCGGACGAAAAAGAAAGACCTTTCCCTCCTTTGTCTTGTAAGCCTTCAAGCCCTCGAACATTTCCTGCGCATAATGTAAAACCGCTGCGGCGGGCTCCAGTGTAATCGGTGCGTAGGGTACGATCCTTCCGTCGTGCCAGCCCTTTTCCTCCGTATAGTTCATGACAAACATGTGGTCTGTAAATACGGTTCCGAACTCTAGTGTATCGGGATTCGGCTTCTGCTTCGGATTTAATGTCTTGGTTACTTTAAATTCATACTTCATTATGATCACCCAACCTTTTCTATCTTTCCGGATTGATTTCCGGCTTAAAAAATATTAACTTTTTAATTACTCCTGATATTCTTCGATCAGCTTCTGCTTCAGCTCCCAGAGCTCCTTCGACAGGTCCACGTAAAATTCATGGGGATTTTCAAACCGGAGGATCTCTTCCCAGAGAGTGTCGATCTGGGCTTTGCAGTAGTCCCTGATCTCATCGATATCGGGAGACTGATATACACATTTTCCTTTATCAAAGATCTGCACCCGCAGATTTCTCGCATAGAAATTGGAAATCTTCTTTCGTTTCCATGTGATCTGCGGATCAAAAATCTCATAATCGCTTCCTTCCGGTATCTTCTCATGATCCAGGGTGATGACGTCCGCCACCGCCTTGTTGGTGTCCTTGTCAAAGAGACGATACACCGTCTTGAAACCGGGGTTGGTTATCTTTTCCACGTTTTCGCTGATTTTCATCTTCGGAATCAGGACGCCGTCCTTCTCAAGGGCAGCCAGTTTATAGACTCCGCCGAACACGGGCTCGGATTTTGAAGTGATCAGACGCTCGCCGACTCCAAAGGTGTCTATTTTTGCGCCCTGGCCGATGACATCTCGAATGATGTATTCATCCAGGGAATTGGAAACCACGATGGTGCAGTCCTGAAGTCCTGCCTTGTCCAGCATGACTCTCGCCTTTTTTGTCAGATATGTCACGTCGCCGCTGTCGATGCGGATGCCCATCTTCTTCGGCTTCATTTCATGAAAAACCTTAATGGCAGCCGGTATGCCGGATTTGAGCACGTTGTAGGTGTCAACCAGCAGCACGCAGTTTTCGGGGTAGATCTTTGCATATTCCTTGAAGGCCTCATACTCGCTTGGGAACATCTGCACCCAGCTGTGAGCCATGGTTCCCAGGGCGGGAACCTTGAAATCCCTTTCCGCCAACGCACAGGCAGTTCCGATGCATCCGCCGATGTATGCGGCTCTGGCCCCATGGACCGCGCCGGAGCCGCCGTGGGCCCTTCTGGTTCCAAACTCCATGACGCCCCGTCCCTGTGCGGCTCTCACGATCCGGTTTGCTTTCGTGGCAATCAGGCTTTGATGATTGATCGTCAGCAGCATGATTGTTTCTATGAATTGGGCCTGTATCACAGGCCCTCGGACCGTAACCAGCGGTTCTCCCGGGAAGACGGGGGTCCCTTCCGGAACCGCCCAGACATCACACTCAAATTTAAAATTCCGGAGATAATCCAAAAATCCTTCGCTGAATATCCCCTTTCCTCTTAAATAGTCTATGTCTCTTTCGTCGAACTGCAAGTTCTTCAGATAGCCGATCATTTGCTCCAGACCTGCCATAATGGCAAATCCGCCTTCATCGGGTATCTTTCTGAAAAACATATCGAAATACGCGACATCGTCAGCCATTCCGGTCTCGAAGTACCCATTGGCCATGGTTAATTCATAAAAATCCGTCAGCAGGGTGGTGTTAATCTGATCAATCATGAGACAATTCCTCCAGTCGTCCTTTTTCCTTAATTACTATGTATCCTGCAGCGATTACAATCACGCCTCCCGCCATTTGTCCCAGCGATATGGTTTCCTTCAGGAACAGCCACCCGAACAGAGTCGTGGTCACAGGCAGGAAATTGGAAAATATCGCTGTTACCGTCGGTCCCAGTACATGCAGAGACCTGACAGAAATCAAGAAGCCGAGTCCCGTGCTGACTATCCCCAGATAGAGGATTCCGGCCACCACGCCTGACGTAAACATTCCCTGCTCCGGCAGATGGCTCAATGCATAAGGCCAGGTCAGCAAAATCGAACAGGTAATCTGATTGAACGTCAGCGTCGCAGTCTCATATCTGTCATGCAGGGATGCGGTCAGAAAATTGTACAGGTTCCAACTGACCACGGCGCCAAAGGCGAATAAATACCCGATGATCCTGCCCTGGAACAGTATTTTGTAATCTACGCCGATTACCAGCACGATCCCCAATATACCCAGGAGAATGCCGGCAACTATTTTTTTTGTTATTTTTCTTTTAAATATAGCCTTATCAATCAAGACTGATAAGGCAGGAACAAAGGCCAATACGATCGTGATCAGTGATACCGGAAGAAATTCCATAGCCGAATATTCCATATAAAAATATCCGATCTCGCCGAACATTGCGCAGAAAAGAAATAATGGAATATCCTTTTTCCGCACCAGACTCTTTCCTTCCATTTTTAATTTAATGATCAAAGCCACCCAGAAACCGATAAAATATTTGAAAAACACCAGAGTCAGCGGCTCCATAATGTTCAGTGCCTGTTTTGCAAAGATATATTCCAACCCCCAGGCAAAGACCACGAAGGTCATGAGCAGGTACATATTTCTCTTTTGTGTTTCCAATCTATCACCGCCGAATTGGGCTACTAATCCTTTCTGGATGCTAAATATTGCCTATTGAACTGATTAATATTGTATTTTATCACACTTTTCCACCATCGTAAAACCTTTTTTAAAATTGACGCTAATGTTTTTTCCTTGTTTTTTTCTTCAATTCCAGTTCCTTCTATGTTATGATCAATCTGTGTCAGGAATCTTAAGATCTGCAGGAGGGGAGTTATGGGCGATCCGGTAATGGAACACGTAGGCAGCCGCATCCGGCTGTATCGAAAAAGCAGCGGTTTCAGTCTTTCTGAACTGGCAGAAAAGATATGCAAGAGCAAGGCCAGCGTCTCAAAGTACGAGCAAGGCAAGGTGGCGGTTGATATCGTAACTTTGTTCGATATTGCAGCCGCCCTGAATATTACGCCTTTTCAGCTGTTCGACTATACGAGGACCCAAAAGTCTCAGCCTTCCGCGACGCCCTTCAGCAAGCTTGACACCATGCATCTTTATCATATGAGCGGCAAGAAGATCTATCATTCCCTGATGAAAACCTATTCGGACGAAGCGGACGGACAGATCCGCGCCACTCTGTTTTATAAAATCAAGGATACAGCGGAGCACGGCAACTGTTCCTGCATCTACCACGGGAATATGCACAGCCATGAATTTCTATTGAGCTTTACCCTTCGGAACTATCACAACGCCGCGGAAAATATCCTGATGAACTTTTCCATCCCTATGCGCAATACCGCCATTCTGACCGGTATGGTCTGCGGGATCAGCGCCAACAGCTATATGCCCGTCGCCCACAAAATACTTCTTTCGAAGGAGGAGCTTCCCTGCAACGAAGCATTGGAAGCTCAGCTGACGATTCCCCAGGAGAGCTTCAAGGAAATGAAGCGGAATAACACGCTGTTTATTCCGCTTGAATGAGCGATATGAAGATACATAAAATTGTTTGATTATTGTTTTCTGCCCAGTTCTACCGCACGAAGGTTTTCGGAAATCAAGTGCTCCCGACTGGGCGGAACGATCTTTCTGATTGCTTTTTCAACCGATTCGAAGGAAACGATTTCTGTTTTCGCAAGCATGCTCCCAAGCATAATCATGTTCGCAATTCCTTCCAATTTCTCATCCCGGGAAATCCTTGCCGCCGGTATGCCGTAGAACTGGATATCGCTTCTGCCGCCGGCTGCGCATTCCACAAGGCTGGAATCCAGGAATACCTTGCCTCCCGGCGCAACGGTATGAACAAACTTGTCATAGGACGGCCCGTTCATGACCACCAGCACATCCGGTTCAAGGACCAGCGGAGAGCCTATGGGTTCATCGGAAATGCATACACCGCAATTTGCGGTGCCGCCTCTCATCTCGGGTCCGTATGATGGAAGCCAGCTCACCTCCTTATTTTCGATCAATCCCGCGTATGCCATGATCTTTCCGGAGAATAAAATTCCCTGGCCTCCGAATCCGGCGAAGAGAATACTACAAGCGGCCATTTTCGCACCCCTCCTTTGCTCCTTCTGATGCGGTATCCTTATAACATCCAAGGGGGTAATAGGGAATAAAGTTTTCCCGCATCCATTCAAGCGCCTTGACCGGGCTAAGCCCCAGATTCGTGGGACAGCTTGAAAGCACCTCTACGATGGAGAAGCCCCTTTGATTGATTTGATTTTCAAAGGCTTTTTTTATTGCCTTTTTCGCTTTACGGATATTGGGCACGCTGTCCGCGGAAACACGCTCGGCGTAAGTGACGCCGTCCAGCGTGGCAAGCATCTCGCATACCCTGATCGGATACCCTGCAGAGTTGATATCCCGTCCGTAGGGAGTTGTCTGGGTGACCTGTTCCGGCAGAGTGGTAGGCGCCATTTGGCCTCCCGTCATGCCGTATACGGAATTGTTCACGAAAATAATCGTGATATTCTCTCCCCTGGCCGCTGCATGGACTGTCTCGGCCGTACCGATTGCCGCAAGGTCCCCGTCTCCCTGATAGGTGAACACAATCCTATCCGGCCGGGCCCGCTTCACTCCCGTAGCAATTGCCGGAGCTCTGCCGTGGGGAGCCTGAATCATGTCTACATTAAAATAGTTGTATGCGAACACGGCACACCCTACCGGTGCAATTCCTATCGTCTTTCCCAAAATGTCCAGCTCGGTCATGCATTCGGCGACCAACTTGTGAATGATTCCGTGGGAACAGCCGGGACAATAGTGAAGCGCTGCGTCGGTAAGTCCTTTCGACTTTTCATATACAACCTTCATTTCAATTCCCTCCCCTCGGATATTTTCATGATTTCTTCCAAAATTGCCGAAGGAGCGGGCACCATGCCCCCGGTTCGGCCGTAAAAATGGACCGGCAGTCTGCACTCAACCGCCAATCTCACGTCGTCCACCATTTGCCCCATGCTCATTTCAACCACAAGAACCGCCGACGCCTTATCAGATAGTTCCCGGATTCTTTTTTTCGGGAAGGGCCAGAGTGTAACAGGCCTGATCAAGCCCGCCCTGACGCCTTTTTTTCTGGCTTCTGCGATGGCGCTTCGGGCAACCCGTGAGGCTGCACCATAGGCGACCAACAAAATATCCGCGTCTTCCGTGTAATATTCCTCCCATCGCGGTTCGTCCCGTTCAATTTCGGCGTATCTGGCAAAGCGTTCCAGAACCTTCCGTTCCAATTCCTCCGGATTTAAATACAGAGAATTGATGAGATTGGGGGACCTTTTATTTTCATGCCCCGTCACGGCCCACGTTTTTTCCCGCTGCTTCACCTCGTTTTCAGGAAAGATCAGCGGCTCCATCATTTGTCCCAGCAGGCCGTCGCCGAGGATCATTGCCGGCATTCGGTATTTATCAGCCAGATTAAAGGCGAGAAAAACCGTATCAGCCATTTCCTGAACTGTGGAAGGGGCAAAAACAAGGATATGCAGATCTCCATGGCCGGGAGCTTTCACAGCTTGGAAGTAATCCGCCTGAGAGGGCTGTATTCCTCCGAGCCCCGGGCTGCCTCTCATGATATTTACAATCAGGCAGGGGAGATCGGATGCCGCCAGATAGGATATTCCCTCTGTTTTCAGGCTGATGCCCGGACTGGAGGACGAGGTCATGGCACGTACCCCTGTGGACGCCGCGCCCAGAACCATGTTGACTGCCGCGATTTCCGATTCGGCCTGGAGATAGGTCCCGCCTTTTTTCGGCAGGTGCCGCGCCATATAGGCGTTGATTTCCGTCTGTGGAGTAATGGGGTAACCGAAAAAATATCTGCATCCGGCCTGGATTGCCGCCTCAGCCAGCGCCTCATTGCCTTTCATCAAGATTCGTTCGCTCATACATCATCCCCCCTTTCCACCCGGATCGCACTGTCCGGGCAAATTACGGCGCACATGGCGCACGCGGTGCACTGTTCCGGCTTCGTTACGTCTGCAGGATTATATCCTCTGACGTTAAGCTTACTCCGGTTTATGGCAATAATTTTTTTCGGACATACCGACGCGCACAATTCGCATCCCTTGCATAGGGTCTCGTCGATGGTTACCATGTTCATGACTCGTCATCCTTTCATGATCAATATTCCGCTGCTTTTTCAGCTCCGCTCAGGACGCGGAGCACGCCGTCCGCCAGTGCGGACATCTCATTTTCCCCCGGAATGGTCAGCACCGGGGCTATTTGATCGACTCTCTGCTTGATGGCTCCTGTAAAGCGGGTGGAATACGCAAGCCCTCCCGTCAGGACGATGGCGTTGACCCGCCCCTCCAGCACCGCCACCATGGCCCCGATATCCTTGGAGACCTGATAAGCCATCGAATCCATCACCAGCGCTGCAAATTCATCGCCCTTTCGGATCATATCCTCTACTTCTTTTAAATTGTTGGTTCCCAGATATGCCAGCATGCCTCCTCTCTTTGTGATCATCGACAGCAGCTCATCCTTTGTATAATGACCGGAGAAGCACATTTCAACCAGCTGATAGAGTGGAACGCCGCCGCTTCTTTCGGGACTGAAGGGTCCTTCCCCGTAAAGGGCGTCGTTGACGTCGATCACTCTACCGTAACGGTGCGCTCCGACGCTGATTCCTCCGCCCATATGGGCGACGACAAATCTGCCATCCTCGTATTTCATCCCCAGAGAAACGGCACAGCTGCGCGCCACCGCCTTTGCATTGAGAGCATGAAATACGCTCCTCCTCTCAACGCCGGGGATTCCGGATAATTTCGCCAAGGGGTCCATTTCGTCCACCACAACGGGGTCCACGGTATATGCGGGGATTTCATATTTTTTCCCCAATTCCGCCGCAATGATTCCCCCCAAGGCGGATGCGTGCTGGTTGGCTGACTTTCCGGATAGATCCTCCAGCATTTTCTGATTGATGAGATACGTTCCCGAATCGAGGGGCCTGATCAGGCCGCCGCGTCCCACAACGGCATCAAGCTCCGAGGGGTTCACCTGCTCCTCCGATAAGAATTCTTCGATATAACGGGTTCTTAGATCCTTCTGCTCTGAGACGGTGGAAAACCCTTCAAGCTCCTTGACCTTATGCCGGATCACTCGCTCGGATTTGCAGGTTCTATTCTCAAAAATGCCGATCTTCGTCGACGTAGATCCTGGATTAATTGCAAGAATCCGGTACGTCCCTTTTTCCATCCTTATCATCCCCTCCTTCCTTTGCCATTATCAGATTCCCAATGCGGACGCAGGGTATTGAATACTGCTTCAATAGTTCGTATGCGGCGGTGATTTCCCCGGGGGAACCGGTGCATTCCGCATGGACCACCCCATCCATTTCTTCGATCGTTCTTACTTCGCCGAGTCTGGACACAACCTGGGTTTGATCGCTGTTCTTTCCATAGGAAAACAACAGGATTTCCCGTGCGATATGGTTCTGCGGCCTGCATTCTTCCCAGTCCTCCACATCATGCAGCTCGGACAGGCGATCTCCAAATTCCGTTACGTCAATATGCTGGCCGTTGATGGAAAGACTGATCTGAACCAGATTTCCCTCCATGGTTCCTACGGTCAGTCCGTCAATGTTCCATCCGCGTCGTCGGACAATCCCTGCAATCCGGTCCAATACTCCGGGTCGGTTGTTTACGAGAATCCTGATTATGGTATTCATTGAAATCCATCCTTCTCCTTTCTCAGGCGTCCTGAAATCAATGCCGCGCAGGCTATGGAAAACAGCTTGCTCTGCGCCGAATCAGATCGGGATGTCAGAATTACAGGCGCAGACGCCCCCATGACAACGCCCCCGAAGAGGCAGTTTCCCGCATGCGTAAAGGCTTTCAGAGTGCTGTTGGCCGCTTCAATATTGTGGAACAGCAGGATATCGGCCTTGCCTGCCACCTCCGAATCCACTTTCTTATGGGCGGCTGCCTCAGGGGAAATTGCAAGGTCCAGGGCCAGCGGACCATCCACAATACAGCCGGTGATCTGGCCCCTGCGGTTCATGACTGTCAGCGAAGCGGCGTCTGTCGTTGCTGCCATATCAGGATTGACGACTTCAACTGCCGCCAGGGGCGCCACCTTCGGAAAACGAATTCCCATTCCATTTGCCGCAGCCACTGCGTTTCTGATCATCTCCGCTTTCACGGCCAATCCCGGGTACGGTATAATGGCGGCGTCGGTAACCAGGAAAATACGCTCAAGCACCGGTGAACTCAGAATGCCCACATGGGAAAGAATGGTTCCGCTCCGCAATCCATTTTCCCGATCCAGCACCTCCCGGAGCAGATCCGCGGTTTTGATCAGCCCCTTCATCAGCATGTCTGCCTCACCCCGTTTCACGGCGGAGACAGCTTCCTGTGCCGCTCGTTTTTCATCCCGGACGTCAATGATTTCAAACCGTGAAATATCCAGACCGCACCGATCTGAGATCGATTCGATTTCTGATCTCCTGCCGAACAGGACGGGTGCGGCGATGCCGTTTTCATATGCCTGGCACACGGTCTCCAGCACATATTCGTCTTCGGCAGCCGCTACCGCCACCGGTTTTTTTTCGGCAGCCGTCAGTTCTTTCATCATCCATTCAAATTCCATGGTTCTCTCTCCAAAACACCGTCTTCGGAATAAAAAGGTTCTACTCAAAAGACGGTTATAATTACCATCATCCTGTAATTTAATCATAAAAAAATCTCTGGTTTTATCAAATGATCCGCCGTCTCATAGAATGAAATGAACCGGCGGAATAGTTTCATCAGGTTAGAAATATCCCCCTTTTTATTTCAATCCCGCAAGCAATATTCAGAATATTTGCTTAATTCGCCAAATTATGAGATTCTTATGATACAAAAGGACCGTTCCCCTCGATGGGAACGGTCCCGGCATGGCAGGCATATATAGTTTAATAGAATTATATTACGATTTTGTAAGCACTTTTTTTAGAAATTCCCCTGTATAGGAGTTTTCCATCCTGGCAATCTCTTCGGGAGTGCCCTCTCCGACGACCCGTCCGCCCCGGTCTCCGCCATCGGGACCCAGATCGATGATATAGTCGGCTGTTTTGATCACATCAAGGTTGTGCTCGATGACGACGACGGTATTTCCCGCGTCCACCAGCCTGTTGAGCACCTGGATCAGCTTGTCCACATCGGCAAAGTGCAGACCCGTGGTTGGTTCATCCAGAATGTACATGGTTTTTCCTGTGCTCCTCTTGGAAAGCTCGGAAGCAAGCTTGATCCGCTGGGCTTCCCCGCCGGACAACTGGGTGGAAGGCTGGCCAAGCTTGATATAGCCCAGACCCACTTCCTCCAGAGTTTCCAGCTGCCGCTTTATGGGCGGGATATTCCGGAAAAATTCCAGCGCCTCAGACACGTTCATATCCAGCACGTCATAGATGTTCTTTCCTTTATATTTCACTTCCAGGGTCTCCCGGTTATAGCGTCTTCCCTTGCAGACCTCGCAGGGAACATAGACGTCGGGGAGGAAGTGCATTTCGATTTTAATGATGCCGTCGCCGCTGCAGGCTTCACATCGTCCTCCTTTGACATTGAAGCTGAACCGCCCCTTGTCATAGCCTCTCACCTTTGCTTCGGGAAGCTGGCTGAACAGGTCGCGAATCGGCGTAAAAACGCCCGTATAAGTGGCCGGGTTGGATCTTGGCGTTCTTCCGATGGGGGACTGGTCAATATCGATGATCTTGTCAATATTTTCGATTCCCTCAATTCTGTCACACTTTCCGGGTTTTACTCTGGAACGGTTGATTTGGGCGGCAAGGGTCTTATAGAGGATCTCATTGATCAGACTGCTTTTCCCCGAGCCGGAAACACCGGTTACACAGACAAATCTGCCCAGCGGGATGTTTACGGTAACGTTCTGAAGGTTGTTTTCCGACGCGCCGACAATTTTCACGAAATTGCCGTTTCCCGGTCTTCTGGTCTTCGGAACCGGGATCTTCTTTTCTCCGGTCAGATACTGTCCCGTAATGGAGTCGCTGCAGGCCTTGATATCGTCCACGGTTCCCTGGGCGATGATCTCTCCGCCATGGATTCCCGCTCCCGGACCGATATCGATGATGTGGTCCGCCGCATACATGGTATCCTCGTCATGCTCGACAATGATCAGGGTGTTGCCCAAATCCGTCAGATTCCGAAGGGTTTTCAGCAGCTTCTCGTTATCCTTCTGGTGCAGGCCTATGCTGGGTTCATCGAGAATATACAACACGCCCACAAGGCTGGAGCCGATCTGGGTCGCAAGTCTGATCCGTTGGGATTCCCCGCCGGATAGTGTGCCCGAGGCTCTTGAAAGTGTCAGATAGTCCAGACCTACATCGGCCAGGAAACTCAACCTCGCCTTGATCTCCTTTGTGATCTGGTGCGCGATCATTTCATCCTTTTGGCTCAGCTTAAGGCTGTTGATGAACTCCAGAGCTTCCCGGATGGACAGGTCGGAGAATTCGGCGATGTTCAATCCCGAGATGGTGACGGCCAGAACCTCCGGCTTGAGCCGCTTGCCTTCGCATGTGTCGCAGGGGGTCAGGCTCATGTACTGTTCCATCTTCTCCTTGATGTAGTCGGAATTGGTCTCCTGGTATCGTCTCTCCAGATTGGGGATCACTCCCTCAAAGGGATGGTTGCGGTAGGACTGGGAGCCGTTGGTTCTGCTCTGATAATAATATTGAAGATTTCTTCCCTTTGTGCCATATAGCAGCTCCTGTTTGAATTTTTCGGGAAGATCCTTATACGGGGTGGACAAATCCACTCCGTGGTCCCTTGCCAGAGCCTCGATAAGCTGGCGGTAGAAGGTTCCGTATTCCATGGAGGAAAATACATCGCCCAGCGCGCCGGTCTCGATGCTCAGGTTTTTCTCCGTAATAATCAGGTCCGGGTCGATCCGCTGGATAAATCCGAGCCCGTTGCAGGAAGTGCATGCTCCGAAGGGACTGTTGAAGGAAAACATTCTGGGCTCCAGCTCCTCGATGCTGATCCCATGATCCGGACAAGCCAGCTTGGTGCTGAAAAGCACATCCTCTCCCTCCGGCGCTCCGTCCTTCTGAAGCCAGGCAACCACAAGACCTTCCCCGTGATTAAGAGCCAACTCGATGGATTCCGCCAGCCGGCCTTCGCTGCCCGGTTTGATGACAATCCGGTCCACAACGATTTCAATGGTATGCTTGAATGTCTTCTCCAGTTTGATCGGATCTTCGTTCAGCTGCAGGATCTCCCCGTCGATCCTTGCACGGGTAAAGCCTTCCTTTCGGATCCTTTCCAGTATCTTTTCATGCTCGCCCTTCCGCTCCCTGATCACCGGTGCAAGAATGGTGGCCTTCGTCCCTTCCGGCTGTCCCATGAGGCTGTCCACGATCTGATCCACGGATTGGCTTGT
This sequence comes from Bacillota bacterium, assembly GCA_023415235.1. GTDB lineage: Bacteria > Bacillota > Clostridia > Peptostreptococcales > Anaerovoracaceae > Anoxybacterium. Next base: position 22,691 of record JAEZLP010000061.1, read on the forward strand.
AATCTCCTTACCGCATACCGGACAGTGCGGAACCCCGATTCTGGCATACATCAGCCTTAAATAATCGTGGATCTCCGTTACCGTTCCAACCGTGGAGCGGGGATTCTTGCTGGTGGTCTTCTGATCGATGGAGATCGCCGGAGAAAGTCCTTCGATGTATTCCACATCGGGTTTTTCCATCTGCCCCAGGAATTGTCTCGCGTAGGAGGACAGGCTCTCCATATACCGTCTCTGCCCTTCCGCATAGATCGTGTCAAAAGCCAGAGAGGATTTCCCCGAACCGGACAGGCCGGTGAGCACCACCATTTTATCTCTTGGTATCACAACATCTATATTTTTCAAATTGTGCTCATTGGCACCTTTCACGATAATGTCTTTTGTCATCTGTTCCTCCCGTTTGTTTCGAATTTCAGCCTCGAGGATCACAGCCGCAGCTTGAATTCAAAAATTCTGTCTCTCAATTCCGCCGCGCGTTCAAACTGCAGGTTTGCCGCAGCGTCCTTCATTTCCTTTTCCATCTTCTTGATATATTCGGCCAGTTCTTTCTTGGTCAGCTCCAGCGGGCTTTTTCCCTCATAGTATTCGTCGCTTTCCTCCGCTACTCTTGTCGCCTCGATGACAGAGCGAACCGCCTTTTCTATGGTCTTCGGCGTAATGCCGTTTGCTTCGTTGTACTCCTTCTGGATCTTTCTTCTGCGCTCCGTTTCCGAAATTGCTTTTTCCATTGCTTCGCTGATCTCGTCGGCGTACATGATGACTTTGCCGTGAACGTTTCTCGCCGCTCTTCCGATGGTCTGGATCAGTGAGGTTTCGGTACGCAGGAAGCCCTGCTTGTCCGCATCCAGAATCGCTACCAGAGATACCTCCGGCAGGTCCAGCCCTTCCCGCAGCAGGTTGATTCCCACCAGTACATCGAAGACGCCCAGCCGCAGATCCCTCAGGATCTCCATCCTTTCCAGGGTGTCGATTTCCGAATGGAGGTACCTTACCCTGATCCCCACATTCTTCAGATAATCCGTCAGGCTCTCCGACATCTTCTTCGTCAGGGTGGTCACAAGCACCTTTTCTTTTCGTTCGGTCACCTTATTGATCTCACTGATCAGATCATCGATCTGCCCTTCCGTCTTTCTGACTTCAATCTCAGGATCAAGCAAGCCTGTGGGCCGGATCACCTGCTGCGCCACGACGCCGCCGCTCTGTTCCTTTTCGTAGGACGCAGGCGTGGCGCTGACATATACGATCTGATTGACCAGCGACTCGAATTCCTTGAATTCCAGAGGACGGTTGTCCAGCGCCGACGGCAGCCGGAACCCGTACTCGACCAGGGACATCTTTCTGGAGCGGTCTCCCGCATACATCCCCCTCAACTGGGGAATCATCACATGGGATTCGTCGATGATGATCAGGAAGTCCTTCGGAAAGTAGTCGATCAGGGTATAGGGCCGTCCGCCTGGCGGCAGTCCGTTGATGTGCCGGGAATAATTTTCGATCCCCTTGCAGCTTCCCACTTCCCTCAGCATCTCTAGATCGTAGCGGGTCCGCTGCTCGATCCGCTGTGCTTCAAGCAGCTTGCCCCGGTCCTTGAACCACTTGATCCGCTCCTCCAGCTCCTCCTCAATGGAGCATACCGCCCGTTCCATGTTTTCCTTGGAAGTGACATAGTGGGAGGCAGGGAAGATGGAAACATGGTTGCGGATTCCGTTGATTTCCCCCGTTACGGGATTGATTTCCTTGATGACCTCGATCTCATCCCCGAAGAGCTCCACCCGCACCGCATGGTCCGCTCCTGCAGGGAAAATATCGATCGTGTCTCCTCTTACCCGGAATGATCCTCTTTCAAACCCCAGATCATTTCGGGTGTATTGGATATCGATGAGCTTTCTCAGAATGTCGTGCCGGTTCTTTTCCATGCCCGGTCTCAGAGAAAGCACCTGATTTTCATAGTCGACAGGACTTCCGAGTCCGTAAATGCAGGATACGCTGGCCACGATGATCACATCCCTGCGCTCGGCAAGGGCTGCTGTCGCCGAGTGGCGCAGCTTTTCAATTTCATCGTTGATGTCGGAATCCTTTTCAATATAGGTGTCCGTGGAAGGCACATATGCCTCCGGCTGGTAGTAGTCGTAATAGCTGACAAAGTATTCTACCGCATTCTCCGGGAAAAATTCCTTGAATTCTCCGCAGAGCTGCGCAGCCAGCGTCTTATTGTGGGAGATTACAAGAGTTGGCCGCTGGACCCGTTCGATGACGTTGGCCATGGTAAAGGTCTTGCCCGAGCCCGTCACCCCCAGAAGCGTCTGGTATTTCTCCCCGTTTAAAATTCCTTCCGCAAGCTGGTCGACCGCCTGTGGCTGGTCTCCCATCATCCGGTAATCCGATACTAGTTTAAATTGATCCATTTTTCTTATCCGTCCCGTTGATTTCCATTCTTTTACAGGGGCCGCGCTTTCATCCGTCGGCATCCCCGGGTCCGGCATCCTGCCGTCTGACCGGGGATATTTCCCCGAAATGTTGATATTTCCGCTTATTTAACCGTCTGAACAAGTATAACACAACATCGAATTGTTTACAATATAAATAAGAACATTTGTTCCTTTTATTGCAAAAATATTCTAGAATTATCTTGTCTTTTATTTTCGATTGTATTATAATTTGTTAATACAGTTAATCTGCTTAATCCAATCAGCAGTTGAAATCGATGATTGCTCTGAAATTTCACTGTTTCAGCCCGCCGGAGAAGGATGCAGACCGGACGGGGCAGAGTGGAGCGGGAGAACCAATTATGGGGTGAATCCTATGCGCCGCAGACAGCATGTTCTGCAACTCAGGCCGGCGCAAGGTAGGGCAGCTCTTCAGCCCGAACCCGTCAGCTAATCTCGTAAGCAATGGAGAGTCATTGGGTAAAGAATATTACCCACACTAGCTCGTCCAATTTGTAAAACAAATTGTTGGCGAACTTACGCAGGCAGTGGGGAAGCCTCATTTCTGCGGCACGAAGTATCTTGTGCTAATATTTTGTGTTTACTCTTTGGTGATGCTGTACTTTCCGCAGTGTCACTTTTTATTTAACTGAAAATTCTAACTATGGAAGGCTATTTGACGGGAGGTGTATCTCTTGAAAGAAAAGAAATCTGTAAAAAACAACAATTACAATGAAACAGTACTGATTACCAATCCCTATGAGATTGCCATGAATCACGAACTGGAAAGAAATTTCTTGGAGACTATGACGGATCATCTCATAACCAACAATGCGATCGACGGATCGCTTTACGGAAAATACGATGTAAAACGGGGCTTACGTGATTCCAACGGCGCCGGCGTTGTGGTCGGATTGACCAAAATCGGTGATGTTCAGGGCTATGAGGTAAATGAAAATAATGAGAAGGTTGCAATTGACGGCAAACTGTTCTACCGGGGTATCGACGTTGAGGATATCGTAAACAGCTGCCTGGCCGACAACCGGTTCGGCTATGAGGAAACCAGCTATCTTCTTCTGTTTGGAGAACTTCCCAATGACAAACAGCTTGCCGATTATAAAAAAATCATCGGCATGAAACGGGAGCTGCCTCTGGGATTTGCAAGAGACATGATCCTTACAGCTCCAAGCAAGAATGTGATGAACAAGCTGGCGCGAAGCGTTCTTGCCCTCTATTCCTACGACGAAAATCCCGACGACGTGTCGATTCACAATGTGCTGCGCCAGTCCATCAGCCTGATGGGTTATTTCCCGTCGCTGATCGCATATGGTTACTGGGCGAAAAAATCCTACTACGATAATGACAGTCTTCACCTGCACTATCCGAACCCTGAGCTTTCCACCGCGGAGAACATCCTGCGGTTGATCCGGCCCACAGGGGAATACACCGATCTGGAGGCAAAGCTTCTTGATATTTCCATGATTCTTCATGCGGAACATGGCGGAGGCAACAACTCCTCCTTCACCACCCATGTGGTATCCTCCACCGCAACGGACACCTACTCCGCAATTGCCGCGGCGGTAGGCTCCCTCAAGGGACCAAAGCACGGCGGCGCCAATGTGGAGGTTCTTGAAATGATGGCTGATATCAAGGAAAATGTGAAAGACATCACCAACTATCGTGAGGTGGAGAAATATCTGATCAAAATTTTGAACGGAGAGGCCAACGACGGCTCCGGTCTGATTTACGGTCTGGGTCATGCGGTATACACCATATCCGATCCAAGAGCTACCCTGCTGAAAAATATGGCGAAGAAGCTTGCGGAGGATAAAGATCTTATGGATGAATTCATGCTGTATGATTTTATAGAGCAACGAGCGCCCTACCTGTTCATGGAAGTCAAGGGCGCGAAAAAGCCGATGCCGGCCAATGTGGATCTTTATTCCGGCTTCGTATACAACGCGCTGAATATTCCCATCGATATCGCGACTCCGATCTTTGCCTGCTCAAGGCTGGCCGGCTGGTGCGCCCACAGGATCGAGGAGCTGGCGGCAGGAGGAAAAATCATGCGTCCTGCGTATAAATGCGTACAGCCTCATCTGAGATACGTGCCGCTGGCGGAAAGATAGATAGCTTAGATCATAATTGGAAATTAAGAACTGATCAGAAATAGAAAACTAAGATAAAGATTGTAGCAAAACTAAGTTAAACTAAGATGCAAGCCTTATATTTTAAAGCTTGCATCTCTTTTATTTATGTATTGTGTACAATTCCTTGATATAAAATAATCTGTGAAGAATTGCACCATTTCATCCAGCGTCACATCGTACCCAGCGTCCTTTGCGGAGGCTATCAGCTTCTCTTCGGTGGCTTCTTTTCATCTCTAGCAAATCCTGGGCAGTCCTTCACCGTAAAGCACGTCTACAACCCGGCTGCCCCCAAGTCTAGTCTTCATGGCAACGCCTTTTCCATCGGTCACTTCTGCGATCAGAGCGGCGTTCTTTCCTTGCTCTGTATTCCTCATCAATTCCAGAGCTCGTTCCGCATCCTCCTGAGAAACCACCGCGATCATTTTCCCTTCATTGCCCATATAGAGCGGGTCCAGCCCTAGGATATCGCAGAATCCTTTTACCTCCGGAGCAACCGGAAGGGAACCCTCCTGCATTTCAATGCCGCATCGGGAGGAAGCCGCAATTTCGTTCAGAACGGTGCCCAGCCCGCCTCTGGTTACGTCTCTCATGGCCTTTATTCGGATTCCGCCTTCCAGCAGTGCGTTTACCATCGGGTTCAGACAGGCGCAGTCGCTTTTTATGTTGTTGTCAATTCCCATTCTTGCGCTCAGAATGCAGGCGTGATGGTCGCCAAGATTGCCTGACAGCAGTATCCTGTCCCCCGCTGCGCAGTTTGCGGCGCTGATTTCACAACCCTCCGGAAGGATTCCGATGCCTGAGGTATTGATAAAAAGCCCGCCTTTTCCTTCCACCACCTTGGTATCGCCAGCAACGATCTGAACGCCGGCTTCTGCGGCGGTTTTAGCCATGGAAGCGGCGATCCTGTCCAAAAGGTCGATCTCCAGTCCTTCTTCGAGAATAAATCCCGCCGTGAGATATTTGGGCTTTGCTCCCATCATAAGCAGATCGTTGACCGTACCGCAGACGGCAAGCTTGCCGATGTCTCCCCCTTTGAACTCAACCGGAGTGACCACAAAGGTATCCGTACTGTAGGCAACCCTTCCGTTCATCTCAAGGACTGCCGCGTCTTCCATCCTGTTCAGAATTTCATTGGAAAAATATTTGCCGAAAATATCTTTCATCAGTTCGGCAGAGGCTTTACCGCCGCTGCCGTGAGCCATGTTAATTCTCATTTCCTACTCTCCGTTATATATTTCTGTACCAGATCCCGCAGGCGCCCTCCGAGGAAACCATGCACGGACCGTAAGGGCTCATGGGGTTGCAGCTCTTGCCGAACATAGGGCATTCGTCAGGATGGATCCTCCCGATGATCACGTCACCGCAGCGACATGCTTCCGGAAGCTCGATGTCCTGATCCAGTCCCTTGCTTCCCCCGTCGTAAGCTTCAAATTCCGGTTTGAGATACAGCCCGGAATCGGGGATCATGCCGAGCCCTCTCCACATTGCGCTGCCAGGTTCGAAGAACCGGCCTATGATTTCCTGGGCCTTTTTATTTCCTTCCTCCCTAACCGCGTTTTTATATAGATTATGGACCGGCGCCCCCGTATCCTCCGATGGCGCGGCTCCTGATTTTCGTTTGGATTCCAGCTGCTTTACAATATCATAGATACCCGCCAGAATATGCTCCGGTTCAAAACCGGCCACTACAAAAGGCTTTCCATATCTTACGGCAAGCTGTTCGTAGGCTCCGCTTCCGATGATTACGCTTACATGGCCCGGACACAGGAATGCGTCGATGGCGTCTTCATTTTCGCAGATCCATGTCAATGCAGGCATAACGGTTTTTAATGCCGTCAGCAGCCGGATATTTTCGACTCCCTTTTCTTCCGCCTCCTGGATGGTCAGCGCATAGGCGGGCACTGTGGTTTCAAAGCCGACTCCGGCAATGACATAGGTGGTTTTCGGATTTCTCTGCGCCTTTTCCACCACCTCCATGGGCGAGTACATCAGTTCCACATTTGCTCCTTCGCCCTTGGCCTGTGACAGACTGCCGTTCCTTCCCGGCACCTTCATCATATCCCCGAAGGTAACCAGTACATGGTTTCCCTTCATGGCATATTCGATGCATCGGTCTATATAGGCCGCAGGAGTAACGCAAACGGGACATCCGGGCCCTGAGATCAATCGAATTTTCGGTGAAATCAGGCTTCGGATTCCGCTCTTGAAGATGCTGGCGGTATGAGTCCCGCAGACCTCCATGATTTTCAGTTCGGGTCCATCGTATTCCTTCAGTTCTTTAATGATCTGCTCCGCATTCATCATTTCTATGCCAGTTCCTCCAAATCACTAAACAATTCTATAAGCTCCAAGGCCCTGTCCTTCGACATGATCTCAATGGCGCAGCCCGCATGGACCAGAACGTAATCGCCAACCTTGGGATCGATGAGCCCGACGTTTACGTCAACCACATTTCCGTTGAAGTCAACCTTCGCCTTGGCTTGATCGATCGATATAATTTTTCCTGGTATCGCAATACACATTTGTCTTTCTCCTTATTAGAAAAGCTCTATAATAGCCTTTCCGCTAAAACAATTTCCTTTTTACGATGATCGCCTGCTCCGGACACATCTCCTGACAGCAGAAGCATCGAATGCATTTTTTATAATCATAAACGGGAACCTGTCGTTTTCCTTCCTTTTGTGAGGCGCCGGCTTCCGTCGTCAGAAAATTTACTGCCTTGTTTTCCAAAGGGCAGGCTTCCACACAAGCCCCGCAGCGAATGCACTTGTTTTTCAGGATAACAGGTTTTCTTGCCAGCACCTTCAGCTTGTCAAGGTAGGCCCATTTCCCTCCGAAGCTGTTATCCCTGGCCACCTTGAAACGGGGATTCTTATATTCACTCAGATCATCCACTCCGAGAATTTCGATATCCCCTTCCTTCCAACGGCCCAGTCCGAATATTCCTCCGTAAAAAATGGTGGGGACCGAGGACGGATCCAGATCGATCAGCCTGCAAAACGTTGCGTCCAGTGCGACGGGATCCTCCGAAGCGAGGATCACATTCATCCTGACCGGGTCTCCCGATGCGGGGCCGTTCCCCTCCATGGCCACAATTCCATCCATGATATGAAGCCGGGCTTTCAGCAGCAGATTGAGATCGATCAGCATCTGGGCGAAGCTTTCCGCATCCGGGTATTTCGCATGGGCTGCTCCCTTATTCATTCCATAAACACAGCCGAACAGATTTTTCACCCCTCCGGTGATCCGCTCCAGCTGATGGGTTTTCATCTTGCATAGATTGATGATGGCGTCTGAATCCAGAACTCCCTGACAAATTTCAAATTTTCTTGAGGTCCTGCCCCGGACGTATTCCACCGTTTGGGAACGGGAGAAATCAGCAAGGGGAATTTCAAGCCGGTCTGCTGCTTCCTTCAGCCGGCAGATCTCGGCGGTCTTTTCCACGTTGCCCGGATGTCCCGGCGAATCACCATAGGCTAAACGGCCGAACCCTCCGTTTTTCAGGCTCAGCGCAACGGATTCAAAGATGGCGGGATGAGTGGTTACCGCCTTATCCGGGTCTGCCCGATTGAGAAGATTGGGCTTTAACAGGATCTTTTCCTCCGGCTTGACAAACCGGGTCCAGCCTCCCAAAAGAGACACGGCCTTTTCTATGGCCTCGTAAACCGCTTTTCCGTCATAATCCCCGCAGGGAATCACCGCCACTTTGCTCTTCAACCTATTCTCCCCTTTTCCGTTTTCGTTCAGGTCCGCTTTTTTATCCGGCGGCCTTTACCGTGTATCAAGCTTATCTTTGATAGTAACATTATGCCGGTTCTTCGTCAAATATTTCATCCCGATGTAGTTTTGTCCCAGGCAAATTCCGCCGTCGTTGGGTCCTACCGAAATGTTATAGTAAGGCTTGAAGCCTTCCTTCCGCAGCAGCTCCAGAGTCCGCTCCATAAGGATTTTGTTCTGAAAAACTCCTCCTGTCAGCGCAACGGTCTCCAAGCCTTCCGCTTTCCTTATTCTTTCGCAGACTTCTACAATCATATCCGCCACCGCATAGTGGAAGCCCAGTGCAATCCTGCACCGGTCAATTCCGGCAAGGAGTGCTTCCTCTGCACGCCTGAAGACAGGCTTTGAGGAAATCAGGATTCCTTCCCCTGCTTCTCGCCCATCCTGCGACTTTCCGGATTCTGTAATTCCAAATTGCATGCTCCATGGCTCCAGCTCCTTTTGAAGAGCTTCGGCGGCGGCATTCTCCAGCATGATGGCGCATTCACCCTCATACCGGTTCACCTCATGGATTCCTGCAAAAGCAGCCATGCCGTCAAACAGCCTGCCCATGCTGGAGCTTTTTATGGTGTTAATATTATGGTCCAGTCCGGCTTTCACCGTCGGCCATCTTTCATCCCGGGGCTCCCGTAGTCTGACGGCAGCGCCGGGGGTCGCGTCCTGATAAAGCTTGTGGTACACATAGCACATGGCGGATTTCCATCCCTCCTTCATGGAGGAGTCGCCGCCCAGCATCCTTACGTACTCCAAATGCGCTGCACGGCGGAATTCCGTATCATGGCAGAGTAAAAATTCCCCTCCCCAAATGGCTCCGTCTGTACCGTATCCAGTTCCGTCGAAGCTTACGCCGATGACAGGTCCCGGGAGATCGTGCTCAGCCATTACGGAGGCTACGTGAGCATGGTGGTGCTGTACCGCAAGCAGCTTGATTCCATGCTTTTCCGAATAAGCCCTTGCAAATTCCGATGTAAAATAGAGAGGGTGAAGATCGCTGACCACCAGTTGCGGCTGAATCCGGAACAGCCTGCTCATCCACTCCACATTTTCTTCATAAATGTCGCCGGCTTCCCTGCTGTCCAGATCTCCAAAATACTGGCTCACATAAGCGAATGGACCCTTGCTCAAGGCAAAGGACGATTTCAGCTGCCCCCCCGCTGCAAGGATCATATCTTCCTTATTCAGCTTATTGTTAATATACAATGGGACCGGCGCATAGCCCTTGGAGCGCCTGATCATCTGGGGTTGCCCGTCAATGACTCTTGCTACCGAATCATCCAGCCGGATGCGGATCCCTCTTGTATTATAGAATACCGCGGAAAGAAGCTTCTCTCCGTCAGGCTCAAATCCAAGAGAAGCCTGCAGCCGGAACATCTCCTCATCATCCTTGATAATGGGCATGTCGGACAGATTGGCGCTGGTCACAATCAAGGGGCCGCAAATATCGAGCAGCATAAACTGCGCTCCCATGCTTGGGAGAAAAGCTCCGATAAAGCGGCTCGTCTTATATACTTCTTCCGAGATTTCCTTTTCCGGTTTTCCGCTGCTCCCGCCGCTTTGGACAGCCGATGGCTGAGACGTCGTTTTGCGTTCCAGCAGAATAATGGGTCTGGCGCTGGAAAGAAGCAGCGCTTCCTCCTCGGGACTGACATGGCAGTACTTTCTGATCTGCTCCATATCCCGGAACATTACGGCAAAGGGCTTTTCCTCCCTGATCTTAAGTCTTCTAAGTTTCTTCACCGCCATTTCATCGAAAGGGCTGCAGACGAAGTTGTAACCTCCCACGCCTTTCAGAGCAATTATTTTCCCCTGCAGAATCAGCAATGCTGCCTGGGCAACGGGATACACCGCACGTTCCATGATTTTTTCGTTGGCCTGGATGCCGATGACTCCGATCGAAGCGGCTTCGCACCGGTCATCCTTCCTTTCCGAAAGTCTGTATTCCAGCATGGGACCGCAGTCGTGGCAGGATATGGTCTGGGCGTGGTAGCGCCGATCCTGCCGGTTCGTATATTCGCCGTGGCAGAAATCGCACATGGGGAAATCGATCATCGCCGTATTCTCCCGGTCGTAGGGAATTCTGTCTATGATGGTATATCTGGGGCCGCATTCCATGCAGCTTATAAAGGGATGCATGTACCTCGGGTTTTCGGGATCCTGCAATTCGGAAAGGCAGTGGTCGCAGATGGAAAGGTCCGCCGGTATCATGGCCGCCTCATCGTCCCCCTCGTCGCTGTCGAGGATGGTAAACCGGTCGAATTCCCGAAGCTCCTCCTCCTGCACTTTGATATGGACGATTTCCGCAGGACCAGGCTTCTCGCTTTTCAGTGCCGAGAGGAAAGCCTCAATCCGGTCGGGAGTATCCGTCAGAACAATGTCAACAAGACCGCCGATGTTGAGAACTTCTCCCTTCATCCCAAAGCGGTCTGCCAATTTAGCAACAAAGGGCCGGAAGCCGACCCCTTGAACGATTCCCCATATTTTAATTTTCACAGTCTTTCTGATGGACATATGTTTTTCTCCATTATATCCAAAGCGTTATTCATGATGGTGATGGCCGGTATGATCCTCATCGTCGTGATGGTGATGGGAATGGACGGCCTTTATGTCACCGGCTTTTTTCTGCAGCCATTCGGCGGCTTCCGCAAATCCCTCTCCGGTTTTCCCGGACACCTTGAACACAGGCGCTTCCTTGTTCAACGCCCGGACGCCTTTCATGAAGAACTCCTCGTCAAAATCCAGATAAGGGATCAGGTCCACCTTGTTCAGCAGAATCACATCGGCTTTTTCAAAGGCAAGCGGATATTTATAGGGCTTGTCGCTGCCCTCCGTCACCGTGGAGATCAGCATTTTACAATGCTCTCCGATGCTGAATTCCGCCGGACAGACCAGGTTTCCGATGTTCTCAATGAAAAGTATCCCCTTCTCATCGAACTTCATGTTCTGTACCATGTTGTGGACCATGGGCGCGTCCAGATGACAAGCGCCGAAGGTATTGATCTGAAACGTATCGATTCCCAATCCGCGCAGATCTTTGGTGTCGATATCGGATTCGATATCGCCTTCTATGACATAAGGCTTCAAGCCTTTTAGATTCCTGATTAAATTTTTCAGAGTTGTGGTTTTTCCAACTCCGGGAGCGCCCATCACGTTGACCACGTAAATATGCTGCTCGCTCAGGTCCTCATTGGTATGGGCGGCGATATGGTCATTCTCGTCATGGATATTCGCCATCATGTTTACTTTTAAAACATCATGCATGATTTGCCTCCTAACGGATCCCTTTTTCGGATCCTTGTATACTGTTGGTATACATTTTCAGCTGGTTTTAGTATGGTAATTCTGTTATTCTAGTTGGTATTTGGTTTGTTAATTCCGTTAATAGGTATTCCATATTGGTTAAATATTCGGGAAGCCGGCTATTGGCAAGGGCAAAGCCTTAAGCGATTTGGTTTAATGCCGGAGGTTCCTGTGGTAAAAAAGTGTTTTCTAAGAAAACCGTGAAACCTATTACCGACTTTGATGCGGAGCATCTTAAAGGAGGCGGTTTTCGTGAAAATACTTTTTAACGTTCAATTTCGATCGATTCGATATAGAATTCCTTGCCAATTTCCGTAGGTTCCCCGTCGGCTCCGCATTTCGGACAGGAAAAGGACAGATACTGGCGGGAAAACAGCTCGCCGCAGCCGGTGCATTTCATCTTCGGCTTAACGTGTTCTATCTCGATCTCGGCGCCCTCGCAGAGGGTTCCCTTGGAAATCACATCAAAATACATCTGGATGGAGTCTCCGACAAAACCGGAGTAATCGCCGACCACCAGTCTGATGGATTTTACTCGAGAAGCACACAACTCGGTTGCGTGCTTCTCGGCAAGTTTAATGATTTGTTGTGTAATTGGAAATTCATGCATTGTCTGCTTATTCCTCAGTTGCCGCAGGCGCTGCCTTTACTTCAGGCTTCGGTTCCGGTGCGGGCCCTACATAGGTATCAACCACTTTTTCTGTGCTTGGCGTCGTGTATGTATTCTCGTTCGTCAAGCATTTCTTCGGGCATACCTCAACGCAGCAGCTGCACTGAATACACGCCATTCTCTCGATGGTCCAGGATCTCTTTGCCTTGTCAACGACCAACGCGTTGGTGGGGCATTTTCTCTGGCAGATCCCACAGAAGATGCAGTCCTCAATTTTATTTTCGATGTGGCCTCTGGTTCTTTCCTGCCACTCTCTAGGAATAACCGGATACATGAGAGTCGCCGGCTTCTTGAACAGGCTTCTCATGACCATTTTACCTAATTTAAATGCTGGCATCACTCTCACCTACCTTTCTGTACAGCTGATGCATGGGTCGATTGTCAGTATGATCATCGGAACATCCGCCAGATCGCATCCCTGCAGGCATTTTACCATAGCCGGAATGTTCATATTGGTAGGAGTCCTGACCCTGATTCTTTCCAGGAATTTGGAATCAGCGCCCTTGGAATAGTAGAACGCTTCTCCTCTTGGCTGTTCCAGTCTGGCGATGAATTCTCCCTTCGGTGCATTTCCTTTTACCGGGACGGCGATTTCTCCTTCCGGAATCTGTTCCACCGCTTTTGCGATCAGGTTGATGGACTGATAAACCTCTCTGATTCTTACAACGGTTCTCGCATAGCAGTCTCCGCCGGTTTCAACACAAGGTTCAAAATCCAGCTTGCTGTAGACGCCGTTTCCGGTCAGACGGATATCCTGACGGAGTCCGGACGCTCTGGCCATCGGGCCTACCGCGCACAGGTCCTTTGCATCCTGCTCGGAGAGATAACCGACTCCGACCAGTCTGTTCTTGACAGAGTAGTCCTGAAGGAAGGTATCTGTCAGCTCCTTCAGCTCTTTTTCCATTTCTCTCAGAACCTTGACCATCTCGTCCAGAGTTTCCTTGTCGATGTCCTTTCTGACTCCGCCGACCTTGCATACGGAGAAGATAACTCTTCCGCCGGTGGTCTTTTCAAACAGGTCGAGTACTCTTTCCCTCAGTCTCCAGCAGTGCATGAACAGGCTTTCAAAACCGAATCCGTCTGCTAAAAGTCCCAGCCAAAGCATGTGGCTGTGTATTCTGGACAGCTCATGCCAGATGGTTCTCAGATAGTTGGCTCTCTCGGGAACCTCAATTCCCATGAGGCCTTCCACAGTATGGCAATATCCCCAGCCGTGTCCGAAGCTGCAGATACCGCAAATTCTTTCGATAACGTATACTAATTCCGTATACTCCTTTTTTTCCACTAACTTTTCCAGTCCTCTGTGAATGAAACCGATGGACGGAATCGCTTCCACCACCTTTTCATCCTCGATTACCAGGTCAAGATGTACCGGCTCCGGGAGAACAGGATGCTGCGGTCCGAAAGGAATAATAGTTCTTTTACCCATTTTTTTTCTACCTTCCTTTCTAGTTCTTTGGGTTCCACGGTGTTGGCTGTGAAACCTTGAAGAAGTTGCCGCCGTAATTGAGCGCCATATGCTTGAACTTCACACCGAACAGATCCTGCATTTCATTTTCATAGATGAAAGCCGGCCAGTAAACTCCGGTAATGCTCATGATTTCTTCTTCCTCTGGAATAACAAGTCTTAAGTTCGTCAGGACATGATCCTTGTCAAAGGAATAGGTCAGTTCAAATCCTTCCGAAACCTTCGTGCAGTGGATCTGACCGAGACGGTATCCATCTGCCTTTAAGTCCTGAACCTTTTCTATCAGTTGAGCAGGCTCAACAGAAATGAAATTTTGATTCTTCCACAGTTCACTCATTTTAAGCCTCCTCCTTTTCTTCTGTCTCCGCGGCTCTCGCTTCCGCCTGAGCTGCGGGTTTTTTGTCCATGGCCGCCCGCTTTTCCGCTAATACGCCAAGGCCTTTTACAACGCCGTCTATGATGGCTTCCGGTCTTGCCGCACAGCCCGGGACATACACGTCAACCGGAATCACTGTGTCGACTCCGCCCATGATATTGTAGCATTCACGGAAAACTCCGCCCGATGTGGCGCAAATTCCTACAGCTACGACTACCTTCGGTTCCGGCATTTGCTCGTAAATTTGTTTTACAACGTTGATGTTCTGCTCGTTGACAGAACCTGTAACCAGGAAAATATCTGCATGCTTTGGATTTCCGGTATTGATAATGCCGAATCTCTCTACATCGTACATAGGTGTAAGGCATGCCAATACTTCTATGTCACATCCGTTACAGCTGGAGCCGTCATAGTGGATGATCCATGGCGATTTTGTTACATATGACATTTATTACACCTCCTTAACCCGCAAAATAGAGCACCAGCAGGTTAACAAATCCCAGCGTGATGGCCACGATCCAGGAAGCGTTAATCGCTATCTGCCACTTCATTCTTGCATAGCTGTTGTCAATAAGAATTTCTATAAAATAGGTCACCAGGCAAACTGCAACCGCCAGCACTGGGCTCCATGCAAGGGAATTTGCAAAGAACAGATAAACAAATCCAAGCAGGAAGATGTTCTCATACCAGTGGGCGATCTCAATGACTGCCATTGTTTTTCCGGAGAACTCGGTTGTTAAACCTTTCACGAGCTCTTGATGGGCATGATGCGACATGCTCAAGTCAAAAGGTGATTTTCTCAGCTTAATGGTTAGAATAAACACAAACCCGAGAAATATACCCGGCAGGTACTGAATTCCCATAACGTCAGAAGTCACAATATCGGAGATATTGAAGCTTCCGTTGATGATGTAGAATCCAACTGCAGTGATCAGAACCATCGGTTCGTAAGCCATCATCTGGAGCAATTCTCTTTCTGCGCCGACCTGGGCATAAGGAGAGTTGGACGAGAATGCGGCCACTACCAGGAAGATGCTTGCCAGTGTCAACGTAAAGATGATCAGCAGCAGGTCTCCTCCCGCAAAGAAGAAGCAACCGGTAATTATGATGAATATTAAAAAGCACATTACATAGAAATCTTGAACCTTATTAACCGTAATAGGCTCCTTTTCCAGCAGCTTGAAGAAATCATAAAACGGCTGGAGAATCGGAGGTCCGAACCGGCCCTGCATTCTCGCTGAAATCTTTCTGTCGATTCCCGCCAGCAGGCCACCGGCGATCGGTGCAAGGATAAGATATGCTGCGATGCCGATGATACTCGTTGTTAAATTCATTTACAGCACCCCCCCTAATAATATTGCAAATGCCGCGATGATGACTACGACTGTAGCGATCACGCCGATGACATTCATTCTCTTTTCAGCAAAATAATCTTCCATATACCAGTTTTTCAGCGAAACTGCCGTCGGCTGCTGCATGGAGTTTCTGAAGGTCAGGTCGTCTCCGAGATTTGCGCCGGCCATGTAGATCGGTACAATCTTCTTGTTTGTCTTGCCGTAGAACAGCAGCGGAAGTAAAACAACCAACGCCAGCATCGCGGACATGATGTACATGTTTCCGGAAGAAAGCGCCAGAGACGCAACAGATTGATACATGGTCTCCAGATACGGAACGATCAGGAATTTGGACATCACCGGGAAGATCAGGCAGATCACTACGGTGAGGACCGCATGAACGGTAAGTGAGAACCATTCTTCCTTGTGAACGTTCTGCTGGATGTTTTCTCTCTTTGCCATGATGGCAACCATCTTTCCAAGCCACTTCGTCCAGTAGAACAGAGTTGCGGCGCTTCCGAAGACGATGATCATTACCAGCAATATGTTTCCGGAATCGATGAATGCTTTCATAGCTGCCCATTTTGAAATGAGCATTCCGAAAGGAGCAAGGAACATTCCTGCGATACCGATGATCATGAAGGTTGCCAGCTTTGGCATTCTTCCGAACAGACCATCCATATCCTCGATGTCTCTGCTGCCGATATTATGTTCCGCAGTACCCACGCAGAGGAACAGCATGGATTTTGTTACAGCATGGAAGATGATCAGCATGATCGCCGCCCATACGGCCGCATAGGTTCCGATTCCGCCGCAGGTTACGATCAGGCCCAGATTGGCAACCGTGGAGTAAGCCAGTACTCGTTTTGCGTTGCTCTGGGAAATTGCAGCGAAGGATGCCATCAGGAAGGTGATGCCTCCCACCATCATGACCATGATTCCCGCTATATTCCAGCCAAGGACCGGAGCCAGCTTCACTACAAGGAATACGCCAGCTTTAACCATTGTGGATGAGTGAAGCAGCGCGGAAGTCGGAGTGGGTGCCACCATAGCGCCCAGCAGCCAGCTGTTGAACGGCATCTGAGCCGCTTTTGTGATGCCTGCAAATGCAAGCAGCGCAACCGGAAGTACAACGCTTACTCCCATCATTCCCATTGCCAGCATCTGGTTCAGCTCCAGGACGCCGTAATACTTTCCAAGAACTACGATAGCCAGGACAAATGACAGCCCGCCCAGAAGGTTCATGATCAGTGCCCGGAAGGAATTCCTGATTGCTTCCGGCGTCTTTGTGAATCCGATCAGGAAGAAGGAACATAACGTTGTGATCTCCCAGAAGAAGTACAGCCACACCAGATTGTTTGAAACCACGATACCAAACATCGCGGCAAGGAAAAGGAACATCAGGAAAAAGAACCAAGGTCTTCTGTCAGCCTCACCATGATGATGATGCTGGAAATCCTTCATATATCCAAGGGCATACCAGCAGATCATAGTGCCTATAATGCCGATGATCAGAACCATCACAATTGACAGTCTGTCTACATAAAGGTTGTTCGCAACATGAATGTTATGTCCGATGCTCAGCTCAAACCACACCATAATGGGGGCCTGAATCGCTACAAGAACTGAAGCCAGGTACTTCTTGTACTTGATGCCGAGGCCGAAGATCAGAATTGCGAGACAAACCTCAATACCCATCATCAGGTAATTGATCGTTTCACTCTCGAATTCAAAATACTCCCCGCCTGAGCCGAAGTACGTTACCGCGAGATAAATGGAAGCTGCTGCGATTACGATGGAAGCGAGCTTCACAATAATATCTCTTGCTGCGTCAGTCTTGAGAACCAAAAGAGCCAGAGCCACTACTAATGGAAATAAGATCAGAAAAAAAATAGTGCTCAATTTAATCCTCCTCTTTCTAGTTTGCTTGTAAAAAAACTCCCCCGTTCTAGCCGGTAAGACTCCGGTAAAAAGCGGTCGCCTTTTCACATCTAGAGCTTAAAATCATACGTATACATTATACTTTGGACCTGCTGAAATAACAAGCATTTTGTCAAAGTTTTGACAAAGAAAATAGTGAAAAAAATACGAAAATATTATCAAAAAATTGCGTCTATTTGATCATGGATTCCCCGCTCCTTTCTTTGGAAAAATAGAATGCCGTACGGTATAATAAAATGGCTCTATGTCAAATGTTGTGGTAGAGCTCTCAAGTAGAATAAAAATAGGTAAAAATGTATTTCAATCCAGCGAGGGTCAATCCATCGCTGGATTGTTTTCTGAGGACTAGTTAGTAAGGGC
>JAEZLP010000001.1 GCA_023415235.1 Bacillota bacterium
TCTGTGAAGAATTCGATTTCTGAAACGAGTGAAATTCTGGACCCCATAGCAGTTTCGCTTAAGTACTTTGATCCCGTTATTGCAACCTTCTGTAAACCCATTTGTATAGCCTGGGCTGAAAGCTCTGAGTATGCAAGGCTGCCATTTATTGATGCTCTCAAAGCAAAGCATTTATGAAACACCTCAAGTTTGAGTTTTCAACTTTAGTCACAATTACATCTTTCAATCCAAGCAAATCTGCTGTACAATTGGGATAGAGCATAAGTATGATCTCCTCTCGAATGTGTGTATGCAACTTCATTCTACTTGAGACCTGCTTCATGCTCTATTCAAAATGCGGTGGCATTTAATTAAACACCACAACATTTATTATAGCGCCAATAAATGCAACATTTATGCCAAAATTAGGGCCGGTTTATGCAAAAATAAAAGCCGGCCGGTTTTGTCTCAACAAAGACCATAACCGGACCGGCTGATGCATTTTATTCCTTATCGCTTATTGCTCAACTTTTGCTGTGCTGTTCTTTTTTGGTTCCACCTTCGCGGCAATGAGGGCGCTGATGACACCAATGACGACAAATATGATGGAAGCGGTCTGAATCACATTGAGCATGCCTTCAAAGCTGCTGAACAGTCCGGTACCGTACTCTTCCAGATAGTAGTCGGGACCCCAGTCTCCTTCAAACCATGGGAGCCACACGAGAGCAAGGCCGCCCATAACGGCAAGGCCAAAGAAAATGGAAGAAATCCGCTTGGTGTCACCGACGGCAAGCCCTGTCTTCGGATTGACCGGGAACTTGACCGGGTCTTTTTTGGCCAGTCCGCCATACATCCTTTTCCAGATGATGTAAAGGATCGGGCCGGTGATGATTCCGAACATACCGCCGATAAAATACTCTGTTCCGTTGATAAAGAAGGAGCAGAATGCGATAATGCAGGGTACGATGCAGATCACCGTCAGGAAACCATAGCCTCCCGGAATCTTAAATTTCCGTTCTTCTTCCGGAATCCTTTTTCTCAGGATCATAGCGGAAATAAAGATCATCACATAGGAGGATACCAGCAGGAATACGTCCACAACGACGACGGTCGTGAAAGCAAACTGGCAGAGAATGATATTCACAATGGCAACGGACAGAACCGCCACATAAGGCACGCCGTGCTTCTTGTCGCACTTCACAAGGATCGGAGGAGCCAGATAGTCATCCGCCAGGGCGAAAAATCCTCTGGAGCCCGATGCGATGTATGTATTATAGATGGAGCACTGGGCGAGTATCGCAACGATTACAAAGAAGACCCCAAAGGCAGGACCCCAGAAGGTGGTCACCACGTCGGCATAGCCGACGGTACCAGGCTCTGTTCCCCAGCTCTCCCATTCTCCCATGGAAGCAAGACCTCCGATTGTTGGGAAGATATAGACGCACATGATAAGAGGAACGGTAATCATGGTAGCTTTTGGAATGACCTGTGGATTCGAGACTTCACCTGCAATGGTTGACATGGATTCATAGCCCGAATACATCCACATGCCGATGGATATGCCCATTCCAATATAGTAAACCCAATCTGCAAAAGCGATTCCCGATACGCCCATGATTTCGCCGTCCGCGGTAAACGGAACAAACGGATTCTGAGCCCAGTTCATGAATCCGCAGATTGCAACCATTCCAAATGCAACGATAACCAGCACGGATAAAACGGTGCTGACGATACCGACATCCTTTACCCCGCGGATATTGATATAGGTAAATATCAAAATCATGCCGATTTTAAACGCCATTTCAGCTCCCCAGGACAAATCCCAGGTATTTGCCAGATAGCCTCCGGCCAGAATCACGTAAAGAGTATTATCGATATAGATTGATATGGTTCTCCACCATCCTGCCTGGAAGCCCCAGAATTCTCCGCATGCTTCCTGAACCCACTTGTAGTAACCGCCTTCCTGCGGTCTAGCAGAACCCAGCTCGGACGCTACAAGTCCAAGAGGCGTGCTCCAGACAAATGGAAGCACGATCAGCATAATCAACGTTAAGCCGGGGCCGGACTCCGGTATCATTTCCTCAATACCGTATGCGCCGGCAGCACAGAGGCAGAAAATCATGAATACAACTGTCGATACTTTAATGTCATGCTTTTTCAAGCCATGCTCACCAACATCCATTGCTGCTGATGACTGCTTTTCAAGATCGCTCATTAACGTTTCCTCCTTCATAACAATAATTCGTAAAATAACAATAATGCCTTCTTCTAATTGTATGAAATTTTCAGAAATCAGGCAATGACAAATTTGCTGTTTTCCACTTATGTAGTTGCTATAATCCCTTTCATTTTGAATAAGGAAACTATTCTTTTCAAAAGCAAGTTCTCTCCGGCTATTTGTCGGCGGAAATCAATTGCTTTTTCGGCTCAACCTTCGCAGCAACGATAGCGCAAATCACTCCTACGATTACGAAAACAATCGTAGCGATTTGGATTACTTGAATCATTGCTTCAAAGTTGCTGAACAATCCAGATTCATAGGTTTCGAGATAATAGTCGGGGCCCCATTCTCCTTCATACCACGGCAGCCATATAAGTGAAAGACCGCCCATCGCTGCAAGGAGGAAGAAAGTAACTGAGATGCGCTTCATGTCACCCACTGCAAGCTTGGTTTTTGGATTGTTTGGATAGTTTACAGGATCCTTCTTCGCAAGTCCGCCGTACATGTGCTTCCATATGAAGTATACGATCGGTCCGGTAGTAACGCCGATCATTCCTCCGATAAAGTATTCCGTACCGCTGATGTAGAATACAATAAAGGCCACCAATATGGGAAGAATACACAAGATGCATAAAACTCCAAAGCCGCCCGGTATCATAAACTTGTATTCCTCGGCAGGAATCCGCTTTCTCAGTATCATAGCTGAAATGAAAATCATCACATAGGATGCCACAAGCATAAATACATCAACTACGATTACCGCCGTAAATTCCATTGGGCAAAGAATGATCGTAACAATTGCAATGGACCATACGGAAACGTAGGGGACACCATGCTTCTCATCGCACTTTACCAAAATCGGCGGCGCCAGGTGGTCGTCTGCCAGAGCAAAAAAGCCTCTGGAACCGGACGCAATATATGTATTTAAGATAGAACACTGTGCAAGCACCGCGACAACCAGGAAAAACAGCCCAAATGCCGGCCCCCAGAAGGTGGTTACCACATCTGCATAACCGACTGTACCGGGTTCAGTACCCCAGTTCTCCCAGTCGCCGATGGAGGCCAGGCCTGCTAGCGTCGGCAGAATATAAACCGCCGCTATCAAAGGCACCGTAATCAACGTGGCTTTGGGGATAACCTGAGGATTTGAAACCTCTCCCGCCACGGTCGACATGGATTCATAACCACAGTACATCCATATTGCAATCGAGATGGCGGCGCCGATATAGGCTACCCAATCAATAAACGGAATTCCTGCCGTCCCCATAATTTCTCCGTCCGCAGTGAAGGGAATGAAGGGATTTTGCTGCCAATTCAGGAAACCGCAAACCGCAATCATTCCAAATGCAACAATAACCAGCACTGAAAGAATTGTGGATATCATACCTACGTCTCTGATCCCTCTGACGTTTATGTATGTAAAGAAGAGAATAATCGCCACCTTTACGGCGAACTCGGCCCAAAAGCTCAAATCAAATGCTGATGCCAGATAGCTTCCGGCCAGAATAACATAAAGCGAGTTGTCAATATAAATGGAAATCGTCCTCCACCATCCTGCCTGGAAGCCCCAATACTCTCCAAGCGCTTCCTGAACCCACTTATAGTAACCTCCTTCCTGAGGTCTGACCGAGCCCAATTCAGAAGCAATCAGTCCGAAGGGGCCTGCCCAGATAAATGGTAAAACAATCAGCATAACCAGCGTTAAGCCGGCTCCTGCTTCTGGAATCATTTCCTCAATCCCGTACGCGCCGGCCGCGCAGAGGCAGAAGATCATGAAAACCACGGTCGATACTTTAATGTTATGTTTTTTCAGGCCATGCTCACCAACATCCAAAGCTGCCGGTGAGTGTTTTTCAAGATCGCTCATTACGTTTCCTCCTTTATCATTAATAATTCGTCCCTCCTAATAAATGTCTTGCTTATATATTAAATAATATTTCAATAAGATACAATTACAAATTTTCCTGTTTTTAACATCCGACGGGAGACAAAAAATTCCCTCTGAAAAATCAGAGGGAATCGATTGTTTTTCAATGGGTGATCCGGTGCCGGGAACGATACCGCCCTTTACTTTTTAACCGGGTACTTTTCGTCAAAGGTTACTTCATCCGCGCCAAGAGTGACCACAGTTCTGATCTTTCCTCTCTTCTTTTGAGCCGCATAGATGATGATCGGCAGGAAGATGGCGATCATCGAAATGATGAATACAGGCATGCCTCCGTCTTCAAATACAAGCAGTACCATAGCGCCGATCTGCAGAACGGTTGCAAAAATTGCAAGACCCGGATACCATCTGGCCTTGACGGTCAGCACTTCATCGGGATCATATCCTCTTTCCTTCAGCTTCTTTCTGAACAATATCTGGGAAATGCAGATGCCGACCCAGCAGAGGGTTCCGGTGAAACCGGAGATTCCAAGCAGATTTGCATAGAGCGGAAGACCTTCCTCACCCCAGAGACCAAGCTCGTCGGATGCGAATCCAAGCAGGAACACGAGCCAGATGGGGATAATTGTGAAGATGGTCGCATTCTGCGGTGTGTTGAACTTATTCAGGTTTGACAGGAATTTAGGCGCCATGCCTTCCACGGAAAGACCATAGAGCGCGCGAACGGTCCCGTACAGTCCGGAGTTCGCACAGCTGAAGGCCGCAACCAGAGTTACGATGGTGAACATGCCGGCAGCCCACTTGAGTCCGTAAGCTCCCAGGGTTGCTGCGAAGATGGATTCGTCAAGTCCGGCTTCCGCATAGGGAACGACCAGAGTCAAAACAAACACGGGGATCAGATAGATGAGGATAATCCGGAAGGCAACCCTTCTGCAGGCCAGCGGAACATTTGTCGCCGGGTCCTGGGTTTCAGCAGCAGAGAGACCTACGATTTCAGAGCCCTGGAAATTTACCAGAGTCCAGATCATATATGTTATGATAATGAAGCCTCCGGCGGGGAACAGCTTGTCCATCACAGAGCCCTCTCCCCCGAGAAGAATCTGGCTTCCGATGAATCCGCCTTCGCTGGTATACGGATGGAGATTGCCTCCCACCAGGCCGAGCCAGATTCCGACTGCGCAGATAACAAAAACAATAATTGCTAAAATCTTAATAATTGCCAGTATCGATTCAATATGGCCGAACCATTTTACATGATATAGATTCACCGCGGTCAGGAGAGCCAATGCCACAATACCCCAGACAAAGGTACTCCAGGCGGGATTTTCAAATGGCAGAGTAATAAAATAATTCATAAATACGGCGGTTGCCAGCGCTTCCGATGGAACATAAGCAACCCAGTTTGCCCAGAAAGCCCAGCCGATTCCGGCGGAAGCCGTATCGCCCATAAACTCTCTTGTGTAGGATACAAAGGAACCTCTTCTCGGAATATTGACCAGCAGTTCCGCGAAGGATTGCATTACGCCATAAATGGTCACGCCGGCAACCGCGTATGCAACCAGAACCGCTCCCGGTCCCATTTCAGAGAAGGTCAGACCAAGTCCCAAAAAGTAGCAGGAACCGATGATTCCTCCCAATGCAATCAGGGACACATGCCATGGCATAATACCGCGCGTAAGAGTACGTTCACTCTTAGCAACATCTCTTCCTTGTTCTGTCATTAATTTTTTGCCTCCTTTTTTCTCACATAAACCCTATGATTAGTCTAATTGCGTCTCGAGCCCATGGGAATGAATTCTGCAGCGACTCGACCGGGCGCAATACTCCAATTAACTTTCAAGTTCCATGCCAATTCTGTGCGTATATTTACAATTTTCAGAAAAATGACTGTTTTCAGAGCCTGGGCCTGTCCTTTTTTTTACCGCTTCGACACGTCGTTCGTTGTTCTGACAGTAAAGTCTTATTTTTGGTAAAAATCGAGCTAAAGATTCTCATTTTTGATATTTGCCATGAGACAAGGGGTTGCCGGCTGTCGCAGACCGGCCGCAAAACCCGCCCGGCTACAAGCCTACGGCATGATAGATTACGAGCAGCAGCGCCCCCGGAATTCCAAGTACGCCTACTATGACGGCAGAGAGGATATTCAGCGGTACATAGATGTCCCAGTATGCCCCGATCCAGTTTAGCGCCAAAATGGCAATTGCTCCGGCTACGCTGTTGATCACCAGGCGGAGAAGGATCTTGATCGGGACCAGAAACATATATCCCACGACGTAAAGGGCAAAAATTCCCAGGGCGTACGCAAGTAAAATTCCAATTTCCGTACTCATTTCCATATTATTTACACCCCCATTGTATAATTTATGTTTTTTGTGAATAAAATAGAATTGAGAACTTGACGAAAGGATGTGAGTTCGGTGAGCATACCGCTTAATGGCATTGCCAGCACGGCAAGTAAGATATACCATCAGGTCCTGAATGTACCATATCCCCAGACAGAAGAAGAAAAGCTCATCAGTTCGATCAAGGCAGCCCATTCCGACTGGCAGAGAGCAGAAGCAATGTTCCATGAAGTAACGGACCCGGATTTAGTCGATCATGCAATTTATGACATGATGGCTGCAAAAACAAAATACATTTACTTACTTAAGACAGCGAAAAACAAAGATCTGCATTATTAGCGGCATAGGATTCTGAATTCTTAACCTCACCTGAAAAAACAAAAATACTATGTAATTTCATTGGAAAGACATAGTATTTTTTATTGGTCAACCCGAGATGATCTGTACCGAAAGAGCGCTGGTCTGCGGAGGTATGCTCATCGTCTGGAACGGTTCCCTTTCTATTCTTACGAATTGGCCGGGCAGTATAAAACGCAAGGGAATTCGATTTCCTCGCCTGTCCCTTAGTTTTGTTGTTCTGCTTATTGCATATCGCATCTGGCGATTTGGATTGAATGGGACTCCGGTCAAGATGTATCCGAAATCACCGGTCACGCTTACTCTTAATACCCGCGCCTCTACGATAAGAGAGGAGCTGCTTTCTTTTATAATTGTGATGCCGAATGCCCTTGTCTGCGGTGGATCGCTCCTTGTCATGTCGGAAGAAAACCTTGCATCCACGACCATTCCGGCTCGCAGATCTCTGAATCCGATTCGATTTCCGAACTGATCCCTTATTCTTGTATTGTCATCAATGACAAGGGTGACTACCCGCATTCGTATAGTCCGGTTGCGTTCCGGCACACCATATGAAATCGTAACGTAAGCGGTTCTGTTGCGCTGAAATGTATCTTCGATCAAGGCGTTTTCTGCAGTTATTTCTCTCTGTAATGCAGAAACTCTATCGTCATTGAATTTATCATCCGTAAGACTCAAAATCTCATCCTCATTTATCATTATCATGGTTTTGACCTCCGGTTTAATATCTTTAATAGCATTATATTTCTCTGTATGGATATGGTTCATAAAAAAAAGACTACCTGAACAAAAATTCAAGTAGTCATCCATGCATAAGCTGCCTGTTCGTTAAAGTTCCCGTCTTCCCTCCATGGCTTTTGACAAGGTGATTTCATCCGCATATTCCAAGTCTCCGCCCACCGGTACGCCGTGGGCGATTCTCGTTACCTTGATTCCTGCCGGCTTGATTAGTCTCGCCGTATACATGGCGGTGGCCTCCCCCTCGATATTGGGGTTTGTTGCCAGGATCACCTCCCGGATGTCGTTTTGCTGCAGCCTTACGATAAGCTGTTTCAGGTTGATATCCTCCGGTCCGATTCCATCCATGGGAGAGATCGCTCCGTGCAGCACATGATACAGCCCCTGGAATTCCTTGATCCTTTCCATGGCGCTCACATCCCGCGGGCTTTCCACAACGCAGATGACGCTCTGGTCCCGGGAAGGGTCGCTGCAGATGCTGCAGGGGTCCACGTCGGTGAGGTTGCCGCATATGCTGCAGTATTTCATATTTTTCTTCGCATCCAGAATGGCTTCCGCTAGGGCAAAGGCGTCCTTATCATCCTGGGAAAGGATGTGGAATGCCAGCCTCTGGGCGGTTTTCCCTCCGATTCCGGGAAGCTTGGATAATTCTCCGATTAAAATGCTTAGGGGTTTTGCATAGTGCTTCATAGCGTGTCCTTACATAATTCCGGGAATGGATAAACCGCCGGTCAGCTTGCCCATTTCATTCTGTGTCATTTCCTCTATCTGCCTCAGGGCTTCGTTTGCCGCCACCATAATCAGATCCTGAAGCATTTCCACGTCATCGGGATCGACGACTTCTGGTTTTATGGTAATTTTACTGATTTCCTTTTTTCCGTTGACCGTTACGCTTACGGCCCCTCCGCCCGCGGTCGCTTCCACTTCTCTGGTCTCAAGCTCCGCCTGCATTTCTTCCATCTTTCTCTGCATTGCCTGCATCTGCTGAATCTGCTTTTGCATATTGCCTGCGGCTCCGCCGCCTCCGGGTTTTTTCCCCGCTCTCATTCCTTTGCCCATTCTTTATCCTCCTACTGTATATCGATATGAATTCCAAATTTATTTCCTATTTCATTGGCCAGATCCTCGGCCGTCTTTTCCTTTTCCTGTCTGCCACAGTCGTTAGCCAATCCGCACTCCATGCGCAGCTGTTTACCCGTATGCTTCATCATGAGCGACTCCAGCTCAGCGGCGTTCTCCCTGGCATAATCGAGAGTCACTTCATTGGATGCCTCCACGAAAAACACGCTGTCGTTTACCTCCCTGAGCCTGGTTCCCACCCGCAGCAGATTGAAGCTGCCCTTCAAGGTCTCGCCGTCTTCAAAGATCGCGTGCCAGAGCCTGTCGTGGTCAATACCTTGATCGCTGTGGTTTTCCGGTTTGTCAGCAGCTTTCTCCTTTTCCGGGTTTTTGCTGTATTCAGAAGGAGCTTCCCCAACAGAAGCAGCAGGTTTTTCGGTTGTACCAACGGAAGCAGCAGGTTTTACAGCTGTGCTTGGAACCGGCGCGTAAGGCATTCCGTTTTGCTCAAGGGCCAGCTTTACAATACAAAGCTCCAGCAAAATCCTTGGCTGGGTGGACCATTTTGCGTCCGCCAGAGTCTGGGAAAGCTTCAGGATGCTTTCGTTAATGCAGGATAAATCCGTCTCTTCACTCTGCTTTCTGATCCGTTCCACATTTTCCGAAGACATGTTGAGTATATCCTCAGGATTCTTGATAAACTTCGCCATGAGAAGGCTGCGGTAATGAGCCACCCAGTCCTTCATAAACTGGCGTACATCCCTGCCGTCGGCCATGACCCTGTCAAGGAGCAGCAGCGCATCCGCCACCTGATGCCGCTTAACAAGATCCGTCATTTCTATGAATATTTCTTCTCCCGCAGTCCCCAGGATTTCGATGACATTCTCCCTCGAAACCGACTTTTCGCCTGAGGAGATGCACTGATCCAGTAGGCTCAGAGCATCCCGTACAGAACCGTCCGCATTGGAAGCGATCAGTCCCAGCGCTGCGTCGGAGATCTTAACTCCCATCTGCCCGCAGATTTCACGCATCCCCTGACGGAGGGTCTTTTCCGCCACTCTCTTGAAATCCAGTCTCAGACATCTGGAGAGTATGGTGGCCGGAAGCTTTTGAACCTCGGTGGTGGCCAGGATGAACATAACATTTTCAGGCGGTTCCTCCAGGGTTTTCAGCAGCGCGTTGAAGGCGCCGGTGGAAAGCATATGTACTTCGTCGATGATGTATACCTTGCAGCGCCCTACCGCCGGGGGATATTTCACACTCTCGCGCAGTTCCCTGATATTGTCGACTCCGTTGTTGGATGCCGCATCGATTTCGATGACGTCCATGAAGGTCCCGTCCTTGATGCTCTGACAATTTGCGCAGACTCCGCAGGGCCGTTCCCCTTCCTCCGCCAGACAATTCATTGCCTTTGCAAGAATCCGGGCTGTGGAGGTCTTTCCCGTACCTCTTGTCCCGCAAAAAAGATAGGCATGTCCTGTGGTTTTCGTATTGATCTGGTTTTTCAGGATTTTCACGATATGTTCCTGGCCCAGGATCCCCTCGAAGGTCTCAGGCCTAAAGGAACGATATAAAGCTGTGTACATCTTTTTTCTCCTGTTGTTTTACCTTCTATGATCTTCGCAGTGTTCTTCATTCACGGCGGCAATCGCGTCAATCTAAATGAAAAGTGCCCTTTAGCAGCTTCGCAGGACGTTGGAGAAGGCTTATCTGCGGCACATAAGAGATTCCACTTATCGCTGCTTCCTTCCGGACCTGACGAGGTTCATAGATTCTTATTGCGCAGGACCCTAACCAAGTCAGGCGAAGCTACTAAAAGGCACCCTATTATTATACTGGACTGCAGCATGGAAAGTCAATGTTATTTCTTTGGTTTTTCCAGCCATTTCGACCATTGGAATCCAGCGGTTGTCCTATTGTGTTTTGCAGGGTTCCGTCTGCGCTAAGAAATCACTTTATACAGTTCGTCGCTGGCAGGGGGAGCGATCTCTATCTTTTCTCCCTTGACCACCATGCAAACCCCCGCCTCCCGTTCACAGATCCGTCCGATGCAGGCTACAGGGATCCCCGCTTCCTTCAGCGCGCTCTCCATCTGCTCCTTCACCCCGGGATGCACCATGATGATCATGCTGCCGCTGGATATGAGTCTGAGATAATCAAGATCAAACCTATCGCAGATCTTTTTTGTCACCTCCGCCACCGGAACCTGATCGATCCAGACCTCGGCGCCTGTTTTTGCAATGTCGCACATCTCCCAAACGGCACCCAGGACTCCGCCTTCCGTAATGTCATGCATTCCGGCGGTACCGATTCTTCCGGCGATAACGCCTTCTTTTACAACGCTGATCTTTTTCAGCATATCCGCCGCTTCCCGATACTCCTCCTCGGTGAGAAATTCCGCCAACTCGTCCTTGAAATCGCCGGCGATAATTCCCGTTCCCTCCAGACCGGCCTGCTTTGTCATCAGGATGTAGTCGCCGGGCTTCATGTTTTCCGCCTGCTGAGACGACCATTTGGCTCCCCTGCCGATGGCGGTCGATACGATAATCGGCTTGTTCACAGCCGGAGTGATCTCAGTATGACCGCCGATGATTTCCACACCCAGCTCTTCCGAGACCTCCCCCGCCTGCCTCATGATCTCCTCCACCTGTTCCTCCGTGGTTCCCTCGGGCAGCATGACCGCAAGCATGATGCCTAGGGGTTCCACCCCGTTGGATGCGATATCGTTGCAGGAGATATGCACCGCCAGCCTTCCGATGTCGCCGACGGCAGCGGTGATCGGGTCCGTGGACATGACGCACTCATAGGAACCGAAGTCCACAACGGCGCAGTCCTCCCCGATGCCGGGCCGGGTAATCACCTCAGGCCTTTTATATTTAATATTCTTGAATACGATTTCCTCCAGGAGTTTGCTGTCCAGCTTTCCGGTCTTAAGCATTCTTCTCACCTCTGTCCCGATCCGTTCTGATCTGTTTCCGTCAAAGAGACATGGAATTGGACACGGATCGGGTGTTTTTCTGTCTCTATTATATCTTTTTTCCCGGCAAATTACCACCTACAAGAACCATTCCGGTTCCGCTCTTCTGGTAAGCCCCTCTTCCAATTCCCGCCGATGGTACAAAAATCTCGGATCCTCGAAGTATTTTGCATGCGCCGGACATTTCTTGATGCAGGCGCCGCATTTGATGCAGATGCCCGCAACTTCCCGCACATTTTCCCTGCCGATGGAGCCCATCGGACAGACGTCGGCGCAGATCAGGCAATTGGTGCACCCTTCAAGGGTCAGCGGTTTTACCTTGCGGATATCAACCGGACTGCCCTTTCTGTCCCGGGGCTGATAATAACCTCGGTACGGATAGGGCGTCCCCTTTACGTCAATGGGCTCCTTCGCCGTCAAGACAGCCATGTTTTTTATCTTATCCGCTGCTCTGCCCGCAAATTCATCGGCCAGGAGCATGTCCGCCTCATCCGGCCTGCCCTTCGCCAGCGTATCCGAAAAGGAATGCTCCCCGACAAAGGCGGCAGCCGCCACAGTATGTAATCCGCCCTTTTCCAGGATATCCCTCAGCTCGATCAAGCCATCGTCATAATCCCGGTTTCCGTACAGAACGACAGGAATTGCCGCCGCATCGTTTCCTTCGATCGTGTCAAGATATTTCAACAGCACATTTGGCACCCGTCCGGCGTACACCGGCGTGCCCATGACCACAAGCTCGTCCGGCTTGAATATCAGCGCGCTTTCTCTTGCCGCCGGCAAGGTAAAGTCGCTGACAGCGTACTGGACCCCGAGCTTTTCCGCAGTTTTTTTTGCAATATGTTCCGTTATTTT
The DNA here is from genome assembly GCA_023415235.1 of Bacillota bacterium. Lineage (GTDB taxonomy): Bacteria > Bacillota > Clostridia > Peptostreptococcales > Anaerovoracaceae > Anoxybacterium. The sequence continues at coordinate 12,411 of JAEZLP010000001.1, forward strand.
CTTCGTAGTGTCTGTGGCGCTGAAATAAACAGCCCAAACTTTATTGATAATCATAATCCACCCCGCTTTTATTCTATCAAGCCTTTCTCCTCAAGAAATTCCATGAGCATCTTGCTTGTGTTGCCCGTAATCTTAAGACAGTTTGTCAGATGCTCTCTGGTTTCAAAGGGATGGGGATTCAGCGCACGGCAGCAGGTTGCCCCATACTTCTCCGTAAACTTCTCCGTAAATTCCCTTGCCAAGCGATAGGCTTCATTCCGGGAAGTCTGATTAGTTTCACGTCCCTTCAGCATATTCAAGGCTGCGATGGATCCCATAAGCGCGCCGCACATGCATCCGGCTTCACCGACTCCGCCTCCGAATCCGGTGAACAGCTTTACCATAGCAGGATCCATTTCTGGAGCAAGCAGCTCACGATATGTTAAAAAGATCGCCTCTGCGCAATTATATCCTTCTTTAAAGTAATTGCCGGCTCTATTTCTCATTTCGATCGATTTTTCTTCACTCATGCCCGTTCTCCTTTCAGCAAAAATATGAAATAAAAGCACGGAAAGCTCCGATTCCGATCGGTCTCCCGCGCTTTATGATCGCATCGTCACCCGGTTGCCAGTCCTCCGGTGTTTAATTATCTTCCCAGTTTTCAATGTCTTTCAGGGCAAAATCCCTGTAGTCCATTTTATCCAGGTCGTATGCCTTTAACAGCCACTGGTCCTTGGTATGATATTTCGTAGAACCGAACCAGATTTCAACCGGAACCACTGTTCTGACGTTGTGGCTGCCTTTATAATTCTTATAATTAAACTGTACGATTTTATTGATTGCTAGCTCCATCTTTTGCTTCCTTATACTTGGATGAATTCGCTTTACTTTTCAGCCGGTTTGACACCCTTCTTCAGAATGATGCACGCATAATGCGCTTCCTCGCTGGTTGCAACGATAGCGTAGGCCTTCTTGGCTCTCTCGTAGAACTCGAAACGCTCTACCCGTTCCAAACCGCGATCATATCCATCACGCTCGTATGCGATCCGTTCAAATTCATTCCAGATTTCAGGCTTGGCATTTTCGTCTCCCACAACCTTAATCACCGATAAAGATTGGTCCACAAAGGTATCAAGGGGGAAGAAGGTTAACACCGCATCAAGAATCGGCAAGGCGCCAAGTCCGTCACACCGAACCAGCCGCTTGGCAAAACCGGCAGCCGCAAAGTTGCCGTCCCCAATAACCAACTCATCTCCATGCCCCATTTCCATCAGGATCTTGAGAAGATCCGGAGACAGGCAATTTGGAATATGTTTTAGCATTCACACCACCCCTTATCATTTCTGTATTGAATTACCAAATATCGACTAAATCTTAACTTAAATCCGCTCCGGTGTCAATGCTTGATACATTCTTATGAACTCGTCCTCGGTAATAATGGGGATTCCCAGTTCCTTCGCTTTTTTGTTCTTTGATGAGCCCGATCCGCTGTCGTTGTTGATCAGATAGTCGGTTTTGGATGTCACCGAATCGGTGGTCTTGCCCCCCATCGCTTCAATGGCTTCCTTCAGTTCATTCCTATTTTTAAAATGTTCCACGGAGCCGGTAATGACAAAGGTCAAGCCGTCCAGGACCGGCTGAGCGGCGGAATCCTCTGCCTGCGGCTGTTCCAATTCGATTTCCCGTAGGAGATCCTCTATGTTCTGCCTGTTTTTTTCGTCACGGAAATAATTCACATAGCCGTTTGCCATGACGTCGCCGATTCCGTTGATTTCGACCAGCCTTTCATAATCGGCGTTTTGAATTTCATTCCAGTTGTTTTTAAAATACTTGCAAATGTTCTTTGCATTGGAAAGCCCTACATTAGGGATCCCCAGACTGTAAAGGAGCCTGACCGGCGTCGTCTTCCTAGCCTTGTGGATGGAGCTTATCAGATTGCGGAAGGATTTTTCCCCGAAGCCCTCCATCCCGGTGATCTCATCTTTGAATCGTTCGATGCGGAAGATGTCCGCATATTCCTTGATAAGCCCTCTGTCGATGAGCTTTTCCACGGTTGCCTCCGACAAACCGTCGATTCCCATAGCGTCTCTGCTTACAAAATGGGTGAAGGATTTGACATGCTTGGCCGGGCATTGGTCGTTGGGACAGAAAAGGGACTTTACGCCATTTTCCTGCCTGATGACCGTGTCACTCTCGCATGCAGGACAATGCCTGGGTATTTCCACATTTCCGCTTCTGGTCAGGTTCTCTGCAATCTGCGGAATGATCATGTTCGCTTTATATACTTCGACGGTATCCCCGACGCCAAGCTCAAGGCCCTCCATGATGCTGAGATTGTGAACGCTTGCGCGGCTCACCGTGGTGCCCTCCAGTTCCACAGGCTCAAAAACGGCGATGGGATTGATCAGACCTGTCCGGGATGCGCTCCATTCGATTTCAATCAGCGTGGTTTCCTTGATCTCGTCCCGCCACTTGAACGCGATGGAGTCACGGGGGAATTTGGCGGTCGAACCCAGAGATTCGCCGTAAGCGATATCGTCCAGAGTCAAAACCAGCCCGTCTGAGGGGAAATCATTTTCCGTGACCTGCTTCGCGAACCATCCGACAGCCTCCTCAAGTCCGGCCGCATCCACCGCCTTATATTCCACTACTTCAAAGCCCTGGCTCCGAAGCCATTCCATCTGGGCCATCCTGGAATTCTTAAAATCGACCCCATCCGCCTTTACCACTGAGAACGCAAAGAAATTGACGTTTCTTCCGGCGGTGATTCTGTTGTTCAACTGACGTACAGACCCGCTGCAGAGATTTCTTGGATTCTTGTACCGGGAACTGACATCCTCAATTTCCTGATTGATCTTATAGAAGTCGGAATAGCGAATCACCGCTTCGCCTCTCAATACCAGATCTCCCTGATAGGATATTGCAACCGGAAGATTGGCAAACACCTTCGCGTTGTTTGTGACAACCTCGCCAACCTCGCCGTTGCCTCTTGTTACCGCCTTGGTCAGCTTTCCGCCGCTGTAGGTCAGGACGATGGTCAAACCATCCAGCTTCCAGGACAGCACTCCCCTCTGAACTCCCAGCCAGTCTTTCAATGCTCCCAAATCCTTGGTCTTGTCCAGAGAAAGCATGGCCTTTTCGTGGATCTCCTTGGGAAGATCGCTGACCAGCTCATAACCCACATGAATCGTCGGGCTGTTGGATAGCACCACGCCTGTGACCTTTTCCATTTCCACCAGTTCATCGTAGATTCTGTCATATTCGATGTTAGGCATGATCTCCCGATTTTCCTGATAATAGGCTTTTGCCGCCTTATTCAGTATCCTGACCTTTTCCTTCATTTCCTTGAGCCTGTCACTCATATCCGCACTCCTTATGTTTATTTATGAGGTTGATTGTTTATATCTTTTTGATCGGGGCGATGTCCTTTGCCAGCTTCTTCACTCCCACCGATTCGAAATCGATGGTTACCGTGCTTCCTTCCACGGAAAGCACCAGTCCTTCTCCGAATTTGCTGTGGGTCACCTTGTCGCCCTGATTAAGATCCGGACCGCCCTTGCCCCCCGATGCTCCTGCGGTCTGGTTCTGCTTGATATATTTCAGCTGGTCGAAGGGCCGGAATATCTCAGAGGAGGCATATCCGTCGTTGCCGCCCCCCTGACTCCATCTGGGATTTCTGCCCGATGATGTTCCGTAACCGCCCTGAGAGCTTTTTCTCTCAAAGATGGCGTCGCCGTCCACCAGGGACTTGTCCAGCTCTCTCAGGAACTGTGACTCCTTGGTATAGTCTGTTTTCCCGTAGAGGGTACGGACCTCGGCGCTGGTCAGATAGAGCCGCTGCATTGCGCGGGTCATCCCCACATAACAGAGCCTTCGTTCCTCTTCGATCCCGTCCGCCTTATCAAAAGCGCGCCAGCCCGGAAACAGGCCGTCCTCCATGCCCGGCATAAATACCACCGGAAATTCCAGTCCTTTGGCGCTGTGCAGCGTCATGAGCACAACTGCGTTTTCTCCCGCGTCATGATTGTCGATTTCAGCCATGAGCGCTATTTTTTCCATAAACTCCGCCAAGGTAAGCTGGGGATTTTCCTTTTCATAATCATAGATGACCGACTTGAATTCCAGAAGGTTTTCGATTCTTCCCTCGGACTCCACCGTATTCTGAAGCTCAAGACTTTTCAGATAGCCGGTCCGGACCAGAAGTCCGTCATAAATATCCGAAACCTTCAGGTTGTCCTTCTCCTGGCTGAACTGGCTGAGCGTCGCAATCATTTCCCGGATGCTTTCCACCGCCTTGGAGGGAAGTCCATCCACAATTTCGTCGTCTGTAAGGGATTCGAACAGGCTCTCATTTCTAACTGAAGCCAGTGTCCGGAGCTTCTCCAGGGTTTTCTCCCCGATTCCCCGCTTGGGCTCGTTAATGATTCTGGTCAGGGAGAGATCATCCGCAGTATTCTGCACCAGTCTCATATAGGCCATGATGTCCTTGATTTCCTTGCGGTCGTAATACCTGGTCCCGCCGAGGACACGGTAAGGGATCTCTCTGGCGGAAAGGGCCTCTTCAAAGGTTCTGGACTGTGCGTTGGTGCGATACAGCACGGCAAAATCCCTGTAGCTCAGTTCTCTGGAATGGAGTCGGTCGATTTCCTGGGCGATGTATCTGGCCTCGTCCTTTTCGTTGTCCGCCCGGTAATATTTAATCTTTTCGCCCTTTTCCTTATCAGTCCAGAGCTTCTTATGCTTTCTCCCCTTATTCTTTTCGATAACCGAGTGGGCAGCTTCGAGGATATTCCCATGGGAGCGGTAATTCTGCTCCAGCTTGATCACTTTGGTATTTCTGAAATCCTTTTCAAAATCAAGGATGTTTTTGATATCCGCTCCCCGCCACTGATAAATGCACTGGTCGTCGTCCCCTACGACGCAGATGTTATTATGCGCCTCCGCCAGCAGCTTTATGAACCGGTACTGCATGTAATTGGTGTCCTGGTACTCGTCCACCATGATGTACCGGAATTTTTCCTGATAGTATGCAAGAACATCCTCATGCTTCTCGAAAAGCTGCACCGTTCTCAGGATCAGATCATCGAAGTCCATAGCGTTGTTCTTTTTCAATACGGCTTCATAGGCGGAGTAAAGGTCCAGAATGATCTTGCTCCGGAAGTCGACTCCGTTGATTTCCGCATATTTTGACGGACTGATTCCCTTTTCCTTGCAGTCGCTGATGATGCTCAGAATATACTGGGGCGGATATTTTTTTTCATCCACATTCTGTTCCTTAATGCAATTCTTGATCACAACCTTCTGGTCGGTTGGATCGTATACGATAAAATCCTTGGTATAGCCCAGGAGCTCCGCGTGCTTCCGAAGGATCCGCAGACAGGCGGAATGGAAGGTCAGGATCCACATGTTGATCCCTTCCCCGATGAGTTCCTCCACTCTGTCCCTCATCTCCTTCGCAGCTTTGTTGGTAAAGGTAACTGCAAGAATATGATAGGGGGCCACACCCTCTTCCTGAATCAGATAAGCGATTCTGTGGGTCATGGTGCTGGTCTTGCCGCTGCCGGCTCCCGCCAGAATGAGCAGGGGGCCCTCCTTATGTACGGCGGCCTCCCTCTGCTGGGGATTGAGTTTATTCAAATAATCCAGATTGGTTTTCATCAAGCTTTTTTCCTGTTGCCTTTCATTTTTATTCTTGTATTCTACCACAGAAAACCACCTTTGCCAACTTGGCCGGGGAGAAAGTGAAGGGTGGTGAAAGCGGGGCCTCGCGGGGCTGCACGCGGTTTGGCCGCATAAAAAAACATACTCTGCTGAATTAAGTCGGCAAAGTATGTTTGCTACCGTTGAAACGGCTTTTTTCTGTTTTTTTGAGAGCCAGAAACGGCTTTTTTAAGTTCTAATGATTCTTATGAAACAAATCTAAAATAGGAAACGATTCGTAATGGTTTAGTAATTTCTGCATTTGAGCTCAAAGTATGCCTTCGGATGATCGCATACCGGGCATTTCTCATATGCTTTCTGGCTGGTGTAGGTGTAGCCGCAGTTTGCGCACTTCCATTCCACAACCTCATCCTTCGCAAAAACCTTGCCCTCTTCTATGTTCTTGATCAATTTTCTGTAGCGTTCTTCATGCTCTTTCTCAACCTTGGCGACGCCTTCCATCTGGGCTGCGATTTCCGGGAAGCCCTCTTCTCTGGCTGTCTTGGCCATGTTGGCATACATATCGGTCCATTCGTAGTTTTCACCGTTGGCCGCGTCTTCCAGATTCTCGGAAGTGGTGCCGATTCCGTGGGCCAGCTTGAACCATAATTTTGCATGTTCCTTCTCATTGTCGGCTGTTTCGTTGAAAATAGCGGCAATCTGCTCATAGCCCTCTTTTTTGGCTTTTGAAGCATAGTAAGTATACTTGTTCCTGGCCATAGACTCGCCTGCAAATGCTGTCATTAAATTTTCCAGTGTTTTGGTCCCTTTCAGGTCTTTCATTCCTCATTTCCTCCATTTTCAATATTATTTTGACATTGATGAGCGGTCATCCGACAAGTATTTTGAAGGTTCAGCCGCCGCATCTTAGAAAGTTTTTCTAAACCAATTATACCATATTTGGTTTTATTAAAACAATTATTTCTTATTTTAACGCTTTTATCCGGATCTTATGCCTTATTTGCCCCGAATTATTTAATCATCATGGCGGTGGTCCGGCTGCCGTTAAATTTTCAGCGCTGCGGCAATTCTGGCACCGATACTAGCGTTGTTGAGCACCAGTTTGATATTCGCTTCCAGACTGGTGCCGGAGGTCAATGTTTTGACTTCATCCAGAAGAAACGGAGTGATCCGCTTTCCCGTAATATTACGGGACTTGCACTTCAGAAGCGCCTCTTCAATGACCTTTTCCATCTTTTCGTAAGGAATCTCGTCCTGCTCCGGGATCGGACATCCGATCAGAACGCCGCCCTTCAGCCCCAGGGTATACTTCAGGGAAATCAGTTCTGCGATTTCCTCTGGAGAGTCAATTCTGCAATCGGATGGAAAGCCGCTTTTCCTGCTGTAAAAAGCGGGAAAGTCGTCGGAGCCCACTGTAATCACAGGAACTCCTGCAGTTTCCAGATATTCCAGAGTGGCGCCGATATCCAAAATCGACTTTACTCCGGCGCAGACGACCACCACATCGGTCATTTTAAGCTCCTCCAGATCTGCGGAAATGTCAAAGCTTTCCCCCGCTCCCCTGTGGACGCCGCCGATTCCTCCCGTCACAAACACTCTGATCCCGGCCATATGGGCAATGATCATGGTGCCTGCGACGGTAGTCGCACCGTCCAGACGATTGGCGAGGACATAAGGCAAATCTCTTCTGCTGACCTTCACGACATTTTTCGCCTTTGCCAGATATTCTATTTCCTCCGGGCTCAAGCCCACTTTCATTCTGCCATTTATGATTCCGATCGTAGCCGGTACGGCTCCGTTTCTTCGGATCGTTTCGTTGACAGCCAGCGCCGTTTCCACATTTTTCGGATACGGCATTCCATGTGCGATAATGGTGGATTCCAGCGCAACCACCGGTTTCCCGGCTTCCATGGCCGCCCTGACCTCCGCATTCAGGTCCAGGAATTTTTCCATCTCAAATTCTCCTTTCAAAGTTCTTCCCCGAGAGTTTGCCGGAGCAATTCCCTCGACATCTGACTGTTGACCGCTGATTTTGAACTCATGGCAATTGCGGCTGCCGCAGTTCCTGTCTCCGCAGTCTTCTTGATATCAAAGCCCTCCAGATGGGAATACAGGATTGCGGCAGAAAAGGCGTCCCCCGCTCCAGTGGCGCTGACGATCTCCCCGTTCTTGGGCCTGATGATTCCCGATACTCCGTCTTCCTTGTAATAGACGCCCCCGGGTCCCAGAGTGATAAAGACGCGCTTTACCCCCTGATCGATAAACCATTGTCCCGCCTTCTCCAATTCCTCCTGACACATAATCGGCATACCCGCAAGGATTTCCGCCTCCATCCGGTTTGGCTTTATCGTGTGGAATCTGCCGATGATCCGTTTGGCCCGCTCCGCCTTGGTTACGGAGACCGGATCCAAAAAGATGGGCACATTTTTCAGCTTTTGTGTAACATAGTCCAGAGTTTCCTCTGTCAGGTTGGTATCGATCCCAATGACTCTTGAAGTCATGATCGTTTCATAGGCTTCTTCGATAAAGTCAATGGAGATTCGTTCCAGTACATCCATGTTGCAAAGGGCCAGCTCCATGTCCCCCAGCAGGTTCAGGATCGACATGTAGACAGCCGTGTTTTCTTCCTGGAGCAGTTTCACATGATCTACGTTTACTCCCAGCTCGGAAAGCTCCCTGATCGCTCCCCTTCCGGCAAAATCGTCGCCGGCTACCGATACAAAGTTTGCGGGGATTCCCATTCTGGCCAGATTCTCGGTGATATTCCGTCCAACCCCGCCATAGGACATGGTTATTTTACCCGGGTTGGAATCCCCTTGAATCAGCTGATTGTAAGGATTCCCCTCAATGTCGGCCGTGATGCCTCCGATGATACTAACATCATTCATACAAATATGCTCCCTCCGATGAATTCTCTGATAATAGAATTGTTTACGATGATAGAATCATCCTCGATGACTCTGAAATATTGAAGAAATTTCAGCATCCGCACTGCTTCGCTGTACTCCGGATCTTCTCTTGTAACGCTTCGGAGAAGGGGTTCCGCATACTTTTTCAGTACTGCCAGTTCATAGACATGAACCGAGTTGAAAAAAACGTCCGCTTCCCCGTTGTAGGGGAAGATATTCTTATCCTCTCCCTTTCTTACCTTCGGCCATGACTGGATGGTGCTTTTCGCGGAATGCCCTCTGAACTGGTAATCCCGTACCAGCCGGCGAAGCATTCTGGCATCCGTAGTCGGAATCCTGTTATGCTCGTCTATGTTCAGCTGGGTCAGGGGGCTGATGTAAATCTTGAATTTTTCTTCATCGGGGATGTCCTGGGTAAGCTGCCTGTTCAGGCCGTGAATCCCCTCGATGACGATCGGTTGGCCTTTTTTCGCTCTTGTGATCCTCTTTCCGAAGACTTTCGTGCCGTGGAGGAAATCAAAGGTTGGGATGTCCACCTCATCGCCGTTTAAGAGCTTGTTCATATCCCTGTTGAACAAATCCAGATCCAAAGCTTCGATGTCCTCAAAGTTCGGTTCCCCGTGCTCATCCTTCGGCGTTTTATCCCGCTCCACGAAATAGTCATCGGTTCCGAGATACAGGGGTTCCAGACCGTTTACCCTCAGCTGGATACTAAGTCTTCTCGCGAAGGTTGTTTTTCCCGAGGAGGAAGGCCCAGAGATTAGAACGATCCTCTTCTTCTGCTCCGCAATCATATCGGCGATCTGTACAATCTTTTTTTCATGCAGCGCTTCGGACAACTGAATAATTTCCTTATACTCGCCGCTCTCAATTTTTTCGTTGAGATCGTCTACATAAGATATTTTCATGAGCCGGTCCCAATTTTTTGTCTCACCGAAAATCTGATAGAGCAGCACTTCGTCCACATAAGGAGGAAGTCTGTCCGGGGCTGACGGATGAGGAAAGCGAAGCAGCACGCCTCTCCGGTATTTTCTCAGTTCAAAATACTTTACATACCTGGTGGAAGGTACCATCAGATTATAAAAGAAATTGCGGAAGCCTTCCAGCGAGTAAAAGGGAAACTTTTCCACATCTGATTTCTGAAGCATCCTTGTTTTCTCCCGGTGGTCGTCTTCCAGCAGAACCTTCAGGGTTTCCTCCCTGCTCAGAATTTCCTTTACAAAGGGAAGGTCCATTCTGACTAATTCATGCATCCTCTCCTCGACCTGGCGAACCTCCTCTTCGGTAATCGGCTCCGGTGTCTTTACCTCGGTGTAGAGACCCTTATTCAATGAATTTTCAATTTCAACGTACACCTTTCCCAATACGTCACGAATTGCTTTCAGATATAGGAGGGACAGGCTACTCTGATAAATCAGATTGGCGGCCTGGTCCCGCATGTCCAGGAATTCAATTTTGCATGGTCTTTCAATTTTTTTAGTCAGTTCGCTGAGCTTGTTGTCAACCTTGGCGGCAAGAATCATATAGGGAAGATCCTTATATTCCTCCACCAGGCATTCGAGTGCGGTTCCCTGTTCAATTGTCCTTTCCAAAGGCCTCTCCCTTGGCCCTGTAATCAGTTGTATCTTAATCTCCATCCTTCAGGCCTCCTTTAATTATTCTACATTTTCCTATTATGCCAAGCTTGCTTCAGGACGATGCAATGATTCCTACCTTGCGGCAACGCCGCTTGAAACATACATGTTAGTGGAATCATTATATCATGCAAAATTAACTGAAGCATGATGCAATGAACGCTTCCTTGCGGCGGAGCCGCAAGTCGATTGCTATGCTTTGCATCTGCAATCGAACATAAAATTTATGTGCGTTCATTATAACATAATAAACCCATAAAGTGGGCATAATCATATCCGAAAGGAGTGATATCAGTGAGAAACTTGGCTCTTATTTTAGTTATCATAGGTGCGATCAACTGGGGACTGATCGGTTTTTTCAGGTATGATCTGGTCTCCAGCATATTCGGTGGAACCTACGACGTCGTCAGCAGAGTAATCTTTGCAATCGTAGGATTGGCCGGCATTTATGCGATTTCCTTCTTCTTCAGAAAAAGGGAAACCATGCAGTCATAGGCTTTCTCCGGAACTCCGGGTTAAGCTTGCTTGTTCGGCATGAAACGCATAAAAACAGAGGGCGAACGGGTTCGGGCAGAATCCGTTTGTCTCTCTGTTTTTGTGTATCTTTTTCAGCTGATTCTGATTTCTTTGTGTTGACAAACGAAAGTTCTCACTGTATATTATATCCATATACAACACAAGGAAATTTAGCAACGGTTTTAAACTGTTAAAATGAGAAAAGCGATGACAGGGTAAAGTAAGTTAATCTTTTCGTTTACAGAAAGTCGGAGTGGATGAGAGCCGATAACGAGGGTTTTTCCGAAGTTCCCCCTTGAGCTTGCATGTTGAACCAAGAAGTAGATGTGCACGGGTTCCTCCGTTATCGGGATAAGGATGCATGTCCGGAGTGGCTGTAAAGCAAAAAGAGTGGTACCGCGGGTTTCCCGTCTCTTATGAGACGAGAAACCCTTTTTTATTTCTGTTATGTCTTATTAGCAGCGATGATCGTTACATCTTCCGATGCCGAGGATTCCCGGCTCACAGAAGATAATCACCAGCAGCAGGAAGAAGAACAGAAGGCTGTCATCGATGCCTTCCACACCATTAAAACGCATATGGGAATACCTCCTTATAATTGGTTGATTTTTAGTATTACTATATGCGGAAAAGGGAATTTGGTTACATAACCGAACGGGAACAAAATAAAATAGAGGAGTGAAAAGAATGATTTGGAACGAACCAATGGAATGCATGAGCAGAGATCAGATGCACGATCTTCAAAGCCGGCGTCTGAAGGATATGGTAGTGCGGGTCTACCATAATGTGGAGTTCTACCGCAGAAAAATGCAGGAGCTGGGTCTTGAACCCGGTGATATCAATACGATCGACGATCTGGTAAAGCTGCCGTTTACGACCAAGCAGGATCTGCGTGATAATTATCCCTTCGGACTCTTTGCCGTTCCCAAGAGCGAAGTGGTCAGAGTCCATGCTTCTTCCGGAACAACTGGAAAATCCACCGTTGTGGCATATACGAGAAAAGACGTGGAGATCTTCTCAGAGGTTGTGGCGCGGGCCTTATGCTGTTCCGGCGTTACGAAACACGACATCGTTCAGGTCGCTTACGGCTACGGTCTATTTACCGGCGGGCTGGGGCTTCATTACGGCGCGGAAAAACTCGGAGCAGCGGTGGTGCCCATCTCAGGCGGCAATACGGCAAAGCAGCTCACTCTTCTGCAGGATTTTGGCAGCACTGTCCTGGCCTGCACCCCATCCTACGCAGCCCATCTGTCGGAGGCCATCGCGGAGGAGGGAATCGATGCAGTCGATCTTCCGCTTCGGGTTGGCGTCTTCGGAGCGGAGCCCTGGAGTCAGGAAATGCGGATGAAGATTGAAGACGGGCTTAAAATCAAGGCCTTCGATATTTACGGTCTCAGCGAAATTATCGGTCCCGGAGTCTCCAACAGCTGTGAATGCCAGAACGGTTTGCATATCGCAGAGGATCATTTCGTCCCGGAGATCCTGGACCCCAATACTCTGAAGCCGGTTGAGCCGGGCGTGACCGGCGAGCTGGTTTTCACCACCGTCACCAAGGAGGCTATGCCGCTTCTCCGTTACCGTACACGGGATCTGAGCAGTCTTGACTACACTCCGTGCGACTGCGGAAGAACCAACGTAAGAATGGCGAAAATCTTCGGCAGATCCGATGACATGCTCATTATCAGGGGTGTTAACGTATTCCCATCCCAGGTTGAAAGCGTCCTGCTCGAAATTCCGGAAGCCAAACCTCATTACATGCTCATCGTCGACAGGCAGGGTTCCATGGACACTCTTGAGATTCAGGTGGAAATTGATGATAGGTTCTTCTCGGATGAGATCGTTTCCCTGAACAATATCCGGAATAAAATTAAACATAAGGTTGAAAGTGTACTGGGAATCAGTGTTATAATAAGCTTGGTAGAACATAAGACGATCAAGCGAAGCGAAGGAAAAGCGCAGAGGGTCATAGACAAGCGTAAAATTTAGTTGGAAAGGGAAGGTGTCCTGCATGGTAATCAAGCAGTTATCTGTTTTTCTCCAGAACGAGCTGGGTAGATTGGAGGAAGTGACAAACATTCTTTATCAGAACGAGATTAACATTTCTGCCTTAAGTATCGCCGAAACCGCAGAATACGGCATACTGAGGATGATCGTCAGCGATACGGAAAAGGCTGCCGCCGCTTTGAAGGCGGAGGATTTTAATGTGAAGGTTTCCGATGTAATCTGTGTTGAATCCCCTGATGTTCCCGGCGAGCTGCATAAAAACCTTCAGATCCTCACCGGCGAAGGGATCAATCTGTCCTATATGTACGGGTATTCCAACGGCGGGACAGCGCGGCTGATCATGAAGGTCAGCGAACCGGAGAAGGCGATCCGGTTATTGAAGTAACAAGCGCCTCCGTTTTATCTTTCTATTACCATATTTAAAAGGCACCCTGTCGGTGCGTTCTCTGGAATTCGGTCTCACGGTTTCCTTTGAGAAGGCCTCGGCACGGTGCCTGGTTTTTAGCGGTTTTACAGATAGTCGATTCGGATTGGCTGGGCTCCCTCCCAGAGAACCTTCTCTCCCAGCTTCTCGAGGTTCTCAAGCCCTTCTGTGATCGTCAGGAAATGATTCCCCGCAAGCTGGCCGACCTGGCTGGCAAACAGGCATCTTCCGTAAGCGACGATGATTTCCATCTCGCTGATACCGCCGGGATAAAGCAGGAATTCTCCTTTCGCCGGATGGCTGGTATGATTTTCATAATCCAGACCCAGTCTCAGGTCACCGTAAGGAATCCACATACCCTGCCCGCTCCAGCGCACATGAATCAGCTTATTCTCCAGCGGCAGAAGAGTTTTGAATACCTCACAGGTTTTCGGCGCGAGTTCTTCTTCCAGCTTGCCGATAAATTCGTAGCTTCCGGCAGTAATTCTGAGTTTTGTCATCTCCAATTTTACCTCCATAATATTATTATCTCAATTATACTTGATTCCTGAGTCCGAATCCACCAGAAAGAAAAAGACCGGCGGAGCGGTTCCCCACCGGCTTTCTTTTTACTGCTTACTGAAGCTGCAGTCCGTTTAGGATTTCGTTGAGAGATCGGATCTCATCCTTGTTCATGGTGATTCCCCTGCTCATATGGGTATGATCCTCATCCCACTCACGGATGTCGTATTTGGCCGGGGTTCCGTTCCAGGCTACCAGATTCAGTTCTTTTTTCCATCCGGTGGGGGAAACCCCGATGACTCCGACATGTTCCTCCACCTGAAAGGTGATTTCCCTGTCCTTATCCTTTTCTTTTTCTTTCCCAGACATTGCGCTATTCCTTTCTGTTCGATCGATCAATGATTTTCCTGTGGTCTCCAGATTGAGACGGCATAGTTGATAGTATAATAATACTATAATTGTAAATATATGTCAATTGGAATTTTGTCAAGTTGCTCGCCCTATTTTCCAGTTAATTGAAGAAGTTAATTCCGGTTTTTCCAGCGGATTCTCCCTTTCATTAGAATAAGTAAGTTACGGTTTTCAAACCGGTCTTCAGTGAGCTCCTAAATACAGATTGAGCAGAATCGCCCATACCGGTATCGTGGCAAGAGAAAAAAATGTGGTGACAAAGACGACCTGAGCCGCCAATCCCGAGTTCGTTTCATGGATTTCCGCCAGCACCGGGACGATTGCGGCTGACGGCATAGACATGGCGAAGATTACAATGCATAAAACAAAAGGGCTGACGGGAAGCCACATAAAAAACCCGAGCAGGACTGCAGGCATCACTGCCAGCCTCATTATCAGAGTTTCATAGATGTGCCTGTTGTTCAGAACCTCGGAAAGCTTACTTTCCGCAAGCTGCATCCCAATAATGATCATGGAGAGCGGAATGGTGATATTGCCTACCGTTTTCAGAAACTCGCCCAGAAGCGACGGGATAGGAATTCCGAAAGCAAATATCAGCAGCCCGATTAATGTTGAAACAACCGGCATGGATAAAATTGATCGGGCAGCCGTTTTCAGCGTCAGCTTTTCATTCTTGCCGGAAATAAGAATCAGAACCCCTGCGGTATAGGTATACAAGACGAAAACCGCGTTGGCGATAATCATGAGAAACAGTCCTTTTTCCCCAAAAACAGCCAGTGCGAGCGGAAATCCCATAAAGCCGCAGTTGGTCAGAACCATCAGCGTGTGGTAAATGCCACGGTCTGATTGAGGCGACCTCATCAGTCGGACTGCAAAAAAACCGATTAAGGTTGCCGTAACCAGCGCAAGGAGCATCAGGCCGGCAGCATGGACCACGGATGCAAGGGTCTCCGCATTCAGTTCCTCCTGGCTCATGGAATAGATAACCAAACAGGGGCTGGCAATGTTGATCAGCAGAACGGAGAGATACCTGGTCGATTCCGCTGGAAGCCAGTTGACTTTGTTTGCCGCATAACCGATCAATGAGATGCTGAATACGCTTAAAATCTTTGCAAAAATTAATATCATTCCATTTGTTCTCCTAAAAATTAACTCCCTATAGAATATGGCAGGATTCCTTGAAAGTCAAGAATTTTAGACAGGAATCCTTTTTGTGAGGGAACCATTGACAGGCTTTCGAATAATCGATAGAATAATGAAGCATGTCGTTTTATCGACCCATTTAATAATATAACGCAACCAACTGATGCAGGAGATAATAATGAGCTTATTGACAGTGGAAAACGTAACCCACGGTTTTGGTGGGAGAAGAATATTGGAGGATGCTTCTTTTCGTCTGCTGAAAGGCGAGCATATCGGCCTCATAGGCGCCAACGGAGAGGGCAAGTCCACATTTTTAAACATTATTACCGGTCAGCTTGCACCGGATGAGGGAAGGATTGAATGGTCAAAACGCGTAACCGTTGGTTATCTGGATCAGCACTCCTCCCTGAAAAAGGGCATGACAATCCGGGATGCCCTGAGAGAGGCATTTCAGCATATGCTCGATCTGGAAAAGGAAATGCTGGCTCTGTATGATTCCATGGCAACAGCAGAGGACGGAATCGAGGAGATGATGGAGGATGCGGGTGAGATTCAGCATATTCTGGAACACAGCGGTTTCTATACACTGGATGCCAGGATTGAAGAAATCGCAAACGGCCTGGGGCTGGGAAGCATCGGTCTGGATAAGGATGTATCCGATCTTTCAGGAGGCCAGCGCACCAAGGTGCTCCTGACCAAGCTTCTGCTGCAGGATCCTTCCATCCTGATTCTGGACGAGCCGACCAACTATCTGGACGCGGAGCATATCGAGTGGCTGAAAAGATATCTTCAGAATTACGAGAACAGCTTTATCCTGGTTTCCCATGACATGGAATTTCTCAATTCCGTCGTCAATGTGATCTATCATGTCAACGACGGCGTGCTTACCCGCTACACCGGAGATTATGAGAAGTTTGTTCAGATGTACGAGGTCAAGAGAAATCAGGAAATTAAAGCTTACGAAAGGCAGCAGCAGGAAATTGAGCGGATGGAGGATTTTATCGCCAGAAATAAAGCCCGGGTTGCCACAAGAGGCATGGCCAACAGCCGCCAAAAGATGCTTGACAAGATGGAGATCCTGGAAAAACCCAGAGAAAAACCGAAACCATATTTTGAATTCAGGGAAGCCAGAACGCCCAGCCGCTTTATCGTGGAAGGGAAGGACCTGGTTCTTGGATACGGGGAGCCGTTGACCCGCCCGGTCAGCTTCACGCTGGAACGGGGGCAGAAAATTGCCGTAATCGGCACCAACGGGCTTGGGAAAACCACCCTGCTGAGAACCATACTGGGAAAAATCCAGCCGGTATCCGGCAGCCTTGAGCTGGGAGATTTTCTCCAGCCCGGATATTTTGAGCAGGAGGCGGATCGGGACAGCTCCGAAACAGCGCTGGAAACCATCTGGAAGGAGTTTCCCGCTTACACCAATGCCGAGGTCCGCACCGCGCTTGCGAAATGCGGGCTGACCAATGAGCATATCACCAGCCAGATGAAGGTTTTGAGCGGCGGGGAGAATGCCAAGGTCAGATTGTGCAGGCTGATGCAGCGGGAAGCCAACTGGCTGATTCTGGATGAGCCGACCAATCATCTCGATGTAGAGGCGAAAGCGGAACTGAAAAAGGCTCTGATCAACTTCAAGGGAACCGTTCTGTTGGTTTGCCACGAGCCGGAATTCTATCAGGATTGGATTACCGACGTCTGGAACATTGAGGATTGGACGACTCGGATCGTATAACAAAAAAAATAGAAGGGGCGTCTCAATAGAATCCAAGGACTCTATTGGGATGTCCCCTTTTTTATCCGAGTCTGCTCCATTCTTCCTGAGCTTCCATCCGGTGCTTCTGCAGAACCCTCATATGGTCGATCGCTTTCTGCGCCCTTTGATCCATGGTTTCCACCATTGCCTCGATCTCTGTGGAGATTTCACGGGACTGCTCAGCCAAATTTTTTATCTGTTTTGCGACGACTGAAAAACCTTCCGCTGTGCTTTCTCCATACATTTTAGAAATTTTACCGATTTGCACAAAACCGTTCTTTCCTCTTCTGCCGACGCCGACATATTTAAGCACCTTCCCGTCCAGGACGCGCGCTTCGGGCGGAGCTGTCACAACCAGCTCCGGATTGGCAAGAATCCTCAGGTACTGTGCTGTCTGCCCTTCGTTAACGAATTTAAATCCTTTCCCTCCGGGGACGTTGGTCAGTTCAACCACGCCGTCTCCATCTGGAATCCAGATTTCATCCAGTCCGATATTATCTGCCAGAGGAATCATTTCTTCACAGGTGATTTCCGGTCTTCTCTCAATCAAGATGGCAAGCAGCTTCGCTTCCGCGATCATGTGGCGATTCAGCAGATTGTCAAAGTCCTGCTTGTCGTTGGTGGAATGGGCTGCTTCAATGGCCGCCCGAACGCCAAGAAGATTTGTCTGTCTTGCGATATTAATCAGCTCAGACAAGGGAGACAGGATTTCCTTGAAAAATCTTCTGGAGTCTCTGAGGCTTTCCTCAAAATCTCCCAGCTTTTCTTTCAGTTCCTGCAGAGAAACTTCCTGAAGAGCTTCGGACTCGTCCGACAGCTTGTTGGCCGAATCGATGCTTCCGGCAATGCTGTCCCTGGCGGCTAAAAATGCTTTATTCAGTTCATCCAATTTTACGCCAAGTTCATTGGTCGAGGCTGTAATCTGGGCCGAGATGCCCTTGGACACATCCGCCAGCCGCTTTGCTTCCTGTGCGACGACTCCAAAGCCGTTGATTGCAAGCTGCCCTTTCGGCTTGGTAAAGTGCGCTCCAATTTGAATGATACCAGGCTGATCGGTTCTGGAAATTCCGACCACCTTATGGTATACGTCGTCCAGCCCGTTGCCCGTCGCAGGCAACACGATTTCCAGCTCGGGATTCTTCAGAATCCGCAGAATTTCGGCTGAATTCAGCGAGGTATTCTTCCATGAGGGTATATTGGTCAGCTGAATCACACCTTGATCATCTGTAATATAAAATTCCTCCACGCCGCATTCCTGTGCCAGCTTTGATCCGTCCTGGAACAAGAAATCGGGATCATACTCCAGGATCTGAGCGATAATCCTGGCCTGAATCAACAGATTCTTTGAGACGATGTCCTCGAAGCTGTCAAGGAGCTCCGAAGCATGGATTGTCTCGATGGAAGCGTTGATCGCCAACAAATTGGTTTTATTTGCAACGCCCTGTACGGATTTTATCTTTAGGAATACCTGTTCAATCAAGGTGCCGTATTCCTGCATAATAGCATGAATTACTTCCGAGCTTTCTTCCAGACTGAGAAGTTTCAGCCTAAGCCTCTCAATTCCCGCTTCTCGCTCCTTAATATCAGCAGCTTGCATCATCATGACTAACCTTACCTTTCTTCGCCAATTCTCCCAGGTCAAAAAACTAACCCATAATCATTATCGGCAGCTTTCCGAATTTCTTAAGGTTTTTCCGTCACAATCCCCGATTAATATTTATCCGTTTCATTCTCATCGAGAATGATCCTATGATTCGTGTCCATGTCCCAGACGGATTCGGGTTCCGCCAGGCTTCCAATTCTCCCGGTCAAACCCGGCAATGCTCTCGTCTCTTTGTTGAGCTTGAATCTCATCACCATCTGCTTCAAAAGCTCCGCCTGGCTGGAAAGCTCTTCGCTGGCTGCCGCGCTTTCCTCAGCTGTTGCCGAATTGTTCTGCACCACCTGGGCCACCTGCTCGATACCCTTGTTGATCTGCGCGATTCCGGAAGCCTGTTCGTTGGATGCCTCTGCAATTCCGCCCACCAGATCCGCGGCCTTGTCAATACCGGATACGATCTCTACGAGGGCGGCTGCCGTATCGTTGGCAATCTTCGTGCCTGTTTGGACCTTTTCGACGGAGCCTTCGATGAGTTCCGTGGTCTCCCTGGCCGCCGCTGCGCTTCTTGCCGCAAGGTTTCTCACCTCTTCCGCAACCACTGCGAAGCCCTTGCCGTGCTGGCCTGCCCTCGCCGCCTCCACCGCAGCGTTTAACGCCAGGATATTGGTCTGGAAGGCGATGTCGTCAATGACCTTGATGATCTTGGAAATATTGGCTGAGGAATTATTGATTTCAACCATGGAATCAAGCATTTCCTTCATTTGGGTGTTGCCCTTTTCCGCATTGGCTCGAGCTTCGATAGCCAGATCATTGGCTTTATTTGCATTCATCGCGTTTTGCTTTGTCTGAGATGCGATTTCGGCGATAGAAGCCGTAAGCTCCTGAATGGAGCTTGCCTGCTCCGTGGATCCCTGAGACAATCCTTGACTTCCGTCGGATACCTGCCTGGAGCCCGAAGCCACCTGATCCGCCGCCGCACTGATATCGCCCAGCACCTGGCTCAGCGATAAGATGATGTGGTTCAGGGAATTCTTGATCTCCACAAAGTCTCCCTTGTAGTCCGCCGTGATGGCTAGGTCCAGATTGCCTTCGCTGATTTCCGCCAGCACCTCTGAAATCTCACTTACATAGCTTCTGATATTTTCAATGGTCTCATTGAGAGCATTCTTGATCTCCGCATGGTCTCCCTGATAGCTGCCCTTCATGGTAATCTGCAGATTTCCTTTTGCCACTTCCTGCAGCACAGCGGAAGCTTCTTCAATGGGAGCGGTGATAGCGTCCAGCGTCTCGTTGATTCCCCGGATGACCTTCGCGTATTCACCCTTGAATTTATCCGCGTCTCCTCTCGTCGACAGCTTTCCTTCCACGGCCGAAGCGGAAAGCATGGCTGTCTCTTCAACCATATTCTTTATGTTTTCAATCATGGCGATTCCCATTGGGATAAATCTATCGTTGTCGCATTTCCTTCCTATCTGCTTCAACATCTCCAGGCTGCTGAAATCACCTTCCGAAACCTGATGCAAAATATCGATTGTCATGTTGATGCTTCTGTTGACCAGATCAATTGAATTGGCAATCGTTCGAAAGATTCCCTGATAATCGCCTTTTACGCTGTTGCTGAAGTCGTTGAGAGCCATCTTTTCGAGAACTTCACTTCCCTCCACGAGGCCGCCGAGGCCGTCGATGCAGGAATTGATGCTGTTTTTAATGTCGTTGAAGTCTCCTTTGTATTCCTCTTCGATCTTTTCGGGAATTTCACCCCTGCCGATCTGTTCGATGTAGCCTGCTGCAACATTCAGTGGTCCAATGACGGAATCGAGAGTACGATTGACTCCATCAATGATTTTAGCGAAATCACCTTCGTGTCTGGACGCATCCGCCCTGACCGCAAGCCTACCTTCCACAGCGGCTTCCGCAAGCATTCCGGCATCTTCGATCAATGCGCTTACCGCATCGATACAGATGTTCAGGTTATTCTTGATGTCATTGAAGTCCCCTTTGTACTCGGCGGTTATCTTTTCAGGCATATTCCCCTTGCTGATATGATTCACATAGTCGGCCGCCACGGTAAGCGGCTCGATGACAGCGTCAAGCGTCCTGTTGAAGCCCAGAATGATTTCCCTGTAGCCCCCATGGAACCTGTCGGCATCCCCCCTGACTTCCAGTCTTCCATCCACAGCTGCTTCCGTGAGGGCTTCCGCCTCCGCCACGAGACCCTTCAATGTCTCGATCACTCCAATCATGCTGAGGGAAAGCTTATCCTTGTCGGAACGGGGTATCACCTCCAGGTCCAGGTCTCCTGCGGCGATTTTTTCAGCCGCTTCCGCCTGCCCCTTGATATTGGCGGCCATCTTGCCAAAGGCGACAACAAGGTCGCCTACCTCATCCTTAAGGTTTGTTTCTGCAACAATTTCCACATCCCCGAGAGCCACCCGGTTTGCCATCTCCCTCAAATTCCTGATTGGTCTGCTGATCCGGTTTCCGAGGAACAGTGCCGTCATAATCCCGATCAAAATGACTGCCACCGCAATGATCACCAGCGTATTTCGCAGGAAATGCACACCGGCCAGTACATCCGATTCATAATTGCCGATTCCGACCATCCAATCGGTATTCGGAATGGGAGTCATAGCAGTCAGCCGTTTATCGCCTTCGAAGTTGTAGTTGGTCATTCCCCGGTTGCCCATTCCCAGCTCCTGCAGCGCGAGACCGTAGGCCTTCAAGGTTCCGTTGGATTCAATTTCTCCTAGAGCATTTCTCTGCTCCAGTATCATGCTCTCATTGGGATGGGCGTATATCGTACTGTCCTTCCCCAGGATAAAAGCATATCCCCGCTCTCCGATGCCCTGAGAATCGGTAATGGTCTTCAGGAAGGTTCCATCCCGTCTGCCGACCAGGACGCCCACCACTTGATTTTCGGATTGAATGGGAGCGCTGTCCATAACCACAGGCTTTCCGGTGACCTTGCTGATCAGGACTCCCGAGGTATTGGGAATGCCTTCCATTGCTTTTTTAAAATAATCCCGTTCACCAAGCTGCGCCGTTTCCCCGCTGATGACATAGTAGGCCGTACCGTCGGGCTGTATCACAGCCATATCCTCATAGCCCAGCCTTGCCACATCCTCTGCCAAAGCCTGCCTCTGAACCGCCCAGTCCATTGCCCCCATTTCGGATCTCATGGCCACCTCACTGAGCACCGAAAGATTTCTTCCGATCTCACTGGAGATATAATTGGCGGTTTCATCCGCGTAATTAAGCATCAACTCCTCCTGCTGTTCAAGCAGCGCTTTGGTACTTAACTGGATCGCCGTGACGCCCAGTGCGGATGAAATGATTACGATCAGAATTCCGAAAAATAATGCTATTTTTTTTGCTAAAGTCAATCTCATTTCCAGTTCTCCTTTTCTTGCTGATTATTTTTAATAATTCCTGTTTCATTCTTTTCCTCCTGGGCCGGCGGGCCGCCGGTTTTAGCCCTTTGGAGTATAATGGTACATAAATACCCTCTATTCGAAAAGTATTCACATTTAATTCTAAATTTCTACAAAAATAAGATTGATCTCAACAATAAAGGATATCCGCTGCGGATATCCTTTATAATGACGATTATAGTTTAGTATTGTATTGTTTTGCTCAATACTTATCTCCTTCGCCGACAATTAATATTTTCGGCTCTTCCTGCATCGCTGAAGCTGCATCCTTGTCAGGAGATGTTCTTCCGAGCAAATTCATATCCGGAAGCAATTTGGTTTCCCTGCTCAGCTTGAATCTGCTGACCATCTCTTTCAGCAGTTCCGCCTGGCTGGACAGTTGCTCGCTGGCTGCCGCACTCTGTTCCGCCGTTGCCGAGTTATTCTGGGTTACCTGAGATACCTGCTCAATGCCCTTGTTGATCTGGGCAATTCCGGAAGCCTGCTCGTTGGACGCCTTTGCGATTCCTCCAACTAGGCCTGCAGCCTTCTCGATGCCGGAAACAATTTCTACCAGGGCGGAAGCCGTGTCATTGGCTATCTTCGTTCCTGTCTGGACCTTGCTGATGGAGCCCTCGATGAGTTCCGTGGTCTCTCTGGCCGCAGCCGCGCTTCTGGCCGCAAGATTTCTCACTTCTTCGGCGACAACCGCAAACCCCTTTCCGTGCTGGCCGGCTCTTGCCGCTTCCACTGCCGCATTTAGGGCCAAAATGTTGGTCTGGAATGCGATATCGTCGATGACCTTGATAATTTTGGAGATGTTAGCGGAGGAATCGTTGATCTCCACCATGGAGTTGAGCATTTCCTGCATCTGGCCATTGCCCTTGTCTGCGTTGTTTTTCGCCGCTTCCGCAAGCTCGTTGGCTTGATTGGCATTGATTGCGTTCTGCTTCGTCTGTGACGCCACCTCTGCGATGGACGCCGTCAGTTCCTGGATGGAGCTGGCCTGCTCTGTGGAACCCTGAGACAACGCCTGGCTTCCGTCGGATACCTGTCTTGAGCCCGCGGCCACCTGATCCGCCGCTTCGCTGATTTCACCCAGCACCAAATTCAGAGACCGGATGATGTTGTTCAGAGAATCCTTGATTTCAATGAAATCTCCCTTGTAGTCCGCCGTGACTGCCAGATTCAGGTTTCCTTCGCTGACCGCAGCCAGAACATTTGAGATGTCGCTCACATAAGCCCTCATATTTTCTAGGGTTTCATTCAGCGCGTTCTTGATTGCCGCATGATCACCCCGGTAATCTCCTTCCATGGAGATCTGGAGGTTGCCCTTTGCCATTTCCTGAAGGACGGAGGACGCTTCCTCTATCGGAGCAATAACCGCGTCCAGAGTACCGTTGATGCCTTCGATGACCTTTGCGTATTCGCCTTGGAATTTTCCAGCGTCTCCTCTTGTGGAGAGTTTTCCCTCCATCGCCGACTGGGACATCATGCCTGTCTCGTCGACCAACGCTTTGATGTTTTCCATCATCGTAATCATTGCCGGCAGCAACATATCATTTTCGCATTTTCTTCCGATTTCTTTGATTACATCCAGTGCTGCCAGATTTCCTACTGAAATTTGCTCAAGGACTCTTACAATATTATTGATTTCTTCTACCACCAGGTTGATGGACTCGGAAATCTCAGCAAAGATACCCATATACGCACCTTCCATCTTCACGGAATAGTCGTTCTGGCTCATTCTGCTCAGGATATCCTTTCCTTCCACGAGTCCTCCGAGACCGTCAATGCAGGAGTTGATGCTGTTCTTGATATCGTTGAAATCTCCCTGGTATTCCTCTGTAATCTTTTTCGGGATTTGGCCGATTCCGATCTGCTCTATGTATCCCGCTGCCATGATCAACGGATTGACCAGATAATCCAGAGAATCATTGATTCCGCTTACGATCTGAGCATATCCGCCCTTCAGTTTTCTAAGATCAGCCCTGTAGGAGAGTTCCCCCTTCGCGGTGGCGTCCGTCAGCATGGATGATTCTTCCAGCAAGGTATAAAGGGACTCCTTCACCAGTGACAGATTAGAGATCAGCACCGCATATTCCCCTTCAAAGTTGTTTTCCAAATCCTCAAGCTCATCGCCGTTGGCCATCTTCTCAATATAGGGGAGGGCTACGTTCAACGGCTCGACGACGGCATCCAGCGTGCTGTTGAAGCCACCGACGATCTGCCTGAAGCCACCCTCAAATTTTTCCATGTCGCCTCTCACATCGAGTTTTCCGGCCACCGCGGCTCTGGTCAGCTGCTCCGTTTCGGCGATCAAGCTTCGCAGGGTTTCTATCACGGTCGTCATACTGATGGCAAGCACGTCCTTTTCCGATCTTTTCTTGATGTCGATGGACAGATCCCCTTCCGCGATCCGTCTCGCCGCTTCCGCCTGGGCCTTGATGTTGTCAACCATTTCGCCGAAGGCCAGCACCAGTTCACCAACCTCATCCTGCTGGTCGGTTTCCACATTGACGTTCACATCGCCGAGGGCCACCTGATTTGCCAGCTCCTTCAAGCGCCTGATGGGCTTGCTGATCTTAGACCCCAGATAAAATGCGGTAAAGACTCCGATTGCCACCACAACAACGGCCAATATCAGAATTGTGTTCCGCAGAGTATTGACGGCCGCAAGGATATCTTTCTCATAGTTTCCAATCCCGATTGTCCAGTTGGTATTGGGAACCGGGGCCATGGCTGTGATTCTGTTGGTTCCGTCCAGCTCATAATTCAGGATGCCTCTCTGACCAAGTCCCAGCTCGTTCAAAGCCATTCCGTATGCCTTCAGCGGGCCTCCCTCTTCCACATCCTTGAATACATTTTTCTGTTCCAGAATCATGTTCTTGTCGGGATGGGCGTACAATGTGCCGTCCGCTCCAAGAATAAACGCATAGCCGCGTTCCCCCAGTCCCTGGGTATCGGTTATGGTATTCAGAAATGTCCCGTCTCTCCGCCCCAACAGAGCTCCCAAGATTCTGTCACCCGATTTAATGGGTACACATTCAATCACGACCGGCTGCCCGGTGACTTTGCTGATCAGGACTCCGGAAATGTTGGGGGTGCCTCCAATTGCCAGTTTGAAATATTCCCGTTCTGCCAGATCCGCGGTATCCCCGCTGACCACATAGTTGGCGATGCCGTCAGGAGTAAGAACTGCCATATCCTCATAGCCAAGCCGCTCCACATCCGAAGCGAGGGCTGCCTTCTGCACCGCCCAGTCCATGGAGACAATAGTTTCCTTCAGTCCCACCTCCCGGAGGGCCGAAAGATTTCTATCTATGACGGCTGAGAAATAATTTGCGGTTTCATCGGCGTAAGATAGCATCAGGTTCTCTTGGGTATCCATCAGCGCGTTCGAGCTTAAGTATATGGAAACAAATCCAAGTACCGAAGAAAGAATGATGATAAGAATGCCGAAAAATAGCGCAATTTTTTTTGCTAGTGTTAGTTTCATAAAACCACCTCTTTGTTCAATTCATTTATTTAATTATTATTGACTATGAATGTATACACTGAGGATATCGACATATCCAAAAATATCTTTAATATTCCATGAATAATGTATTAATTCAATTATTTCACAGAATGAATTCAACAGAATGAATATAATGACGACAAAATAGTTATGAAAACCCAATCGAGTAGGAGGGAAATTTGAATAGTGATATTCAATTTCCCGACCTCTCACAGCACCGTGCGTACGGTTCCGTACACGGCGCTTCAACTTTATTTAAATATGAACTGACTGATAGTGGT
>JAEZLP010000047.1 GCA_023415235.1 Bacillota bacterium
GGTCGGTCCGGTTGATGCTGGCATTGAAGTCGTCGGACCGTGGCGTGAACGAGGCGCCGAGCTGAAGGCCACCGAAGATCGGCGAGAGATAGATCGCTTTGGTGGCCTGGGAATTGGCGCCGAGATAGACATCGCTGGTTGCCTGGTCGGAGGTGATCCAGGCCATCGCCGGATCCCAGATGCCGAGATACTGGTAGCCGAGCGGACGGGAGACGTAGGTCAGGTTGCTGACGCTGTATTCGCTGCCCAGCTCGACGGTGCCGAAGGAGCCCTGGGCAAACAGATGGGCGCGGTCGACATCGATGCCGCTCCCTAACAGCGGACCGATGGCCCGCATGCGGATGCGGGCACCATATTCGAGACCGTTGTCGGCTTTCCCCTTCGCAGTCACGACAAGTCGGAAACGGTTCTGAAATTCGGTCGAGCGGAGGTTGTTGTCGAGTTTCTGCCCCACCAGGCCAGCCTCGAAAAAGTAGTCACCGCCGATCGTCACAGTGAACTTGCTCTGAGCTTGTGCCGGCCCGACCGACGCGATCATGGCGCAGCCGAAGAATATCCATCGCTTCATCTCATCTCCCTCCCTGCCAGACATGAATTGCGCGGCGCGGCGTTCATATTTTTGCAATTCGCCGGAGCGCTACTATTATAAATAGAAATGCATCTTGCGGACCGGCCGACGGCCGACCGGTCCGCGCTTGGTGTTTCAGAACGGATCGGGGACGTGTCCCGCGAAAAAGCCGATCGGCGGCGAGGCTGCAGGATCGGTCACGATGTCGAGCACCACCGGACCGTCGCAATCGAAGGCTGTTCCCAGGGCCCGGGGCAGGTCCTCGCCCCGCGCGACGCGGATGCCGGTGACCCCGCACGCCTTGGCGATGGCCGCGTGGTCGACGTCCAGCAAATCGCAGGCATCGGTGTGCTCGCCATACTTCATGTCCTCGGCGTCGCGCTGGAAGCCGAGGATTCCGTTGTTCAACACCAGCGTGATGACGGGCAGGCGGAGGCGGCGGAGGGTTTCCAGCTCCGCCCAGCTGTGGGCGAAACCGCCATCACCGCACACGCAGACGACGCGACGGCCGGGTGCGGCGATCTGCGCCCCGATCGCCAGGGGCAGTCCCCAGCCGAGGCCGGCCAGACCGCGTGGCGTCAGGAACCGCTGCCCGGCCCGGCGGGCGGTCAGGTAATTGCCCAGCCAGATCGAAGAGTAGCTGGCATCGGCCACCGCGATCCCGTCATCCGGCAGCAGCCGGTCCAACTCCGCCATCACCCGTTCCGGGCGGATCGGCCCGCCGCTGCGGCCGGAGACGCCGGAGACGAGCGAGCGCCAGGCGGCGACGGCATCGGCGATTTTCCGTTCGACCTCCGGTCGGGCCGCGGCGCGGTGGCGGAGGTCGAGCGCCAGCATGGCGTGCCGCAGGGCCGCCAGAGTGGTCCGGGCATCGCCGGTCAGGCGCACCGCGGCTTCGTAATTGCGGCCGATCTCCAGCGGGTCCGGGTCGATATGGATGATGCGGGCGTCGCGGGGGAACAGCCGCCAGCTGTCGGTGCCGTTCTGGTTGGTTCGCGTGCCGACGAAGAGGATGACGTCGGCGCGCTCGACCATTCCCCGCAGGCCATGGGTCCTGCCGCCGCGTCCCATGTAGTAGCCGATCACCCCGAGGCTCAGCGGGTGGTTCTCGCTCACTGCCCCCTTGCCCATGGTGGTGGTTGCGACGGGAAGGTGGGTCTCGTCCTGCAACGCGACGCATTCGTCCACGGCGCCGGACAGATGGACGCCACCGCCGGCGACCACCAGGGGATGCTGCGCGGAAGCCAGCAGCTCCGCCGCCGACCGGATCAGATCCGGATGGGCCGCCGTCCGGTCCAGCGGATAGTGCCCGAGGCAGGCGTGCCGCGGACTGACCGGTCCGGCGGCTTCGGCGAGAAGATCGGGCGGGGCGAGCAGGACCGCGGGCCCCGGCCGGCCGGAACAGGCGGCGGCGAAGGCCATGTCGACGAAATCCTCCAGCCGGTCGGCCCGGTCGATCCGTCCGATCCATTTGGCGACCGGCTCGAACATCCGGACGTGGTCGAGTTCCTGGAAGGCGTTCTTGCCCACCGCGCCGCGGTCGACCTCCTGCACCAGGGCAACGACCGGAACCGAGACCTTCAGCGCTTCCGCCAGGGGAGCCACCAGCAAGGCGGCGGCCGGCCCGTTCTGTGCGGTCACCACTCCGGCGCGCCCGGAGATTCGGGCATAGCCGTCCGCCATCGCCCCACCCATGTTCTCCTGACGGTAGCCAGCTTGGCGGATGCCGATGCGGCTGGCCGCGAGATGGAAGGCGGACGGCAGGCTCTGCCCGAAGGTCACGCTCACGCCGTGCCGGGCAAACGCGTCGGCCAGCCGCTGGGCAACCGTGGCGTTGCCGGTCTCACCGGGATGTGCTTGGGACATGTATCTGGAATCCTGATCGTTTGATGACAGGCAACCGGGGGTTCCCGCCCCGGCGGGAGGAGGTCAGCTCGACGGATCGCCCGGCTGGGGTTGGCCGGGAGGCGGTACGTCGTAGACGGTCACCGACAGCGCGATGGCGGTGTAGTAGCCAACCAGCGCGACGAGGTCGGTGATGCCGACATGCCCGAGGACCGCCATCGCCTGCCGGTAGAGATCGTCGGGTACGCGACGGTCGGTGAGCAGAACCTGGCAGAGCCGGAAGACACACCGCTCGGTGCCGTCCGTGAATTCCCCAGGCTGGCCGGCGGCGATGGCCTCGATTTCTGCGGTGGTCAGGGGAACCGTCCGCCCATGGAACGGCTGCACATGGCTGGCCCATTGATAGGCCGCGTTCCAGAATCTTGCCGTCAGCAGGATGACGATCTCGCGCTGCCGGGCGGTCAGGGAGGTCTGCCGCGTCACATGGGTAC
>JAEZLP010000060.1 GCA_023415235.1 Bacillota bacterium
GGCTGAAAGACTCCGCTTGCCAGGGTCCCCGACCTTCTGTATAAACCGGGGCTTCCGGCTTCGGCCGTTCCCGCAAGAGTCCCTGTTCCGCTGATCACGGCGGGGCTGACTGCGGGAGGTTCTTTGAACCGAAACGAGATTCAAACCGATCGGCGCCCCGATTTTCCCGGGGCGCCGATCCGATTTAACGGATGACGTGAAATGGAAAGCCAGAACATCCGTATCCGCCTCAAGGCGTTCGATCATCGCGTGCTGGACCAGTCCACCCGCGAGATCGTCAATACCGCCAAGAGGACTGGTGCGCAGGTGCGCGGACCGATCCCGCTTCCCAGCCGGATCGAGAAGTTCACCGTCAACCGCTCCCCGCACATCGACAAGAAGTCGCGCGAGCAGTTCGAGATCCGCACCCACAAGCGTCTGCTGGACATCGTTGACCCGACTCCGCAGACCGTGGACGCGCTGATGAAGCTCGACCTGGCCGCCGGCGTCGACGTCGAGATCAAGCTCTAAGGAACCAACACGATGCGATCCGGTCTCATCGCCCAGAAGGTCGGCATGACGAGGATCTTCACCGAGGACGGCACCCATGTGCCCGTCACCGTGCTGAAGGTCGACACCGTGCAGGTGGTCTCGACCCGCTCTGTGGAAAAGGACGGCTATGTGGCCGTTCAGCTCGGCGCCGGCGCCGCGAAGGTCAAGAACGTTGCCAAGGCGCAGCGCACCACCTTCGCCAACGCCAAGGTCGAGCCCAAGAAGAAGCTCGCCGAATTCCGCGTTTCCCCCGAGAACGTTCTCGAGGTGGGCGTGGAGCTGTCGGCCGCCCATTTCATCCCCGGCCAGTTCGTGGATATCACCGGCACCACCATCGGTAAGGGTTTTGCCGGTGGCATGAAGCGCTGGAACTTCCGCGGCCTGGAAGCCACCCACGGCGTGTCGGTGTCGCACCGCTCGCACGGTTCGACCGGCCAGCGCCAGGACCCCGGCAAGGTGTTCAAGGGCAAGAAGATGGCCGGCCACCTGGGTGACGAACAGGTCACCACCCAGAACCTGAAGGTGGTCTCCACCGATGCCGAGCGCGGCCTGATCCTGGTCAAGGGTTCGGTTCCCGGCGCCGAGGGTTCCTGGGTCCTGGTCAAGGACGCGGTCAAGCGCAAGCTGCCTGAGGGCGTGCCGTTCCCGGCCGCGCTGAAGGCCGCCGCCCCCGCCGGCGAGTAAGGATAAGCGCGATGAAGACGAACGTTATCAGCCTGGACAACAAGGCCGTCGGCGAGATCGAGCTCGCTGACGAGGTGTTCGGCGTCGCGGTTCGCACCGATCTGCTGCACCGCATGGTCAGCTATCAGCTGTCGAAGCGCCGCGCCGGCACTCACAAGACCAAGGGGATCTCCGAGATCTCCGGCACCACCAAGAAGCCCTTCAATCAGAAGGGTGGCGGTCGCGCCCGTCAGGGTTCGCTGCGCAGCCCGCAGTTCCGCGGCGGCGCCACCATTTTCGGCCCGGTCGTGCGCAGCCACGCCTTCGACCTGCCGAAGAAGGTCCGCACCCTGGCGCTGAAGACCGCCCTGTCGGCCAAGGCCGCCGAAGGCAAGCTGATCGTCCTCGATCAGGCCAAGCTGTCGGCTCCCAAGACCAAGGAACTGGCCACCCGCCTCAAGGCGCTTGGCTGGGGTTCGGTCCTGGTGATCGACGGCCCGGCGCTGGACGACAACTTCGCCCTGGCCTCGCGCAACATCCCGTTCGTGGATGTGCTGCCGAGCGTCGGTGCCAACGTGTACGACATCCTGCGTCGCGACACCCTGGTTCTCACCAAGGACGCGGTCGCTGCCCTGGAGGCGCGCCTGAAATGAGCAAGACCATCTCGAAGGAGCGGATGTATGACATCATCCGCGCTCCCGTGATCACCGAGAAGGCCACCATGGGCTCCGAGCACAACCAGGTCACCTTCAAGGTGCCGCTGGATGCCTCGAAGCCGGAAATCAAGGCGGCCGTCGAGGGTGTGTTCGGGGTGAAGGTCACCGCCGTCAACACCCTGGTCTCCAAGGGCAAGGTGAAGCGGTTCCGCGGCCGCGTCGGTCAGCGTTCTGACGTCAAGAAGGCGATCATCACGCTGGCCGAGGGCAACACCATCGACGTGACGACGGGAGTCTAACGCCATGGGTCTCAAGACTTACAAGCCCACTACCCCGGGCCAGCGTCAGCTCGTCACCGTCGACCGGTCCGAGCTGTGGAAGGGCAAGCCCGAGGCGAGCCTGACCGAGGGTCTGCGCAAGAAGGGCGGCCGCAACAACACCGGCCGCATCACCGTCCGCTTCCGTGGCGGCGGGCACAAGCGCCGCTACCGTCTGGTCGACTTCAAGCGCAACAAGCTCGATGTGGCCGCGACCGTTCTGCGTCTGGAATACGACCCGAACCGCACCGCCTTCATCGCCCTGATCGAATACGCCGACGGCGAGAAGAGCTACATCCTGGCTCCGCAGCGCCTGGCGGTCGGCGACACCGTGATCGCCGGCGACAAGGTCGACATCAAGCCGGGCAACGCGCTGCCGCTGAAGAACATCCCCGTCGGCACCGTGGTGCACAACGTGGAGCTGAAGCAGGGCAAGGGCGGTCAGATCGCCCGTTCGGCCGGCACCTACGTGCAGCTGGTCGGCAAGGATCAGGGCTACGCCCAGCTCCGCCTGTCTTCGGGCGAGCTGCGTGTGGTCCGCGGCGAGTGCATGGCCACCATCGGTGCCGTGTCCAACCCGGACCAGCAGAACGTCTCGCTGGGCAAGGCCGGCCGCACCCGCTGGCTGGGCTTCCGTCCGCACGTCCGCGGCGTCGCCATGAACCCGATCGACCACCCGCATGGTGGTGGTGAGGGTCGTACCTCGGGCGGCCGTCACCCGGTTACTCCGTGGGGCAAGCCGACCAAGGGCAAGAAGACGCGTTCCAACAAGAAGACGGATGGCCTGATCATGCGCCGCCGTCAGCTGAACAAGTAAGGAGGGACGGGGTATGGCTCGTTCCGTTTGGAAGGGTCCGTTCGTCGACGGTTACCTGCTGAAGAAGGCGGATAAGTCGCGTGCCAGCGGCCGCAACGAGGTCATCAAGATCTGGTCGCGTCGCTCCACCATTCTGCCGAATTTCGTGGGTCTGACCTTCGGTGTCTACAACGGCCAGAAGTACATCCCGGTCCTGGTGACCGAAAACATGGTCGGCCACAAGTTCGGTGAGTTCTCGCCGACCCGTACCTACTACGGCCACGGCGTCGACAAGAAAGCGAAGAGGAAGTAAGCCATGGGCAAGAAGCCTGCTGAGCGCGTCCTCGCGGACACCGAAGCCAAGGCCTTTTCGGCCTCGATCCGCACCAGCCCGCGCAAGCTGAACCTGGTGGCGGCGTCGATCCGTGGTCTCAAGGCCGAGACCGCCCTTCACTCGCTCACCTTCTCCAAGCGCCGTGTCGCCGAGGTGGTGAAGAAGGTGCTGCAGTCGGCCATCGCGAACGCGGAAAACAATCATCAGCTCGACGTGGACCGGCTCTATGTGGCCGAGGCCTATGTCGGCAAGGCCATGGTGATGAAGCGGTGGCGCGCCCGCGCCCGCGGCCGTGTCGGCCGCATCGAAAAGCCGTTCTCGAACCTGACCGTGATCGTGCGCGAACGCGAAGAAGCGACCGGGGAGTAACCAGATGGGTCAGAAAGTCAATCCGATCGGTCTTCGCCTCGGCATCAACCGCACCTGGGATTCCCGTTGGTTCGCCGACGAGGCCTATGCCAAGATGCTGCACGAGGATCTGAAGCTGCGTGACCACCTGCGCAAGAAGCTGGCCCAGGCCGGCGTGTCGCGCGTGGTCATCGAGCGCCCGGCCAAGAAGGCCCGCATCACCATTCACACCGCCCGTCCGGGCGTGGTGATCGGCAAGAAGGGTGCGGACATCGAGGTGCTGCGCAAGGACCTCTCGAAGATGACCGGTGGCGAAGTCCACCTGAACATCGTCGAGATCCGCAAGCCCGAGCTGGACGCCCAGCTGGTGGCGGAAAGCATTGCTCAGCAGCTGGAGCGTCGCGTGTCGTTCCGCCGCGCCATGAAGCGTGCCGTGCAGTCGGCCATGCGTCTGGGCGCCCAGGGCATCCGCATCAACTGCTCCGGCCGTCTGGGCGGCGCCGAGATCGCCCGCATGGAATGGTACCGTGAAGGCCGCGTGCCGCTGCACACCCTGCGCGCCGACATCGATTACGGTGTGGGCACCGCCAAGACCACCTATGGTACCTGCGGTATCAAGGTGTGGGTGTTCAAGGGCGAGATCCTGGCCCACGATCCGATGGCCCAGGACAAGCGCGCTGCCGGCGAATCCGCTCCGGCCGAGCGCCGCTGATTGAAGGGGTAGCAAGAGATGCTTTCGCCCAAGCGTACTAAGTTCCGCAAGTTCCACAAGGGCCGCATCCATGGCGATGCCAAGGGCGGCACCCTGCTGAACTTCGGCGCCTTCGGTCTGAAGGCGCTGGAGCCGGAGCGCATCACCGCCCGCCAGATCGAAGCCGCCCGTCGCGCGCTCACCCGTCACCTGAAGCGTCAGGGCCGCGTGTGGATCCGCGTGTTCCCCGACGTGGCGGTCTCCAGCAAGCCCGCCGAAGTCCGTATGGGTTCCGGTAAGGGTTCGCCCGAGTTCTGGGTGGCCAAGGTCAAGCCCGGCCGCGTGCTGTTCGAGGTGGACGGCGTGCCGGAGGATCTGGCCCGTCGTGGTTTTGAACTGGCTGCTGCCAAGCTGCCGATCAAGACCAAGTTCATTGTCCGCCTCGGGGAGTAATGGCCATGGCTAAGGCTACCGATCTCCGCGCCAAGACCGACGATCAGCTCAAGGATGCCCTCCTTGAGCTGAAGAAGGAGCAGTTCAATCTGCGCTTCCAGAAGGCGTCGGGTCAGCTGGAGAACACCGCGCGCGTCACCGCGGTGCGCCGCGAGATCGCGGTGATCAAGACCATCCTCGGCGAGCGCGCCCGCGCTAGCGCGGCTTAAGAAAAGGACCTCAAGCAATGCCGAAGCGCATTCTTCAGGGCGTGGTGGTCAGCGACAAGATGGACAAGACCGTGGTCGTGTCCGTCGAGCGTCGCGTGATGCACCCGATCTACAAGAAGTTCATCCGTCGTTCGAAGAAGTATCACGCGCACGACGAGAACAACACCTTCAAGGCCGGCGACACTGTCCGCATCCGCGAGTGCCGTCCGATCTCGAAGACCAAGACCTGGGAAGTGATCGTCGAACAGGCGTAAGCCTGCTCGACGATATCGACCTCGAGATAAAGGAAACTCGACATGATCCAGATGCAAACCAACCTGGACGTCGCCGATAATTCGGGTGCCCGCCGGGTGCAGTGCATCAAGGTTCTGGGTGGTTCGCACCGTACCATCGCCAACGTGGGCGACATCATCGTCGTCTCGATCAAGGAGGCGATTCCGCGTGGCAAGGTGAAGAAGGGTGACGTGCATCGCGCCGTCATCGTTCGCACCGCCAAGGAAATCCGTCGCCCGGATGGTACCGCGATCCGCTTCGATACCAATGCCGCCGTGCTTATCAACAAGCAGGGCGAGCCCATCGGCACCCGTATCTTCGGCCCGGTCACCCGTGAGCTTCGCGCCAAGAAGTTCATGAAGATCATCTCGCTGGCTCCGGAGGTGCTCTGACCATGGCCAAGATCAAGAAGGGCGACCTGGTCGTCGTCATCTCCGGCAACCGCGCGGACCGCGGCAAGCAGGGCCGCGTGCTCGAGGTGCTGACCGAGTCGCAGCGGGTGGTCGTCGAGGGCATCCACCGCGTCACCAAGCACACCAAGATGAGCACCAACCAGCGCGGCACGCGCACGGGTGGCATCGAGGTGGTCGAGGCTCCCATCCACATCAGCAACGTGATGCTCGTCGACCCGGAGACCAAGAAGGGCACCCGGGTCGGCTACCGCACCGAGCAGATCGAGCGCGACGGCAAGCTCAAGACCGTCCGGGTCCGCGTGGCCAAGCGCTCCGGTAAGGACATCTGATGTCGCAGACCATCGAGGCTCCGGCCACCCCGCGGCTCAAGACGCGGTACGCCGAGGAGATCAAGCCGGCGCTCCTGGAGCAGTTCGGCCACGAGAACGTCAACCAGGTGGCGCGGCTCGTCAAGGTCGTCGTCAACATGGGCGTCGGCGAGGCGGCCAAGGACTCCAAGTTGATCGAGGGTGCGGTCAAGGACCTCACCGCGATCACGGGCCAGAAGCCGACCGTGACCAAGGCCCGCAAGTCGATCGCGCAGTTCAAGCTGCGCGAGGGCATGCCGATCGGCGCGCACGTCACGCTGCGCGGTGACCGGGCGTGGGAGTTCCTCGACCGGCTGCTGTCGATCGCGCTGCCCCGCATCCGCGACTTCCGCGGTCTGTCCGACCGTCAGTTCGACGGGCACGGCAACTACACGTTCGGCCTGACCGAGCAGTCCGTGTTCCACGAGATCGACCAGGACAAGATCGACCGGGTCCGCGGCATGGACATCACGGTCGTCACGACCGCCACGACCGACGACGAGGCGCGGGCCTTCCTCCGTGCGCTCGGCTTCCCGTTCAAGGAGAACTGACAATGGCGAAGACCGCCCTCGTCAACAAGGCGAACGCGACGCCGAAGTTCGGCGTGCGCGGCTACACGCGCTGCCAGCGGTGCGGGCGTCCGCGCTCCGTCTACCGCAAGTTCGGCCTGTGCCGGATCTGCGTGCGCGAGATGGCCCACCGGGGCGAGCTCCCCGGCGTCACCAAGAGCAGCTGGTAAGCATCCGACGACGTCGGTAGGTCCGCACCGCCTCGAGCGGCCCGGATACCCCGGCGAGAAAGGGGCCGAGTCCCCCATGACCATGACCGACCCGATCGCAGACTTCCTCACCCGGTTGCGGAACGCGAACACGGCGCACCACGACACCGTGGTGATCCCGTTCTCGAAGCTGAAGTCGCACATCGCGGAGATCCTGCAGGCCGAGGGCTACATCGCAGGGTGGACCGTCGAGGACGCCCAGGTGGGCAAGAACCTCGTCGTCACCCTGAAGTACGGCCCGAACCGCGAGCGCGCGCTCGCCGGGGTCAAGCGCGTGTCCAAGCCGGGCCTGCGCGTGTACGCCAAGTCGACCAACCTGCCGAAGGTGCTCGGCGGCCTGGGCGTGGCCATCTTGTCCACGTCCTCGGGGCTGCTGACCGACAAGCAGGCCGCCAAGAAGGGCGTGGGTGGGGAAGTCCTCGCCTACGTCTGGTAAGTCCAGGACGGAAGGAGAACAGCCATGAGCCGTATCGGCAGGATCCCCGTCCCGGTCCCGGCCGGCGTGGACGTCGACATCGACGGTGCCGTGGTGACGGTCAAGGGCCCCAAGGGCACCCTGACCCACACGGTCGCCGCCCCCATCCAGGTCGCGCGCGACGAGGCCGGTGCGCTCGTCGTCACGCGGCCGAACGACGAGCGCGAGTCGCGCTCGCTGCACGGCCTGACCCGCACGCTGCTGGCCAACCTGGTCACCGGCGTCACCCAGGGCTACGAGAAGAAGCTCGAGATCGTCGGCACCGGTTACCGCGTGCAGGCGAAGGGCGACACGCTCGAGTTCGCCCTCGGCTTCTCCCACCCGGTGACGGTCACGCCCCCGGAGGGCATCACCTTCACGGTCGAGACCCCGACGCGGTTCGTCGTCGCGGGCATCGACAAGCAGCAGGTGGGCGAGGTGGCCGCGAACATCCGGAAGCTTCGCAAGCCCGAGCCGTACAAGGGCAAGGGTGTGAAGTACCAG
This sequence comes from Bacillota bacterium, assembly GCA_023415235.1. GTDB lineage: Bacteria > Bacillota > Clostridia > Peptostreptococcales > Anaerovoracaceae > Anoxybacterium. The sequence continues at coordinate 7,768 of JAEZLP010000060.1, forward strand.
GGCGAGGTCGTCAAGCGCAAGGTCGGAAAGGCTGGTAAGTAGCCATGGCGATCAGCATCAAGGGCAAGGGCAAGCAGATCGCGCGCCAGCGGCGGCACCTGCGCCTGCGCAAGAAGGTCGTCGGCACGGCTGCCCGGCCGCGTCTGGTCGTCACCCGGTCGGCGCGGCACATCGTCGCGCAGGTCGTGGACGACGGCGTCGGCCGCACCCTGGCCTCCGCCTCCACCCTCGAGGTGGACCTGCGGGCGGCCGAGGGCGACAAGACGACCAAGGCGCGCAAGGTCGGGGAGCTCCTCGCCGCGCGCGCGAAGGCTGCGGGGATCGAGGCGGTCGTGTTCGACCGCGGCGGCAACAAGTACCACGGCCGGGTGGCCGCGGTGGCCGACGGCGCCCGCGAGGGAGGTCTGGCACTGTGACCCGGTCGCTCGAGACGAAGAAGAGGATCCACTGATGGCTGCTGGACCACGCAGCAACACCACGGCCGGCGGCCAGGGTGGCGAGCGCCGCGACGGCGGCGAGCGTCGCGACCGGCGCGACGGCGGGCGGCGCCAGGAGGCCGCCGAGAAGAGCGCGTTCGTCGAGCGCGTCGTGACGATCAACCGCGTCGCCAAGGTCGTCAAGGGCGGCCGGCGGTTCAGCTTCACCGCGCTGGTCGTCGTCGGTGACGGCGACGGCACGGTGGGCGTCGGCTACGGGAAGGCCAAGGAGGTGCCCGCGGCGATCGCCAAGGGTGTCGAGGAGGCGAAGAAGAACTTCTTCCGCGTTCCTCGGATCCAGGGCACCATCCCGCACCCGGTGCAGGGCGAGGCCGCGGCCGGTGTCGTCTACCTGCGGCCGGCGTCGCCGGGTACCGGTGTGATCGCCGGCGGTCCGGTGCGCGCCGTCCTCGAGTGCGCAGGCATCCACGACGTGCTGACGAAGTCGCTCGGCTCGTCGAACTCCATCAACATCGTGCACGCGACGGTCGCGGCCCTGCGGGGCCTCGAGCAGCCGGAGGCGGTCGCGGCCCGCCGCGGCCTGCCGCTCGACCACGTCGTGCCCGCCCCGCTGCTGCGGGCGCAGGCCGAGGGCCGGGCTGCCGCCGCTGCCGCGAAGGCAGGTGCGTGATGGCACGCCTCAAGGTGACCCAGACCAAGTCCGTCATCGGCGGCAAGCAGAACCAGCGCGACACGTTGCGCACCCTGGGCCTCAAGCGGATCGGCGACGTCGTCGTCAAGGAGGACCGTCCTGAGATCCGCGGCATGGTCCGCACGGTGCGGCACCTCGTCGCGGTCGAGGAGGTCGAGTGACCATGGCCGACGAGAACAAGGCCGAGGAGACGAAGCCGGCGAAGGCGGCTGCCGCGAAGAGCGCGGCTGCCAAGCCCGCTGCCGAGAAGAAGCCCGCTGCCGAGAAGAAGCCTGCCGCGGCGAAGGCCCCGGCGAAGGCCAAGGCCGACGAGGCCGCCGCCAAGCCGGCGCGCACGACGAAGGCCGCTGCGGCGAAGGCCGAGGCTGCCGAGTCGACCACTGAGGCTGTCGAGTCGAAGCCCAAGGCCGCGAAGGCTCCGGCGAAGGCCGAGCCGACCGCCGCCGCCAAGAAGGCGGCGGAGGACGCGGCCAAGCCCGGGCAGGGCGGCACGCTCCGCGTGCACCACCTGCGCCCGGCGCCGGGTGCCAAGACCGCCAAGACCCGCGTGGGTCGCGGTGAGGGCTCGAAGGGCAAGACCGCGGGTCGCGGCACCAAGGGCACCAAGGCCCGGTACCAGGTGCCGGCGGGCTTCGAGGGCGGGCAGATGCCGATGCACATGCGGCTGCCCAAGCTCCGCGGCTTCAAGAACCCGTTCCGCGTCGAGTACCAGGTGGTCAACCTGGACAAGATCTCGGCGCTGTACCCCGACGGTGGTGACGTCACCGTCGCCGACCTGGTGGCCAAGGGCGCGGTCCGCAAGGGCCAGCCGGTGAAGGTGCTCGGCGACGGCGAGCTGGCGGTCAAGGTCTCGGTGGCGGTCGACGCGGTGTCGGCCTCCGCCAAGGAGAAGATCGAGGCCGCAGGCGGCAGCGTCGCACTGAGCTGATCGTCCGGTCGGGGGCCCGGTGGCGACGCCACCGCGGCCCCCGTCCGTACCGGGCATCGGCTAGGGTGCGCGGGGTGCGTGCGACGTGTCGCACGCCGAGCCGGCCGCCCCCCACGGTCGGAGCAGAACCCGCCTACGGGCGGTACCAGGAGGTCAGGTGCTAGGCGCATTCGTGCGGGCGTTCCGGACGCCCGACCTGCGGCGCAAGCTGCTCTTCACCATCGGGATCATGGTGGTGTTCCGGTTCGGCTCGTACCTGCCGACACCGGGCGTCAGCTACCCAGCGGTGCAGCTCTGTGTGGACCAGGCGCAGCAGAACGACCTGCTCGGCATCGTCAACCTCTTCAGCGGCGGAGCGCTGCTCCAGCTGTCGGTGTTCGCGCTCGGGATCATGCCGTACATCACCGCCAGCATCATCATCCAGCTCCTGCGGGTGGTCATCCCCAAGTTCGAGGAGCTCCACAAGGAGGGGCAGTCGGGCACCGCGAAGCTCACGCAGTACACGCGGTACCTGACGATCGGGCTCGCCGTCCTCCAGTCGACGACGATCATCACGTTCGCCCGCAGCGGCAACCTCTTCGCCGGCTGCAACCTCGACGTCATCCCCGACGACTCGGCGACGACCCTGCTCATCATGGTCATCACGATGACGGCCGGTACCGGCCTCATCATGTGGCTGGGTGAGCTCATCACCGAGCGCGGCGTCGGCAACGGCATGTCGCTGCTCATCTTCACGTCGATCGCGGCCTCGTTCCCGGCCGCCATGTGGTCGATCGCTGGCGGCGCCGGCGGTGCCGGCAAGTTCGTCGCCGTCCTGGCGATCATCATCCTCGTCATCGGGCTCGTCGTCTTCGTCGAGCAGTCGCAGCGCCGCGTCCCGGTGCAGTACGCCAAGCGCATGGTCGGGCGCCGCATGTACGGCGGGTCGAGCACCTACATCCCGATCAAGATCAACATGGCCGGCGTCATCC
>JAEZLP010000017.1 GCA_023415235.1 Bacillota bacterium
GCCCTTTAGGGCAGCCAGAGAAGAACGTGCGGTTGGCAGATCTTTCAGTACGTCTTAAGACGTAGGCAGGTAAGGGCCCCTTGTAGGGGCATAAACAAACTACCGGCTGAGCCGGTAGTTATGATTTCCATAGTTTTATGCTATGGAAACATAATATTTAAATATTTTACAAATACGAATCGGCTCAAGTATAATGAAGGCGCAAAGGATAATTTACAATATTCGACAATCAGTAAGGAGAACGAAATGGACTACTACAGAGATGCGTTGTCGCTTCATTATAAGAATAAGGGCAAAATCGAAATAATCAGCAAGGTACCTCTGAGAAACAAGGATGATTTAAGTACCGCATATACTCCCGGAGTGGCAGCCCCCTGCCTTGAGATCAAAGAAGACGGCAGCCGGGTTTATGATTATACCGCAAAGGGAAACTTGGTAGCGGTAGTGACCGATGGAAGCGCGGTTTTGGGTTTGGGAAATATCGGCGCGAAGGCGGCGCTTCCGGTAATGGAAGGAAAGGCTATTCTATTCAAGGAATTTGCCAATGTTGATGCTTTTCCCATTTGCATCGAGACACAGGATGTCGATCAAATTGTAAATATTATAAAAAACATTTCACCCGGATTTGGGGCAATCAATCTGGAAGATATCTCAGCACCAAGGTGTTTTGATATAGAGCAAAGGCTGCAGGATGAAATTGATATCCCGGTATTCCATGACGATCAACATGGAACGGCTATCGTGACCCTGGCAGCTTTGATTAATACTGCGAGCCTTGTGGGAAAGGAATTGAATTCACTGAAGGTCGTAATAAATGGGGCCGGAGCTGCGGGAACAGCTATAACAAAAATTCTTATCGCTTCAGGGGTGAAGGATATCGTGGTATGTGACAGCAAAGGGATTCTATGTAAAAATCGTGAGGGAGGATTGGATCGATACAAAGAGGAGCTTAGCCTCATAACGAATCCTGGCGATCGGATAGGAACCCTTAAGGATGCGATAAAGGAGAGGGATGTGTTCATCGGGGTTTCCTCTGCAGGAGTATTAACACCCGAGATGGTCAAGACAATGAATGAAGATTCCATAATATTCGCTATGGCAAATCCGGAGCCTGAAATTATGCCTGACTTGGCAAAACAAGCTGGCGCAAGGGTGGTTGGCACGGGAAGATCCGACTTTCCAAATCAAATCAACAATACGCTGATCTTCCCGGGTCTGCTAAAGGGAGCGCTTGAAGCAAAGGCAAAGAAAATTACTCAGGAAATGAAGATCGCCGCTGCCTATGCCTTAGCCGGCAGCATTGATCCGAATGAGTTGAATGAAAATCACATACTGCCCAGTCCCTTGCAAAGAGGTATTGCGGAAAAGGTTTCTGCTGCTGTTGCAAATGCTTGGGCGGAATGACCGGAGAATCATCATGGCTACCTTTTATTTGAAATACGACAAAGGCTTGAAAAAATTGAACATAAATGAGCAGAATTTCATGGGAATGATCACTCCCAACGCGAGCGGTGCAAAGTGCCAATCGGAGCAAGAACTGAGAGCGGCTTTGGAAAATCCGATTCATTCAAAAAGATTAAGGGATATCGTAAAGCTAGGCGAAACAGTTGTTATTGTCACCAGTGATATAACCAGACCGATGCCGAGTAAAGAAGTCTTGCCGATGATCATAGAGGAATTGGAGCTCGGCGGGATCAAAGCAGAGGATATTACGGTCGTATTTGCTTTGGGGAGTCATCGGAAGCATACGGAAGAAGAAAAAAGGTATTTAGCGGGTGATTCTGTAATTGCAAAGGGTGTTCGTCTGATTGATAATGATATGGAGGACTGCATAAATTTCGGTGTATGTAAAAACGGTACTCCTGTTGACATTTATAGGCCGGTCGCAGAGGCGGATCGACTGATTTGCCTGGGAAATATTGAGTATCACTATTTTGCAGGTTATTCCGGAGGAGCGAAAGCTTTGATGCCGGGAGTATCCAGTAAACGGGCAATTCAAATAAACCATTCCATGATGACCTGCGAAAGAGCAACCGCAGGTAATCTGCAGAACAACCCGGTTAGAGAAGACATCGACGAAGTAGGAGAACACATTAAAATAGATTTTATTTTTAACGTTGTTCTGGATGACAACAAGAAAATAATAAAGGCCTTCGCCGGACATTATCTGGAGGCGCATAGAGCCGGTTGCCGCTTCCTGGATGAGATATACAGCGTCAGGATTCAAGAAGAAGCAGATATTGTCGTCGTCTCTGCCGGGGGATATCCGAAGGATATCAATATGTACCAAGCCCAAAAGGCGCTGGACAATGCCAGAATTGCTGTTCGGCAGGGCGGAATTATCATATGGTGTGCGTCGATGACAGAAGGGTTCGGTTCGGAATCATTTGAAAAATGGATTCTTGGGAAGACGCAGGACCAAATGTTTGCTGATATTACAAGAAAATTCGAGCTCGGTGGCCATAAGGCGGTAGCCATAGCCACAACCATGAAAAAAGCGAAGCTGTTCGTAGTATCTGAAATGGATGCTTCCATTTTGAAAAAAATCAACATGGTACCTTTTGATACCATTCAGAAGGCATATGAAAAAGCGATAGAAGATTTGGGCGAAGAAGCTAAGACGCTGATCATGCCCATCGGAGGATCAGCTTTACCGATTAAAACTCAAGTAGATTCTTTGATCTATAATAAGATGAACCAGGGGGAAAGGAAACAGAGAATTGATTTCGAACCAGAAGGAGGCAGTAAAACGATGAAGCGAAGCTATGACAAAAAGATAAGCGATTATATCGATGAGCACCAGCAGGAACTGATTGCGCTATTACAGGAATGTGTCAGAATCCCTAGCGTAACAGGAGATGAGGGTCCGATACAAGCATGGATGGAAAGCCGGTTTCGGGAATTAAATTTGGACACATTCAGTTTTGAAGCTGATTACAACATTGTTTCAAAGCATCCTGCATTTATCGATTCGGGAATTCCTTTCAAAGGACGGCCAAATGTCATCGGGCTGTGGAAGGGGAAAGAGAGCGCCCGGTCTCTGACCATTAACGGACATTGTGATGTAGTATCACCGGAACCGGTAACTGCATGGAAAAAGGATCCGTGGGGAGCAGAGATTGAGGACGGAAGGCTCTATGGAAGAGGAGCGTTGGACATGAAAGGGGGATTCATTGCAGGCCTATTCGCAGTAAAGGCATTGCAGGCGCTGGGTCTTAAACCGGAGGGTACTGTCATATTAGAAAGCGTAATCGAAGAAGAAGCGGGAGCGGGAGGCGGAACACTGGCCTGTATGATGCAGCAGGGAATTCTTTCAGATGCATTTATAGCCTTGGAGCCGCAAGGTCCCAGAATTACATACTGCCACGCAGGAGTTCTTTATTTTCGCATCAAAGTTCAGGGGAAGACGATGCATGCCGGAATGGCGCATGAAGGAGTAAATGCAATCGGAAAAATATTGAAGATCTATGAGGCTCTTGTGGATTTGAACAGTCGCAGACATCAGGAAATCAGTTTTGAGCCCTTTGAAATAGGAAGCGGCAAGGCTACAAATTTGAATGTCGGGACTTTACGAGCCGGAGACTGGCCTTCCAGTGTGGCAGGCTTCGCTGCTATGGAATGCAGGATCGGTTTTGTCCCTGGAGAAACAGAAACCGGAGTTAGAGAAATGATAGAAGCGCTGGTCTGCGAAGTGGCCGACAAGGACGAATGGATGAAGGAGCACAGGCCCACGGTGGAATGGTTCGGGTGGCATGCGGAACCTTGGTATCAGGATCCCAATGCAGAGTTTCCGCAAAGCTTCCGACAGACAATGAAGAGGTATTATGGGGAGGAACCGGTCTTTATGGGACGCGGATCCGGGAATGATGCGAGGTTTACGAGCTACTTTGGTGGTCAGGGGATTTGTTCGGGATGCACTGGCGGAGGGCTTCATGGAATAGACGAATATGTGGACTTAAGCAGTGTTGTCAATACGTCAAAAGTAATCGCCATGAGCATCCTTGATTGGTGCGGATTGCAAGACTAGAAGAACGAAGACTATCATGATCGGAGTGTGCAGAGAGGAGAAATTGAAATGCTACAATGGAAGAGAGACTTGATAATATCGATCGCAGTTCTTGTATTCAGCGTTTTCAACATAGTATTTACGTCAACTATGAATACAGATGTAATTGAATACGGACTGGCAAAGCCGGGCAATTATGTTAGGATGTGGCTGATTCTATTTGCTATATTAGCCGTTGTCTTATTGATCAGGTCCTTGAAAAATAAGACAGATGCTGTTGCCGCGCCGATTTGGCACAGAGCGGCGGTCATTACGGTAATTGCAACGGCCGCTTACTTATTTCTGACGCCGTATTTGGGTTTCTGTATTATGACAGTTTTGTTTTTATCGGGACTTGGCCTTTTATACACTTATTATATGAAGACAAAGCTATTAACAGGAAAGACCCTCGTAAAAGAAATCATCAAATGGCTTCTGTTCTCAATCTTGACAACAGTAATTCTCTATTTATTGTTCGCTGAATTATTGAATGTTGTTCTGCCGGGCTTCGCACTATTATAAACAAGAACACCTTTCATCGCAGCAGCCGAATAACAATTTATCTTAAACTGAAATTTTAATATAAGCTAAAAAACAAGATTTATTTTAAAGGAGGAACCAATGAAAAAGTTTAAAACACTGAAGAGCGCCTTGATGCTTATGTTATGCTTTGCTCTTGTATTGGCAAGCTTTACAGCATGCGGCAGTGAAGGTGAAAACGATGTCGGCAATAATGCTCAGGCAGAAGATCAGTATGCCAGCTATCCGGAAAAACCCCTCACTTTAATTGTCCCCTATGCGGCAGGCGGAGAAAGTGACAATATCTCACGCCCGATCGCTCAATACATGAAAAATTCCGGCTATACGGTAACAGTACAGAACATTGAAGGCGCCAGCGGAAATATCGGCGTTATGGAAGCATATAATGCGAATCCGGATGGATACACCTTCATGCTCCATATGCCTGAATCTATGGAGATATATGCTCAGAGCGGAGATCTCCCGGGTAATTCGACTGAAATGATGAAAATGATAGCAAACGTTGTTATGGATTACGGCGTTGTCAGCGTTGCTCCAAACTCTGAATTTAAAACGCTGGATGATCTTATTGCATACGGGAAAGCACATCCCGGAGAATTAAGAGCTGCGTCCACAGGAACAATGGGATACAATCAGATATCAGCAGAAATGTTTTATAGCGCACTGGGAATCGAAGTAACCTACGTCCCCTATGAAAATGCAGCAAAAGCCAAAGCCGCAGTTATGGGCGGCCATGCTGATGTTTTACATTGCTATCTTGCCGGTGCAGTAACACCAACTAAAAACAAAGAGATCCGTCCCCTTGTGATCGGTGCGGAAGAAAGGTCTGATTTCCTGCCGGATGTGCCCACATTCAAAGAACTGGGATATGATTTAACCTGGGGCTTCCACAGAAGCTTTATGACAACAGCCGAAACTCCGGATGAGATCGTTGCAAAAATGGAAGAAGCGATCAAAGCCGCTTTTGACGATCCGACTGTCCAGGAAGCTTATAAGGGAATGGGCTTTAATTCTTACTTCCTGTCTGCGGCGGATTTGACCGAAGAGTTAAACGCTCAGATGCCGGCAGTCGCACAGGCGTACCAGAATTTAGCGAAAGAAAAATAAGTTTATGATACTGTGCAGGTTTCTATGATGGGATAGAAACCTGCACACATACAGGAGATCAATATGGATACTTTAATGTCATTACAATCTGGACTCATATCCATGGTCACAAATCCGGAGATGCTGATATGCTTGATCCTTGGTGTTTTTGGGGGACTGGTGTTTGGCTCGATTCCAGGATTGACCGCAGCTTTGGGTGTAACGCTAATGCTGCCGTTCACCTATGCGATGTCAGCCGGGCAGGGTTTAGCAACTTTAATCGGAATTTTCGTTGGCGGTATCTCCGGCGGCTTGGTATCCGCGGTATTACTGAATATACCGGGCACTCCGTCAAGTATTGTTACTACGTTTGACGGGGCTCCCATGGCAAGGAATGGAAGACCCGGCGATGCGCTGGCTCTGGGTGTATTCTCATCACTGATCGGCGGTTTGTTTGCGGGACTTGTTCTGATCCTGGTAGCGCCCTGGCTTGCAAAAGTCGCCGTTATTTTCGGAGCATGGGAGTATTTTGCTTTGGGCGTTATGGGCCTTTGCATCGTGGTGGCACTCTGCAGTCAGGATATGGTTAAAGGCCTCATGTCCGCGATTGTGGGCTTGCTTATTGCAATGGTGGGTTATGATGCGGTATCAGGCGTTCCAAGATTTACATTTGGATTTTGGCAGCTAGGCGGCGGACTGGGCACAATGTCGGTACTGATGGGACTATTCGCTTTTGCTGAAATACTGTCTCAGATCAAAGGGCTGTCTAAAAGGACAGAAAAATTAGAGCCTCAAAAAATGAAATTATTTCCTCCCAGAGATGCGCTGAAGGGAACTGGAAGAGTGTTTGCATTGGGCAGCGTCATCGGCACCATCATTGGTATTTTACCCGGGATTGGGCAGACAACAGCATCATTGCTTACTTATAATGTGGCAAGACAGACATCAAAGGACCCTGAGAAATACGGCACAGGGATCCCGGAAGGAATTGTCGCTTCTGAAACGGCTAACAATGCCGTATGTGGAGGCGCGCTGATACCGATGATGACGATGGGGATTCCCGGAGATCTGGTAACGGCAATATTGCTTGGCGGTTTAATCATTCATGGTTTACAGCCGGGACCCGGATTGTTTACTTACAATGCAGACATTGTAAACATAATCTATGTCGCGTATTTATTATCAAATGTAATTATGTTTCTGATGCTTATGCTGCTTATGAGAATATTTATCAAGGTTCTCAGCGTACCATCAAACTACCTTTATGCCACTATTTTACTGATGTGCATCATCGGCGCCTATACGGTGAACAATCGTCTCTTTGATTGCTGGGTTCTTGTTATCGTGGGCATCGTCGGATATATCCTGCTGAAGTCAGGCTTTACTTTGACTCCGATCATCCTGGGATATATTCTAGGGCCAATCATTGAGACAAACTTCAGAACTGCAATCATCAGCAACAGAGGAGATGTTACATCTATCTTCGGCAGTCCCATAGCCGTAGCCCTGATATTGTTCGGAATTGCTATGGCTGTAGTTCCTTCAATCCTTGAAAACAGAAAAAGAAAGAAGCAACAGGAAGCAGCATGTGACTGCGGTTGAGAAAAAACAATTTTCTCATTTCATTTTTCTCCTCAATTCAGATAGGTAATGGCACAAGCGTGGCTTGTGCCATACTTGTTTGGCTGGAGAAAATATTTTTGAACTTTGGAATCCATGGGGGTATAATGTAATTAACTCCGAACCGATAACACGTAAATGAGGTGAGGCCCATGAAACTATCTCAGATCCTGTATTATCAAACCGTTTGCAAGTATGGAAATATCACGAAAGCAGCGGAAGAACTCCATATCACACAGCCATCCATTTCCAATGCAATAAAAGATTTGGAAGCGGAGTTCGGGCTAAATCTGTTTCATCGTATCGGAAATCACCTGACTCTCACAAAAGAAGGGGAATATTTCTTAAGTTATTCAAAAGTAATACTTCAGAAATCCGAGGATCTTGTTCAGCAAATGAAGGATCTTGGGAATAAAAAGAACAATATAAGAATCGGAATTCCTCCAATGATAGGAACCATATTGTTTCCTAAGATGTTCAGCCAATTTAAAAAAGCCAATCCGGACATCAATATTGAGATGGTGGAGATGGGATCTCTTGAAATTATGCAGCTTGTGGAGGAAAACAGCCTCGATCTGGCGATTGTCATTACAAGTCATTTAAAGGCTGCCCATTTTAATTGCATCAATATTCTCGATACAGAACTGATTTATGCTGTAAATAAAGATCACAGACTTGCTTCGGAAAAAGCAGTCAACATTGAGGTGATTAAAGACGAACCTTTGATTCTGATGCGGGAAGGATCTTTCCAGAACTCCACTATACGTGAAAGGTTCAAGGAAGTGGGCGGTGCACCAAAGGTCATTCTGTTTGCGAATCAGCTTTATACGATTCATAACTTTATCGCTTCGGGCATTGCATCTTCCTTCCTTTTTAAAGAGGTGGTGGATCTGCAGGAAGATGTTGTCGGTATACCATTGGAGACTCCAATCAAGGTGAAGATCGGTTTGATTTGGAAGAAAAATCAGCAGATTTTCAGCGACTCCTCTCGATTCATACAATTTACCAAGAGCTATAGCAGCGCCTGTCATCTGGACAATTAAGCAGGAGCAGGAAATGGAGGGAACAGATGAGTTTAAGAATTGTAACTCTTATGGAGGATCTCCTTCCGGAAAACTCGGAACTGGTATGCGAGCATGGCCTTTCTATTTACATAGAAATGAATGGTGTTAAAATTCTGTTCGATACTGGTCAAAGCGGGCAATTCATAAAAAATGCTGAAAATCTGGGTATTGATTTAAGCGACTTGCAGTATGTGATCATGAGCCATGGCCATTATGATCATACAGGCGGATTGAAGGAGCTTGTTGCAGCAGTAGGAAATCCGTTTCAGTTAATTCTTGGACAGGACTTTTTTAAAAAAAGATATAAATTTGACGGTGAAAACCGAATTTCAATCGGAAGTGGATTTGACAAGAAATATGTTCGCTTCCACAACATTGATATGAAACAAGTAACTGAGGATATTTATCCGGTAGCGAAGGATATTGCTGTCATTTCCAATTTTGATCACAATGTTAATGTCGAGTGTCTGAACAGGAAATTCTATAAAGAACAGAAAAAAAAGCTGGTTCAGGATAATTTCAAAGACGAAATTGCATTGGTGCTTACCCTTGAAGAGGGAGCCATAGCAGTTTTAGGCTGCTCCCATCCTGGAGTCGTGAATATTCTAAGCACTGTTGAAAGGCGCCTTGGCACAAAGCTGTATGGAGTAATTGGAGGAACCCATTTAATCGAAGCGGATGATCAGATGCTGAGGGAAACAGTCACTTATTTTAAACAAAGAGATCGCTTGCGCCTTCTTTCGATGTTCCACTGTACAGGGGAAAAGGCATCGAGGATTTTTGAGAAAGAGTTTAATAAACAATTTGTGCAGAACTACATCGGAAATGAGATACAACTATAGGCACATCTTGCCATATCAATTTTAATTTATTTGGAGTTTTCTAATCGAGAGAATAACTCCAGTATTATTTTTGTCAGAGCATATTAAGTTATGATAGAATCTACTATATGTTTATATTATAATAGCTACAATAATTATTAAGTTTATCACAGATAGGCAAAGGGAGTGATACAATGCAGAATATCAAGGCGGCCAACAGGCTGAAGATCAATACTGTCATTAAAAATCTGGAAAAACGCGGTATGGAGGGACACTATTGCGAAACGAAGGAAGAAGCATGTGAAATGATTCTTTCTATGATCCAGGATAAAAGCGTGATATCCTGGGGTGGATCGGAAACCATCAACTCATTGGGAATCAAAGAGAAACTGGCGGAAAGGGACGTTGAAATCGTTGATCCGTACAGCACATCGGATCCGGCAATCTCCCTCGAACGGAGAAGACAGGGACTGCTTGCGGATTACTATCTGATGAGTACCAATGCGGTAACCGCCGATGGAGAACTAATCAATATCGACGGCACCAGCAACCGAGTTGCCGCGCTGTGCTTCGGACCAAAAAAGGTCATTGTAGTGGTCGGGGCCAATAAGATCGTGCACAGGCATGAAGACGCCTTGGAGCGAGCGAAGCTTTCTGCGGCTGTTCCGAACAATATCAGGCTGAAACGCAATAACCCCTGCACCGTCACCGGAGTCTGCAGCGAATGCCTCTCGAAAGAATGTATCTGCTGCAATATAGTAACAACAAGATACTGCCTCACGGCTGGCCGGATTCAGGTCATACTTGTCAATGACCATTTGGGATTCTAATTAAAGCAGGTGCAAAATGAAAGAAATCAAAGTGGTAGTGGTGGATGATTCTCCTTTTTCTGTGTCGATGATAAGCAATATGCTGACAGAAAATGGGTTTTCCGTCGTCGGAAGCGCAAATGGGCTGAAGGAAGCGGTTGAAGCAGTCATCGAACTGAAGCCTGACGTTGTCACGATGGATATGACCATGCCCGGTGCCGACGGAATCGAATGCACCCGGGCGATTCATAAAATTGATCCAGATATCAAAGTAATCATGGTGAGTTCCATGATGGACGATGAAATTGTCCACCGGGCAAAGAAGGTTAAGATTTCGGGTTATGTGCAAAAGCCCGTGGATGCTGAGGAGCTCGCACTACTTATCAATAGAGTGATGGCGGACGGACAGCTGTTCGAGGAGCTGGATAAGCTCTACATAGACGCCTTCAAGGAGTCTATGTCAATGACCATGAACAAGTTTTTCAAGGAGGTTCCCCAGTTCAAGGAAGAGTATAGAGTCAACGATGAAAAAGAATCCAGGGGATTTTCCGTTGTAATGGGCATTATCGGAAAGTATGTCGGAAGAATGCTGTTGGATATGTCAACCGAAACAGCAGAGAAAATTGCCGGTCATCTGATCAAGGATGAGGGGCTGAACAATGACCTCATTGTTCATGCCATTGCCGAGATTTCCAACATTATTGCAGGGAACGCATGCTCTATGATCAATAAGACCAACAACCTCTATGGCTTCCGCGTAGCGCCGCCTACTGCCGTTTACGGGCAATCCATCATGATATCCAAGGCTGAGCTCAGCACGGTTACCTCAGTGGTTGGAGATACGTCTTTCGGTGAAATCTATATGAACATAGGGTTCAGCAGGAGCGATACCAATGAATGAGGAACATTTGAATGCAATTTCCAATGCCGTATTAAACGTTTCGCCTCAACTGGGAATCGAAGGTGTCGAATTCGCCGGCATCGGAGAGTGCGGCAAAAATATTGATACATCAGGAGTCGTTTGCATTGTCGGTGTGATCGGAGATCTTACAGGTAATGTGATATTTTCCATGAGCGAGGATTGCGCCAAGTGGATCGCTTCAGCCATGATGGGCGGGATGGAAGTCATGGAGTTCGATGAGCTTGCCCAAAGCGCTATCTCGGAGCTGAGCAACATGCTGGCGGCGAATTCTTCCATGGGCTTGTCGGAGATGGGACTGAATACGGATATTTCGACTCCCACAATGATGCAGGGTGTCTTTACCCTGAGCGGTGCCTATGATCAGTGCAGTTGCATTGAGATAAAGGTAGGAGAATTCAAATTTGATGTGTACGTATCACTCCTGCCGCGCAGCTAACTGCAGGTAGCGGTTGAAATCCAAGGGGGGAAGATTATGAGAAATGCAGAAAAGACAATCGGAGGCATCATCGACAAACAGTCGGTAGCATTTATCAGTTCATTGGACGAGGAGGGGTTTCCCAACATGAAAGCCATGCTCGCTCCGAGAGTCCGGGAAGGGATCAGGACCTTTTATTTCACGACAAACACATCCTCCAAACGGGTCGCGCATTACAGGAGCGATCCAAGGGCTTGTTTATATTTCTGTGATAGGAGATTTTTCAGAGGTGTTATGCTGAAAGGGCATATGGAAGTGCTCGAGGATAGCCAAAGCAAAGAGCTGATCTGGCGGGATGGAGATACGATGTATTATCCACACTGGGGGTCACCGACCCGGACTACTGTGTGCTGAAGTTTACCGCGCAATCGGGAAGATATTACTCTAATTTTAAATCGGAGGATTTCGTAATAGATTTCTGCTGACCGTCGACCACGGCGGACTGTATTTTTTAAATAATAGGAGTAAACAGGGGACAGAATGATTGAAACGAAAGGAAAGAGGTAAAAGAGTATGAATTTTGCGGAGTATAGTCGATGGATGAGCATTGCGGCAGTCGTTATTCTAATCGGCGTCGTTATTGTATCACGGGTACTAAGAAATGTGGCGATCACGAAACCCAACCTGCAAAAGGGAGCGATGATAGTAGCGGCGGCATTCTTAACTATCTTTCTGGTGTGGGGTGTGCTTTATGAGGTTCTCCGATAAACCGAAAGGAATATTTCGGAAAACCGCCGGGATAATCCCCATGATCAACCCGGTGCAAGGATCATTCGGGGAAACCGCCGGGAATATATAAAACCCACAATCAATTAGCTGTTACGATTGTTAGAACTGGTTCGGGGCAGGAAAACCCGAAGCTGTCCAGACCTCGCAAAATGTTGAAATACAGCGATTTATTGTCTTTTTTTCATGGGAAGCAAGTACATATATGAAACGCCCCGATGCGTGTATGGATAGCATCCCGTCTAAACGTTGAAATTGTCAGATAATTTCTTGAAAAAACTTCTCTTTTTTTGCAATATTTTTTTGGAAAAACTCTTGCAATCTCCACCAATCTGTAATATACTCTAAAAGCTTGCTAAAAAAGGCGATGAAGCAGGAAGTTGCTGAGCTATCAGGTAATTTCTGCAGAGAATTGTCCGTTCCAGAAACGGGCGAAGGGATTCTCGCGCTTTTTGCTTTGTGTAAAAAAATATGAAACACACGGCGCCGTGTACCGAGAAGGCAAAAACCTCGAACACGTTGAAAGCGCAAGCTGGAACCCCTCGTACAGGCATAGCGAAAACGTACGAAAATCAAGGAGGAAAGAAAGAATGAGCGAACAACAAAAAATCAGAATCAAGCTGAAGGCTTATGACCACAAGACTTTGGATCAGTCGGCAGCGAAGATCGTTGAGACAGCCAAGAAAACGGGCGCTGACGTATCCGGCCCGATTCCGCTTCCAACAGAAAAGCAAGTTATCACAATCTTGAGAGCCGTTCACAAGTACAAGGACAGCAGAGAGCAGTTCGAACAGAGAACGCACAAGAGACTGATCGATATCTCAAATACAACACCGAAAACTGTTGATGCGCTGATGAAGCTGGACTTACCGGCTGGCGTGGATATCGAAATCAAGCTGTAAGAAAGTTTTACGAAATTTTCTACTAAGGCATTATAAGGGAACTCCCCTTAGTATGATTGCTCGAAAGAGTAATCCGCTGTAAGAATTTAGGAGGATGAATATGAAGACAATTTTAGGAAAAAAAATCGGAATGACTCAGATTTTTTCCGAAGCTGGCGAGGCGATTCCGGTTACTGTAATTGAAGCAGGCCCAGCGGTCGTAACTCAGATCAAAACCGTTGAAACAGACGGATACAACGCAGTTCAGATCGGATTTGGCGATGTGAAAGAGCAGAGAATGAACAAACCTGAAAAAGGTCATTTTGCAAAATGGCAGGCTCCGCTGAAAAAACACCTGACAGAGATCAGACTGGACGAAGGCGAAACCTATGAACCGAATCAGGTTATCACAGTGGCTGATTTCGAAGTTGGAAAGAAACTCGATATCACAGGCGTTTCCAAGGGAAAAGGAACCCAGGGTAACATCAAGAGACACGGACACCACAGAGGTCCTGAAACTCACGGTTCAAAACACAAAAGACTCCCCGGAGCTCTGGCCGCAGGAACATATCCTTCCAGAGTATTCAAGGGCAACAAGGGACCCGGAAGAATGGGTCGTGAAGCCATCACAGTTCAGAACGTTGTTCTCGTAAAAGTGATCGAAGACAGAAACCTGATGCTCGTAAAAGGCGCGGTACCGGGTGCCAAGGGCGGCCTGCTCCGCATCCAGTATGCAGTTAAAGGTCAGGACAAATAGATAACGACTTCAGAAAGGAGGAAGTAAAATGGCAAAAGTAACAATGCTGAACATGGCCGGAGCAGAAGCCGGCAGCATCGAATTGAAAGATGACATCTTCGGAATCGAAGTGAATCAGTACGCTGTACATGAAGTAATCAAAAACTATCTGGCAAACCAGAGACAGGGCACTCAGTCAGCGAAGAACAGAGGCGAAGTCAGAGGCGGTGGGAAAAAGCCTTTCAGACAGAAGGGAACCGGACGCCACAGACAGGGAAGCTCAACAGATCCATCTCAGGTTGGCGGTGGTGTTGTATTCGCACCGAAGCCAAGAGATTACAGATATACGGTATCCAAAAAATTGAAGAGACTTGCAATGAAGTCGGCTTTATCCTCAAAGGTGGGGGAAAAGGAAATTATCGTACTTGATTCCTTAACCTTTGGAGCACCAAAGACAAAAGACATGATCAAGGTGCTTGAAAACGTGAAGGCTGCCAAAAAGGCCCTGATCGTTATGGCTGACAAGGACGAGAATGTAATCAAGTCCGCAGCCAACATCCCCGGAGTTAAAACTACCTTGGTAAGCACAATGAACGTATATGAGATCATAAATCATACAAGCTTTATTGTGACCAAGGACGCGATCAACAAAATTGAGGAGGTGTATTCATAATGACAACCCCCTATGATGTAATAATCAAGCCGGTTATTTCCGAAAGATCCATGGATGATGCGGCGAACAAAAAATATACTTTCAAGGTTGCTGTCAATGCAAACAAGACTCAGGTCAAGCATGCACTGGAAGAAATCTTCGGAGTAGAAGTAGAAAAAGTCAACATTATGAATGTTCAAGGTAAAGTTAAAAGAATGGGAAGAAACGTGGGAAGAAGAGCGGCATCCAAGAAAGCCATCGTTACCCTTACGGCTAAGAGTAAGGAAATCGAATTCTTCCAAGGTCTGTAAGGAGGGACGAAAGATATGGGAATCAGAAAATATAATCCGACCTCTCCTGGATTAAGAGGGATGACGGTTTCAACTTTTGAAGAAATTACAACGAGTACCCCGGAAAAGTCTCTTACAGTTACTCTTAAGAAGAACGCAGGAAGAAACGTTCGCGGTAAGATTACAGTAAGACATAGAGGCGGCGGTACCAGAGCGAAATACAGAATCATTGATTTCAAAAGAAACAAAGACGGTATTCCAGGAAAAGTCACAACGATCGAATATGATCCGAACAGAAGCGCCAACATTGCTCTGATCGTTTATGCGGACGGAGAAAAGAGATACATCATCGCACCGAATAAGCTGGTGGTCGGAGATGTGGTCGTATCCGGACCGGACGCGGATATCAAGGTTGGAAACGCTCTTCCGGTTGCAAACATTCCGGTGGGTACCATTATCCACAACATCGAAATGAAGCCGGGTAAGGGCGGACAGATGGTTCGTTCCGCAGGAAACGGCGCTCAGCTGATGGCGAAAGAAGGAGATTACGCTTCCGTAAGACTTCCTTCCGGCGAAGTAAGAAAAATCAGAATGGAATGCAGAGCCACAATCGGCGAAGTCGGAAACCTGGATCATGAGAACATCAAGATCGGTAAAGCAGGAAGAAAAAGACACATGGGTATCAGACCTACCGTTAGAGGTTCCGTAATGAACCCGAACGACCATCCACACGGCGGTGGTGAAGGCAAGACCGGAATCGGTAGAGTCAGCCCGGTTACTCCTTGGGGTAAGCCTGCTCTTGGTTACAAGACAAGAAAGAAGAACAATCCGTCTAATCAATATATCGTAAAAAAACGTAACGAAAAATAGTTGAAGGGAGGAAGCAAAGAAAATGGGAAGATCACTTAAAAAGGGCCCTTTTGTGAATGCGAAGCTGCTGAAGACCATCGATGAGTTGAATGCAGCCAACGAAAAGAAAGTATTAAAAACATGGTCAAGACCATCAACTATATTCCCACAGTTCGTGGGACATACAATTGCTGTGCATGACGGAAAAAAGCACGTTCCGGTATATATCACTGAGGATATGGTAGGACACAGACTCGGAGAGTTTGCTCCGACAAGAAACTACAGAGGTCATGCCGCAGACAAGTCTTCGAAAGTTAAGAAAAAATAAGTAAGGAGGATCTTAATCAATGGAAGCAAAAGCAGTTGCAAAATATGTAAGGATGTCTCCTATCAAGCTGAAGCCCGTTACCGACCTGGTAAGAGGAAAGAACTTAAGCGAGGCGCTGACCATATTGAAATTCACACCGGGAAAAGGTGCTGAAATTGTAGAGAAAGTTGTAAAATCAGCGGCAGCAAACGCTGAGAACAATTTCGACATGAACGTTGACAAGCTTTACGTTGCTGAAGTATATGCTCACCAGGGACCGACTATGAAGAGATGGAGAGCAGGCGCGCAGGGAAGAGCATCCGTTATTCTTAAGAGAAGCAGCCACGTAGGCGTAACTTTAAAGGAAAGATAATATTCAGAACAGGAGGTTCGTTGAATGGGTCAGAAAGTAAGCCCGCATGGTTTGAGAGTGGGCATTATAAAAGACTGGGATTCCAAATGGTATGCAGATAAGAAAGATTTTTCAGATTATCTTGTTGAAGATCATAAAATCAGAGAATTTATAAAGAAAAGACTTTATGCAGCAGGAGTTTCAAAGATATTAATCGAAAGAGCAGCAAACAATCAGGTTAAGATTACCGTTCTTACCGGCAAGCCGGGTATGGTAATCGGAAGATCCGGAAACGGAATCGATGAACTGAAGGCTGAAGTTGAAAAGCTGACAGGAAAAAGCGTATTAATCAATATCGTAGAAATCAAGAGAATCGAGCTTGATGCGCAGCTGACTGCGGAAAGCATTGCGCAAGCTTTGGAAAAGAGAATTTCATTCAGAAGAGCAATGAAGCAGGCCATCGGCAGAACCAGGAAGTCCGGCGCAAAGGGAATCAAGGTTCTCGTTTCCGGAAGATTGGGCGGTGCTGAAATTGCCAGAAGTGAAAAATACAGCGAAGGAAATGTTCCGCTCCATACGCTTAGAGCGAATATCGATTATGGATTTGCAGAAGCAGATACTACCTACGGAAAACTTGGAATCAAGGTCTGGATCAACCACGGCGAGATCCTTGAAAAGGGACTCAGAAGCGCCATTCCGGAAGATAAGCCGGAAAGAGGCGGAGACAGAAGAAGAAACGACAGACCGAGAAGAGACGGTGACAGACCGAGAAGAGACGGTGACAGACCAAGAAGAGATGACAGAGGCGGTTCCAGAGGAGACAGCAGAGCGGAAGCACCAAGAGCTGTAAACCCAAGAACCAGAACAAAACCGGCAGCAGCACCGGCTCCAGCACCACAGGCGGAAGTAGTGGCAGAGGCTGAAGCGGCTCCCGTAACAGAATAAGCGATAGAGAAAGGAGGAAGTTAGCGATGTTAATGCCAAAAAGAGTAAAACGTCGTAGAGTCCACAGAGGAAGAATGAAGGGCATTGCTACTAAAGGAAATACTATTACCTACGGTACATTTGGCCTGGTCGCACAGGAATGTGGTTGGATCACTTCAAATCAGATAGAGGCAGCTCGTATTGCGATGACCAGATCTATCAAAAGAGGTGGTAAAGTATTTATAAAGATATTCCCGCACAAGTCGGTAACCAAAAAGCCTGCTGAAGTACGTATGGGTTCCGGTAAGGGAGCTCCTGAGTACTGGGTAGCAGTCGTAAAACCAGGAAGAGTCATGTTTGAAATCGAGGGTGTAAGCGAGGCTCAGGCTAGAGAAGCTATGAGACTGGCATCCCACAAGCTTCCTGTTAAGAGCAAGTTTGCCATCAAAGGCCAGGAATTAGCAGAGGGTGGTGAAGCATAATGAAAATTGAAAAGATGAGAGAAATGACGGAAGTTGAACTGAATGCGGAGGTAAAGAAGTTGAAGAACGAACTCTTCAATCTGAGATTCCAGCACGTAACAGGTCAGCTTGAAAATCCCATCAAGATGAGGGACGTTAAGAAGGAAATCGCACGCGTTAAAACTATTATCAGAGAAAAAGAGCTGAAGAAGGTTCAAGGTTAATCGAAAGGAGGATGTAATATGTTGGATATTCAAGATAGAAACAGAAGAAAGACCAAAGTCGGCTTCGTAGTAAGCGACAAAATGGACAAGACGATCGTTGTTGCTGTTGAAGACTTCGTAAGACATTCCCTTTACGGAAAAGCTGTAAAGAGAACCAAGAAGTTCAAGGCTCATGATGAAAATAACGAGTGCAACATCGGAGATAAAGTTAGAATTATGGAAACAAGACCCCTTTCCAAGGACAAGAGATGGAGACTTGTGAACGTAATCGAAAAAGTTAAGTAGTAAAGGAGGCACCAGTCATGATTCAGCCGGAAAGCAGATTAAGAGTAGCTGACAATTCAGGCGCGAAAGAATTATTATGTATCCGTATACTGGGTGGAACAAGCCGTCAGTATGCGAACATAGGAGATATAATCGTCTGTGCCGTAAAAGAAGCGACTCCGGGCGGAGTTGTCAAAAAAGGCGACGTAGTGAAGGCCGTTGTTGTTAGAACCAAGCATGGTGCTAGACGTGCAGACGGAAGCTATGTGAAGTTTGATCAGAATGCGGCAGTTATAATAAAAGAAGATAAAAACCCTGTAGGAACCCGTATTTTCGGACCAGTAGCCAGAGAGCTCAGAGACAAGAGCTTTATGAAAATCGTGTCATTGGCACCAGAAGTACTTTAGTGGGGAGGTGTGAAGATGCATATAAAGAAAGACGATACGGTAATGGTTATTACCGGCAAGGATAAAGGCAAAAAAGGCAAGGTTTTGAAAGCACTGCCCAGTGAAGATAAAGTCATCGTAGAAGGAGTCAATGTTCAGACAAAGCATCAGAAACAGACCAGAAAGGCGAAGAGCGAAATCAAGCATCAGGAAGGTCCGATCCATGTTTCTAATGTAATGTTCTATGATGCAAAGGCGAAGGCGCCGACAAAAATCGGATACAAAATCGAAAACGGACAGAAGAAGAGAGTATCCAAGAAAACTGGTCAGATTATCGACTAATTTGTTCGAAAGGAGGGAACAATCTTGGCAGCTAGACTGAGAGAAACTTATAAGAACGAAGTATTCAATGCTTTAATGGAAAAATTTAAATATAAGAATGTTATGGAAGTGCCGAAGCTCGAAAAGATTACCATCAATATGGGTCTTGGCGAAGCGAAGGACAACGCAAAGCTGATGGAGACTGCAGTGGAAGAGCTTGGGCTGATCAGCGGTCAGAAGCCGGTGGTTACCAAGTCAAAGAAATCCATCGCAAACTTCAAGGTAAGACAGGGTATGCCTGTTGGAGCTAAGGTTACCTTGAGAGGAGACAACATGTATGAATTTGCCGATAAATTCTTCAACATTTCTCTTCCAAGAGTAAGAGACTTCAAAGGAGTAAGCAGAAATTCGTTTGATGGCAGAGGAAATTACTCCATGGGTATCAAAGAGCAGCTTATCTTCCCTGAAATCAACTTTGATAAGGTAGACAAGATCAAAGGTATGAATATCATATTCACCACAACGGCAAAGACAGACGAGGAAGCGCAGGCGCTTCTTGAATTCCTCGGAATGCCGTTTGAGAAATAGGAGGGAAAAAATGGCAAAGACATCTCTCAAAGTGAAACAAGCGAGAAAACCCAAGTTTTCAACACGTGCATATACAAGATGCAAAATCTGCGGAAGACCCCATGCTGTTTTGAGAAAGTATGGTATATGCCGTATCTGTTTCAGAGAACTGGCTTACAAGGGAGAGATCCCCGGTGTCAAGAAAGCAAGCTGGTAAACAATAGTAATAGGAAGGAGGTACTTCAACAATGACCATGACAGATCCTATAGCAGATATGCTAACAAGAATCAGAAATGCCAATACTGTAGGACATGCAACAGTTGAGATCCCGGCATCAAAGATGAAGAAATCCATCGCGGGAATCTTGGCTGATGAAGGATACATTAAAGGATTTGACGTTATAGACGACAATAAGCAGGGCATCATCAGAATCCATATGAAATATGGTGCCGACAAAGAAAGAGTAATCAGCGGAATCAAGAAAATTTCAAAGCCCGGACTGAAAGTTTACGCAAAGAGCAACGAGGTGCCAAAGGTACTGGGAGGCCTTGGAATCGCGATCATTTCCACTTCAAATGGAATCATCAGCGACAAAGAAGCCAGAAAGCTCGGCGTTGGCGGCGAAGTTATCTGTTATGTTTGGTAGGGAGGAAATAGAAAATGTCAAGAATAGGTAGATTACCTGTTGCTCTTCCTGCCGGCGTAGAGGTCAAGGTAAGCGACAGTAATGTTGTGACCGTAAAAGGACCGAAAGGCGAGCTGCAGGAGCAGATCAGCAAATTAATCAAAGTGGAAGTCAATGATGGAGTCCTGACAGTGACAAGAGACTCCGATAACAAGGATGCAAGATCGGCACACGGCCTTTCCAGAACGCTCATCAGCAACATGGTAACAGGCGTAACCACTGGTTTTGAAAAGAAGCTCCAATTGGTTGGCGTTGGATACAAGGCCGAAAAGAAGGGCAATAAACTCGTAATGAGCCTTGGATACTCACATCCTGTAGAAATGGAAGACCCTGAAGGAATTCAGACCGAGGTCACAAGCCCGACTGAAATCATTATCAGAGGCATCAGCAAAGCAGTTGTCGGAAACTATGCGGCAAACGTCAGAAAATGGAGACAGCCTGAACCATACAAGGGCAAGGGAATCCGCTATGCTGGCGAAGTGATCCGCAGAAAAGAAGGCAAAACAGGCGCTAAGAAGAAATAGGAAGGAGTGAGATAAATGGCAAAAGAGAGTAGAAATGATAAACGTCTGGCCAGACATGCTAGAGTAAGAAAGACCCTGTCCGGAACTCCTGAAAAGCCAAGACTTTGCGTATTCAGAAGCCTTAAGAACATCTCTGTTCAGATCATAGATGATGTTAACGGAACGACTCTGGTTGCTGCATCCACCCTTGACAAGGACATTAAAGCACAGGCTGCTTATGGTGGAAACAAGGCGGCGGCAAAGCTGGTTGGAGAAGCTGTTGCAAAGAAAGCGCTTGCCAAGGGAATCGAAACAGTGGCCTTTGACAGAGGCGGATTCTTATATCACGGAAGAGTAAAAGAGCTGGCTGACGGTGCACGTGAAGCCGGACTGAAATTCTAACATGAAGGGAGAAAAGGAATGCGACAGAATATGATTGATGCATCCAAGCTTGACTTAAAAGAATCCATCGTTAACATCAGACGTGTTGCCAAGGTTGTTAAGGGCGGAAGAAACTTCAGATTCAGCGTGACAGTGGTAGTCGGAAACGGCGAAGGCTATGTAGGCGTTGGTCTGGGTAAGGCACAGGAAATTCCTGAGGCTGTAAGAAAAGCTATTGAAGATGCAAAGAAAAAATTGATATATGTTCCTACAGTTGGAACCACCATCCCCCACAGAACACTGGGAATATTCGGCGCCGGTCAGGTACTGATCATGCCAGCAGCTCCCGGTACCGGAGTAATTGCAGGAAGTTCGGTGCGTATGGTGCTGGAACTTGCGGGAATTAAAGATGTAAGAGCGAAATCCATTGGCTCCAATAATGCGGGTAATATGGCTTGCGCTACAATAGAAGGACTTAGAAACCTTAAGACGGTTGAACAAATCGGGAGACTGAGAGGTAAGACTAAGGAAGAAATTCTTGGATAAGGAGGAAACGTAAATGGCAGATAAGAAAATTAAAATCACTTTAACGAAGAGTGTCATAGGCGCTTCCCCACTTCAGAGAAAAGTAGTAGAAGCGTTGGGACTTCGGAAAATGCATCAGACGGTCGAACGACCCGACACCCCACAGACACGCGGAGCGGTAGAAAAAGTAAAGCATCTTGTACGGATAGAAGAAGTGTAAGAAGGAGGTGTTATATAAATGAAACTGCATGAATTAAGAGCTGCCGAAGGTTCCACAAAAAAGAGCAAGAGAAAAGGCCGCGGTACTGCTACCGGTCAGGGTAAAACCGCCGGAAGAGGTATGAACGGTCAGAACTCAAGAAGCGGAGGCGGAACCAGACTTGGTTTTGAAGGCGGACAGATGCCGCTTTACAGAAGAATCCCGAAAAGGGGCTTCACAAATATCTGGAAGAAGGAATACACCATTCTTAATGTAGACGACCTGAATGTTTTTGAAGCAGGCACAGTTGTTACGCCAGAACTAATTAAGGAAAAAGGACTTGCAAAGCAGGTTATTGACGGTATTAAGATTCTTGGAGAGGGGAACCTGGAAAAGAACGTAACCGTTCAAGCTCACAAGTTTAGCAAAACAGCAATTGAAAAGATCGAGCAAGCCGGAGGAAAGGCAGAGGTGATCTAATATGAGCATGATAAGAACAATAGCCCAGGCGTGGAAGATCGCAGATATCAGAAAGAAGATCATATTCACATTGTTAATGCTTTTAGTATTCAGACTGGGCTCAAACATTCCTGTACCGGGAATCGACCGGGATATCCTTAAGGAAGTATTCAGCGGAAATACAGGACTGTTTGGTTTGTTTGACCTATTCTCAGGAGGAGCGTTCAGCAACTTTACCATATTTGCCTTGAGCATCACTCCCTATATCACTGCTTCGATTATATTACAGCTACTTACCATTGCGGTGCCCAGTTTGGAGGCGCTTGCCAAGGAAGGAACCGAAGGGAAAAAGAAAATCGCGCAATATACCAGATATCTGACTGTAGTGCTGGCTTTCATTCAGGCAATCGGACTCTCCGTTGGCCTGTTCCGGCAGGCAGTCGTCAGCAAGGACTTTTTCTCAATCACAGTTATTGTTTTAACCCTGTCCGCCGGTACCGCATTCCTCATGTGGTTGGGCGAACAGATTAACGAAAACGGAATCGGAAACGGGATATCCCTCATCATTATGGCGGGTATCGTATCCAGAATCCCAAGTGCAATCCATCAGACCTGGATCAAGCTTCAGGCTGGCGAGATTGGCATTGTATCCATCATTTTATTCTGTCTGTTTGCTCTGATCGTAGTGGTTGGTATTATTGTCATTCAGCAAGGTCAGAGAAGAATTCCGGTGCAGTATGCAAAGAGAGTTGTTGGCAGAAAGATGTACGGCGGACAGAGCACACACATTCCGATGAAGGTGAACCAGGCCGGCGTTATTCCGGTTATCTTCTCCTTGTCGCTGCTGCAATTTCCGCTGACGATCACATACTTCATACCAAAGGGAGGCTTCGCGGACTTCGTCAACACATGGCTGTCTCCCAACGGAAATCCGGGAGTATGGATTTACGGAGTGTTTAACATCATTTTAATCATGTTCTTTACCTATTTCTATACAGCGATTACATTTAACCCGATGGAAGTGGCAAACAACATGAAAGCAAACGGAGGATTTATCCCGGGAATCAGACCCGGCAGATCCACTGTTGAATATTTGAATAAAGTTATGACGAGAATCACATTTGTAGGAGCGGTTTTCCTTGCATTTATCGCAACCCTGCCAACGCTGATCCAGCAGTTTACAGCGCTTCAGATCGGCTTTGGAGGAACATCACTGCTGATTGTAGTCGGTGTTGCACTTGATACAATGAAGCAGCTCGAAGCACAAATGGTCATGAGAAATTACCAAGGTTTCCTCAAATAGAGGAAAGACCCTCATCAAGGACGTTCCTCGTTTCGAGGTAACGTCTCCTTCATGAGGAAAGTGCATGGAGGATCTTGAAATGCTTAGACTTATACTACTGGGCCCGCCGGGCGCCGGTAAGGGTACTCAAGCAGCTAGGATTTGCCAGAAATATAGTATCCCGCATATTTCGACCGGAGATATCTTTAGAAAACATATTAAAGAGGGAACTGATTTTGGCAAGAAAGCGCAAGAATACATGAATAAAGGTGAACTTGTTCCGGATGATCTCGTACTAGAGATCGCGGAAGCCCGCCTCATAGAGGAAGACTGCAGTCACGGCTTTCTACTGGATGGATTTCCAAGGACGGTTAACCAGGCGGAGCAGCTCGATAAATTTCTCAATGCAAGGGACTTGTCCATCGACAAGGTTCTGGACATTGAGGTTGATAAAGAAGTGCTGATGACAAGACTGATCGGGAGAAGGGTCTGCAGAAGCTGCGGATCAACCTATCATGTGATCAACATGCCCCCGCAAAAGGAGGGCATATGCGATGTCTGCGGCGGCGAACTTTATCAGCGATCTGACGATAGTGCAACCACCGTTGCAAACCGGATTGAGGTCTACAACTCTTTGACTTCGAAGCTGGTGGAATACTACGACAGAACAGGAAAGGTTGCGCATATCGACGGCAGCACCGGACTCGAAACTGTATTTAGCGATATAGTACGCGCTATAGGAGATCAGGAATGATTATCATCAAATCACAACAGGAAATTGATATCATGAGAGAGTCGGGCAAGGTAACCGCATTCATTCTTTCAGAGCTTTCCAATGTGATACGACCGGGGATATCAACGAAAGATATCGACGACTATGTGGAAAGCATAATTCTGAAGAATCATATGATACCCAGCTTCAAAGGTTATAACGGCTATCCGGCCAGCGCCTGCGTATCGGTAAATGAAGAAGTGGTCCACGGGATTCCATCCGCTAGGAAGATCCTCCATGAAGGCGACATCGTCAGCGTAGACGTGGGCTGCACGTATAAGGGTTATGTCAGCGATGCTGCCAGAACCTACCCGGTTGGAACGATCAGTGCGGAAGCGCAAAAGCTGATCACCGTAACGGAAGAAAGCTTTTTTGAAGGGTTGAAGTTCTGCAAGGTGGGATACCGGCTTTCGGATATCTCAGCAGCGATTCAGAGAAAAGCAGAATCAGAAGGATTTTCAGTCATTCGCGATTTTGTAGGTCACGGGATCGGCAGGGCGATGCATGAAGAGCCCCAGATTCCGAATTACGGGAATCCGGGCAGAGGTCCGAGACTTGCTTCCGGCATGGTGTTCGCCATCGAGCCCATGATCAACCAGGGAGATTACGAGGTCGAAGTGCTTTCAAACAACTGGACGGTTGTCACGGTTGACGGAAAGCTTTCCGCCCATTATGAAAATACTGTTGTTATTACTGATGGTGAGCCAGAGCTGCTGACGCTGTACAGCGTTTAAAGCGGCGGAAGAGAGGTGTATTATATGGCCAAAAAAGATGTCATTGAAGTATTTGGTACCGTATTGGAAGCACAGCCGAATGCGATGTTCATCGTCAGGCTGGAAAACGGCTACGAAGTGCTGGCACACATTTCGGGAAAAATCAGAATGAACTTCATCAGGATTTTGCCGGGGGACCGGGTCAAGGTGGAACTTTCACCCTATGATCTGACAAGAGGCAGGATTACGTGGAGAGATAAATAAAGCTGGTGAAATGTTTTCACGAAAACCGCCGATTTTTAAATTGCTTCGCAATTAAAACGGTAATAGGTTTCACGGTTTTCTTAGAAAACATGTCACTCGCACATGAAAAATTGACCGGTTGAAGAAGAGGTCAAAATAATGCGATCGCACAAATGTTAGGAGGAAATAACAATGAAGGTAAGAGCCTCAGTAAAGCCTATCTGCGAAAAGTGCAAAATTATCAAAAGAAATGGAAAAGTAATGGTTATTTGTGAAAATCCAAAGCACAAGCAGACACAAGGTTAATCGCAATATATTTACTCGGAAATCGGGACCGGCTTCCAGATGCTTCGCATCAAAGCCGGTGCTAAGGTGTACGATTTCCTATGTAAATATATTGCTTCTGTCAGAGAACTGACAAGATCCGCGATGATAGCAGGCGGGAACAAAAAATGTTAGGAATTACCCTTGGGGGAGCGGCTGTGTTTTATTGTCGGGAGACAAGAAAACTACCTCAAGTAAATTCTAATAAATAATTCATTGAATCATATGCACACTGAGTTTCACTCGAGAAAACTTAGGAGCAAGAGAAGGAGGAAAGCTTATGGCTCGTATAGCCGGTGTCGACTTGCCAAGAGACAAAAGAGTAGAGGTTGGTCTTACGTATATCTACGGTATAGGAAGACACACATCATTGGAAATTCTTGCAAAAGCAGGAATTAACCCGGACACAAGAGTTAAAGACCTGTCTGAAGACGAAGCAGGTGCAATCAGAAAAATTATAGACTCTGAATATGTAGTAGAAGGAGATCTCAGAAGAGAGGTAACCTTGAATATCAAGAGATTGATGGAAATCGGATGCTACAGAGGAATCCGTCACAGAAGAGGATTGCCTGTCAGAGGTCAGAATACAAAGACAAACGCAAGAACCAGAAAAGGTCCGAAAAAGACTGTAGGAAGAAAGAAGAAGAAGTAAGGAGGTAAGGAATAATGGCTAAAACTGTAAAAAAGACAGTTAGAAAAAAGAGAAGAGAACGTAAGAACATTGAACGTGGTCAGGCTCATATCCAATCCACCTTTAACAATACTCTTGTAACTCTTACAGATCTGAGCGGAAACGCCCTGTCCTGGTCAAGTGCCGGTTCACTTGGCTTCAAGGGATCAAGAAAATCAACTCCTTTTGCTGCCCAGATGGCTGCGGAAGAAGCCGCTAAGGGTGCTATGGAGCACGGACTTAAGATGGTTGAAGTATATGTAAAGGGACCTGGTTCCGGCCGTGAAGCTGCAATCAGAGCACTGCAAGCTGCAGGACTGGAGATCAATCTTATCAAAGATATCACACCAATTCCTCACAACGGCTGCAGACCACCAAAGAGAAGAAGAGTTTAATTAAGGGAGGTGTAATTAACAATGGCTAGATATACAGATGCTTCTTGCAGATTATGCAGAAGAGAAGGCCAGAAGCTGTTCTTAAAGGGCGAAAGATGTTACAGCCCTAAATGCGCTATCGAAAAAAGAAATTACGCGCCCGGACAGCATGGACAGAGCAGAAAGAAGGTCTCTGAATACGGTTTACAGCTGAGAGAAAAACAGAAGGCGAAGAGATTCTACGGAATTCTTGAAACCCAGTTCAGAAATTACTTTGAAAAGGCTGCCAAGAAAAAGGGAATTACAGGTGAAAACCTGCTCATTATGTTAGAAACAAGACTGGACAACGCTGTTTTCAGAATGGGATTTGCGTCCTCCAGAAAAGAAGCGAGACAGCTTGTAAGACATGGACATTTTACTGTTAACGGACAAAAGCAAAACATTCCGTCCTTCGCAGTAAAAGCTGGTGATTCTATAAAGGTAAAGGAAAAAAGCGCATCATCTCCGAAGTTCAAGGAGATTAAGGATATGTCAATCAGTGTACCTTCATGGATTACGGTTGATGTAGAAAAGCTTGAGGGTAAGGTTGTTGCAATGCCAAGGAGAGAAGATATCGATACTCCTATCGCAGAACATCTCATCGTCGAGTTGTACTCAAAGTAAGATAGCTAATTAGCTTAGTTGCGATTGAGTAAAGCGCAGTTCGTCAGCAATTTGCAAAAGCAAATTGGGCGAGCTAGTAAAAGGAGGGTTTTTGAGTGATAGAAATCGAAAAACCAACAATTGAATGCTTTTATTCTGACGAAAACGAGAATTACGGCAAATTTGTCGTAGAGCCTCTGGAAAGAGGTTACGGTACAACCCTTGGAAACAGCTTGAGAAGGATTCTTCTCTCTTCATTGCCGGGTGCGGCCGTGACTTCCGTCAAGATTGACGGTATTCTTCACGAGTTTTCCACAATCCCGGGAGTAAAGGAAGATGTAACGGAGATCATCCTGAACCTGAAGAAGCTTGCGGTTCGAATAAACGGTGAGAATTCCAAAAGAGTGATCATAAATGCGGTGGGACCGAAGACTGTTACTGCCGGCGACATCATTGCCGACAGCGATCTGGAAATCTTCAACCCGGATCTGCACATTGCAACTCTGGAAGAAAACGCATCGCTGGTAATGGAAATCAATATTGCCCGCGGAAGAGGATATGTGCCGGCGGATCAGAATAAAACTGATTCCATGCCGATCGCTGTAATTCCGGTAGATTCCATCTACACACCAGTAAGAAAAGTTAATTTTACAGTAGAAAACACAAGAGTAGGACAGGTTACAGACTATGACAAGCTCATTCTGGAAATCTGGACTGACGGAAGCATCACGCCGGAGGAAGGCGTATCTATCGGTGCGAAAATCATGCAGGAGCATTTAAAGCTGTTCATCGACCTGACCGACAGCATGGAATCTATGGAGATCATGGTGGAGAAGGAAGAGGATCAGAAGGAAAAAGCGCTTGAAATGACCATCGAGGAACTGGAGCTTTCCGTACGTTCCTTCAACTGTCTGAAACGTGCAGCGATCAATACTGTAGAAGAGCTTACTCATAGAACAGAAGATGACATGATGAAGGTGAGAAACCTTGGAAAGAAATCTCTGGATGAGGTAAAGCATAAACTAGAAGAATTAGGTCTCGGCCTTAAACCGAGCGACGACTGAGCGAGAGACCTATCACGATTTGCTAAGCAAATCGATTGAAGGTCCTCCGTCAGAAATTCGCAAGCGTCGGCTTGTAGAATTTCACGACACAAGCATAACCCTTTAGCAAAGGAGGATTAGAAATGCCAGGTTACAGAAAATTAGGCAGACCAACTGCTCACAGAAAAGCGATGCTCAGAAATATCGTCACCGATCTTTTCAGAGAAGGCCGCATCACGACGACTGACTGCAGAGCCAAGGAAGCAAGAAGAGAAGCTGAAAAGATGATTACATTGGCAAAGCGCGGCGATCTGCATGCAAAAAGACAGGTGCTCGCTTATGTATACGACGAAGATGTAGTCAAGAAGCTATTCGATGAAATAGCTCCGAAATATGCGGAAAGAAACGGTGGATATACCAGAATTCTGAAGTTGGGACCAAGACAGGGCGACAACGCAGAAGTGGTTTTCCTGGAGCTCGTTTAAGTAATGAATCATTAATGATAAGGGACTGTACATTGATTGTGCAGTCCCTTTTTGGTATAGGGAAAAGATCAACAATGCCGAATATCCTATTATTTTCTACAATACTCTTGTCCGTCGTAGGACATTAATATATAATATTACGAACAATAAATGGAAATATATACGAATGATGCAGGACTTCTCTTTTACTGGAAGCTTGTATTCAAAACAGATTGAATTGGTTAGGATAGGGGTGAGCTAATTTGGCTTCGGAGGTAAAATTTTTGACGATCGAAGATGTGGCAGACATGCTTCAGGTGACAAGGACGACCGTTTATAACCTAAAGAAAAAGGGGCTTCCTTTTATAAAGCTGGGCAAAAATATCAGATTCAGCCAGGAAGAAGTGATCAATTGGGTCATGAACAATGCCAGAAAAACAGACGAAAAGTCGAGTGAGAAATGACTTCTCTATGGTTTTTTGTTGACGCTGCTGATCTTTGTATAGTATTATATATAAACACATCAAAATAAAATTTAATCGGTTGGGGGCCAAGTTCCTTTTCAAGAAAGGCAGCTTTTGGGGTGGAAAGCTTTTTAGTTTTCCAGCCTTTTTTATTCTCTCAACTGGATTTCATTGGTTGTTCGAAGGAGGTTTTATGAGTCAGCTTATATATTTCTTACTGTTTGCCCTTGGATTGGTCTTGATTATCAAAGGCAGCGACTGGTTTATTGACTCGGTGATTTGGATAGCCAATGCCTTCAATATTCCGTATATTATCATTGGAGCTACTATTGTCAGCATCTGTACCTCCCTCCCCGAGACTTTTGTTTCTCTGACTGCGTCCGTTAAGGGGGAGACTGACGTCGCTTTTGGGAATGCAATCGGCTCCATTGCCGTAAACACAGGATTTATTATGGCAATCCTGCTGCTTTTTGCTAAGCCTGTTATTGAGAACAAGAGGGATTTCATCAAGAACGGAGTGTTTTTAATTCTGCTGATCATCCTGATACAGATCATCGGTGTTACTGCAGGGGAAATAAACCGCTGGACCGGTGTCGGTTTGCTGATTCTTCTCGTGCTGTATCTTGTAAACAATGTGTTTTCAGCAAGAAAACTCATGCAAACAGGGATTGATAATACCCCAAGCGATGAGAAGCAGCGGATCGTGTTTCAAAAAAAAGACGTGCGAAACTATTCTGTTAAATTCATCGTCGGGATCACAGCAGTTGTTTTGGGATCCAACCTTCTGGTGGATAATGGAATTCAAATTGCTATAATTCTGGGTGTTCCATCCATTCTTATCGCTGTTACTTTTACGGCGTTGGGTACTTCCCTGCCGGAGCTTGTAACGACGGTGACTGCCATACGAAAAAAAGCATCCAACCTTGGTGTAGGGAATATAATCGGCGCGGATATACTAAATATCATACAGGTGATAGCCTTATCATCCACGGTTACTCCCATCCCCTTGGATAATGATGAAAGTATACTCAATGTCCAGCTGCCGGTTGCGCTGATCATTGTATTACTGGCTGTTTGTTTTGGTTCATTGAGCAAGACCGGCTTCAAGCGCTGGCAAGGTCTGATCCTTCTGCTGGTATACAGCGGCTTTGTATTGCTGAACATGTTCAGAGAAAATACCCCTATTCTGGGACCGCTTTTATTCAGTTTCTGATGTAGTACTTGTTCGGTTTCTGGCGTTACCGCTTGATTAACAGAACGCTGTATGCTAAAATATAATGGAATCAAATAAAAGACAGTTCGAAACCATCCTGTCTATAAACAAAACTAGGGATTTACTGTTTACGGCGTTGCACAAATGGTATCTTTCTGGATACCATTTTTTTATTATGAAGGAAATATAACTGAAAGCGATATTTGTATGCTTAAGTTGAACTCTATTCACTGATAAGCTATAATGATAGACAACAGAAAGGGGATTTCCGATTGTTCTTGGATTCGAAAGAGCAGCCGATTACTGGTATTTCTTAAGAGTGGTTTGTGCGTGATGGAGGATGGATGATATGAAAAGGCGTTGGGCAGTCATTTTAATGTTTTTATTTGCAATGGTCGTCATAACTGGCTGCGGACCGGATCAGGAAAAAATACAGAAGGATTTCATGGAAATTCTGGAGAAACCGGCATCAGAAGAAACCATCGGGGAAGCTTCCGCATATCTGGATCAAAACCTGTCAAAACTGGATAAAGAGTATGCCGGCAATCTGATCCATTTGTACGAGCACTATATCCTGGAATTCAACCAGGAGGGTATCGACTACGACCAATGGATCGTGAAATACGAGAAATACATATCTCCGGCTCTGAGAGGTTTTTATCAGCTTCTTGCCGAGGAACAAAATGTTCCCATGGCCGAGGATGCGGTCCTGAAAATCAGCTGGGATGAACTGCTGAAGAGGGCCTACAAAATGGAAATGTTCATTATGGACAATAAAAAGTACACGCTAATCAGCGATGATTTGAACTGGATGTACGGAAAGTATCTGAATGCTTTGGTTATGGGCACCAACGGAACCCCTATTTTCGATTACAAGACGCAGGCCTTCTCGGAGGACGCCAAGGCCGCCTATGCCGGATTCATTAACAGATACCCTGATTCCACCACTGCCTGGGCGCTGACAGAATACTTTACATATTTGGACAGTATCCAGTTCACAATGGATTATAACGATAAGTTTGCAAGTAAATTGTTCTTCGATACCTGCGACTGGCTGGTATCGGAGTCGGGAAAGAGAGTTTTTCAATAAATGGATAACATTATCAGGATCGAAGATCTGGTATTCCAATATAAAAGAGAGGATCAACTGGAGCCGGTGCACGCCGTCGACCACATCAGCCTGGAAATCGAAAAAGGCAGCTTTACCGCCGTTATCGGTAAAAACGGCTCCGGCAAATCAACTCTAGCAAAGAACATAAATGCCTTGCTGCTGCCCAGCAGCGGGGCTGTTTATGTAAAGGGCCTCAACACTGCGGATGAGACTGTGCTTTGGGATATTCGGCAGGCAGCGGGTATGGTGTTTCAAAACCCGGACAATCAGCTGGTATCATCCATCGTGGAGGATGATGTGGCCTTTGGACCCGAGAATCTGGGGATAGAGCCCGGAGAAATCAGGAAGAGGGTCGATGATTCTCTCTATTCCGTCAATATGTATGAAGAGCGGAAAAAAGCCCCTCATCTTTTGTCGGGAGGACAGAAGCAAAGAATTGCAATTGCGGGAGTCATTGCTATGCGTCCGGAAGTGATCATCCTGGATGAACCTACCGCTATGCTTGATCCCCATGGAAGATATGAGGTCATGGAAATTATCGACAAGCTGCACAGGGAGGGTATCACGATTTTGCTGATCACCCATTTCATGGAGGAAGCAGCCAAGGCTGATCGAGTGATCATCATGGATAAGGGAAAAGTGGTACTGGACGGAAAGCCTGAGCAGGTGTTCCGGCATGCGGAAGAAATCAAAGCGCTGAGCCTTGACGTTCCCTTTGCGGTAGATTTGGCCCACAGGCTTAGACAGCGGGGGATCGAGATTCCGGAGAGCATTATCAGTATGGAAGAAATGGTGGAATATATCTCATGCAGATTCAAGTAAAAAACCTAACACATGTCTATAGTGAAGGAATGCCGTATGAATCGGTAGCTCTGACTGATGTCAGCTTTGAAATCGACGAAGGAGAATTTGTCGGCGTCATCGGTCATACCGGATCGGGGAAATCCACTTTGATACAACATCTGAACGGTCTCTTGAAGCCAAAATCCGGGAGCATTCTCGCCGACGGAATCGATATCACGGCTAAGGATGTGAAGATGCGGGACATCAGGCGCAGGATCGGCCTGGTTTTCCAGTATCCGGAATATCAGCTGTTTGAAGAAACCGTTAAGAAGGATGTGGCTTTCGGACCCCTCAATCTGGGACTGTCTCAGGAGGAGGCGGATGAGAGGGCAAAAGAGGCTATCGGCCTGGTAGGTCTCGATTATGAGGAAATTGCAGACCGTTCCCCCTTTGAGCTTTCCGGCGGACAGAAGCGGCGGGTTGCCATCGCCGGAGTGATTGCCATGAAGCCGGAGGTTCTCATACTGGACGAACCCACTGCCGGACTGGATCCCAAAGCCCATGGGGATATCCTGAGTATGATTGAAAAGATTCACCGGGTCCAGCAAAACAGCATCATCCTGGTGTCGCATAACATGGGTGATATCGCAAGGCTTGCCGACAAGGTCCTTGTCATGCACCGTGGGAGACTGGCGCTTACTGGTACACCGAGAGAAGTGTTCAGTCAGTCCGAACTATTGGAATCCATGGGGCTGGGGCTTCCTCCGTCCACATCTATGATGAAGGAGCTAAAGAAAAGGGGAGTTCCGGTTTCAACGGACATTCTCACCATGGAAGAGGCAGAAGAGGAGCTGTATCGTATCCTTATCAACGAGAAACAATAAATTTGAATGGAAGATAATTCATGATTCGAGATATTACATTAGGACAATATTATCCGGGAAATTCCTGGATTCACAGACTTGATGCCAGGATAAAGATCATATGGACCTTTATCTATATCATTTCGCTTTTTTTGCTCAAGGATTTCTGGGGCTACATCACCGTACTGGTCACTCTGGGACTGATCATCGGAGTTTCGCGAGTGCCGCTGAAATTCATACTAAAAGGTTTGAAGCCAATCTTTTTGATTATCGTTTTTACCTTTACGGTCAATATGTTTATGACGAAGGGAACGCCTCTGGTAAGCCTGGGATTTCTGACCATAACCAGAGAGGGACTCTACAATGCCCTTTTTATGGGAACAAGACTGGTTCTGCTGATTATCGGCTCCTCGCTGCTAACCCTTGTAACAAAACCAATCAATCTGACAGACGGGATTGAAAAGCTGCTGAGCCCATGGCAGAGGTTTGGCCTTCCTGCCCACGAACTTGCCATGATGATGACCATCGCGCTGCGTTTTATTCCCACCTTGCTGGAGGAAACGGACAAGATCATGAAAGCGCAGATGGCGAGAGGCGCTGATTTTGAAAGCGGCAATCTCATGAACCGGGCTAAAAGCTTGATCCCATTGCTGGTTCCCCTGTTTATCAGCGCATTTCGTATCGCACAGGATTTAGCGATGGCCATGGAAGCGCGCTGCTATCGGGGAGGCAGCCACAGAACCAGAATGAACGGAATGAAACTGAAGAAGAAGGATGCCGCAGCCGTGGTTCTTATAATTCTTTATCTAGCATTGGTGATCCTTCAGGCACAGGGAATCATATTCCAGTAAAAAATGCCATATAAGCGAGGATTTGGAATGAAAAATACGAAATTTATTATACAGGCGGCGGTCATTGCCGCTGTATATGCGTCGCTGACGATTGCTCTGATGCCCTTCAGCTATGGAGCTATGCAGATCAGAGTTTCCGAAGCATTGACGGTGCTGCCGTATTTCACGCCGGCTGCCATACCGGGGTTGTTTATCGGCTGTCTCGTCTCAAACATGGTCGGGCCTTACGGTTTGATTGATATGGTTTTTGGAGGCAGCGCCACCCTGATTGCCGCCGTCTTTTCCTATTATCTGCGGGGCAGGCCTCTGCTGGTTCCGCTGCCGCCTGTGATTGCCAACGGGTTGATCATCGGCCCTATGCTGTATCTTACCGGTATTTTCCCGCTCTCCCTTATCGCTTGTATTCTTTGGGTTTCACTGGGAGAGCTCATCGCCTGCTACGCAGTTGGCTATCCGCTGCTAAGGCTTTTAAAGAATTATAAAAAGATTTTTGAGCTGCACTAATGCGGCTCAAATTTTCATATACTGTACTAACCGGCTGGGCCGGAATCAGAGAGTCTATGAAAATCAAGGGGGAGACTATGCAGAAATACCTTAGATTAACGGTTATGGTTATGGCACTGTTTTCTGTATTATTATTTTTATTGATCATAAGGCCGGATGCCGCCAGGACCACCGCAGCGGCCGATCTTACGGATTTTGCTGAAACATCGGCGGAGCATGTGGATCCTCTGAAGCCCGATATGGTCGACAGCGGCGGACAGCCAACGGACTCGGCCATCGAGGAGGAGAAGAATCCCTCGGATGTGAACAATGAGATCATAGAGCCCCAGGTCGCCTTTCAGCTGAAATACGATAAATATCCCCTGACCTATACTTATCTTCTGGTGCAGAACGAGTCCGTCAAGATCAGAAAGGGGCCGTCTGCCTCAGAAACTGTTTTGAAAGCTGCGCCAAAGAACGAGAAATTGAATTACATTGAGACTGTTGTGAAGGACGACGGGAAATGGTATCATGTCACCTGGCAGGAAAAAGACAGGCAATATTTCGGCTTTGTTCACAGCGAGGCAGTAACCAAACGGAGCTTCGAATTTGACAGGATGCATGAGACAATTCTCAGGGCGGAAAAAACAGCGGAAAAAGGTGATCTGACCTATATCAGCAATTACCACAATGGAAAGGGTTGGGCGCCGCTTTACCAGGGCGGGGAGCTGGATAAAATCGGGGGAAGAAGAAGCCAGAGCGCACCGGGATATCCTGACCCTTCCAATTTGAACGAGTTTAATTATCTTGGCGACGGAACTCTGGTCAGGGTGCTGACAACGGGCGCCCAATATACAAGGGTCGCGCTGGTCAAGGATGAAAGGGTTTATTTCGTACCAAATAAGTACGTGGTAACACCTGCAGCGGTATCGTCGATCAGGAAAGCCATCGTAATTGACAGGGCGAATCAGAATGAAGCGGCATTTGAGAAGATTGGGCAGGAATGGAAGGTGGTCTCCTATACCCTGGCAACGACAGGCACGACGGGGAAATACCATCAGCCGACCCCTCTGGGATATTTCTATGGGATTGAAAAAAGGGAACGGTTCTATTATTATAAGGACGGAACCACAACGATTCAGGGCTATGCGCCCTGGGCCATCCGGTTTGCAGGAGGAGCTTACCTGCATGGGGTTCCGGTCAACTACAAATACGATTCAGAAGGGAACCGCGTCGACCCCGGAAAGATCGAATATTCCAGAACCCTTGGTACAGTGCCATTATCTCAT
Source organism: Bacillota bacterium (assembly GCA_023415235.1). Lineage (GTDB taxonomy): Bacteria > Bacillota > Clostridia > Peptostreptococcales > Anaerovoracaceae > Anoxybacterium. Next base: position 35,660 of record JAEZLP010000017.1, read on the forward strand.
AAATGTGTAAGAAACTATACCTCTCACGCAAAGTTTTTATATGACTGGTATACTCCGGGTGAAATGATCGTTATCGTGATGGAATAGCGAGTCAGGAGAAAATCATTAGATCGGGGAGGAAATTATGAATACCATCAAGGTCTATAAAAAAAAGCGAAGTCTGGAATTCTGGCAGAACGATTCGCTGAAACGGAGCTTTAAAATATCTCTCGGGTTTTCTCCGGAGGGTCAAAAACTGAGAGACGGCGACGGACGTACGCCGGAAGGAAGATACTATATCTGCACGAAAAATAAACAGAGTAAATTCACTCTGTTTTTAGGAATCAGCTATCCCAATATCGCGGATGCAGAACGAGGTTTGCGTGACGGGCTGATCTCCCGGGAGGAATTCAAACAGATCAAGTCGTCCATTGAGAGCGGGAAAAGGCCCTGCTGGGAGACAACGCTGGGCGGCAAAATCGGAATCCATGGCATGGGAACCTCCCGGGACTGGACCGCAGGCTGCATCGCAATGGAGGACGAAGACATCAAATGGCTCTGGGATCATTCGGAGCTAGGTGATGCAGTGGAAATATACGAATGACGAAACACGAGGTATCAACATATGCGACAGAGGAAAGTAAAAAATGAAGAGGAGAGACTCGCGGAACATCATCAATATCTGGTCAGAGACCCCCGGTCCATGAAAGGGAAGTGGCAGGAGGTCTTTGACAACAATAACGGGATTTATGCGGAGCTGGGCTGCGGCAAGGGGAAATTCATCATGACTCTGGCGGCGCAGAATCCGGACCGCAATTATATCGGTATCGAGGGAAGAGGCAGCGTCATTCTGAGGGCCTTGGAAAAAGCCACACAGGAAGGTCTCAAAAATATTATTTTTGTAAAGGAATATATCAGAGACGTTACGGAATGCTTTGAGGAAGGGGAGCTTTCCGGTATCTACCTGAATTTCAGCGACCCCTGGCCAAAGGACCGTCATGCCAAACGAAGGCTGATCCACGGCAGATATCTGGAAGGCTATCGAAGGGTGCTGAAAAAGGGATGCTGCATTGAGTTCAAGACGGATAACCAAGGCCTTTTTTCCTTTGCGGAAGAGGAGTTTGAACGCAGCGGCATGACAATCCTGGAATCCACGGAAGACCTGCACGGTACGGATTTGCCGGCAAAGCACGTGACCACGGAGTATGAAGACAAATTCCGTTCGACCGGAATCAAAATCAATTACTGCAAGGTGCGGTGCTCTGAATAGAATAATAAAAAAAGACATCCCTTGAGGATGTCTTTTGTCACCAGTCTTAAAGCTTAACCGTTCACCTGTTCAATGGCGCGTTTCATGATCGGAGGCAGCATTTTGCATTTTTCTTCCGATATGGAAGCTACGGAAACCCGAAGCCCTTTCCCGACAGGAACCGTGAAAATCCCATGCGTCTGAAGCTCAAGGCCCACGCTCTCCGCATTTTCGCACGGTACAGTCACGAAGAAGCCTGCTTCAAAGGGAACCGTCGCCAAACCGGCTTCTTTGGCCGCCTTTGCAAAGGCCTTGCCCCTGGATACAAGCATTTTGCAATACCCCTGACGTTCATGGGTAACCTTGGCAAGCAGCTCCTCATCCGCATAAATGTTGGACAAAGTGGCCATTGCGGCCCTGTTGCAGTTGGACCAGGTTCCTCTGCAGGAAAAGGCGCAGACATTTTTAAATTCCTCTGCGATTTCCTTGTCCCGGGTCATGCAGATCATGGCGCCGCTTCTCATGCCATACATGGTATAGCTTTTGGAGAGGCTGTAAGCTACGATTACAAGTATATTGGCCGGAAAATCATCCAGCAGCGGGAAGAAATTCCGATGCTCTTCCTCATCCCCTGCGTAGTCCAAATAAGCCACATCAACAAGGAGGGTTATCTTCTTGCTTTCGTCGGCCGCCGCAGACTTCAGAACTGCTACGATTTTATTCCAATCTTCCAGAGTCAAGCTATAGCCGGTGGGGTTGTGAGCGGGAGTATTCAGTATGATGACCAATCCTTCCTGTATGGAAAGAAGTTCTTTCACCTTGCTTTCGAAGGAGGACGCATTAAAATCTCCTGCCTCGTCAAAAAGGGTATATGTTGCTATTTTTCTTTCAATATCCTGGGCGATGGTGCTGTATGGGCTCCAATACCAGTCTGAGGTAAGAACCTGATCGCCGCGTTTGGAATAGTTCTGAATTGTATTTCTGATCGCGCCCGTTCCTCCGGGTGTAGCCACTGCTTCTGTATATGATTTTGGAACAAATTTCCCGAATGCCGCCTTCTTTATTGCTTTAATAAAATCCGGCGTCCCTGCAATCGGGGCGTAATCAGCATAATCTACAGGAGTTAAATTTTTAAGGACTTCTACCACAGAGGAAAGGATAACCAGATTGCCGTCATCATCGAGAAGAGAACCGATCGTTGCGTTGATTACCTTGTCGGCGCCTTCACGGGCGGCCATTTCCTTTGCCTTTTGGTTGATTCCGAAAATCTTGTCCTCCACAGGTATTACCCTGCTGTTTTCCTCCGCCATCTTATATTTCGACATACTATTATCACCTACCTTTATTAATGTATAATAGGGGTATTATAATATAAAAAGTAAAACTAGGCAAGAATTTTATTCCAGATTGAAACTCCACAGGAGAATGTGCTATGATCAAACAATTACTGATTATTCTATCCGCTCTTTTCCTCGGATATGCGCTCTGTATGGGATTGAATCTCCCGATTCCGGGAAATGTGGCCGGATTCGCCCTGCTGTTTGCAGCGTTGTGTCTTGGAATTGTCAAACTCCGTCATGTTGACCGGATCAGCGATTTCATGATCCGATATCTGGCTGTTTTTTTCATTCCACCGACCGTTGGCATTATACAATATTTTGACTTGATCGGAGAACAGTTCCTGCAGATTGCGGTTCCTCTAATGCTCAGCATTCTGATCGGCTTCTTCACGGCGGCGAAGGTGACCGAACTTTGCATCGGGCTCTCTGAAAGAAAAAGAATCAGGAAAGGATTGGGTGACAGCGATGGTAAATGAATTATTTCAGGCAAATCCCATATCCGGCATGCTGCTGACCATCGGCAGCTATTGGATCGGCCATATCCTGCACGAACGCACAAAGTGGACGGTTTTACAGCCGATTCTTACAGCCTCTGCGATAATCATTGCATTTCTGATCCTCGCGGAGATTCCCTATGATATTTATCAAAATCAGAATGTGGTTTTGGTCTATTTTCTGCCGCTGACCGCAGTTGTTCTTGCCGTGCCGCTCTACCGAAATCTGGATGTGCTCAGGAAACATGCCATTCCAATCCTTGCGGGCATCATCGCCGGGACGTTCGTTACCATGGGTTCGATCATCTGCATCGGAAAGCTGATGGGAACCAATCGGGAAATTCTGGTCTCCATGCTGCCTAAAAGTGCGACAAATCCCATCGCCATTGAAGTTTCGGGAATCATCGGCGGGCTGCCGTCCCTCACCGTTTCCCTGGTCGTCATCACCGGTATGTTTGGAGGCATTTTGGGGCCGGAGCTCCTGAAGCTCATGAAGATCAGGAATGAAGTTGCAAGGGGAATTGCATTGGGAAGCATGAGCCATGCCATAGGAACGGCCAGAGCCTTCAAGGAAGGAGAGATTCAGGGTTCCATGAGCAGCCTTGCCATGGCCATCGCAGGCACCCTGACAGCAGTGCTTTCCCCGGTTTTCGTATTGTTTTTATAGACTCCGGAAGGATCAGAAAAAAAATCATATGTGGCCGGCAGAAAAAATGCATTTCAAAACCTCCGACGGTATGAATTCCGACAAAGTAGGAAATAATACTGTTGGAGGTGTTTTATATGCGATTGAATAATAAAAAACCAAATGATCGAGTAGCCGTGGCACTTGTATTATGTTTCTGCGTGGTTGCGATTGCTTCTATTTTTACAATGAGGTCAAATTTTAACGATCTTGACCTCGATAATAATGATAAGATTAATATTGCGCAAGAGGATAACCAGGTAAAGGAGGAAGAGCAGAATGTCGTCAAGCCTGTTCCAACCGTGGACAGCACAGCAAAAAAGCCTGAAGTGATCCAGAAGCAGGATAACGCCGGAAAGAAAAGCGCTTCCTTTACAATTCCCGTGAAAGGAACTATTACAAAGGAATTTTCCAATGAAGTACCAATTTATTCCCAGACGTTAGATCAGTTTATCATTCATACCGGCATTGACATCCAGGCCCCTGCCGATACCCAGGTATTGGCGGCTGGCGACGGAACAGTGACGAAGGTTTATAATGACGACAAGTATGGAATTACCATTGAAATATCTCACGGAAACGGAATCGTGACAAAATATTCCAACTTGAGCACGACGAAGATGGTTGAAGAGAGTGATGTCGTTAAGAAGGGGCAGCCTATCAGCGGAATCGGAAGTTCGGCCTTATTTGAAAGTTTAGAGGCTCCGCACTTACATTTTGAGGTGTTGCAGGATGGAGTCGCAATTAATCCGAGCAATTATATAAAATAGAGCGAATCGATGAATAAAGTGGAGAGCCACAGATTGTCCGTGAAGGGAATCTGTGGCTTTTTGGCATAACGCGGCATTTTACAACTATTGTGTGATTTAAGTCTGTTATTGTAGAAATTTAACCGAATGAGTTCCGGGAAAACTGATAAAATAGAAGCACATGGTAGAAAGGAGATACTGCTTTGTTGAGTAACGGTTCGGGATTAAAAATGCTGATACTGCACCTGCTGGTATCCTATACCGGATGGGTGTTAATTGATACGAAATCATTCGGATTACAGTTAATGATTGCAACAGCCATTTCTTTGTTCCTGATTATTCTCTGGCATATTGCGATCCGGAGAGCGGGAAAAGCAGGATTTTCGAACTCTGTTGTCGTTTCGCTGTATTTTACCGTTCCCAGTCTGATCTCAGGGATTTTGTATTACTATTCCTATCTGCAGCAGGATCAAACGTCATATGTTTTTTTCGACCTCATATGGTCCATCGTCAATTACCCTTTTACGTTCGGCTGTACGGTTCTGCAGATCCGGTCCCCTCTTACCGACAGCATATGGGTCCAGATAGCACTGCCTATTGCGATTATGAACCTGCTTTTGGCAGTCAGTCTGGTTGAGAGCATAGCGAAGAAAAAATCCATAATCCATAACCCCAAGGCAATTCTTGCAGAAAACAAGCAGGACAAATAGCATGAGCCAAATGAAAGGGACGTTCCAACCTGAGCGTCCTGTCTATTGCCGGTCTAACTAGTTACCAATTCGGGTTTTTAATTCTAGCTCTTGGATTTCGTTATCAATTTTTATAGTAACTTTAATAATTTCATCTTTACTTACATTTAGCATATCACTTTCGAATTTAATTGTATAAGCTTTTTTTATTGTGCCATCCTCTGGAAAGCTTAAATTATAGCTCCCACCTTTTAAATTACTTTTATACGATATACTCAAGTTTTTTACACTAGACAATTCGGATATGTCACCTTTATATGCGACTGTTAATATAAATTCAAATTGCCCATCGTTTTTTACTTCATTGTCGTTTTGCTTATAAGTGCTTTCTCCTGTGACCTTATATTCTGCCTCCCAAAGGTCATTTTCTCCTTTAAAAATATAATTGTAAGTTGTGGTTTCATTAATATCTCCGTTTGAACAACTTGTTGAAAATATACCAATTATAATAATTAAGGATATCGCTAAAATCTTTTTCAAAATACTTAAACCCCCTAATAAAAAATCATATTAATAAGTCTGAGAACAGTGTATCATAAAAAGACTATTATTCTAGTACCATGTTAAAAATGCACAATCATTGATAATATAATAATATCGATACTTTATAGGAGCGGGTGAGGGGAATTTGCATCTGCTCGATTCTCTCGCATCTGCCGTCCTGCGCCTGCCTATTCAGAAGGCTTGGACCGTCAAGCTAAAAACAGCATGCCATGCTGTTTTTCTTTTGCCGTTTTGACGCTTGACGCCCTTTCGGGTCCGATTCCCCTCACCATCCTGGATACGAAAGAAAAAAGGAATGCCGTGAAAGACATTCCTTTTTTCTTTGGAGCGGGTGAGGGGAATCGGACCCCCGTATCCAGCTTGGGAAGCTGGTGTTCTGCCATTGAACTACACCCGCATGCATTACTTATCTTAAACCAGATGAGGGAAAAAATCAAGCACTTTATGTGCCCGTTGGGTCTTGGCATTATTTTTTTTAAGTAGTATGATAGAATTTGGGCCGGAGGGCCGGATAATCAGAAGACCGATGGGAGGAATCACAGATGACCATCACAAACAATATCCACGATACTGCTCTGATCTTTGAGGGCGGCGGCATGCGGGCCAGCTATACCGCCGGCATCCTGAACAATCTGCTGGAGAATCAGCTCTACTTCGATTATGTTGCGGGGATATCCGCAGGCTCCAGCCACAGCGTTAATTATCTTTCGAGGGATATCCAGCGTTCCAAGCGCTCCTTCATTGATCTGGTCCAGGACCCCAACTTCGGAGGATGGAGATCCTTCTTCCGGGGAGAAGGATATTTTAGGGCGCAGTATATTTACGAAGAAACACCGTTTCCGGACGCTTCTCTTCCCTTTGATTTCGATACCTTTTATGCAAATCCGGCAAGACTGCGAATCGGGACTTTTGATCGGGACAGCGGTGAAATGGTTTATTACTCCAAGGATGATATTCATGACGTTACGGACCTGATGAAAATCGTCAGGGCGTCATCATCCATGCCTATATTTATGCCTCCAACCTATTATCAGGACCGCTGCTATGTTGACGGGGGACTGGGAGGCGGCATTGCGCTGGATATTGCGAAAAAGGACGGCCTGAAGAAATTCTTTGTAGTTCTTACTAGGGAAAAAGGATATCGGAAACAGCCATTGAAATATCAGGGAGTCGTAAAGGCCTATTATCGAAAATACCCTGTGGTAACGGAAGCGCTGCTGAAGCGCCACCTGGTATATAATCAGATCCTTGAGGAGTTGGAAGAGCTGGAAAGGGAAGGAAAGGCCTTCCTTGTCTATCCCGATACCATGCCAGTTTCCAGTAGGGAAGTGAACTATCAGAAACTGCAGGAGAGCTACCGGATGGGTTATGAGCAGGGAAAACGCGACCTGATAAAATGGAAGGAATTCCTCTTAAAATAGCATATTAGTATTTAAAAAAACAACAAGATAGTGCTCTACGATAAATCGGTTCAAACTGTGGATAAGTTGATCGCAATCCTGTTTGAAATATTGCGTGAATGTTGAAATACCAACGAATTTTGGATAATGATTTTTCCACAGGGCAATGTGCATATCTTTGCATACAATTTAAAATGAAATGTGGAAAAATGCGCAAAACCCTGAAAATACGCTTACAATACCTGTTGAAAAAAGACTGCAATTCAAAAAACAAAAGTTTACATAATACGACACAATAACAGGGAAAGCCCCTACGCCCGACAACGATGTTTGCCGGCAAGGAGCTTTCCCTGTATTTGTATATCAATTCTAGCGCAAGGTTCCTTATTCTACATGGATTACGGATACCGGACAGCTGTCCGCCGCCTCCTGGGCGGTATCTGCTGCTCCGGAAGGAACTTCTTCTACGATTGTTTCCGCAAGCCCGTCATCCGCCATACGGAACACTTCGGGACAGATCGACGGACAGAGTCCGCATCCGATACATCCCGAACGGTCAATTGTTGCTTTCATTTTACATCCCTCCTGTTAATAATAAGTATAACGCAGATTCAGTCTGCTAAAAGACTACGGTCAGCATGAATTTCATACGTTCCGGAGCTGAAACCGCATGAGGCACTTCCGCCGGCATCACGATGGTTTCCCCAGCTTTTACGTTAAATTTCTCATCGCCAATTGTGATCAATGCCTGGCCGTCTATCACGTAAACCATTGCATCTCCATGAGAAGAATGGGTGCTGATTTCCTCGCCCTGGTCGAATGAAAACAGGGTCAGGCTCACGTTGGGATTTTGAACAAGGGTTTTGCTTACGACCTGTCCGTCCTGGTAAGCAACCAGATCCGCTAACGCATGTACTTTCGCAGTATCGATATTCTTCATAATTTTGCTCATTTTCATCCCTACTTTCTATTACCATTAACTAACTTTAACTTCTGATGGAATCATATCATGCTTCGCATTCCATATCCGTTGCATATGCAACGGATATGGAAAAAATTTCTTATCTTTTTCAATAGTAGGAAGCCCAACAAAAATAGTATGTGCCGATACGCGAAAAAATATAACGGGACAGATTTGGTTAGCCCTTGTGGCAATCGTTTAGTTTATCAATAAAACGCCGGATATCGGATTCCTGCGTCGCCCAGGAGGTAACCATCCTGATCGCCGTCTGGTTCTCATCAATTTTCTTCCAGCGATAAAATGCATAATCCTTCTCCAGCTTGTCTACCAGACTGTCGGGCAGTACTGGAAAGATTTGATTTGTCGGCGAATGAGACAGGAAACCATAGCCCAGGTCCTGAAACGCTTTAACCAATAGAGCCGCCATCCTGTTGGCGTGATTTGCCAGTTCGAAATACAGATTGTCCCGAAAAAGCTCCTCGAACTGGATGCCCAGCAATCTTCCCTTTGCCAGGAGACCGCCCTTCTGCTTGATATGAAAACGAAAATCCGCATTTAATTCTTTCTTGCATATCACCAGCGCTTCTCCCATAAGGGCGCCGTTTTTTGTGCCTCCGATATAGAAGGCATCCACCAGCTCAGCCACATCGGAAAGAGTCAGATCATTCTCCTCCGATGCCAGCGCTGATCCTAATCTGGCTCCGTCCATAAAGAGAATCATATTTTTATCTCTGCAGAATGAGCTCAGATCTCTCAGCTCCGCTTTGGAATAAATGGAGCCGATCTCCGTGGAATTTGAGATATAAACCAGCTTTGGCTTTACCATATGCTCATCTTCATGATAGTCGAGAACAAACTGAATTGTCTCCGGCCGGAGTTTTCCATCGTCGGTCGCTTCGGTCAGGACTTTATGTCCCGTAGCCTCCACCGCACCTGTTTCATGGACATTGATATGTCCTGTTTTTGCACAGACTACTGCTTCGTGGGCTTTTAAAAAGGCGGAAATTGCCGTAAGGTTGGTTTGGGTGCCGCCTACAAAAAAATGAATATCTATATCTTCTCTGCCAATTGCCTTTTTCAGGCTGGCAGCTGCGTTCCGGCAATGCTCATCCATGCCGTAGCCATCGGTTTGCTCCAGATTTGTTTGGATCAGGGCGTCCAGAATCCGGGGATGGGCACCCTCGCTGTAATCACATAAAAAACTGTACATCATTTGCCTCCATTGTCCTAAGTTCATTCATTCTTAAATCATTATAACACAAAGGAGAATAGTCTTACTATTCTCCTTTCAATAACCAACTGCAATGCCGCCACCCTTATGGGCGGTCGTAGAAATCCTGCGGCCTGCATAGTTGCTTTGTAACGCAGTGTAGAAGTAGGATCAACGCAATCAATGTCACGAGAAAGAAGATTACCGAAATGATCACCAATGCTACAACAATTATCTTGAAGATCAGGAAACAAATAAGCGTGAAAAATGTGAAGATTGTAGTCCCCAGAACGGCGATCAGAAGGCACAGGCTGTGCGTGCAAATGCAGCTGCAGGATGATGGATTGTTTTGCATGACTCTCTTCCTAACATATATCTTAAAGCGCTCCGAATCGGATGCTTGATATATTATATGAACAGGTTATGAGAATGTGAATTGCCGACGACGGATCTATACAGTGAAAAAAGAAGGATTGCTGCCCAAAAAAAGTAATTCTTATGCCGAAAGTACTGGTAAAATACTATTGAATGTGATAATATTGTGCAATGGAAATTACAATTGAATACGGGAAGCATTCGTGAATGAATAGGGAAGGTCATTTGGTGGGGATTTGTGTATTCTACACCCCAAAGTACCATTCTTATTTTTTTTATATTGAGGGAGGTGAAAAGATTATGACGAAATTTATCTTTGTAACGGGAGGCGTTGTATCCGGGCTCGGAAAAGGAATTACTGCGGCGTCGCTGGGAAGGCTGTTGAAGGCCAGAGGCTTCAAGGTTGCGGCCCAGAAGCTGGATCCTTATATCAACGTGGACCCGGGAACCATGAGCCCGTTCCAGCATGGTGAGGTCTATGTCACAGAGGATGGAGCGGAAACCGATCTGGATCTGGGCCATTACGAACGTTTTATCGACGAAGACCTGAACCAGTACTCCAATCTCACTACGGGCAAGGTGTTCTGGAATGTTCTGTCCAAGGAACGAGCCGGGGAATACCTTGGCAGCACCGTTCAAATCATCCCCCATGTTACCAACGAAATCAAAAAGTTCATTTACACTGTAGGTGAAAAGGTAAAGGCCGATGTGGTGATCACCGAAATCGGAGGAACCACCGGCGATATCGAAAGCCAGCCATATCTGGAAGCCATTCGGCAGGTTTCTCTGGAGGTGGGCAAGGAAAACTGTCTGTTCATCCATGTAACCCTGGTGCCGTATATTAAAAGCTCGGGAGAACATAAATCAAAGCCTACACAGCATTCTGTAAAGGAATTGAGAGCTATGGGAATTTCGCCGGATATCATCGTGACCAGATCGGACGAGCCCATTGAAGATGATGTCATACAGAAAATATCTCTGTTCTGTAATGTTAAGCCGGATTGTGTCATTGAGAATCAGACGGTTCCCATCCTTTACGAGGTCCCAATGATGCTGGAGGAGAGGAATTTTTCAGAAATCGTATGCAGAGAGCTTTCGCTTCCTCTGAATCCCTGCGACATGAAGGAATGGACTCATATGCTTTCCCGGATCAGGGCAAGGGATAAAGCCGTCAGGATTGCAATTGTCGGAAAGTATGTCAAGCTTCACGACGCTTATCTGTCGGTTGCGGAGGCTTTAAACCATGCCGGATATGAAAACGGCTGCGTCGTGGAGATCAAATGGGTCGATGCGGAGGAGGTAAACGAAAATTCGGCGAAGGCCCTGCTGGGTGACTGCGGCGGTATCCTCGTCCCGGGAGGATTCGGAGACCGGGGAATAGAAGGAAAAATATCCGCGGCAGGATATGCGAGAAAAAAGAACGTTCCTTATTTGGGAATCTGTCTTGGAATGCAAATTGCTGTGATCGAGTTCGCGCGGCAGGCACTGGGTCTTGCAGAAGCCAACTCCAGTGAATTCGATGCGAATGCCCCTCACTGTGTGATAGATTTTATGCCGGATCAATACGGCGATATCCCAAAGGGAGGCACCATGCGTTTGGGAGCCTATCCGTGCAGCATCAAGCCCGGTACCATGATGGAAAAGGCGTACGGGCAAGAATCCATTCAGGAACGTCATCGTCATAGATACGAATTTAACAACCAATACCGGGAAGCTATGGAATCAAAGGGTATGGTCTTCTCCGGCACCTCTCCCGACGGAAGACTGGTGGAAGCGGTTGAGCTGCCTGATAACAGATTTTTTGTGGGCGTTCAGTACCATCCGGAATTTAAGAGCAGACCGAACAAGGCGCATCCTCTTTTCCGGGAATTTGTGAAATCGGCTTTGTTTAGTAATTAACAAGTTAGGGTAAAATTATGATGGACAAGGAGGAAATAATATGAAGACAAAGCAGTTAAAAGACGACTTATTTTGGGTGGGGAATCAGGATCCGGACCTGAGAATCTTTGACATTCTGATGGTTACGGAATTTGGAACCTCCTACAATTCCTATGTGCTGAAGGGTTCGGAAAAAAACGTAGTTTTTGAGGCATCCAAAGCGAAATTTACTGATGACTATCTGGAAAAACTCACAGAAATCATACCTCTTGAAGAGATCGATTATATAATAGTCAGCCATACCGAACCGGACCACACCGGCACGATTGAAAAGATGCTGGAACTGAATCCGGGGCTCAAGCTGGTGGGAACCTCAGCGGCCATGAATTTTATGAAGGAAATTTGCAACCGTGATTTCGGCAGCATTATCGTTAAAGAGGGCGACAAGCTCTCTTTAGGCAACAAAACGCTGAAATTCATCATGGCGCCGAACCTCCACTGGCCGGACACCATGTTCACCTATGTGGAGGAGGACGGCCTTCTCGTAACCTGCGATGCATTTGGCTGCCATTATTCCCTGGAGGGAGTAACCAATGACACCATTCCTGTGAAGGAGGACTACCAAGGCGCGCTGAAATACTATTTTGACGGTATTGTAGCTCCCTTTAAATCCTTCGCTGTGGATGCGGTGAAAAAGATTGAAAATCTTGAGATCAAGATGATACTCACTGGCCATGGCCCGGTTCTTACAGAAAATCCTTGGGCAGTTGTAGAACAATACAGGGAGTGGTCCAAGGAAACGAATCCAAACACGAAGAAGACCGTTGTTATTCCTTATGTTTCGGCTTACGGCTATACAGAAACCCTGGCTAAAAAAATTGCGGAGGGTATTCAGGATTACGGGGACATCGACGTAAGGCTGTATGATATGGTCTATGCCGAAAAAGAAAAGGTACTGGATGAATTGTACTGGGCCGACGGAATCCTTTTTGGAACTCCCACAATGGTGGGCGAAGCGTTGAAGCCGATCTGGGATCTTGTTACCTCGATGTTTGCCAAGACTCATGGGAAAAAGATTGCATCCGCCTTTGGCTCCTATGGTTGGAGCGGGGAAGGCGTTCCCAATATCATGGATCGGCTTGGTCAGCTGGGGATGAAGCTGTACGGCAAGGGTCTGAGAATCCGTTTCAAGCCCAATGAAGCCCAGCTGCAGGAAGCCTTTGAATTTGGCTACGGCTTTGGAGCATCGGTAGACGCCGGTAAAATCATGGAGAATGTAAAACCCGGAGCAAAGTCGGTTAAAAAGTGGAGATGTCTGGTATGCGGTTATGTCCATGAGGGCGAACAGCCGCCGGATTCCTGTCCGGTCTGCGGCGTCGGACCCGACCAGTTTGAAGAGATCAGCGTCGTCGATACCGGTTTTCAGTCGGATAAGGCGGAGCGCTTTATCATTATCGGAAACGGCGGAGCTGGAACTACTGCTTGCGAAGAAATAAGAAAGAGAAATAAAGTCTGCTCCATCGAAATCATTTCCTCGGAAAATGTGATCGGATACAATCGTCCTATGCTGACCAAGGGAATTCTTTCAGAAGTGGATCCTGTAAACTTCTATATCAAACCTGCCGAATGGTATCAGGAAAACAATATCAAGCTGACTCTCGGCACTACGGTAAACGAGATCCGTAAGGATTCGAAGGAGCTGGTGCTTTCCAACGGGGAGACCAGGTCCTATGACAAGCTGATCCTGGCAACCGGTGCAAAAGCCTTTATTCCGCCTATCAAAGGAGCGGAACAGGAAGGGGTCTTTGCGATCCGTACGCTGGAGGGCGTCAACATGCTTCAGAAATTCCTGAAACAGGTTAAAAAAGCGGTTGTGATCGGTGGCGGTATCTTGGGGCTGGAGGCTGCATGGGAGCTGAAAAAAGCAGGAAAAGAAGTAACGGTCATTGAGCTTTCTCCCAATATCATGAACAAGCAACTGGACGAGAGAGGCTCCGAACTCCTGAGGGCGGCTACGGAAAAAGCGGGAATCAGAGTGATTACCAATACCGGTATCGAGGAGATTTCCGGGGATGGAAAAGCAACCGGAGTCAAACTGGTCGACGGAACGCTGGTAAGCGCCGACCTGGTAATCTGTTCCACCGGAGTCAGACAGAATATCGAACTGGCGAAGGCGATTGGAATCGAAACGGGGCGTTCGATCAAGGTAAACGAAAAGATGGAAACTGGTGTAGAAGGAATTTATGCCTGCGGAGACTGCGCGGAATTCAACGGAGCAAATTATGCCATCTGGGGCCAGGCGGTTGAAATGGGAAAAGCGGCTGGTATCAACGCGGTAGGCGACGAATACAAATATGAAGCCTTTATTCCGTCCAACGCTTTCAGCGGCATGGGCACCTCATTGTTCGCAGTGGGCGACAACGGCAAGGATCCGGAGAAGGTTTACAAGACGTTTGAAGTGTTTGACGGAGCCAAGAATACCTATGAAAAGCTGTATTTTGTAAACAACCGATTCTGCGGAGGAATCCTCTTAGGGGATGTTTCCAAATCAGCCAGGCTGTTGGAAGGCTATATAAATCAAGACCCGATTGCGAAATTTCTTTAGAAGCGTGGCCGGAGAAAAGCATCGCTTCACAAAATAACTGCAATAGCTATTGCTTGCGGGAGGGCCTGATCGGGTCCTCCTTTTTCATTGAAAAAATAGCTGCACAGGACAGAAAATACGAAAAAAATGAATGGACTTTTTCTTCGCATCGTGATATTGTTACAGATAACGAGCTTGAAAAAGTCTCAATCTGGTCATTCTACCGATCTTAGCCTATCTTCGCAGGAATATTGAGAATATATCGACGGCATTGATTATGCTGGTTCAAACAATATTTCTAATAGGAATGCTTAAAGGAGGCATTGCGCTGAGCTTAAGCGAACAGTCGTCCCTTGCCGGTCACAGCACCTATTATCTTGCCGCCTTCACCACGGCTGCATTCATCACGATGCCACCCCTTGTGTCGGCAGTTCTTTTGCTGTTGGCCAATTTTGTCTTCATACTGATGCTTCCACAGTTTCAGCCGGAGCCAGCTGTGATCACCATGCTGAATATCAACACCATGGCGGCAACTGCGGTGGCCTGGATTCTGAATCAGATGGTTTCCCGTGCGAAGGTGAGCTCATTCCTCAACGAAAAAACTATTGTGGAAAAAAACCTGGAACTGGAAAAGAAAAATGAGGAACTGAAAGAGCTAACCATGCGGGATTCCCTGACGGATCTGCTCAATCATAAAAATTCCCTGAAAAGACTGAAGGAAGAGATCGACCGTGCAAAGCGGATCAATTATCCGCTCTCAGTTGCCATGATCGATCTGGACAATTTCAAGCAGGTGAACGATACCTACGGCCACCAGACCGGAGACGAGGTGCTGAGACAGGTGGCCGGAGTCTTGTCGGAAAATTGCAGAGCGACCGATGTGGTTGGCCGTTACGGCGGAGAGGAATTTATCGTTATAATGCCGGATACCAATGATCGGGATGCATCCATACTCATTGAACGAATCCAGACAAGGGTCAGAGAGATGGAGTTTAAAGACGGCGTTCGAATCACTCTCAGCTGCGGCGTCAGCGAAATGAACGGAGAATCCGTTCACAGCATATTGAAATCTTCAGATATCATGCTATATGAAGCCAAGAGAAAAGGAAAGGATCGAGTAGAGGTAAAACTTAACAAGGACAAGAAAAGTGCAGCGATCAACTAAAGTTGATTCAACTGCACTTTTATTTTGCTAACGCCCCTTATATTTCTGTTGTGTGGCAAGCCCGCCTCTGATGTGGCGTTCCGCCTTGTTATTATCTAAAACAGTTTTGACCTCATGGGCCAAACCTGGATTTATCTCAAGCAGCCTCTCAGTAATATCCTTGTGAACTGTGGACTTAGATACCCGAAACTTCTTTGCGGCTGCCCGAACCGTGGAATTGGTTTCAAGTATGTACCTGGCGAGCTCCAATACCCGCTCCTCTATGTAATCCTTCATATTTTAGACTTCACCACCTTCATATATTTGTGCGTTAAATTGAGATTGGCTTGCAAGCCAAAGCAACAGGGATTTCTATACAACATATATATGTAGGACGAGGCGGCGATATGCTATTATGATTCTCTCAATATCTAAAATGAATAAAAATACATAATATATAATAAATATGCAAAAATTCGTTGACTTTGTTCAAAAATAACGTATAATTAAACAAAATGACATTATTAACCTACTGTCAGCGGAAGAAGCCATCAGGGAAGGAGACAGCAGCATGACTTATAAAATTTATATTGACGGCCAGGAAGGAACAACCGGATTGAAAATTCGAAAACGCCTTCAGGCTAGAAATGACCTGGAGGTTCTTTCGATTACTGAGGAAGAACGCAAAGTCCCGGAATCAAGGCTGAAATTGATGAAACAGGCAGATATCTCATTTCTCTGTCTCCCCGATTCTGCCTCTAGGGAAATCGTAGAAAAAGCGGATGAAAATCTCAGAATACTGGATACTTCAACCGCATTTAGAACCGATCCCACCTGGACTTACGGTTTTCCGGAGCTAAATGAAACGCAAAGGGAACTGATTGCAGGATCAAACAGGGTTGCCGTCCCCGGCTGCCATGCCACGGGTTTTATTTCTCTGGTGAACCCTCTCGTATCCCAGCATATTATAGATAAAGAATATCCGCTGGTTTGCCATTCTCTGACTGGATACAGCGGCGGCGGAAAGGCCATGATCAGCCAGTATGAAGAGGATACCAGGCAGGAAGGCCTGGACGGACCGAGACAATACTCTTTGGACCAAAACCACAAGCATCTGGCTGAAATGAAGGCGGCAGCGGGAATCAGCCATCCTCCCGCATTCCACCCCATCGTGGCGGATTATTACTGCGGTATGCTGGTTACGGTAACGCTGCATACAAGGCTTCTCAGGAAAGTCCTGAAACCGTCGGAGCTGCGGCAGGTGTATGAGGAATACTACAGGGATCAGCCGGTGATCAAGGTGCGTTCGGAAGCGGAAAAACCTGCTGACGGGTTTATGGCGGCCAACGTGCGAGCAGATCACGACGGACTTGAAATCTATATTCTTGGGAATGACGAGCATATAGCGCTGATGGCCAGATATGACAATTTGGGCAAGGGTGCGTCCGGAGCAGCCATTCAGTGCATGAATATCATGCTTGGTTTGCCGGAAAGCAAAGGTCTGGTTCTTTAGGGAACGCTTCGGCGAAGGACTCTGGAAACAGGAAGGACGACAGGATGAAGATTGGGAAAAAATCGCTGCAATACATACAAAAGCTGGCCGGAAAGACCGTTGTGATCAAGTACGGCGGGAATGCCATGATAAATGAGACGTTGAAAAAGGCAGTCATGAACGATATCGTGCAGCTAAGCGGAATGGGAATCCGGATTGTGCTGGTCCACGGAGGCGGACCGGAAATCAGCAGCATGCTGGACATCATGGGAAAGGAAACCAAATTTATCGACGGCTTGCGATACACGGACGCTGAGACCGCGGAGGTGGCGGCTATGGTGCTTGCGGGGAAGGTAAACAAGAAACTGGTCTCCCTGATTCAGCTTCAGGACGGCAGGGCGATCGGTCTCTGCGGATTAGATGGCGGTATGATACAGGTTGAAAAGAAAAAGGGGAAGGTGGATCTGGGCTTCGTGGGAGAGATTACGAAAGTGGACCCCGCGCTGATTGAAGTGGCGCTTGAAAACGGGTTGATTCCAGTGATTGCAACCGTGGGGGCGGATCAGGAGGGCCAGACCTACAACATCAACGCGGATACCGCCGCTTCGGCAATCGCAAGCGCACTGAAAGCGGAAAAACTGATCTCCATGACAGACGTAAGGGGGCTGCTGCTGAAGAAGGACGATGAAGCTTCTTTGATCAGAAGCATTCATATCAGCGAAATACAGGAACTGATAAACGGGGGAGTCATATCGGGCGGTATGATTCCGAAAATTCAAAGCTGCATAGACGGGATTAAAAACGGCGTCAGAGAAGTCTCCATCATCGATGGCAGAGTTGAGCATTCCATTCTCATAGAGCTGCTGTCGGAAGAGAAAATCGGGACTCGGATCACTCCTTGACTGAATGACAGGAGAATAGAGAATATGGAGGGTAACCGTGAACACAAATCAAATAATGGAACGAGACAGACAATACATACTTGGAACCTACAGGAGGAACGAACTGTGCATATCGAAAGGTTCCGGATCGGTCTGCTGGTCTCCGGAAGGGAAACGGTATATCGATTTCTCATCGGGAATCGGCGTCAACTCCCTGGGGTACAGCGACGAGGGCTGGGTTGATGCGGTAACGCGTCAGCTGCGCACTCTACAGCATACGTCCAACCTGTTTTATACGGAACCTTGCGGGGCGCTTGCTGAAATTCTTGTCAACAGAACCGGTTTTGACAAGGTCTTTTTCTGCAACTCCGGCGCAGAAGCAAATGAAGGGGCCATCAAGGCTGCCAGAAAATACAGCTTACAGAAATACGGAGCAGGAAGATACGATATCATAACACTCCAGAACTCCTTTCACGGGAGAACACTGGCTACCATCACCGCCACGGGACAGGATGACTATCATAAATATTTTGATCCCTTTATGGAAGGGTTTGTCTATTCGAAACTCAATGATCATGAGGACCTCAAAGGAAAAATCACTGACAGGACATGTGCGGTTATGGCTGAGCTGATTCAGGGAGAGGGAGGCGTCAACAGGCTGGAGGAAGACTATGTCAGAGAGCTGCACGACCTGTGCAAAGAAAAGGATATTCTTCTGATCATAGACGAGGTACAGACAGGGATCGGAAGAACGGGAAAACTCTTCGCCTATGAGCATTTCGGGATCCGCCCGGATATGGTTACCATGGCAAAGGGATTGGGCGCAGGGCTCCCGATCGGAGGAATCCTTTTCGGAGAAAGCTGTTCTCATGTGCTGCAGCAGGGCGATCACGGAACGACCTTCGGCGGCAACCCCGCGGTGTGCGCCGGAGCCATAGAGGTATTAAATCGAATTGATAATAAATTTCTTGATCAGGTTGCCAAAAAGGGCGATTATATGAAGTCCCGAATAGAAAAGATGGACGGTGTGGATATGGTAACGGGACTTGGATTGATGCTGGGGGTTTCCCTAAAGGACAAGGAAGCGAAAGAAGTAGTGAAAAACGCCTTGGAGCTTGGCCTGATCACATTGACCGCAAAGAGCCGGATCCGACTGCTTCCGCCGCTCAATATCAGTGATGAGGAGCTGGATGAAGGGCTGGAGCTTCTGGAAAAAGCCATTCGTGGATAGCGGAAGGGGAAGGCTAACCTGCGCACATTCGGCGACGAAACGGCGGGAAAGAACGGAAGGAGCAGATAGAATGGAAAAAAACAGTAAATTGGAAAAAAAGGATGAGAGGACCGCTTATCTGATCCTTGAAGACGGAACCGTCTACGAGGGGAAGGGCTTCGGAGTACAGGGCACAGCCGTCGGAGAAGTGGTGTTCACCACAGGAATGACGGGATATCAGGAAACCCTGACGGATCCCAGCTACTATGGGCAGATCGTTACCCAGACGTTTCCGCTGATCGGGAACTATGGGCTGAATGATTTGGACAGTGAATCGTCGAGATCCTGGGTCAAGGGATACATCGTCCGGGAGTGGTGCGAAAAACCCTCCAACTTCAGAAGTAAATATACGATGGATGAATACCTGAAGAAAAACAATATAGTGGGGATCTATGATATCGATACCAGGGCCCTCACGAAAAAAATAAGGGAGTATGGCGTGATGAACGGCGCTGTCACTGCGGAAATGCCGGAAGAGATGGACAGCTACTTACAAGAACTGCGATGTTTTTCGATCAGGAACGCGGTCAAGGCGGTTTCCTGTATGGAGCAATCCTTTTATCCCGCGCTGAAGGAAAAGTATCATGTGGTATTATATGATTTCGGATATAAGGCGAATATCCTCCGCAGCCTGCTGAACAGAGAATGCAGCGTTACGGTGGTTCCCTATAATACGCCGGCGGAGAATATCCGCAGACTCAACCCCGATGGGATCATGCTTTCAAACGGTCCGGGAGATCCGGCGGAAAATGAGGAACCCATTAAAATACTGAGAGAACTAATGAAAAGCGGAATTCCGATTTTCGGAATATGCCTCGGACATCAGCTGCTGGCGCTGGCAAACGGAGCCAGAACAGAAAAGCTGAAATACGGACACCGGGGCGCCAACCAGCCGGTAGCCGATAAAATCCGGGACAGAGTTTTTATCACAAGCCAAAACCATGGGTATGCCGTGGTGGGGGAATCTCTGGATCCGAAAATTGGAACGGTGAGCCACAGCAATGTAAATGACGGAAGCTGCGAAGGGATTACATATGAAAATGGCAAAGCCTTTACCGTTCAGTTCCATCCGGAAGCTTGCGCCGGTCCGCAGGATACCGAGTATCTTTTCGATCAGTTCATTCAAATGATGTCGCAGCACTAGAGAGGGAGGAAAACATGCCACTAAGTAAAGATATCAAAAAGGTGCTGGTGATCGGGTCCGGTCCCATCATTATCGGGCAGGCAGCCGAATTCGACTACGCGGGGACTCAGGTCTGCAGAGCTTTAAAGGATGACGGAATCGAAGTCGTTCTGGTTAATTCCAATCCTGCCACCATCATGACGGATAAAACCATGGCGGATAAGGTTTACATAGAACCCCTCACGCTGCCCGTATTGAAGAAGATTATCAAGTCGGAAAAACCGGACAGCATTCTGCCGACAATGGGAGGCCAGACTGCCCTGACTCTTTCCATGCAGCTTGCCAAGGAAGGTTTTCTTGAGGAGCAGGGAGTCAGACTGCTGGGCGCTACGGTGGAAACCATCGACAAAGCTGAGGATCGTCAGCTTTTCAAGGATATGCTTGCATCCATCGGAGAACCGGTGATTCCTTCCAAGGTTGTAACCAATATGGAAGACGCTTATGCCTTCGCCGATGAGATCGGGTATCCGGTCATCGTTCGGCCTGCCTATACTCTGGGCGGCACTGGCGGCGGAATTGCCTCATCAAAAAACCAGCTTCAGAAAATCGGAGAAAACGGCTTGAGGCTGAGCCCCATCAATCAGATCCTGGTTGAAAAATGCGTATCCGGCTGGAAAGAAATAGAATTTGAGATTATCAGGGACAGCAAGAACAACACCATCACGGTCTGCTCCATGGAAAATGTAGATCCGGTAGGAGTTCATACAGGAGATTCCATTGTCGTCGCTCCTGCTGTCACCCTGTCCGATAAAGAATATCAGATGCTCCGTACCGCATCCCTGAAGATCATTCAGGCCTTGGGCGTGGAAGGAGGCTGCAACTGTCAGTTCGCGCTGCATCCTGACAGCTTTGAATATGCGGTCATTGAGGTAAATCCGAGAGTATCCCGATCCTCGGCGCTTGCTTCCAAGGCAACCGGTTATCCTATCGCCAAGGTTGCATCAAAGATCGCCATCGGCTACACGCTGGACGAAATCATCAATTCGGTTACGGGAAAAACCTATGCCTGCTTTGAGCCGGCTCTGGATTATATTGTCGTAAAATTCCCCAAATGGCCTTTTGACAAGTTTGTCTACGCCAAAAGGTCCCTGGGGACCCAAATGAAAGCCACGGGTGAAGTCATGGCCATCGGAACCACCTTCGAGCAGGCTATGATGAAGGCAGTCCGCTGCATTGAGCTGAATATGGATACCCTGAACCTGAAGAAGCTGAAGGATAAGGAAAATCATCTCATCGAAGAGTATCTTCACCATTGCGACGATGAAAGGATCTTTGTGGTGTATGAAGCGCTGAAGAGAGGAATTCCCATCGATAAGATCCATAGAATCACAAAGATCGACCGTTGGTTCCTCCATAAGCTTTCCAATCTGGTCGACATGGAGAACGACCTGACGACAGGCCCGCTGACTCAGGAGAAATACAAGAAGGCAAAGAAAATGGGCTTTCTGGACAAGACGATCAAGGAGCTCAGCGGCCAGGAGCCTCAGGAAAAGCTCTATCCCGTTTACAAGATGGTGGACACCTGCGCCGCCGAATTTGCGGCGGAGACTCCATATTTCTACTCCTCCTTTGATGAAGAGAACGAAGCCAAGGAATTTATAGAGCAGCACGACACAGGGAAAAAGAAAGTGATTGTTTTCGGCTCTGGCCCGATCCGGATCGGACAGGGAATCGAATTTGACTACTGCTCCGTACACTGCGTCTCCGCCCTGAAAGAGGCCGGATATGAGGCTATCATCGTGAACAACAATCCGGAAACCGTCTCAACGGATTTTGACATTTCCGACAGATTGTACTTTGAGCCTCTGACCCCTGAGGACGTGGATGCAATCATTCATACGGAACAGCCCTGGGGCGTGGTGGTCCAGTTTGGCGGACAGACAGCCATCAAGCTGACCAAATATCTGAAAAAGAAGGGGATTCGAATCCTAGGGACCTCGGCGGACAGCATCGACGCCGCAGAAGACCGGGAGCGTTTCGATAAGCTTTTGGAACATTGCAACATTCCCAGACCCAATGGTCTCATGGCCTACACCACCGAGGAAGCGGTTAAGAAGGCGCAGAAGCTGGGATTTCCCGTGCTTCTCAGGCCGTCCTACGTACTGGGCGGACAGAATATGATTATTGCACATACCAAGAACGACGTAGTGGAATATATGGATATCATCACCTCGACAGAGCTGGAAAACCCGGTACTGATCGACAAGTATCTGGCGGGAACGGAAGTTGAGGTAGACGCGGTCTGCGACGGAGAGGACTTCCTGATTCCCGGCATCATGGAGCACATTGAGCGCGCCGGAGTCCACTCCGGAGACTCCATCTCCATCTATCCCCCGCAGACGCTGACAAAGGAAATCAGAGAGACAATCGTAGAATATACCGGACGGCTGGCGAGGGAACTGAAGGTGTCCGGACTGGTAAACATCCAGTATGTGATTTACGAGAACCAGGTGTACGTCATCGAGGTTAACCCGAGATCCTCAAGAACAGTGCCTTATATCAGCAAGGTCACAAACGTTCCAATCGTCGATCTTGCAACCAAGGTCGTTCTCGGAGCGAAGCTCAAGGATCTGGGTTATGGCAGCGGCGTATGCCCCGAGGGCGATTATGTGGCGGTCAAGGTTCCTGTATTCAGCTTTACGAAGCTGCATGATGCGGATAACCACATGGGACCGGAGATGAAGTCCACGGGAGAGGTGCTTGGCATTGACAAGAATCTGGAAACCGCCCTCTACAAGGGTCTGATCGCGGCCGGATACGAGATGCACAAGGTCGGCGACTGCGTATTGATCACCGTAAAGGATTCCGACAAACCAGAGGTCGTTCCACTGGCTCTGAAGTTTATCGAATTCGGCTACAAGATCTGGGCAACCAGAGGAACCGCAGAGTACCTCAGAGAACACGGCGTGCCGGCCCTCATCGTAAACAAGCACGACGAGCCGTCTCCCAACACCAGCGATCTCTTTGACACCGGAGAAGTGGACTTTGTTGTCTCCACCTCGACAATCGGAAGAAAGCCCGCAGTTCATTCCGTCCAGATGAGAAGAAAGGCCATAGAGAGAAACATCGCGTGCCTGACCTCCATCGACACGGCAAACGCCTTGGCCAACAGCCTTCTCATGCGAAAGACGCTGGAGGATTTCAATATGGTGGATATTGTAAAAATATAGCGCGTCCTGAAAGGAATTCAAACTTTATCTGTCAATTTGAAAATAAAAATTGAAAAAATCCCTCTCAATAGATATAATATTAAAGATAAGCGTGAAAAATAAATACGTATGCAGAAATGATGAAGATACTGCAGCTGATTTACAGAATCTTTTAATGGGATACACTAAGGAGGGAAAAGACTTGGGCTTTACAGATGAAGTTGGAATTGACCTTGGAACAGCGAATGTTTTGGTTTATATAAAAGGAAAAGGTGTCGTTCTGAACGAGCCTTCCGTTGTGGCAATCAACAGAGACACCAATGAAATTCTTGCCGTGGGCGAAGAAGCCAGACAGATGCTTGGAAGAACCCCGAGCAATATTATTGCAGTAAGACCCCTGAGGGATGGTGTTATTTCCGATTACGATGTAACGGAAAGAATGCTGAAATATTTTATTAGAAAGACCTGCGGAAACAGCAGATTCTTTAAACCCAGAATTATGGTATGCGTACCCAGCGGAGTCACGGAAGTGGAAAAAAGAGCTGTCAGGGAAGCTGCCACACAGGCGGGCGGAAAAGCTGTTTTTCTGATGGAGGAACCGGTTGCGGCCGCCATCGGAGCTGGAATTGACATCTCCAAACCTGACGGCGTCATGATCATTGACATCGGCGGAGGAACCACAGACGTTGCCGTGATCTCTCTGGGAGGCATTGTGACCAGCACTTCCGTAAAGGTTGCCGGAGACAAATTCGACGAAGCGATTATCAAGTACATGCGAAAAGAGCATAAGCTTTATATTGGAGAACGAACTGCCGAGGAAATGAAAATGACCATCGGTACGGCTTACCCGAGAGAAGAAGTTGTTGTAAAGGAATGCAGAGGAAGAGATCTTGTAACAGGGCTCCCGAAATCCATTGAGATTACATCCAAGGAGATGATGGAGGCGCTGGACGAGCCTCTCCAGATGATCTGCGAAGTTGCTCACGGCGTTCTGGAAAGAACTCCGCCTGAGTTGTCCGCAGACATCAGCAACAGCGGTATTTGTCTGACCGGAGGCGGCGCGCTGCTTCACGGTATCGACAAAAGAATCGAGGAACGCACAGGAATCAAAGTATGGATCGCAGAAGATCCAAAGTCCTGCGTAGCCGTAGGTACGGGCAAAGCCCTGAATTCAATTGATGCGATTGAAAACAATCAATTGAATAAGAGAAAACAGTTCATCTAAAAGTTAAAGCTCTCGCAAGAGAGCTTTTTTTATCCCAATAGGACGGCGGGACAATGACTTTCTTACGAAAACGCCACCGGAACGCCGTATAGAGGAGGACAAAATGTCAAAGCTCGAACTGATTGCAACGGCCACCTTCGGCCTGGAGGCAGTCGTAAAACGTGAGATTGAGGCCCTTGGGTTCAAGGTGCTGAAATCGGAAGATGCAAAGATAACCTATCTGGGAGATGAGAGAGCGGTTGTGAAATCAAACCTTTGGCTGCGCTGCGCTGACAGGGTCCTGATCAAGCTGGGCGAATTCACTGCTCTTACCTTTGAGGAGCTTTTTCAGCAAACCAAGGCTCTGCCCTGGGAGGAATGGATCCCGGAAGAAGGAAAGTTCACCGTTACTGGAACCTCGGTCAAATCAAAGCTCCATAGTGTTCCCGACTGCCAGGCCATCGTTAAGAAGGCCATCGTGGAAAAGCTGAGAGAAACTTACCACTGTGAATGGTTCAAGGAAACCGGCCCCGAATTCATTATCAAGGTCACCTTGCTGAAAGACAGAGTAACCATCACCCTGGATACCAGCGGAGCAGGACTTCACAAACGGGGCTACAGGGTAAAGGATGTGGCGGCGCCCATCAAGGAAACTCTGGCGGCAGCCATGGTGCAACTGTCTTATTGGAAGGAAGGGAGGCTGCTGCTAGATCCCTTCTGCGGATCCGGCACCATCCCCATCGAAGCAGCATTAATCGGGAAGAATATCGCTCCCGGGCTGAACCGAAAATTTGCCTCGGAACAATGGCCCGCCATACCCGCCAATCTTTGGAAGGAGGAACGGAAGGCTGCATTTGAAGCAATTCGGGACAGTGCGGACATTAGGATACAGGCCTCGGATATCCTGCCTGCCGCAATAAAAGCCGCGAGAGAAAATGCCATGGAAGCAGGGGTGGACGACTGCATCGATTTCCATGTAAAGCCGCTGAAGGACGTGAGGTTTGAGGGAGACTACGGCATCGTAATCTGCAATCCGCCCTATGGGGAAAGAATCGGAGAAAGGGATGAGATACGCAGAATTTACAGAGATCTGAATAAGCTCTTCGAAGGTCATCCCACCTGGTCTCTCTATCTGATCACCACGGATAAGGAATTTGAAACTCTTGCCATGGGCAGACCCGCAGATCGCCGAAGAAAGCTCTACAACGGCAGGCTGGAGGTTACCTATTATCAGTACTACGGCGCGAAACCGCCCAAAGCGTGATTTTCATACCCATTAATTTCAACAAAAACTCAATCATATTTGCCCTCTTATTGACACGCAGTAATGAAAAACCTATAATGTAGTTATAAATACTGTTTGCGGATTAAGCGGAGGTGGATATGATGAGATATGAGGAATTTGTCAGGAACATGGTGGAAGAATTTATTGCCAAAGGGAAAATCAGCGTGAATGATTTTCCGGATATGGAAATATACATGGATCAGGCGGAAACGTTTCTGAACAAGGAGCTTGGCATCTATAAAAAGAGCGAAAAGGACAAGGTGATCACGAAAACTATGATTGGCAACTATGTGAAGCACAACATGCTCCCAAGACCGGTCAACAAGAAATATTCCAAGGATCATCTGATTCTTCTCACATTGATCTTCTATCTGAAGGGAACGTTCCAGATGGAGGAGATTGAAAAGATAGTCAAGCCTTTGATTGACAACTACAATTCAGAGTTTGATGAAAAAATCGATCTGGCAGCCCTTTATGGGAGCATACTTGAGGTTCAGGCAGCCGAAGAGGAGACGCTGACCCGGAGCATTAACCAGATCATGGAGGACTGCAAGTATCAGCTGAGGGAAACCCAGCTTTCTGACGATGACATGCTCGAGCTGTTCATGCTTATCGTCAACCTTTCCATGAAGGCGGACGCGCAGAAATTCTTTGCTCATAAACTCCTGCAGGAGTACATTTTAAAACCAAAACAGAAAAAATAGAAAGAAGGTTGAAACGATGGCAGCGAATTTGAAGGGAAGAAGCTTTTTAACATTATTGGATTTCACCCCCCAGGAAATCCGGTATCTGCTTGATTTGGCCCACGATTTGAAGGCAAAGAAACGGGCGGGTATCGGAGGGGACTTGCTGAGAGGAAAGAACATCGTACTGCTGTTTGAAAAGACTTCTACGAGAACAAGATGCTCCTTCGAAGTTGCCTGCCATGACGAGGGCGGCCATGTTACATACCTTGAATCTTCCGGCTCCCAGGTTGGGAAGAAGGAGTCCATCGAGGACAGCGCAAAGGTTCTTGGAAAATTCTTTGACGGGATTGAATACAGAGGATATGATCAGAAGACCGTGGAGGATCTCGCAAGGTATTCCGGTATTCCCGTATGGAACGGGCTGACCGATATCGA
The DNA here is from genome assembly GCA_023415235.1 of Bacillota bacterium. Lineage (GTDB taxonomy): Bacteria > Bacillota > Clostridia > Peptostreptococcales > Anaerovoracaceae > Anoxybacterium. The sequence goes on from JAEZLP010000017.1 coordinate 62,546, forward strand.
TCATCCGACTCAGATTCTGGCAGATATGCTCACCATGGAGGAGCATATTGACAAGCCCCTCAATAAAACGAAGGTCATTTTCTGCGGCGATATCCGAAACAACATGGCCTACGCCTGGATGTACGGCTGCGCCAAGATGGGGATGCATTTCGTAGCATTCGGACCGGATGAACTGAAGGTCGATCAGGAAGTTCTCGATGTTTCGAGAAAGATCGCCGCCGAAACCGGAGGCCTCATCGAGGTGAGCAGCGATCCCGCGTGCCTCAAGGGCGCAGATGTGATCTATACCGATGTATGGGCATCCATGGGGGAGGAGGATCAGATCCCCGACAAGGTGAAAATGCTCACTCCCTTCAAGGTCACTATGGAAATGCTGAAAGCCACGGAGAATCCGGATGTGCTTTTCCTGCACTGCCTGCCTGCGTTCCATGATTTCGAAACCAAGATGGCGAAGGAATGGAAGGAAAAGGGCTACGATATCAGGGAAGTTACCGATGAGGTTTTTCGCAGCAAGCATTCCGTTGTCTTTGACGAGGCGGAAAACCGGATGCATACCATCAAAGCCATTATGGTTGCAACGATTGGGAAATAGGACCGACCTCAACCGGTCCCTGGATAGAACGACAGAGCAAATTGAAAATTGAAAAGCCATCCGGAGCATCGGATGGCTTTTTTGTCCCGTCAGTCAGGAAAGACGTTGGAATCAGGATATTCTTGAAAGAGACCGGGGTCCAGAAAATGCATGACTCCTTGAGCCATATAATCTCCCAAAACAAGAGCAAGACGGAGCAGCCGTTCTCTAATGTCGATCTCCCGATCATACTCACCGGAAAACATGGCTACGACTTCGGAAATGCCCATATCTGTGAGCTGATGGAAAAGATTCTGCCATTGGGCCTTGCTCCAGTAAGGATTGATACTTGCCAGAAAATCAGCCATGGTATCCGCATTCCGGTACAGCTGGACAACGGTACGATTCACCAGCTCCTGATCATTATTATTCATCGCGTCCACTAGAATCTGCGCATTGTCCAGATACATGGACAGCAGGCTTTGAAACCTCTCGGCGCTTTCGACGCCCAAAAATTGTTGGAGTCTTTGCGCCATATCGGCCGGTATCTGTTCGATTCGCCTGTGGATGGTTTCTATATTGCTGAACCCGGTGATGGTACTCACCATATGGGACCGCAGCCAGATGACAACATCTGTCCAGAGCTTCCTGAAATCGTTGATCAGATTCATTTGACCGTAAGTGATGTATTGCGCCTGATTCTGATTAATCTTGACCATATCTATTCTCCTGTATCGTACCCATTTTACGGAATATGTTCCCCGTACCCACTGTACTGAATATATTATATGAATCCATTACAGCGATCGTTACAGGCTGCAAAAGATCATGATCCGCTTAGCGCTAGTTCTCTGCTAATCCCACAAGGACCGATAGATATTCAAGAGGTCTTCTTTCGTGGGCGGTATTCTTGAGTTCCCGGGACTTCCGCTTGCCAGGGCGTCCGTAGCCATTTTATCCATTGCGGAAAAAAATTCTTCCCTGGAAATGCCATATTCCGCAGGAGTCTGGATGTTCAACTTCCTGCAGAGATCCTTGGTTGCTTCCACAAAAGCATCGGCAGCGTCCGCATCGCTCATACCGGTTTGATATACGCCTATTTCTCTGGCAAGGCTGCTCAACCGGTCGATCACGTAAGGCTTGACAAACTCCAGGCATTTGCAGAGAAGCATGGCATTGGACAGACCGTGCGGAACATGAAACAGAGCTCCGATGGGACGGCTCATACCATGAACCAGAGTGACGGAGGAATTGGTGAAGCTAATGCCGGCTTCGAGGGAAGCGACAGCCATCTGGTTTCTTGCATGGATATTCTGACCGTTGAGATATACCTCGTAAAGATTGGCAAAGATCCGCTTGATGGCCGAAACCGCGTAGGTATCCGACATCATAAAGGCTCTTTTTGAGATATATGCCTCAATGGCATGGGTAAGGGCGTCAATACCGGTTGCCGCAGTGACCGCGGGGGGAGCAGTCAAGGTGAATTCCGGGTCCACGATGGCAACATCAGTGATCAGCTTCGGATCATTGAGGAGCATTTTCACGTTTGTCTTTGTATTGGTAATCACCGAGGCCTTGCTGGCTTCTGTTCCGGTTCCGGCCGTGGTAGGAATCGAAACATTGGGTGGCATTGGATGAATCAGTGGCTTGCCTATATAATCGCAGATGTCCCCGCCATTTCCGATTACAGCGCCGATGGCCTTCATGGCATCGATGGGGCTGCCCCCGCCGAGCCCGATGAGGAAGTCGCAGCCGGTGCTTCTGTAGATTTCAAGGCCGGCTTCCACCATTTGAGTGGTGGGCTCACAGTTGACATCGGAGTAGATTTCATACCCAATTTGAAGTTCATTCAATAGGTCTGTGAGCTTCCTTACATTATTCAGTTTGATCATGGAAGCGTCGGTAACGATCAACGCTTTCGTTCCAAGCTTTCTCATCTGTTCCTTGCTTAATCCGAGGGCGCCTTCTCCCATACAGATATAATTTGGTGTTAAAAATACATTAGCCATAAAAATCAACTCCTTTATTTTGTGGCCATAACCTTTCCTTCGCCGGATACGACAACTTCTCCTCTTTGATTGGTGATTGTCATATCCAGATATCCGATCCTCTTTTCTTCAATGATTTTCGTAACCACACCGGTTGCCGTAATGGTATCGCCGATCTTCACCGGAAGGTGAAATTTCAACTCCTGGCTTAAATAAATCGCATCAGCCCCCGGAATGCACATCCCCACGATGGTGGAGAGGAAGGAGGCAGTCAGCATGCCGTGGGCAATTCTTTCCCCGAACCGTGTGGTTTTTGCGTATTCGGCATTGACATGAACCGGATTCAGGTCGCCGATAATTCCTGCGAAGGTATTGATATCCGATTCGGAGATGGTCTTGCTTACACTGGCCCTTTGACCCACATACATTTCCTGAATGCTGTAGCCGCTCATATTCAGGCTGTTGTCATCTATCATCATGCTCATAACTCAATTTCCTTTCCTTTTGATTCAACCGCTTCGATCATGGCTGGAATAACTTCGTTGAGATCCCCTACGATTCCGTAATCGCAGACCTTGAAAATTGGGGCATTGGGGTCCTTGTTGATGGCGACGATATATTTGGACTCGCTCATGCCGGCCAAGTGCTGGATCGCTCCCGATATTCCGCAGGCAATATAGAGATCCGGTCTTACCGTCGTTCCCGTCTGACCGACCTGATGGAGATGTTCAATCCACCCTGCATCTACACAGGCTCTTGAGGAACCTACCTCTCCGTTTAATTTTTCCGCCAAAGAACGGATCAGCGAGAAACCCTCCGGTGACTTCAGTCCTCTGCCTCCCGAAACGATAATCTTCGCGTCGACCAGATTGACTTTCTTTTTATCGCTCTTTATTTTATCAATCAGGACGGTTCGGATATCCTCTGCTTTCAGAGTTGGGGAAAACTCAACGATTTCACCGCGGATTTTCTCTGAATAAGCTGCTTTTTCCATTACCCCCGGACGTACGGTGGACATCTGGGGCCGATTTTTCGGACAAACAATGGTTGCCATGAGGTTTCCTCCAAAGGCGGGTCTCGTCTGCAGGAGCTTTTTGTCGGTTTCGTCCACCTCAAGTTTGGTACAGTCCGCAGTCAAACCGGTGCCGACTTTTCCTGCAATTCTGGGAGCGATGTCCCTGCCGATCGAGGTGGCTCCGATCAAGACAACCTCCGGCTTTTTTGCATGAATCAGCTCGGATATGGATAAGGCGTAGCCTTCCGTAGAAAAATTCTTTAACAGCGGATGCTTAATGTAGAAAATTGTGTCAACAGGATAATGCCTCAGCTTGTTGATTTCCGCATCCACATCAAAGCCCGGAACTACGACCGCCAGTTTCTTCCCCAAAGCGTCGGCAAGCTTTCGGCCTTCTCCCACAAGCTCGATGGTGACAGGATGAATTCTCCCTTCATTCTGTTCCGCGATCACCCAAACGTCATGATAATCAGAAAGGTTGATACCCTGGTTTACTTTTGCTCTTTTCATCTCTGCCCTCCTATATTAGCTTCAAATCAGATAATTTCGCGATTAACGAGGATGCTTTTTCTTTTCCGGTACTGCCTTCCATCATCATGGAGTTTTTCTCTTTCACCGGAACGAAGGACCGGAACACATTGGTGGGGGAACCCTTCAAACCGATTTGGGTCGGGTCGATTTCAATGTTTTCCATGGACCATACCTTTACGCTGTCGGTTTCAAAGGCTTGAAAAATTCCTCTGACGTGGGGCAGCCTCGGAGTATTTAGTTCCTTGATTGCGGTAAGCATCAAGGGCATTTTCGCCTGGATCACGTAGTCGCCGTATTCGGTATAACGGGTAATTTCAAGTGTCTTATCGTCAATGAGCTTGATTTCCTTGGCGTAGGTCACTTGGGGGATATCGAGAAACTCAGCCGTTTCAGGACCCACCTGGGCTGTGTCCCCGTCAATGGCCTGGCGGCCGCAGAACACGATGTCGTAATTTCCAATCGCTTCGATGGCTGCGGCCAGAATCGTGGAAGTTGCCCATGTATCAGAACCTGCGAAGGCCCTGTCGGATAAAAGAATTGCTTCATCCGCACCCATGGCAAGGGCTTCCCTTAAAGCATCCTTTGCCTGGGGAGGCCCCATGCAGAGGACGGTTACATGGCCGCCGTGCTGGTCTTTCAGAGTCAATGCTCCCTCAATGGCGTTTTTATCGTCCGGATTGATAATACTCGGCACTCCGTCACGGATCAGGGTTCCGGTTTCCTGATTGATTCTTACTTCGTTTGTGTCCGGGACCTGTTTGATGCATACGATGATATTCATTTTTTTCAGCCTCCTATCCTAATACCGCTCTTGAAATGACGACTTTGTGTATTTCCGAAGTACCTTCGTAGATTTCCGTAATCTTGGCATCCCGCAGCATTCTTTCCAGGGGATAGTCCTTCATATAGCCATAGCCTCCGTGGATCTGAAGGGAAAGATTGGTGACAAACATGGCGGTATCGGAAGCGAAAAGCTTTGCCATTGCAGCCTCCTTGGTGAAGGGCTGACCGGTTTGTTTAAGATATGCCGCATTGTAGATCAGCCATTTTGCCGCCTCCACCTTGGTGGCCATCTCGGCGATATACCAGTTCAGTCCCTGAAGAGCGGTGAGAGGCTTGCCGAACTGAACGCGCTCCTTCATATATTTCACGGCTTCATCAAGCGCTTCTTCCGCAATCCCCAGAGCCTGGGCGGCCACGCCAATTCTTGCTCCGTCCAAAGCCGTCATGGCAATATTAAAGCCTTTGCCCTCCTTGCCCACGAGATTTTCTTTCGGCACTCTGCAGTTGTCGAAAATCAATTCCACCGTTTCAGAAGCTCTGATTCCCATTTTCTCTTCAATTTTGCCAATGGAGAAACCGGGGGTGCCCTTTTCCACGATGATCGCGGATAGCCCCTTCAATCCTTTTGACGGATCAGTGAGAGCGAATACCACCAGAAAATCTGCCTGCCCTCCGCCGGTGATAAAGCACTTTGTTCCGTTGAGAACATATTCGTCTCCGTCCGCTATGGCGGTGGTTTTCACGGAACCCGCGTCGGAACCTGCATTGGGCTCTGTCAGAGCAAAGGCGCTCAGTTTTCCGCCGTCGCCGCAAAGGGGCAGATATTTCTGCTTTTGCGCCTCAGTTCCGAATTTGAGTATTACGGACGGAAAAATGGTATGGATAGAGAGTGTAGCTGCCGTGGCGGCGCATTTTCTTGCAATTTCTGCTACAACAACGGCTTTTGCTATGTCATCGCCGCCTGACCCGCCGTATTCCGGAGGGGTTCCGATTCCGGTAAACCCGCATTTGGCCATCTTCTCGAAGGTTTCCCTTGGAAAAGCGCCGGTTTCATCCAGCTCTGCCGCGAGAGGAGCGACTTCTTTTACCGCAAATTCTTTTGCCGTCTTCTGCAGCATTGCATGGGCATCTGAAAGTTTAAAAATCATAGTAGTCTCCTTGTCATACATATTGTTATGGCTTATGCTCTTAGGATCATGGTAGCGGATTGTTAAAAATATGTCAATATCATTTTCTCCAGTATCCTGTATACTTTCCTGTATACAATATAATAAATTCAAGGGATCTGTGTATTATTAGCAATTTTTCAAAGAAGAGATACCATAAACAAGGAGAGAAAATTTGAAAGAACAGCGGGCATATTGATACATTATTAACAAGAAAAACCGCCCAAAATGGATTTTGTTCGCAGAATCCGCCGCTGCCGGTGATGTTGACAAAGCAAAGGAAAAGGATTATATTTTTGTTGGTTATGACCTTAAGGGGAGCCGTCTTGTTTGCAATAAAGTATAGACATAAAGAAGCATTATTTCTAATACAATGAAATGCAAAAAAGAGTTGAGGATAGCCCATGGATATTCATATTAACCATCATACCCAGACTCCCATCTATCTGCAAATAGTCAACCAGATCAAAGAGATGATTATCAAAGGAGAAATCACCAATGGTTTTGTTATGCCTTCGGAAAGGACTCTGGCCAGGCTGCTGAGCGTCCATAGAAATACGATCATTAAGGCATATACAGAGCTAAAGGCGGAAGATTTTCTTGCGTCCTCTCAGGGAAAGGGATATACGGTCTGCTGTCCGAACGGTACAACCTTGGAGGCAAAAAAGAGCGAAGTGATTTCCTGGCCCAGTCTCATCAAAGACGAATACCTGGACCTCAAGATTACCTTTGACGATTTGTTTGTCAAGTCCTACTCTTCAAACATCATTTCCTTTGCAGGCGGAATCGCGTCGACGGAGGAATACGGAAAGGAGGATCTAGCTCAGATTCTGAACGATATTATATCCTCCGACAATCTTGAAGCATATTCCTACACGCCATATCAGGGAAATCACATCCTTCGCCAGAATATCGCCAATTTCATGATAAGCAAGGGGATCAAGGCAAAGCCGGGTGAAATCCAGATTCTGCAGGAAACAAACCAGGCCCTTGATTATCTGGCCGCCCTTTTGATCAAGCCGGGGGATTCCGTAATTGTGGAAGAACCGGTGTCACCGGACGTATACCGGACCTTCGCGCTTGCCGGGGGGAAAGTGGTTGCGGCTCCCATGGATGAGGAGGGAATTGTCTGCGACAGCCTGGAACCGCTGATTCTGAAATACAATCCGATATTTATTTATGTCAATCCGGATTTTCAGAATCCAACTGGAACGGTCATGAGCCTGAACCGAAGGAAGGAGCTTTTGGCTCTGTCTCATAAATATAAACTCCCGATCATTGAAGAGGACGCATCCTCCGAGATTCGCTTTGAAGGAGTGAGGATTCCTTCCCTGAAAGCTCTGGATAAAGGCAATAACGTAATTTTCATCTATTCCTTTGCGCTTACCTTTGCGCCCGGCATCAGAATGGCCTTCGTCCTTGCGGACAAATCCCTTATAAAAAGTCTCAGCTATCTCGTCTCAATTCGTTTGATCAGCCTTGACAGCATATCCCAGAAGTTGCTCACCAGCTATATCGAGAAAGGAATTTACCAGCGGAATCTCCGAAGCATCTGCGCAGACTATAAGGAAAAACGAGATCTGATGTGCGAATGCCTCTCCGAGGCCAGGACTCTAGGTCTTGATTTCCGAAAGCCGTCAGGAGGCGTATACTTGTGGTGTAGGCTTTCCCCGGATATCGACTATCATCGCCTTTATGTGAAAACGTCGGAACGAGGAGTATCCTTTATCCCCGGCAATGTTTTCTATCTGAGAGGCTCCAAGGGAGACAATTATATTCGGCTGAATTACTCCTATCCAAGTAGGCTTCAGATCGAAAAGGGGACACAGATTATTACCGAGGCGATCAGGGAAAGCAGGACCCACTTAACAGCTGACCGGGCCCATAGCGAAGAAGAAATGGAAGACTGCTGATTTCGAATTCTGACAATACCGTTGATTTCCAATGTGAATCAACGAGAAAGCATAGTACTGGCACACGTAAAAATACGTCTGCTGGTACTTTATTTTTTTATACGCTGAGTTATTGTTAAAATAGAGTAATGCTTTTTTATGGAAAAAACATCAATTAAAGGAGATCAAAGATGGCTGTAAATTTAAAAGGGAGAAGTTTTCTTACGCTGTTGGATTTTACCCCTGGTGAAATCAGATATCTGCTTGATCTGGCTCACGATTTGAAGGCCAAGAAAAGGGCGGGAATCCATACTGAATTGCTGAAGGGCAAAAACATTGTGCTGCTGTTTGAAAAGACTTCCACACGGACGAGATGCGCCTTTGAGGTCGCCTGTCTTGATGAGGGAGGCCATGTAACCTTTCTTGATTCCGGGAGCTCCCAGATGGGCAAAAAGGAATCATTGGAGGATACTGCAAAGGTTCTGGGAAGATTTTATGACGGGATAGAATACAGGGGATATGAGCAAAAAGTGGTAGAGGACCTGGCAAAATTCTCCGGAGTGCCTGTCTGGAACGGATTGACCGATGTGGATCATCCGACTCAAATCCTTGCCGATATGATGACAATGGAGGAGCACCTTTCAAAACCACTGAATAAGTCCAAGGTGGTTTTCTGCGGAGATATCAGAAACAATATGTCATATGCCTGGATGTTCGGATGCGCCAAGATGGGGATCCACTTTGTTGCTTACGGTCCCGCGGAGCTGAACGTCGATCCGGAGATCCTGCGGCATGCAAGAGCCGTTGCGGAGGAGACAGGGGGAAAAATTGAGGTTTCCGCAACACCGGACTGCCTGAAGGGCGCCGACGTGATTTACACAGACGTTTGGGCGTCTATGGGAGAAGAAGCCCAGATTCCAGAGAAGGTAAAAATGATGACACCATACAAGGTCACCATGGACCTGATCAGGGCTGCTGAAAATCCGGAGGTGCTGTTTATGCACTGCCTCCCTGCATTCCATGATTTTGAAACCAAGATGGCCAAAGAATGGAAGGAAAAGGGATATGATATCCGTGAGGTTGAAGACGAGGTGTTCCGGAGCAGGCATTCCGTCGTTTTCGACGAAGCGGAGAATCGAATGCATACCATCAAGGCGGTTATCGTCGCTACCCTTGCCTGACATCGCACGGAAAGGCAGCGGCATACAGATAGACATAGGATATGATGTGATAATAGAATAACGCGGAGCAATTGCGAAAGGAAGGAGAACGTGATATGGGAAAAGGCATAAACGTTTACTCGGAAATAGGCAAGCTGAATACCGTATTGTTACATAGACTGGGACGCGAAATCGAAGGTTTGGTCCCGGACAACTTTGAAAGACTGTTGTTTGATGAGATTCCTTATCTGGAGGTTGCCCAGCACGAGCATGACTGCTTTGCCAGGCTTTTACAGGATAACGGCGTGGAGGTGCGGTATTTTGCGGATGAAGTAGTCAAAGCAGTGGAAAGCATGGAGGTTAGAAAAACCTTTGTAAAGGAATTCCTCCGGGACAGCGATGTCTTTTCCGCCTTTGCAACCGAGGCAATGGAGGACTATCTGCTGCAGATGCCGGTGAAGGATATGGTGGATACCATGATTGCCGGGATCAAGAAAGAGGAGCTCCATATCAAGAAATCCAATTCATTGGCGGATTTTATCAATGAGGAATACCCATATTATACGGATCCCATGCCCAATCTCTACTTTACAAGGGATCCGGGAGCTTGCGTGGGGAACGGAATCAGCATCCACTGCATGAGAACAAAGGCAAGAAAAAGAGAAGCTCTTATGCTGAAGTACATCCATGAATACAACCGGGATTTCCTGCCGGAGGGCACCGAAAAATGGTACGATTACGAAGGCCCCAATCCCATCGAAGGCGGAGATATTCTGGTGCTTTCACCGCAAATCGTTGCGATCGGCCTGAGCCAGCGAACCTCTGCGGACGCGATCGAGATTTTCGCCCAACGGTTGCTGAACCATACCAACAGTTTCCGGAAGATTTTGGTGTTTGAGATTCCGAAATGTCGCGCATTCATGCATCTGGATACCGTGTTTACCATGGTGGATTACGACAAGTTCACCATTCACCCGGAGATCGAAGGTCCGCTTCATATTTACGAGGTCACTCTGGACAGGGATAAAACTCCCGTCTTCAAGAGCAGCAAATATGAGCTTGAAACCATTTTGAAAAAAGAATTGAAGCTTCCGGCGGTTCAATTGATCCGATGCGGCGGGTCCGACCGTATTGCGGCACAGCGCGAGCAGTGGAGCGACGCGTCCAATACGCTGGCTATCGCGCCGGGAGTTGTGATTACCTATGACAGAAACCATGTAACCAATGAGCTTCTCGACAGATGCGGAGTCAAAGTCATGACGATACCGAGCTCGGAGCTCTCAAGGGGAAGAGGCGGCCCGCGGTGCATGAGCATGCCCGTCAACAGAGACTAAACAATTTGAATTTCTTACATATTAACGGAGGAGATTTGATATGTGTAAAGGAAAGATCGTTATTGCTCTGGGCGGAAATGCCCTGCAGGCTTTTGGGGCCCCGCCTACCGCCGAAGCCCAGCTTGAGGTAGTCAGAAAGACCTGTGATTACATCGCGCAGATTGTGGCCAGCGATTATGAAATCGCCATTGTTCACGGAAACGGGCCCCAGGTGGGGAGAATTGTTCTGGCCTTGGAGACCGCAAAAGACGTCACTCCGCCTATGCCCTTTGATGTGTGCGGCGCCATGAGCCAGGGATATATCGGCTACCATCTGCAGCAGGCAATGCATGAGGCGTTGATACGGATACAGAAAGGATATATTCCGGTCGTTACCATTGTGACCCAGATGGTCGTGGACAAAGACGACCCTGCTTTCCAAAATCCCACAAAGCCCATTGGACCGTTTTACACGGAAGAGGACGCTCGGATCATTGCTGCGGAGAAGAATTATGTCATGAAGGAGGATGCCGGCAGAGGCTGGCGCCGTGTGGTGGCGTCTCCAATCCCGAATCACATTGTGGAAATTGACTCCATCAAGAGGCTGTGGGACTCTACCATCGTCGTCTTTGCAGGAGGAGGAGGTATTCCTGTCATTGAGCACGAAGACGGATCCTTTGAGGGTGTTGCGGCAGTCATAGACAAGGATTACGCCGCCGAGCTGCTGGCAGAGCAGGTTGGTGTGGACACCCTTCTGATTTTAACGGAAGTGGAGAAGGTCTCGATCAACTTTAAGAAACCGGATCAGAAGGATCTGGATCATATGACAGTGGAGGAAGCGAAACGCTACATTGCCGAAGGACATTTCGCTCCGGGGAGCATGCTTCCAAAGGTTCAGGCCGCAGTAAAATTTGCGGAATCAGGAGAAGGCAGGAGAGCTATCATCAGCTCCCTTTTCAAGGCGGTGGATGCACTGGAAGGAAAAACGGGAACCCATATTACAAAATAAATAACAGAAAAAATGGTACGTAGACATTAAAACGAAAAAACTGGACTCATTCGATGGAGTCCAGTTTTTTCATAATAAATACCTTGATGATCGCTGCGGTCGGAACTGCCAGGATCATTCCGAGGATCCCTCCGTAGTAGCCTCCCACAGTAACGGATATGAGAACGAATAACGGATGAAGCCCCATGCTGGAACCAACGACCCTGGGGTAGATGATATTGGCGTCGATCTGCTGGATGACGACCAGCACCAGGATGGCGAAGAGCGCCTCGATGGGGCCGCCTGTCAGAAGTCCCACCAGAGCAGCGGGAACGATGCTGATCACCGGTCCAAAGTAAGGTATAATATTACATAAACCGGCAAAACAGCCGATGAACAAGGCAAAATCAAGACCGATCAAAGTCAATCCGATGGAGGACAGCACTGCAATGATCAGGGCATCCAACAGCTGGCCTCTTAAAAACTGGGATACGATGCGATTGATATCGGACAGGGTTTCGGTCAAGACAGCGTTTGCCTTCATGGGCAGGACAATATGGAGCATCTTTCGCCAGAGACGCAGAAAGAAATCCTTGTCTTTCAGCAGGTATATGCTTACAACTATCCCGAGAATCAAATTCAGGAAGCTTCCGCCCGCATTGGTGATAAATCCGAGGATCGCTGCTGTGCTGAAATTATCGGATATCCATGAAATCACGTCGTTGGCTATGGTTTGAAGCCGCTCCTCGATTCCGCTGTTGGGAATAGCGGCGGCCCAGCTTCGGAAGACGGATTCATATTTTGAAAAATAATCGATAATGCTGTCCACCATATTTTGCAGACTTGTAAAAACCAAATCTCCTACTATTAGAAATGCAAAGGCATAAATAATCACGCAGATGATGAGGAAGATTAACAGGAAGGTGATCAATATGCTGACCGTTCGCCTTCGGCCAAGCACTTTTTCAAGCTTTGCAGGATCGGTGTGGTCTTTCAGGGAAAATTTGGACACAACCCTGCTATTGATAAATTCAACGAGAGGACTGAGCAGATATGCGATGACCAAACCGATGATCAGGGAAGAAAATGCCGATGTGACACTGCTGAATACGGAAGAGACCGCGGAAAGGACCTTATCGAAATTGCCGATAATAAGATATATCACATACAGCAATGCAGCTGTGAAAACGATATAGAAACAAAGTTTCATATATCTCCAGTCCGACAGCATTTCCTTAATCTTTGACATGCTTGCACCATCCTTTCATTGATAGTATTATATATCAGGATAACAGAATTTAGCAATTTAATTTATAGATAACAAGACGACAGGAGAACGCCATGTACAGAATACCCGAACTGCTTGCGCCCGCCGGTGGAATGGAACAATTGAAGGCTGCGGTGGAAAACGGAGCCGATGCGGTTTATATGGGAGGGAAACTCTTTAACGCAAGGATTAACGCGGAGAACTTCAGCGACGAGGAGACGAAGGAGGCTGTCACATACGCCCATTTACGGGGTGTTAAGCTCTATGCGACCATGAATACGCTGATCAAGGACAGCGAGCTTTCGGATGCCCTGAACTACGCCGCAACCCTTTACAAATTGGGAGTTGATGCGTTGATCATTCAGGACATGGGTTTTGCTGCGCTGGTAAGAAAGCACATCCCGGATTTCGAACTTCATCTTTCCACCCAGGGCACCATATATAATGCAGAGGGTGTGAAAATGGCGAAACAATTGGGCTTTTCAAGAGTGGTGCTTGCCCGGGAGCTTACTTTGAATGAGATCAGGGAAATCACTGACCAACAGCTGTTGGAAATAGAGGTGTTTGCACATGGCGCGCTATGCATCTGCTACTCGGGACAATGCCAGATGAGCAGGGAGATCGGGGGCAGAAGCGGAAACCGGGGAGAATGCGCTCAACCGTGCAGGCTGCCCTATTCGATTTGCAGAACAGGCTCGGATTCGGAAACCCGTCCGGATTCGGGACGTGAAATTGCAGGCCCGTCCTTTGCCCTCAGCCCGAAGGATCTGTGTACGGTGGAACAGCTTGACAAGCTTTCCGAAGCTGGAATTTCCTCTCTGAAAATTGAAGGCCGTATGAAAAATCCGGAATATGTTGCAGTGGTTACCGGGATTTACCGAAAGTATCTCGATCTTTATGCAAAGAACGGTAGCTATGACGTTGATCCTTCGGATTTAAGGGATCTGGCGCAGATCTTCAACAGAGGCGGCTTTACAGAAGGGTATTTGTTAGGAAATCCGAAAAAAGACCTGATGTCCGGCGATTTATCCAAACATCAGGGTATCTATATAGGCAAGGTCATCAGCAGCACTGGTACGGCAAAGTCAGCAGGAACCGCATCGGAAGGAAGAAGGCCGGACCGGCAAAGGGGGCTTGTAACCCTTCGTCTGGCTGACAGGCTCGCCGTCGGAGACGGTGTGGAGATTCGCAGCAAAGACCTGCCGGGAAATATTGTCACCTTTATGAAATGTGAGGGCAAAAAAGCGGAGTTCGCAGGAAAAGGCGAGGTTGTAACCATTGGCTATATCGATGGGGCCATCTCCCCCGGCGACAAGGTATATAAAATCACCGATAAGGAACTCATGCGTCAGGCCAGGAGAACCTTTGAAGGGAAAAGCGGAGCTGCAGAGAAGTCCATGCGCAAAACGGAAGTCGTCTTTCGATTCAGCGCCGGACTGGACAAGCCGGTTGCGCTGAGCGCCACAGACCAAAACGGCAATACTGTAACAAAGGAACTGCCAGAAAGGGCGGAAAAAGCGCTTACCCGGCCTCTTACCATTGAAGCTGTAAAAGCGCAGCTTTCCAAGACCGGCGGTACACCGTTCCGCATCGAAGGCTGCTTTGTTGATATCGAAGATGATATTTCACTGCCCCTTTCCAAGATCAACGAGTTGCGCAGATCCGTGCTGGAGGACCTTGAAAGGCTCAGGGGCGCGGAAAGAGCCCCTGTGCAAATCAACTGGAGCCTCCCATCCGCATCCCCGAAGGCTGATGATGAACTTGAAGAGGAGATATTCCTGTACCTTTATCGAGTCAACGGGGAAATACCGGCAGATCCCGCTGTAAGCAGGATCTATGTGCCTTATGAGGCGGTTCTCAAAGGGTTTTATCAGGACGACCGGAGGGTGGTGCCGGTAATACCGGCGATCACCAAAGGCTTGCAAGAATACAATATTCGGAAGAACTTTGATAAAATTGTGACAGCATCCGAAGCTCAGGGCGTCGCCGTTGGAAATCCCGGCTGGATCGCGCCTTTCGTCTCGGCGGGTGTTCGGGTCATCGGAGATTATGGACTGAATCTTTTTAACAGCGCCGACTTTATGCTTGCCCGGGAACTTGGAATCAAAGAAGCTGTAATTTCCCATGAAGCGGATTCTGAGGAAATTGCAAAACTGAATTTTCACGGTGTAATTCCCGAAGTGGCTGCCGGCGGGAGAATTCCCGTCATGATCAGCGAACACTGTCCTGTGGGGGATTTAAGCTTTAACTGTCGGGACTGCTCCCCGGAAAAAGGCTGTCCGGGCCTGACCGGATATTCTCTGAAGGATCGGAGGGGACAGTATTATCCGATCCTGACAGATTCTTACCACTGCCGCAGCCTGATATTGAGCCATAAGGAGATTAACTTGCTCAAAACCCGTGAGGAAATGAAAAAAGCCGGCGTAAGACGCTTTAGAATTTACACTTGGTAGAGAGAATAAAAGCCGCATCCAAAAGAAATTCCAAGGCTCATCTATTTTTTCACAAGATATTAAGTATTTTGTATTTTATTGAAAAATTATTTGACTATAACGCAAAAAAGCTATAGAGTAATATAGAATACAGTCACTTTTTTACAAGAAACATTACAAAAAAGTGCAAGACATTTTGTATAAAGTTTGATACAATTTACTAGGAATATAACATAAAACTAACCATTAATAAATGAACAGCAAAACGGATAATATCCGGGCAAAACATCCAGAAGCCGGTAACAAATCATTTTCATGTTATAGATTGTTAAGGAGGTTATTATTTTATGATGAAAAGGAAAACAAAAACCATGGATGGAAACACGGCGGCAGCTCACGTTTCCTATGCGTTTACGGAAGTCGCAGCAATCTATCCGATTACTCCGTCATCCACCATGGCTGAAGTCGTTGATGAATGGGCAGCTTATGGAAGAAAGAATATTTTTGGACAAGAGGTCAAGGTTGTCGAAATGCAGTCGGAAGCCGGCGCCGCAGGAGCGGTTCACGGTTCGCTGGCAGCGGGTGCACTGACTACTACATATACAGCTTCTCAGGGATTGCTTCTCATGATCCCGAACATGTACAAGATCGCCGGGGAACTCCTGCCGGGAGTATTTCACGTAAGCGCAAGAACCCTTGCTGCTCATGCCCTTTGCATCTTTGGTGATCACTCTGATGTTATGTCCGCAAGACAGACTGGTTTTGCCCTGCTCGCATCAAGCTCTGTTCAGGAAGTTATGGATTTGGGCGGTATCGCGCATCTTGCCGCTATTAAGGCAAGAGTGCCATTCCTTCATTTCTTTGACGGATTCCGGACATCTCACGAAGTACAGAAAATCGAAATTATTGAAAACGATGAATTTAAGAGTCTCGTCGACATGGAGGCCGTACAGCGCTTCAGAGACGAAGCATTGAATCCGGAGCATCCGGTTATTCGCGGCACCGCCCAGAACCCGGACATCTTCTTCCAGGCCAGGGAGTCGGCAAACAAGTATTATGAAGCGGTTCCTGGGATCGTTGAGAAATACATGAAGGATATCAGCGCCCTTACTGGCAGAGACTACCATCTCTTTGATTATGTAGGCCATCCGGAAGCAGAAAATATTATCGTTGCAATGGGTTCCGTCTGTGAAACCATTGAAGAAACCATCAACGTGCTGATTTCGCAGGGAAGAAAGGTCGGCCTTGTCAAGGTCAGACTGTATCGCCCGTTTGCGCCGGAATATCTGAAGGCAGTGATTCCGCCGACGGTAAAAAGAATCGCCACCCTGGACAGAACCAAGGAGCCGGGCGCTCTTGGAGATCCCTTATATATGGACGTCAGAACAATGTACTACAGAGAAGCAAATGCTCCTGAAGTATACGGCGGCAGATATGGCCTGGGTTCCAAGGACACCACGCCGGGACAGATTGCTGCGGTTTACGACAATCTGGATCAGGCCCAGCCAAAGGACCAGTTTACAATCGGTATCACTGACGATGTTACCTATACTTCACTGACGCCTGTTGAAATTTCAACAGAACCGGCAGGAACCATCCGTTGCAAGTTCTGGGGACTCGGATCCGACGGAACCGTCGGCGCCAACAAGAACGCCATCAAGATCATCGGGGACAAGACCGATCTCTATGCGCAGGGGTATTTCGCATATGACTCCAAGAAATCCGGAGGTGTAACCATCTCTCATTTGAGATTCGGGAAGAGCAAAATCCAGTCCACGTATCTGATCAATGAGGCAGACTTCGTAGCCTGCCACAATCAGGCCTATGTAAACCAGTACAACCTGCTCAAGGGCCTCAAAAAAGGCGGAACCTTCGTGCTCAACTGCATCTGGGACGACAAAGAGCTTGACGAAAACCTCCCGGCGGCAATGAAGAGATACATAGCGAAAAATAATATTAATTTCTATACGATCAACGCGACTGCAGTTGCGGAGGAAATAGGTCTCGGAAACAGGATCAACATGGTTATGCAGGCTGCCTTCTTCAAGCTCGCCAATGTAATTCCCGTGGACGACGCTGTGAAATACCTGAAGGAAGCGGTAGAACACTCCTACGGCAAGAAGGGCGAGAAGATTGTCCGGATGAACAATGCCGCCATTGACAGAGGGATCACCGACATTAAAAAAGTCGAAATTCCTGCATCCTGGGCTGACGCCAAGGACGCCGACAAGGTGAAGCTTGATGTTCCCGAATTCATCGAAGAAGTCCTCATCCCGATGACGAGACAGGAAGGCGACGACCTGCCAGTCAGTGCGTTTAAAGGAAGAGAAGACGGCACATTCCCGTCAGGTACTGCCGCTTATGAAAAGAGAGGCGTAGCCGTAAACGTTCCGCAATGGAAGCCCGCAAACTGCATCCAATGCAATCAGTGCTCCTTCGTATGCCCTCACGCATCCATCCGTCCGGTTCTCGTGACTGCTGACGAAAAGGCAAAGGCACCGGAAGGTTTTGAGACCATCAAAGCGGTAGGAAAGGGACTGGAGGGCCTTGAATATAGAATGCAGCTGTCCCCGATGGACTGCATGGGTTGCGGAAACTGCGCGGACATCTGTCCGGCAAAGGAAAAAGCCCTTGTCATGGTGCCGATCGCTGAATGTGAAGCAGAAAAGGCAAAATGGGATTATTCCATCAAGCTTCCGCTGAAGGATAACATTCTTTCGAAAGAAACTGTAAAGGGAAGCCAGTTCGCACATCCGTACCTCGAATTCTCCGGCGCCTGCGCAGGCTGTGGAGAAACTCCATATATCAAGCTGATCACCCAGCTGTTTGGCGACAGGATGATGATCGCAAATGCAACAGGCTGTTCCTCCATCTGGGGAGCATCAGCGCCATCCACACCGTATTGCAAGGATGCAAATGGAAGAGGACCGTCTTGGGCCAACTCTCTGTTTGAAGACAATGCTGAATATGGCCTGGGCATGTTCATCGCGACAAAGCAGATGAGAGAAAAGATAGAAGACTGCGCAAACGCGCTGCTGGCTATGAATATTCCTGCAGACCTGAAGGCTGCTCTGGAAGGCTGGCTCGCAGACAAGAACGACGGAGCGCTCTCGAGAGCAGCCAGCGAAAAGTTGGTTGCTGCCATTGACGCGCTGAAGACCGACGATAAAGAAGTGATTGCCCTTGTCAAGGAAATCGAAGACAGAAAAGACTTCCTTGTCAAGAAGTCCGTATGGGCCCTCGGCGGAGACGGCTGGGCATACGATATCGGATACGGCGGACTGGATCACGTCCTTGCTTCGGGCGAGAACGTCAACATCCTCGTATTCGACACCGAAGTATACTCCAATACAGGAGGACAATCCTCCAAGGCAACTCCCGCTGCCGCCATCGCTAAATTTGCAGCCTCAGGAAAGAGGATCAAGAAAAAGGATCTCGGCATGATGGCAATGTCCTACGGTTATGTTTATGTAGCCCAGGTAGGAATGGGGGCTGACAAGAACCAGTTTATGAAGGCGGTCATCGAAGCGGAGAAGTACGACGGGCCCTCCATCATTATCTGCTATGCTCCGTGCATCAACCACGGCATCAAGAAGGGCATGGGCAAGTCCCAAGAGAACATCAAAGATGCAGTGGAAGCCGGATACTGGCACCTGTACCGGTTCAATCCGGAACTGAAGAAGGAAGGAAAGAATCCGTTCATTTTGGATTCCAAGGCTCCTACCGCAAGCTTCAAAGATTTCATTCTGGGTCAGGTTAGATATTCCTCCCTGGCACAGGAATTCCCGGAAGTTGCCGACAAACTCTTTGAGATGGCGGAAGAAAACGCAAAAGAACGCTATGACAGCTACAAAAGATTAGCTGATCAATAATCAAATACGACCCGATCCTCCGGGATGGCCACTGCGGCCTTCACCGCGTCAAAAAGGCAATGCACCTGATAGAACATTAATAGAAGGAATCCCTCCCACGAACGGGCGAGGGGTTCCTTTTTTCATGCATAAGTCGTTTTTAAATACATATAATATGTACAAACACGGCATAGCCAGGGGAAAAATGGGACAAATCTACAAATCCTAAAATATCCATAAAAAACTGTCGAAAAAAGTTGAAAAACGGCTTGACAGAAGAAGCTAGATTTGTTAGGATAATAAAGCTGTCGGTCATTTGCGGCCATAACGGACGAGACGGACAGAGTGTAAAGAAAGATGAAAAAAGTCGCCGAAATCGGTTGACAGGAAGAACCATCTTTGATACTATGATAAAGCACCTTTCGAACCGGACAAACACCGGGGCGAAGGGGTCAAGCCGGAAAAAACTGGTCGGAATAAAATTCGAGAAAAGTTGAAAAAACCGGGTTGACAGAAAGCCGCGAGTGCGATATGATATAAAAGTTCGCTAAACGCGGATGCCTTGAAGAAAGGCACAGTACCTTGATAACTCCATAGTGCAGAAATTTAGTCAAAGAGATCTTA
>JAEZLP010000025.1 GCA_023415235.1 Bacillota bacterium
GAGATTTGCCTCGGGCTTCCTTCAGATTCCGCCTCACGGTGGACACCCTTGCCTCTGGCTATACACTTCCCGCTACTGGCGTGTTCGGGACTTTCACCCGTTAGACTGCGCCCATGCTGGGCGCACACAAAAAACAATCCCGAATGCATCCGCATTACGGGATTGTTTTCCGATTGGATTTAATATTTATCGAACTCATTCTCATCGAGCAGGATTTGAAATTCTTCGGTCTCTTCTTCCTCGCCTTCCTCGCTTTCTTCTCCTTCCGGCAGTGCGATGGTGCCCGTATTCAGCTGGAATCTTCCCACCATTTCCTTCAGCAGTTCTGCCTGGCTGGAAAGCTCCTCACTGGCAGCCGCGCTTTCTTCGGCTGTTGCCGAGTTGTTCTGAACCACCTCGGAGACCTGTTCAATGCCCTTATTGATATAGGCAATAGCACTAGCCTGTTCATTGGACGCATCGGCGATATCACCAACGATGTCTGCAGCTTTCTCGATTCCATCCACGATCTCATTCAAGGCGGCCGCGGTATCGTTGGCCAGCTTTGTTCCCATTTGAACCTTATTGATGGAGCCCTCGATCAGGTCTGTGGTCTCTCTTGCTGCCGCCGCACTTCTGGCTGCCAGGCTCCGGACCTCTTCCGCAACAACCGCAAAGCCTTTTCCATGCTGACCGGCTCTTGCCGCTTCCACTGCCGCGTTCAATGCCAGGATGTTGGTCTGGAACGCAATATCGTCAATCACCTTGATAATCTTTGAAATATTAGCGGATGAGGAGTTAATTTCGTCCATGGAGGCCAGCATTTCCTGCATTTTTTCGTTGCCCTTCTCTGCATTCTCCTTGGCAGTGTTTGCAAGCTGATTTGCCTGATTTGCATTGACTGCGTTCTTTTTCGTCTGAGCGGCTACTTCCGAAATGGACGCTGTAAGCTCCTCAATCGAGCTGGCCTGAACCGTGGAGCCCTGGGAAAGGGCCTGACTTCCGTCGGATACCTGCCTGGAGCCGGCAGAAACCTGTTCGGCCGCATCATTGATATCACCCATCACCTGGCTCAGGGTTACGATAATGTTATTCAGAGAATCCTTTATCTCAACAAAATCTCCACGGTAATCCGCGGTAATTGACAGGTTCAGATTCCCATCCGCAACCTGGGAAAGCACACTGGATATCTCACTGATGTAGCTTCTGATATTTTGAATGGTGCTGTTCATGGTTTCCTTGATCACCGCGTAGTCACCCAGATATTCGCCCTCCATCAGGGTGTTTAGGTTGCCTTGTTCCATTGCCTGAAGCACCCTCAGCGCATTTTCAATAGGCTCAACTACGGCATTCAGTGTCTGATTCAGTCCTTCCATGATCATGGCAAAGCTTCCCCCGTGCTTGCTCGTATCCGATCTGTGGTCCAGCCTTCCCTCCACTGCCGCTTTTGTCATCTCGGAAGCATCATCAATCAAGGCTTGTATCGCAGATACGCAGTTTTTCAAGTACGCATCGATCTTTGCAAAGTTTTGTCCGATTTGCTCTGTATCTTCATCTGTCTCCCGCTGGGATGTTTCAATGCTTAAATCACCCTTTGCAAGCTTTTCCAGATTGATGATGAGTTTGTCGACCTCCTGATCCTGGAATAGTGCCTGCTTCTTTGCAATTTGTGCATTCCTTTCTGCATGACGAGCTGCATTTTTGATTTCCGTTTGATCGACCATCAACTCCAGCGCGCCGATCACCTGATCGTTTTCATCCCGCAGAGGAATCCCCGTATACGTGATTTCAAGATCCTTGCCATTGAAATGGGCAACGGTTTCGCTTACGATGCTTTCCCCCTCCATCAAGGGCTCAAGCTTTGACCAATCCTGAGGATTGTAGTCGTCTGTCGGAAAGCTTTCATAGCATTTCGTGCCGATCAGCTCATCCGTGGGCATACCGGCCAACTCTGCACCGGAATGGTTGATATATTCGATTTCATAGTCCCTATTCAATATCATAACAGGAGAGGGCAGCGCGTCGATGTGCCCCACCAGGGTGTCGATGGTCTTGTTGACTCCGTCGATGATTCTGGCGAAATCTCCTCCATGGGCGCTGCTGTCGGCTCTCTGGCCCAGCCTTCCGTGGACTGCTGCCGCAACAAGCCCGCCGGTGTCCTCAATCAATCTATTTACCGCGTCGATGCAGATATTGATGTTGTTGTTGATTTCATTGAACTCGCCCCGGGCTTCCTCTGTGATCTTTTCCGGGATGTTGCCCTTGCTGATCTGCTCCATATAGCTTGCGGATGTTTTCAGCGGATCAATGAGCGCATCAAGCGTATTGTTGACTCCTTGAATAATTTCCCGATATCCGCCCTGGAATTTTTCTGCGTCGCCCCTCTTTTCCAGGTTGCCATCCACTGCAGCACCGGATAGGGAATTGGCTTCTTCGATAAGCGCCTTGAGAGTGGATATGATGCCTCTCATGCTATCTGCAAGCACGCCAAGCTCGTTCTGCTTGTCATAGGAAATACCGATTTCAATTTCCCCTTTGGAAAGCATGGTGCTCACTTCCACCAGTTCCTCCACCGGCGTAAGGATCTCCTTTTCCAACCGTTTGCTGACCTTTCCAGATACGATGATGCTTATGATCAGGGAGATCACCATAAGGCTCACTACCAGGATCTGTGCATACATGGCATTTTGCAGATACTCTGTGGCGGCTTGTTCCGACTGTCCTTTCAGAACCTCCAGCGTCGTTGCGGCGCTCTTGAAAATGGGGATTGCCTGATTCCTCATAATGTCCAATAAAAAGGCATCATTGTCGGATTCTCCGTCGACGGTTGTAAGATGCTTCGCGATCCGATCCAGAATTTCGTTGGTGCTGTTTATCTTCTGTTTGAAAAGATTGATCTCGACCGCTTCGCTCTCATCGGTCATAGCGATCAGTTTCTCTATGTTGTCGTTCAGGTTTTTCAGATTCACATCAAATTGATTGGCCGCCTCGCTAATGCGATCCGGATCATTCTCCGCGATACTCGTGTAAATATTCCTTTGAAGATTTTCAAGCTCCAGCTCTATCTGATCAACGGTCACCATACGCTGGTAAGGCCCGTCGTAAATGCCTCTTGCGTAGGAAACCAATATGAGATTGGAAACGATACTGATCAGCATCATTGCAATAATGACAAAGGTAATCCTGGTAAATCCGCCCCTGATCCTTTTTCCAAGTCTGAATCGCTGGTTTGTCCGATCCATAATCTAACCTCCCTTTCCCTGGTTAAATAATTATAATTCCTATAGTAATATCGGCAGCCGGGAAGTAAACTTTATGGAAGAAAATACTAAAAAATAAAAACTCCGGTCTTTTTTCGAGACCGGAGAAATCATTTTTTTTCATTTTCAGTTTTCTGCTGGTTACAGTGATAAATGATTGCAGATTTCCTGAGGAATTTTATCTAAAGGAAGCTGCTTTGCAACTGCCCCGATATTGTATGCAACCATGGGCATTCCATAGACGGTTGAGGTCTTTTCATCCTGACCGATGGTATATGCGCCATTATTTCTCATGTTAAGCAAGCCCTTGGCTCCGTCGGCGCCCATACCGGTAAGAATTACGCCGATTGCATTGCTTTTGGCAATCTCGGCAACCGAGTCGAAAAGCACGTCTACCGACGGGCAGTGCCCGTTCACACGTTCGCCCTGGGCGCATTTTACATAATAGCCTGACGCGCCCTTCGCCAGCCTCATATGAAAGTCTCCTGCCGCAACCAGGACTCTTCCCGGCTTTACCAGGTCTCCGTCCTGGGCTTCCTTTACCTCAAGCCTGCAGGAATTATTCAGCCTGTCGGCGTATAGCTTGGTAAAAACGGGGGGCATATGCTGAACGATAAGAATACCGGGCATATCTCTGGGCAAAGCTGTAATTACATTGTAAATGGCCTCGGTTCCGCCGGTGGAGGCTCCGATCGCCACGATTGTATTTGAAATGTCAACGCCATGGTTGGATACAATCTTTACAGCCTCATAGTCCTTTTTAAAGCTCCCGACTTTCGCAGTAGAAGCAATCTTGATCTTTACAATCAATTCATTGATAAATGAGCTCATCCCGCCGGGCCTGCTCGTGTCCGGCTTTGTTACAAAATCCACGGCGCCTGCATTCAATGCTTCAAATACATTTGCTCCCACGGAGCTTACAACGATCACGGGAAGCGGGTATTGGGGCATCAGCTTCTTCAGGAAGGCGATCCCGTCCATCTTCGGCATCTCTACGTCCAGTGTGACCACGTCCGGTTTCAGCTTCAGTATTTTATCTCTCGCCGCAAACGGGTCTTCCGCAGTGCCGATTACTTCAATCCCAAAATCCTTGCCAATCTCTTTCGCCAGAGTTTCTCTGAACAAAAGTGAATCATCCACAATAAGGACCTTTATTTTACGAGTCACCTTCATTCAATCCGCTCCTCTCTCTCCAATTTCCAATCGTCAATTTTTCCAACCTCAAACTAACCGTCCTTCATCTCCTAATATCAGATAGTCTGCCACGATACAATGGCAGACTATCCATATTTTATTATTAATCTGATACCCTCGCCGCTTCCGGTTAAAACTCGTCTCATTGAAGTTTTTCCGGTTCGGAATGATGATCTATTTATTTAATGCCTTCAATCATTTCCAGTTCGTCATTTTTCAACAGCTTTTCGCAGTCAAGCAGCAGCTGCACCTTGTCTCCCGCTTTGCCGATCCCCTTGATATATCTGTTTTCAAATCCAGTTTTATTCGCCGGAGGGGCTGCAATATCCTGATCATCTATGGTCAGAACTTCATCCACATTGTCAACGATCAGGCCAACCGAAACCTCGGTGATGTCGATGACCACGATACAGGTCCTGTCATCATATTCCATGGGCTGTTTTCCGAATTTCAGTCTGACATCGATAACAGGAATGATTTTACCTCTTAAGTTAATAATCCCCTTGACATAGTCAGGTACTTCAGGGACCTTGGTAATCGACTGGATGCCGATGATTTCGGTAACATACTTGATTTCTATACCATATACCTCGTCCTCTAAAGTAAAGGTTAGGAACCTTCCGTGCTGTGTATCTTCCTCCATCATCTTGCTATCATCATAAATTTCAGACATGGTTTATTCTCCTTTCAATTTACATGGCTGTCGGCTACGTAGTATTATATCGGCTAATGAGTTTAAAACTTAAGTCCGAAAGTCTATAATTCACGGATACTTCTGCTTAGAGATTGAACCTTCATGATTCCCGTATCCAGATCAAAGTATACCGTTCTTCCATAGTTCAGTCCGGTATCTTCAGCAATGATCGGAATTTTCAAGCTATGTAACACATTTTTCACGCTGACCACGTTCCTGTCACCGATGGTTCCCACAAGGCTTCCCTGTTGGACTTCAAACATCTGGGCCCCGCCTGCAATCTTGGCTGTCAGTCTCTTTCTGTCCGCGCCGAGCCTCATAATATCCTGCACCATGTCAACAATTGCCGTGTCGGCAAATTTCATTCGATTGATATCACTTTTATTGAACATACTGCTTTCGGGAAGCATGATATGGGATAATCCGCCTATCTTCAGCTGCTTATCATAGAGGCATATACCAACACATGAGCCGAGCGCATACGTGACAAACACATTTGGATTCCTGGCCACCTTATAGTCAGAAATTCCAACGACCAGTAAATCGCTCATATTTCAAGTCCTAATCTTTCCATAATTATTTTTAGTGTTTCAATTTCAGCAAACATGATGATGTTGCTGGACAGCTTATTCTCTTCCGAGGAGAAGCACTCTTCTATAAACATGACCTTATCGCCGACGGAGCCGAACTCGATAATCGGCACGCTCATCAACGCTCCCGCCATATCGATGGCGATATAAGGAATGGATACATGAATGGTAAGGCCCGTAAGCTGCGAGATGGAATTGATGTAGGAAGAACCGAGAATATTCCCGATCTCCTTGATCGCAGAGAGCTTCAGTTCGCTCAGCTGGCCATTCTGGCTCTCTTCGTCCTCCTGAATGAGAATGCTCATGATCCCTTTGGCATCCTCCATATTCAACAGAAACATGATCATGCCATGGGCTTCTCCTTCAAAATTGACCAGTACGCCCACCGTCATGGTCTCAGCGCCTCCTAGCGCGTTGACGGCTGTGTCAAAATCGGTAATTCTAACCCTTGGCAGGCTGATCTCAACTTTCTCGTCCAAAATGGTGGCCAGAGCCGTGGCGGCGTTTCCCGCACCGATGTTTCCGATTTCCCTCAGCACATCAAGCTGGATGTCGTTGAGTTCATCATAATTGTTTAACAAATCTTCACCTCATTTACCTTTAATGCCTGGGAGCCGCTTTTACACGGACACAGGCCTTCGTCAGCGCTGCAAGAATATCTGTTTCATATTGCTTTTTATAAACATCAAGCTGGCAATACTGTTTGCCTGCATCGGTGGTGACATATTTAGTCGGCAGAGAATTCAAGGCTAGCGCAAGCACATCGTTGACACAGGTCTTGCAGGTGCAGACCTTCATGCGCTCCATTACCAGCGAAAGCTTTTCTCTTGCCAGTATTTCCGCGATATTCACAAGATCACTGGTTGGTTCCAGCATCACGCTTGTCTTGTTTTCTTGTTCCAGGAAAGCTCTGGCGACAGGAGACTGCTCAGGCTCTTTCACTGAAGTCTCTGCGACAGATTCTCTCGCAGGGGCCTCGTCGACAATCGCTTTAACTGGGGATTCATCGACAATCGCTTTTACCGGAGTCTCCTCAACAGGGGCTTTCGCCGGGGTTTCGGCGGCCTGCTTTATAGCCCCGGGCTTGATTTCAATCTCCGGTTCTATTTCTATTTTTAATTTCGTTTCATATTTTATTTCCTGTTCAGGCTGAATTACGCTTAGGTTGATTTCTCCTTCTTCCGCCTCTCCGGGCTCGGCCTGAACCGTGTTTTTAACTGCCAGCGTGCCATTTGAGCTTATTTTCTGATCCAGAGTGAATAACTCATCCTCCGAATATCCGTTATCGGCTTTTGTAATAAGCTTCAATACATGTTCGGTCTTATTGCTTTTCTTCGCCATCCAGTTTCATTCCCTTCTGTGATATCAGCTCTTCGATAAGCTGACGATAATCCTTGGTCGAGTTCGCTTTTGGAGAGTATTTAAAAATGCTCTCGCCATGAGCCGGTGCCTCAGCCACAGACACAGAGGATCTTATTTTTGTTT
This sequence comes from Bacillota bacterium, assembly GCA_023415235.1. GTDB lineage: Bacteria > Bacillota > Clostridia > Peptostreptococcales > Anaerovoracaceae > Anoxybacterium. The sequence goes on from JAEZLP010000025.1 coordinate 7,203, forward strand.
TGAACACCTTGGTTTGCAGTTCTTTCGCTATTATTTCAGCCATTTCTTCCACGTCTTTCGTCAGCAGTCTGCGTTTGTCATATTTATTTAAAAGAATCCCAAGGACTTCGATCTTCGGATTATAGATATTCTTCACCAGCTCAATGGTTTCCCTCAACTGCGAGATTCCAAGGAGACTTAGAATTTCGGGAATCATGGGTATTATCAGGTTATCTGTGGCCGTGTACGCATTGACAGTCAGGATATTCAACGCCGGAGGCGTGTCAATAATGATGTAATCATAATTATCCCTCACCGGCGCAATGCCGTTTTTCAGGAGGTACTCTCTTCCCAGCATGCTGAATTCCAATTCAGCTCCGCTCAGAAGGATGTTTGACGGGATAATATCCACTCCCTCGTTTCTCTGAATGACCTGATCAATGGTTACAGACCCCTTCATCAGTTCATAAACCGTTGGACTATTATCGATTTCCGCGCCAAGACAAAACCCCAGGTTTCCCTGAGGATCCAGGTCAATGGCTAATATTTTATATCCCTTTTCCGCAAGGCCGCTTACCATTGCGCTTGCGGTGGTGGTCTTTCCTACTCCGCCTTTCTGATTGGTGATGGCAACTGTTTTTGACATCTTTGCGATCCCTCCGTTTCTTTTCTTCTTGTCATTCCTCATGCGTCATTTTTCTGTGGTTCTCGATCTGGGTTCTAAAAACAAATTCACACAGAACTCTTTCTTCTTCCCCGCTGATATTCAGAAAACGGCAGCCATATTTGAACCGAAATCCGCCCCGGAACGGCCCGCGTTCCCTTCTGAGGACTTCCGCCACCGCAATAAAGCCCGGTTTTAATTTATTGAAATCAAGTTCAACTCTTTGCCTCCTGAAAAATAATCTATTGGAATAGAACGCAATTCCTCCAAGACTGATATCCCTGGTCATTACCTGCTCATTGACAAGGTAAGGCTTTTTTCTCTGCCCCAGAGAGAATGCCCTTAAAACCTTTGTAGACATGTAGACTCTGACTTTGAGGAAATTTCTCCGTTCCTGTTTGTTTTCCGTATTAAGGATATTAAAATTAAGCTGAGAGCCGGTCGAGAGCGTCACCTTTCCACGCATGAAAACGATACCGTCTTCAAGGTATCCCACCACCTCAACAACGGACTGATGAGGAATCAGTCCGAAATCTTCTCCCAGCAGGATAATTCTTCCGCCGTTGTCGTTAATATTGCTGGAAACAACTGTGACATCCTCATCTGCGTAATATACATTCATTTTTAGATAAGTGCTGCCGGCCAAACTTGTTCACCTCATCTCATCCGTCACGGAACCTGCCTCTTACAAGGTCCCCTGTATAATCTTTCCGTCTGCCCAGAAAATTCTACAATGCTCTATATTATCCAATTCAAAGTGGAACTTCTCCTCACCGAAATTGATTCTCACTCCCTGATAAATCTTCCGTTTGCAATGGATGCTTCCCGGGAATTCCATCGACCAGTTCTTTTCCAGCTGCTGGATCTGCAGGTTCAGCTGATCGATCTTTTCTCTGATTACCATAATCTGTTTCTTGATCATACCGATCTGTTCCAGAACATCGTCTCCGGCGCTCATCCTTGCCTGGCTCAGCTTCTGGGCGTTTTCTAGCAGCTGTTGAAGTCTTGCGTTTAGTTCATCCCTGTCCTTTGTAAGCTTGTCTATGGTATCGGTATCCATAATTTTAATTCCAAGCACTTCGATCTTCGTGGTGCGCTCGCTCTCGGATCCGATATCCTTTGCTCTCAATTCGCCCATCACCTTGACATCTCCGCCAACCACCAGCTCTCTGGTTCCGGTAAGCTCAATATTGCCCATGCAGGTGACGTTGCTGTCGATGATGTAGTCTGCATTGATATTCCCTTCAACGTGAATATTTGCATGTTCGATATATTTGCACTTCAGGTTTCCTCCTACATAAATGCAGTTGTGTCCTCCTCCGTTGATTCCCTTGGAAATATGCACGTTTCCGGCGGCTTCAATGGCGGCGTCCTCTACAACGCCTTTCACGATGATGTTTCCGCCTGACTTAACGCTGTATCCGTCGCTTACATCTCCCTCAATATTGATATCGCCTGTAAAATTCAGATTTCCGGTAAGCTGATCCACGTTCCCGTTAATTTTCAGCATATCGTTGACATCGATGGTATCGCGGAGAAACCGAATTACTCCGTCGCAATCCGCTACGAGCAAGGTGTCGTCCTGAATCAGATGGGTATTTTTCCCCACTGGAGAATTGGCAGGTCTGCCGTTTCTCGCCGGCATGACCCCACCGTAAATATTCATTCCTTCGGTTCCATCGGTTTCCTTGGTGATTTCCGCCAATACCTGATCTTTTTTTACGATCTGGAAGTAATCCAGATTCTTGTAGTCAACCGAACCCTCCAGGTTGATTTCCGGACGGTATTCTGAGTCACGCTTTACATAAAACGTTACGGTTCCGTCAGTTCCGTTGACTGGAGCAAGCCCTTTCGCTACTTCTATTTTGATATTGTAAATAGGTCTGGCCGCCAGCTTCTCCAAAGAGGACTCTTTGATCCCGTATACGATCCGGTTTTCCTGCAGCGCGTGCATCATCTGCTCCTTCGTGACCGGCGCCGGATTTTCTCCCTGCTTGACCAGTTTGATAAAGCCGGTCATGCCGTCATCGCTTGCTAAAACCTCAATTAAAGTAACAGAATTTGCAACTTGATTCACATCAGGTGTTTGGTTCTGATCCATACCCTTCTCCATTCCAACATTCGCTCTTGTCAGATTATCATCCGAAATGCAGCTTAGATGAATAATTTTATTGTATTATATCGTAAGCTGCTATAAATTGTAAGACTGTTTCGGTTTTTTATATTTTGATAATAGCATAACTTGTCAATACATGAAACTACAAGTTTTTAAAATTTATACAATATTCGTACAAATCCAGCAAGTCATGCAGCGAGTGTTTTTTCAGGCTTATCTGAGCTGATTGATCACCTTCTCCATCTCATCTGCTGTCTGGACCACTTTGGAGCCGAAAGAAAATCCTTTCGAAGCCTCGATCATCTTCACCATCTCCTGCGCGATCTGCACCCTTGAATTTTCCAGAAAACCTGTTTTTATCGTTGGATTTTCCACAACCTCGGCTTCTCCTGACAATTCAGTCGCCTTATATTGATTGCCGCCGGCCAGCTCCAGTCCATATTGGTTCGGGAACCGGTAAACGCCGACCTTTGAAGCATCAAAACCTCCGGTGGTCGTTTCATTTCCGTTGGCGTCCTTCGTGGTTATCGTGGCCGGGATCTCGATTCTTTCCCCGTCCGCATCCAGAATGTAATTGCCTGCGCTGTTAACCAGGTAGGTGTTGGAACCGTCAACGCTGAACTGGAATGCTCCGTCGCGGGAGTAGGTAATGGTACCGTCTTCCCGGTTTTCAACGGCGAAGAAGCCCTCGCCTAAAATAGCGCAGTCCGTAGGTACATTCGTGCTCTTCAGATCTCCCTGGGTAAAGTCCACTCCGGTCTTCTGAATTCTAGTACCATGTCCGGTGGAAATCTCATTTCCCTCCCCGGCTCCCCCGTTAAGGCTTTGATACATCAAGGATGAAAAAGCAGCCTGCTGAGGCTTGAAGGCGGTAGTGCTCACATTGGCAATATTGTTTGCTATGGTATTGAGATTGGTCTGCTGGCTGACCATGCAGGATGCGCCTGCGTAAAATCCTCTTATCATTTTTTACTCCTCTCAAAATCGCCTGTCCCGGCATTCTCTGTGGAATCCGCGACACACGCTCTATTACGTTATATTACTATACGACCGCGGTTCATGAGGAAACGTATAAAACTTTATCCAATACGGCCGATCTGGTTCACTGTGATTTCATTGATCTTGTCGTACATTTTAACGATCTGGGTGCAGGAATTGTAATGGTTCTGGCCTGCGATAATCTTGCTCATCTCCTGAGCCATATTAATATTGCTTTTTTCCAAAGTTCCCTGCAGGATATTGTAGGTTCCGGTTTCAGCCTGATCGTATCCGCCCTCCTCATCAGCTTGAAATACGCCGTTTCCAACGCTTTTCAGCACTGTATCCTCACTGGGGACGGCGATATAGAGGGTATCCACTTCCTCTCCATCCACACTGATCATGCCTGTGGGACTCACCGTAAAATTGCTGTTTTCCAGACTGATGACGTCTTCGCCGTCGTTCAGAACCTTGCCGACGCCGGGGAGATACAGCTCGCCGTCCGAATCGATTTCAAACTGACCGTTTCTTGTAAGCACGATTCCATGGGTTTCGCTCTCCACCAGAAAAAAGCCCTTGCCGTTAATGGCCATATCCACAGATCTTCCGGTGCTTTCCAGGCTGCCCTGGGTAAAATCCGTATACTCCGTACTGTTTACTGTCATGTAAGCGCCGGGGCCGATATTGTTCTGAGCAACGCTGTCAAGGGCGCTGATCCGGTTGACCAGATGCTCCCCAAAGCTTGACTCAATGGTGCCCTGTCCCTTAAAGCCCGCTGTCGTGGCGTTTGATATATTGTTTGATATTACATTTATCGCTTTCTGTTGTGTTAAAACACCGGCTGCCGCCGAATAAAATCCTCTTACCATTCCGATACCTCCCGGATTTATTAATAATTGCTCAATCTGTTCTTCATTTTTATAATCGCAGCCGAATGGATCTGGGAAACCCTGGATTCAGTAATGCTCAGGACTTCTGCGATTTCCTTCAGCTTGAGATTTTCATAGTAGTAAAGTGATACGACAAGCCTCTCTTTTTCGTTCAGCTGATCGATCGCCTCCATCAATTTACCCTTCAGTTCTTCATACAGAAGGCCCGTTTCGGGAGACTCCTTATCAGTCTCGTTGACGATCAGAGGGGATGCGGTCATCATCTTTTCATTGATTGCCTCTTCATAGGAAAGAATGATGGAATTGTGCCGCTGTTGCAGAATTTTGTCCAGGTGCGCTACCGAGACGCCCATCCTGTCGGCCATTTCCTGCTTGGACGGTTCATAACCCTTTTCGGAATAAAGCTCGTTATAGACCTCGTCCAGTTCCTTTGAGAGATTTCGCTGGTTGCGGGGAACCCAATCCTGCTTTCTCATGAAGTCAATGATTGCGCCCTTTATTTTTAACGAGGCAAAGGTCTCGAATTTGTTGCCAAGGTCAGGATCAAACTTTTCCACTGCATCGATCAAGGCGATGATCCCCTGATTGACCATATCGTCAAGCTGGCCAAAATTGCTGTAGCTTCCCTTGAAACGCAGCACGATCTTTCGGACCAATCCTGTATATTGAAGCACGAGCTCGTTGCGTGCCTCAATAGTTTTATTCGCTTTATAGTGCCGCCATTGCTGCAAGGCTTTGTCTTCATCGATTAATTCGGCGGAATTCATTTAACCTCACCTCTTTTCAAAGGAATGCCTCGTTGGTTCCTGTGTTAATCCTTGATCTGAATGATTCCGATCGCCTGTATCTGGATATTGGTATCGATCTCATTGAAGGACAGCACCGTCAGGTTTGGGAGAAACTGATCGATGAGCCTCTTGAAGTAGATCCGTACGATTGGGGATGTCAGAATAATTGGCTGATGAATCAGCTCCTTCACCTTTTCGATCTGCTCCGATACACCTTCCACGATCTTCTGCACCACCTGGGGCTCAATTGCCAGGTAGGTTCCGTGTTCGCTCTTCTTTGCCGAACTGAGAATGGTGTTTTCAATGCCTTGATCAAGGGAAATGACCTTGATGCTGTTTCCGTCGGTGTATTTTCTGGTAATGGTCCTTTTCAGCTTCTGCCGTACATACTCAGTCAGCATATCCGTGTCCTTGATCACCACGCCCTGGTCGCCGATGGTTTCCAGAATACTCTCCATATCGCGGATGGGCACGCCCTCCTTCAGAAGGTTCATCAGGATCTTCTGAAGATCTGAGACGCTGATCACGTTGGGGATTACGTCGTCCACGATGGCCTGGTTGGCCTTGGCTACATTCTGAAGCAGAATGTTGATGTCCTGCCTGCTGACCAGCTCGTGGATATGCCGCTTGATCACCTCGGACATGTGGGTCACGATTACCGACAACGCGTCGATCACCGTATATCCGTAAACCTCCGCCATCTCCCTTTCATTCTCCGTAATCCATTTCCCGGGAATCTCATAGGCCGGCTCGATGGTGTCGATACCCTCGATGGGTCCCGTGCTGTTGCCCGGGTCCAGCGCCAGATAATAATCGACAAGCACTTCTCCCCTTGCCACCTCTTCTCCCTTGATCTTGATCAGATACTGGTTGGGATTGATGAGGCCGTTGTCTCTCAGTCTTACGGTGGGAACGACGACTCCCATTTCCAGGGCAAATTGCTTTCGGAATATTACGATTCTGTCGATAAAGCTTCCTCCGCTTGCTTCATCCACAAGAGGCAGGAGCGAGTACCCGAATTCCATTTCTATGGGCTCCACGCCCAAAAGATTATATACATTATCTATATTTCTGTAATAGTTGGCTTCGCTGGACTCCTCGCCGAGGATTTCTTGCATCTCCGCAATTTCGTCCTTCTGTACCTTCACCGCGGAGGATCGTATGAGAGTGATGCCAAGCAGGAGCAGAATGATGGCCAAAACTGCGATCTGCAGCTTCGGAGCTCCGGGAATGAAGCACATGCACAGAACGACGATCCCTGAAATGACCAGAACCCTCGGCTGGGACAGGAACTGGTTCCTCACATCCTCGTTGAGGTTTCCTTCGGAAGCGGCTCTGGTCACGATCATGCCTGTCGCTGTGGAAATCATCAGCGCCGGGACCTGGCTGACAAGGCCATCGCCTACGGTAGCGATGGAATATACGGTCAGTACCTGCGAGAAGCTCATGCCGCCCTGGATCATTCCGATGATCGTACCGGCAATCAGGTTGACCATCGCGATAATAATAGAAGCGATGGCGTCTCCCTTGACCAGCTTGGTTGCTCCGTCCATGGCACCGAAGAATTCAGCTTCCCTCTGGATATTCTTTCTTCTCTCCTTGGCTTCCTGCTCATTGATGATCCCTGAACTCAGATCGGCGTCGATGGCCATCTGTTTTCCGGGCATTGCGTCTAAAGTGAATCGAGCGGAGACTTCTGCGATTCTTTCCGCTCCCTTTGTGATTACAATAAACTGTACGATTACGATGATGATAAATACAATAAAGCCAACAATAGCGTTTCCGCCCAGTACAAAGCTTCCGAATGTTGCGATAACCTGGCCCGCCTCACCGCCGTTTGAAAGGATCAGACGGGTGGAGGATATATTGAGTGCCAGCCGCAGCAGTGTGGTAATCAGCAGCAATGACGGGAAAATGGAAAACTCCAAAGGCCCTTTTATAAACATCGTTGTGAGCAGAATCATCAACGAAATGGATATACTCATGATAAACATGAAATCCAGGAAAAATGGCGGCAATGGTATAATGATCAAGGCAACGATCATGATAACAAAAACAACCACTAAATTCTTAAGTACTTTCATACTACTTTATTTCCTCATTCTGTCCGGCTTTATTGAATCGCCTTCTTATCTTGTTTCTTATTGCTGTAAACCCAGGCCATTACTTCCGCAACTGCCTGATACAGTTCGGCCGGAATATAGTCGTTTACTTCCGTCGTTTCATACAAGCTTCTGGCCAGAGGCTTGTTTTCCGTAATCAGGATCTTGTGTTTCTCAGCCACGCTGATAATCCGTTTGGCCATGAAATCCTGGCCTTTCGCCAGAACGATCGGGGCCTGGTCGTGATCAATGTCATATTTCAATGCCACCGCAAAGTGGGTGGGGTTTCTGACGACGACATCCGCATTGGGAACCTGCTGGATCATGCGGTTCATGCTCATCTTTCTCTGCTTTTCCCTGATCCTGCCCTTGATCTGCGGATCTCCCTCCGTCTGCTTGTATTCGTCCTTGACTTCCTGCTTGGTCATCCTCAGCTTCTTCTCGTAATCATATTTCTGATAAGCGTAATCCAGTATAGCTACGGCTACGAAGATGAGGCAAATCTTATATACGATGGACATAATCCTGTCCATCATGAAGGAAAGATTGCTGTCCAGACTGGCGCTCAGCATGTCGGGCGTAACGACCATCAGATCCCTGACGCTGGTGTAGATGACCCACATGATCACGACCACCTTGATCAGCGATTTCACCAGCTGTACCAGAGAACGGACTGATAACATCCGTTTGAAGCCTTCGATGATGCTGATTCTGCTGTATTTGAATTTCAACAGCTCTCCGGAAACCAGAAAGCCGGTCTGCGCTCCTGTCATGACGATCCCGGTAATAGCCAGCACGAGGATGATCGGTATGGTGGTAATAAAGAATACCAGCACAGCCTCTTTCATGATCTGCAGGCAGGCGGGAATGGTCAGTTCATATAAGCCGCCCATATTAGCCAGTTCTTTCAAATACAGCCCTTTGATCTGAATCATAATGAAGCTGCCCAGCTTGCTGATCAGGACAAATCCGATGATCAGCACTACGACGCTGATTACGTCTCTGCTTTGAAAGGCGTTACCTTTCTTTCGCTCGTCCCGCTTTTTTTTTGGGGTCGCTTTTTCAGTTTTATTCGTTTCTGCCACGCATGATCCCCCCTTTGTGCCTTCGGCGCTCGCTTATAAACTTTGGTGCGAGCTAAATGAAGTATGTGAGCACGGTTTCAAGTCTGTCCAGCATAATCGAGTTTATCTTTCCGAGAAAGCGTGTCAGCACCGGTATGATCGTCACCAGAACGACCAGCCCTACCAAGACCTTCAGCTGTAAATTGACAACAAACACGTTGATGTTTGGAACCACCCTCATGAGAATGCCTACAGCCACCTCCACAAGAATTTCCGTCACGATGATGGGCAGCGCCAGCTGCAGCGCATAAACCAGAATATATCCAAACAATTCAATCATATAAACGCCAATCTTGTTGCTTATGCCATTCAGCCCAATTGGCACCACGCTGTAGGATTTTGCCGCAATCGCAAACAGGTTCATATGACTGTTGGTGATAAAAAACAGCAGCACATACATGATTGTAAGCAGGTTTCCGGTTACTGAGACCTGTGAGTTGGTGGAGGGATCATACATCTGCGCCATACTGAAGCCCAGCTGAAGATCCATCAGCTCGCCTCCGATGTGAAATACGGCAAGAAACATCTGCATCACGAAGCCCAAGGCAAATCCGACAGCAAACTCACGTGTCATGGAAAGCAACAGGTCTATGGTGGTATAATTCGCCACATAAACGTCGGTCAAGCCATAGACTACATTCAATGCGATTCCCAGAGACAGCCCTATTTTAACCATGGCGGGAATACTGCCTCTACCGAAAACCGGATTGAAGAATATTACCCCTGCCATTCTGCAGCCTACGAATAAAAAGAGATACCATGTGTTTAAATCATTTAACAAACCTTGTCACCTGTTGTGAAATCTATATCAATCATCTTATTTTCAAAATTGCATTATTAAAATAACTATATCGATGTTCCGATAAACTCGAAAATCCGATTTACCAAATCTACCATCTGCTGCAGCATCCAGCCTCCGAAGACGATCAGCATCACCGCGATTACGATGAGCTTCGGTACAAATGTCATGGTCTGCTCATTGATCGATGTTGCAGCCTGAATGATCGAGATAAACAACCCAACCAGGATACTGACCAATAATATGGGAGTTGCGACTTTAAAGCCTGTCATGATTGCGTCCCGGAAAATCTCTGTCAGTTGTAACGTATCCATTGAAAGCACTCCTTTCGCTAGTATCAGTTATACGTCATTACCAGAGTCTTGATCAGAAGACCCCATCCGTCCACTACGACAAACAGCATGATCTTGAACGGTAGAGAAATCATGACCGGGGGCAGCATGATCATACCCATGGACATCAACGTACTGGCTACAATCATGTCAATTAGTAAAAAGGGTATAAAAAGTAAAAATCCTATTAGGAATGCCCGTTTCAGTTCACAAGTGATAAATGCGGGTACAACGATATGTAACGGCAGGTCGGTTCCTTCCAGCTCAGCCATATTCTCGTCCCCGGACAAATTTACAAACAGCTCCACTTCACTGGCGGTTGTCTGCTTCAGCATGAACTCCTTCATAGGCTCGGAAGCCCGGTCAAGGAATTCCTGAGTTTCAATCAGCCCGTCGTTATAAGGCTGGAGGGCGGTCTCGTTTACCTCAGACAGCACAGGCTGCATGATAAAAAAGGTAATGAAAAGCGCAAGTCCGACCAGAACCTGATTTGGCGGCGTCTGCTGAATCCCGAGTGAGGTTCTTAAAAACGAAAGTACGATGATGATCCTGGTAAAACAGGTCATCATGAGCAGAATAAAAGGAGCGACGCTGATCATGGTCAGAATAATGATCATCTTTACGGCATCGGAGCCTTGTCCATTGATGATAAATTCCATAACTAGTCCACACTCCTCCGTTTTTTGATCGCTTCGACCAGATTCCTGTAGCTGTCTTTGCTGATCAGGCCTTTCAGGCCGTCTCCACCCTCTGGTCCCTGGGGAAGAGGAATGGCTTCATCCAGCTCCATTAAAATCTGCACATTCTGGTCGCTGACTCCCATCATATACTGTCTGCCTTCTATGTCCACGATCAGAATGGACCCGGTTTTGCTCACAACCAGCCTGTCAACGACCTTAATGTGTCTGCCCCCTGCAATCGGCCCCATTTTTTTGGCGTACCATTTGCTTGCAAAGTAGGTCAGCAGGATGATGCATACCGTGCCGACAAGGGCAAACAACATTGAAAAAACATCTCCTATCAATTCTTAATCTCCTTTGGTTAATCGCCCAATACATTTTTGACAGTCTGTATCAAGCGTTCGGGTTTGAACGGTTTCACGATAAAGTCCAGGGCGCCCAGCTTGATCGCTTCCACAACCATGCCTTCCTGTCCCATTGCGGAGCACATGATAACCTTGGCCTGCGGATTGATCTGCTTTATGGACTGCAGGGCCTGGATCCCATCCTTGATCGGCATTGTAATGTCCAGAAGTACCAGATCGGGTTTGTTTTCCGTAAATTTGTTTACCGCATCTTCTCCGTCTCCCGCTTCCAGGAAATCGGAGTAACCCGCCTTTTTCAGGTTGTCCTTGACCATCATTCTCATAAAAGCCGCATCGTCAACTATTAAAATCTTAGCCATCGTTTTTTTTCCTCTCTTGTAAAAATTTATGTGTTATCCTACTTTGTATCGTTTTCTTTTGCTTTGATAATTTCCGTAATCCTGACGCTGTAATTATCATCTACAACAACAACGTCGCCTCTGGCGATCAGCCTTCCGTTTGCAACCACATCGACCTGGTCTCCTGCCTGCCGATTCAGCTCTACGATATTGCCAACCGTAAGCTCAGCAATATCCTTGATCTTCTTTTTTGTCTTTCCAAGTTCAACTGTGATCTGGATTGGAACCGACATGATCAGCTCCAGATTGTTATCGTCGATTCCCAACTCCTCCGCTGTCTTCTCAACACCCAGAGGCTTGAAGCTGTAAGGAGTTGCGTGAACCTGCTGCTTGGGCGCCTGTTCAACCATTGGCGGTGCAGCGTATGCGGGCGGCGCTGCGTATCCAGGCGGAGCCGCGTATGCGGGAGCTGCTTCGTGAGCTGGAGGCACCGTGTATGCAGGAGGCGATTCCGGGACTGGCGGAGGTGTTGGAGCCGCTGGGGCGGCTGCCGCCGCTTCAGGCGCCGCTGCCGCAGGTGCTTCCTGTGCGGCTGGAGCCGCATCCTGTGCCATATCCTGTCCTTCTTCCATATCGCTGGCTCCGAAGGATCTTTTAACGATTTCCTTTGCCAGCTGCGGATCCATGGCGCTGATAAATTCACTTTCAACAAGTCCTTCTATACTCAGATTGAATTTAATGCTTACCAGGGAATCCCCGTTCAGAGAGAACATCTCTTTGACGTTTTCCGTGGTGTCCATTATTTCGGGAGGGGAAATATTGACAACCTGTCCCAGAAAAGAAGCCAGTGCGCTGGCAGCAGAGCCCATCATCTGATTCATGATCTCACAGATGGCGCTCATGCTGATTTCATCCAGTTCGACCATTTCCGAAGGATCCATGGAAAGCAGGTGACCCAGAATCTTCTTCAGATCATCCTCCCTTAAAAGCAGGATGTTCGTTCCGTCAATACCCTCAATGTACTTGATTAAAACGCCTACTACCGGCTCCAGATAGGAAAATTCAAATTCCTCAACCGCCAGCGTTTCAATTCTTGGCGTTGTGATATTGACTTTTTTGTCCAGGATGGTCGACATCGCCGTTGCGGCAGCGCCCATACTGATATTCATCACTTCTCCTATCACGTCTGTTTCCATTTCGGTCAACTTGTAATTATCGTTATCGTTTGTCATCGAATATGGTCACTTCCTCTCTGTAAAGATTGTCTTATTGCAATGGCCCTCTTTTTATTGTAAGACCCCATTTCTCCCCGAAACCAGATTGTTTCTCCCACAGCGATTTCCACCAATGAGTTTTCGGGTTTGTTCAATTTAATGATATCTCCTACCTCAAGATCCACAAGATCTCTCGACAAGACTTCGATGGTCCCAAGAATTCCTGTGATCTCCAATTCCGACTCGCTGATTTCCCTCATGATGTCAGCTCTTCTCTGAGCATCCGTCAGCTGGTCGCCGCGCCTTTCCTTTCGTTTGCTCAATGCATTCTTCATCTTGAACATGGCGTCCAGTGTTACCGCCGGAATACAGATGTTCATTTTACCCTGGGTTTCATTAACCATGACGTTCATGACAACGATGACCACATTTTCATCTGCGCTGATTCCCTGCAGGATTCTCGCGTTTGTTTCCAGCTTCAGCAGACGGGGTGCAACTTCCAAATAGTCCATCCACACGTTTTTCATGAGGTTGACCATGCCCTTCATCAGATGCTCCAGAATTCCAAGCTCGATTTCCGTGTATTCACGGTCCGCCTCCAAGGGTTTTCCTATACCCCCCAGCAGCCTGTCGATGCAGCAGAATCCGATGTCCTTGGAAAAGTCCAGCAAAACCAGATCTTCCTCACTGTGATCTTCCTTTACTGCAAAATCCAGAACTCCCATCAGGACGGAGTCGGGCAAGGCATTATTGAACTCATAGTACTGCTGCTCCTCTACCTCGATGATTTCAACCAGGGTATAGGTCTGCAGAACGCCGGTGATATAGGAAGAAAGAATCCTGGCATAGTTCTCGTAGATGCTGTACAGCAGCTTCAGCTGTTCCCTGGTAAATAACTTCGGGCTTCTGAAGTCGTACTCCTTGATCTTCTTACCGGATGTCTGCTCCGGCAGTTCCGCTTCTTTTAGTCCACTTGTCAAACTGCTTAACAGGCTGTCAATCTGACTTTGTGAAAGAATCTCACTCATAATGCAATCTCCTACTCGTTGTCTGTCGGTGTGTCTTTATCCAAACCGTATAATTTATCCAGTTCATCCTGCAGAGCGTCTTCCTGCGCCACCAATATTTCTACCCGCCTGTTTTTGGCACGGTTTTCTTCCGTGTCGTTGGGAGCGATGGGGCGGTACAGTCCGTATCCCACAGCCATAAGTTTCGCAGGATTCTTGATGTATCTGTCTTCCAGATAGGTCAGCACCTCATTGGCTCTATCCGTCGAAAGCTCTCTGTCGTCCACCCTGCTTGTTCCGGGAGCCGCTTCGGCGGTATGTCCGTCGATCCGGATAAACTTGATATACGGCTCAACTTCTCCCAGCGCGTGGCCAACATAATCCAGAATTTCCGTGCCTCCGGGCTTTAATACGGCCCTATCCGCCTCAAAGAACAGAGAGGACATGAATCTGACATATACAAGGTTCTCTCCTTTTTGAATCTGGACCGAATTCTGGAGGCTATTGGCTTCAACGTAATTTTTCAGATACTGGTATAACTGATCCAGGTTCTGTATTTTTCCATCCAGATCTCCCTGTTCGCCGCCTCCCGAAGCTCCGCCGTCGTCTTCTCCCTGGGTTTTGCCCTGATTCTCAAGCTCCTCCATCTGTTGCAGCTTCTGAAGGGTCAACGGATCCGCCGTAAAGGCTTTCACCAGCATTTCATACTTTTCCCGATCCATGGATGACATCGAGTACAAAAGAACGAAAAAGACCAGCACCAGGGTGATCATGTCGGCATAGGTGTTCAGCCAGCCATCCTTATTCACTTTCCATACTTTTCTCCTTCGAGTCATAGACGGATCCTCTGTTTATTTCACAATTATTATATATTAATGGTCTTGGTTGTTTTCCTGATCCAGCTTCTTCTCTTTTTCCTCAAGGAAATTCAGCAGTTTTTCCCGGATAAACTTGGGATTTTCCCCTTCTTTGATTGAGATGACGCCTTCCATGATCAACTCCTTGAAAAGCATCTCCCGCTCCTGAGCCAGTTCGATCTTGTTGGACATGGGAAGGAAGAAGCAGTTTGCAAGCAGAGAGCCGTAAAATGTAGTAATCAACGCCACGGACATGTTCTCTCCCAGCATCTCAGGGCCGCTTTCCAGGTTCATCGCCTTCAGCATGTTGACCAGCCCGATCAGGGTTCCGATCATCCCAAAAGCCGGGGCAAGGGCGGCTCCCATTTCGTAGAATTTTCTTTCTTCATCGTTTCTCCGGGCAATATTGGCTATCTTCTGGTCAAACCAAACCTTCAGCTTGTCCGATTCGATGGCGTCCACCACCAACAGAAGGCTTTCCTTCAAAAACTCGTCCTCGAAGGTATACGCTTTTTCTTCCAGGGACAGAAGTCCTCTTCTTCTTGCCTCTTTTGAAAGCTCGGTAATAATCTCCACATACTCGAGCGGATCTTTCTGGTCTTTTCCGAAGACCATTTTCAGATGCTTCGGCAGGTGCCGGAAAGTCTTGAAGGGAAATGCAGCCATTAAAGCGAACAATGTTCCGCCAACCGTGATAAAGATACTGGGTCCGTTTATAAAATTGTTTAATAAATCAAAGTTAAGTCCGCCTTCAGAAAATACAATTCCGAACACCAATGCCAGTACCAGTGCTACATACCCTATCAAAACGCTGAATTCCATTGTTTAATCTCCCTTAAACGATTCGCCGGTTTCCGAACAGATCTCTGACGTGCCTGTTCACAACCGGACGGTATTCTCCGGCTATCTGCCGTATATGCTCCTCTTGAATGCAACGACTTTTGAAACTACCTCCGGAGCGCTTTCCGCTACGACAAAATGCTTGCCGTTCACCAGCCGAATCGTGGTATCCGGCCTTTCCTCGATCGTTTCAATCAACTCACAATTCAGAATAAAGGTTTCATTATTGTTTTTATTTAATTTAGTAAGCTTAATCATACCAAATCCTCCTCCCGGACAGCCTTGCTGCTGCCTTAAGAGCGTCCTTCCTTTTTCGTTATAAAATGTAGTTCAGGGGGAGTCGGACGACTCCCTCTGAACTATATGGATTCATGTTATCTCTTCATGCTGACCAGCTCGGAAAGCATTTCATCCGATACGGTGATCATTCGGGTATTGGCCTGGAAGCCTCTCTGGGTGATGATCATTTCGGTGAACTCTCTGGACAGGTCTACGTTTGACATTTCAAGAGCGCCGGATCTCAGGTTGCCTGTTCCGCCGTTGCCGGGAATCGTAGCCACCGCATTGCCGGAGTTGGTGGTTTCCACATAGTATCCCTCTCCGTCCTGAGAGAGACCGTCGGAATTGGTAAACCTGCAGACGGCAATCTGCGCGATCTTGATCGGTTCACCGGGCCCGGGGCCGACTGTTCCGATGGTGACGTTGTTGAAGCCATCATCCAGCGCATCCTTGAACTTAGTTTCATTGATACTGATAGTGATATCGCCGAAGGCCAAGGTCGTGTCGCTGGCTGTGCTGTCCCAGTCATCAGTAAACCTCACGGTTGAACCGGATTTATCTGTCGTTGTTACTGTAATCGTGTAATCAGTTAAACTTGCTACCTGTCCGATGTTAGCCGCCGCTGCTCCGTCTGTAAAATTATAGCCAAGGGAGGCATCAGTCGGGTGAAGCGGAATTGTTATTGTCGCATTGGTTCCGCCGTCAATATCATCAATCCCAGTAAAAGTTACCGTGTTCGGTGTAACAGATGTATTTACGGTGCCAGTCGCACTTCTTGCCACTCCTCCGTTTGTATAGTTCAATGTATACGGCGGAGTTTGCGTGCTGTCATATGCAACAGTGATGTTTGTTGAGGCGTCAATATCAGCATTTGTGCTGATTACTGCTGCATTACCGGAATAAAGCGCAGAAGGAGCGAAATCTCTGCTTACAGTCATGTTTACGCTGCCGTTATACAGAGATGTTGTACTAACCGTTGGCGTTCCGTTCATCCAGCCGGTATTGGCGGAAGGAACAAAAGCGGGGTCTCCCTCTTTGATGGCGGTGATTTCACCGTTCTGACCGATAGCGATACCGGTGTATTTATCCATTTCCAACGGATCGACCTTGATGCCAACCAGGTTCTGCGCGGTGGTTGTTCCGTTGGAGTCCAGCTGTGGATTTTTGGTCGCGTCGTCCAGCCGGAAGCCAAGCACCTGGTTTCCGTTGGAGTCTACCAGATTACCGGACAGGTCGAAGCTCAGTACGCCGACTCTGGTAAACTTGACGGTACCTTCGCTGTTTTTTACGGGAAGATACCCGTCTCCATTGATGTATACGTCCAGCGCTCGGTCTGTGGTGGCGCTTCCTGCACGAGTGTTCAGCACGTCAACGGAATTGACCTTTGCTCCATAGCCAAGCTGAGTCGGGTTGGTTCCGCCGCCGCTGGCAGTAGGAGCGGAAGCTCCGTTCATCGTCTGATAAAATACGTCGGAAAAGGTTACACGGCTTGCTTTGAAGCCATATGTATTAACGTTGGCAATATTGTTACCAATTACGTTCATCTTTGTCTGGTGTGCAGACAAACCTGAAACTGCAGAATACATTGATCCTAACATGTTACAATCCTTTCTGTGCCGGGGGCGGGCTTATCTGTCGGTCAAAGCCCGCATAGCCTCCTGTTTCTAGGTCCAGCTATATAAATACGGCACCATCAATATTAGTGAATACGTTACTTCTCATTTCGTTTTTGTCAACTACCGTAATTACGGTTTTGTTTTGGGCATTTACGATAAATGCCGATTCCTCCATCACGATCAGGGCGTCCTTGATGCCTTTCTGCTGAGCCCTGTCGCAGGCATCCTCCAGGCGGGTGAGATCAGATTCGCTGATCCGGATATTTCTCTCCTCTGTCCTCTGGCTCGCATGCTTGGAGAAGGAAAGCCGCTGGTTGAGCTTTTCATTCAGGATCTCCTCGAAGGATCTGCCGCCCGGGGTGCTTCCGACCGTTGTCGGTTTGTTTCCGGAGTTGCTGTTGATCCTTTCCGACTGCCTGATGATGGCGTCATTCAGATTGAATCGGCTGCCCAAGATTTCATTGGACATCTTACATCACCTTCCAATCCTTATTCTTCAATATTAACGGGTTCTTCTCCGTCGGAGCCTGAATCGGCAGTACTATCATTGTTGCTTTCAGGAGCGGCTGCGCTCTTTTCCGGGAAATTCGGGATGATGATATTGGGTTCCTGCACAGCCATGACGTTGCTCAATGCATAATTTTTCCCGTCAACCACCACCTGGGTACTTCCGTTGAAGAAATTAACGCTGTCCACGATTCCCTTATAGCTAGTCATGTTTCCGTCTTCATCGATACTGGCAAGAGTCACTTCCTTGCCGATCAAGCTGACGCCGTAGTTCGTCATGGAAAGCTCGCTTAAGTCAGCAAGAGCTTGGACCATCGAAAACTGCGCCATCTGGGATATGAATTCCATATTATCGGTGGTATTGTACATATCCTGATTTTTCAGCTGCGCCACCATCAGGGTGAAAAAATCATCCATGGAGAGGGTGCTGTTGTCCTTTGTCTTGCCTGTAGTGGTTGCGTTTCCAACGCCGCTTGCGGAATAGTTGTTGATTGAATTGACTGTCATCCAATTACCTCCTTTCTATACTGCATAATTCATTCTGTGCAAACCATACCGGATGGAATCGATCTGGTCCGCCGGATTTACGGTTCGGGCTTCCTCCTGTTTCAGGCCGAATCCTCTGCCGTGGTTCAGGTTGTTTACAAAATTCTGTTGGTATTGCTCCTGCTGCTTTCGCTGGGAGAAATCCATTCCGGAATTCATCGAGTATCCCTGGCTCTGGCTGTTGTCCTGATTCTGAGAATTCATCTGCTGGTTTGTCTGTATGCTTTCCACTTGGACATTCTGGAGACCCAGACTTGCGATCAGCTTGTCGACCTGACCCGCTAAAAGTGTCTGTGTATTGGAATTTGCTGCCACAATATCGATGACGAGCTTTCCTTCGGCAAGCCTCAGGCTGATGTCGATCTGTCCTAGTTCTTCCGGCTGCAGCTGCATTTTGAATTCTGTCGGTCCTTTCTGCTCCAGTCTGGAAAGAATCTCTTCCCTGATCTGGCTGTAAGCTTCCGGCGCTCCCGGCTGTGATACAGACTGCTGTACGGGCTGCGATGCTGTCGCTGTATCTACGGCTGATGTGCTTTGATACTGGCTCTGGTAAGCCAAGGTCTTAAGGCCTTCCTCAAAGCTGTCTATTCCTGGATCATTCTGAGCTTCCGCAGTATTTACAGATTCCTGATTTTTTAGAAACTCTGCTTCCTCAGTTCCTCCGGAGAGTCGGCTCGGATTTGCCTGTTCACTTTTTGCCTGTTTTTCATCCATCGTCCGGTGGGTCTCTGTCAAACCGCGGATCTCATGGTTTTTCCGGGCTGCGGTCTCCTGCTCAGGGGTTGATTCCATAGCGCTTAAACCGACAGTCACCGCTTCATCCATCCCGCCGGTTTTTCCCGCTGGAATTGCATCGGCGCCGGTCACCCATTCCTGATTGCTCCCGATGGCCGGGTTGCCGCTGGAAGCTTTGGCTGCCTGGGCGATTGGGTTCAAGGCATCCGCATCAGGATTGAAGCTCAATGGTCTGTTCTCCTGGTTTTGACCTGAAACAGCCGCCAGATACAATGTTCCGTCAAACACAGCCGGTTCATGTACCTGTGATTCTGACAGAAGGTCATTGGAATCGGCATCCTTGTCCGCAATTGCTCCGGCGATCAGTTCTGTTGGCGCTTCAACAGGATTCCCTGCACATTGCGTTGACGGAATTGTCTGAGCCGGGAAAGCAGCGCCGCCGAGAATCAATGCAGCCGTCATCCGGTCCATGCCGTCAGTTTCCATAGTCTCGCCATTGTCGGAGACAGGTCCGGATTCTGCGGAAATTGCGGATCTAATGTTTCTGCTTGAACCTGCTACCATCATCTGCGACATCAATTTGCAGAAAGGGGATTCCTCCTGAAATCCGACTGTGCTTCCGCCTGATCCCATTGATCCTGCAGCTCCCATGTCGTTGACGATAAAAGCCTTTCCTAAACTTTCTCCTATATTCATTCATTCACCTCCTTTCAATTGGCTTTCTGCAGACATTGCTGCTATATTGAATCGAAATCCTCTAGACTGTTTTTTTCAGTATCTTTGCCGTGGATACGAATTCTTCAAGTTGCTGTTCCGCAGCCTTCAGATCCTCTTTCTTGTACTCGTCGTATCTGGCAGTCTTTAATGTTTCCAGGGATTTCGTTTCAAGCTTCAATTTTTTGATATGTTCAATCTGCTTGTCAATTTGCGCCGTGATGCTCTCGATGGTCCTCTGAGTTATAAGAATCTGTTCCTTTAAATGATCCTTGTAGGAGGTATACATCTGGCAGGTGGCGGGAGTGGTCTTCTCCAGCATTCTGCTTTCAAACTCCATCCGGCATTGCTCCTGCTCCGTCCAGAGTACGGAGAGTCTGTGCTGCGCTTCGGACAGTTGGCTGTTCAGCACAGCCAGCGTCATCATTTCGCTGTCCAGCATCTGACCCTTGTAGGATAATAATTTTTCCAGTTGGAATTCAAATTTTTTCATCGCAGCTGCCCCCATTTTTTAGTCGGCTTTGTCGAATTAGATAATAGAACGCTTCATCATATCAACGCTGTCCTCGTAAGGAATCTTTTCGTATATGTTCTGTTGAAGAAACTCATTGATTTTATCCATCTTCGACAGAGCTTCGTCCAGCGCCTTGTTGGTTCCGCTTTTATAGGCGCCGATATTGACCAGATCATAGTTGGCGTCGTAGACGGACAACAGGTTTCTCAGTTTCCCTGCAGCGTCGATCTGTTCTTTCTCGGCGATGTCGTTCATCAGCCTGCTGACGCTTCCCAGGATATCGATAGCAGGGTAGTGGTTTCTCATGGCTATTTTTCGAGACAGCACAATATGTCCGTCGATGATACCTCTTACGGTATCGGAGATCGGCTCATTCACGTCGTCTCCTTCCACCAGCACGGTGTAGATGCCGGTAATGGAGCCGTTTTCAAAATTCCCGGTTCGTTCCAGGAGCTTCGGCATCATGGAATAAATGGATGGTGTGTACCCTCTGGCCACCGGCGGTTCTCCCGTAGCCAGTCCGATTTCCCTTTGGGCCATTGCAAATCTTGTCAGTGAGTCCATCATCAGCAGCACATCCTTGCCAAGGTCTTTGAAGTACTCCGCGATGGTTGTCGCCACCATGGCGCATTTCATTCTCTGCATGGGAGGCTGATCCGACGTGGCTACGACCAGCACGGAGCGGGCCAGTCCTTCCGGGCCCAGATCCCTCTCGAGGAATTCCCGGACTTCTCTTCCTCTTTCTCCCACCAGCGCGATCACGTTGACGTCCGCTTTGACGTTTCTCGCGATCATTCCCATCAGGGTGCTCTTTCCAACGCCGCTTCCGGCAAATATGCCCATTCTCTGCCCTTTTCCTATGGTAAGGAGTCCGTCGATGGGCTTGATTCCAAACTCCAGAATTTCCTGGATCCTTGGTCTGGACAGGGGGTTCGCGCTGACGCTCTGAACCTCATACTGCATGTCGCATTCGATAGGCCCTTTGTCGTCGATGGGTTCTCCGATCGCGCTGATTACTCTGCCGATCAGATTCTCCGACATGCCGATCTTCAGGGAAGAATTGGTCGCCTCCACCAGATTTCCCGAACTGATTCCTTCGGGTTCTTCATAGGGCATGAGGAGCACCTTGTTTCCTCTGAATCCCACCACTTCAGCGCTGATATACTTCTTGTTCCCATGTCCGTATATTTTGCAGAGATCGCCAACCTTGCATTCGGGTCCGTTGGATTCGATCATCATGCCGATGACCTTGTCAATTTTACCGAAATAAGAATAGGTTTCCGCATTGCGTATAATGCTGCAAATTTTCTTTGTATCCATTCAAAGGGGCTCCTTGTCAACGGCTTCGAGCGTGATCCACCGCCTTCTTCAGCTGTTCCAGCTGAACCGGTACGCTCATATCCACGATGCCGCTTTCGTTTTCACTCATGATCAGGTCGTCTTCCTTGATCAGCACCAGCTTTGCGTCCTTGGTCAGATTTCTCAGCTTCTTGGCAATGGATTTATCGATACGGAAATCCAATGTCTTTTGATATTCTGAAAAATAGATTTTCAGGCTGCCCTCGTTTTCCAGAATGAGCTCCTCCAGCATCTTCTGCACCGCATTTTCATCGACCTGAACATGCTGCTTCATAATCTTCTTTGCAAGCTCGAAAGCAATTTCGATCAGATCCTTCTCAGCCCGTTCCAGCATTGTTTTTTGCTCGGTCTTAAACAGATCGATCAGCCTTCTGAGTTCAATCAGCCCTTCTTCCGCCGCGGTTTCCGAAGCGTTGGCTCCGTCTACCAAACCTCGAAGGTATCCCTCCTCATAGCCTTTTTTCTCGGCTTCATCCATGATTTCCCTGCTGCTTTTCATCGCGCCTTCCAGAATGGAGTCAGCTCTGAGCTGTGCTTCGTTTTCAATGTGCCTGGCCTTTTTCAATGCCTGCCTGAGGATCGTTTCCTTTTTTTCATTGATCTCGTTCAGATTGGTTCTCTGAACTTCAACGATGTCAATTTCCGGAGCCGCATTTATGCTTTCAACCGGAGCTGGCGGCGGCGGTACATTCGTAAGCTGCTTGGCTTTTACGATACTAGACAATGATATCATCCTTTCCGCCCTTGGCTATGACAATCTCGCCTTCCTCTTCGAGCCTTCGTATGATCGCAACAATCTTCTGCTGTGCTTCCTCCACATCTCTGACTCTGACATTATGTAAATATTCCATTTCGCTCCTGACGGTCTCGCCCATACGCTGGGACATGTTCTCAAAAATAATGTTGGCCACATCCTTGTTGGCACCCTTAAGAGCGATAGCCATTTCCTTTGTATCGACTTCTCTGAGGAATCTCTGAATTGCAAGAGGATCCAGAATGATGATGTCTTCGAATACGAACATCCTCTTCCTGATTTCTTCTGAAAGCTTGGGATCGTTTCTGGAGAGCTCGTCAAAGATAAATTTCTCAGTTCCTCTGTCGATATTGTTCATGATCTCCGCGATGTAGTTGATTCCGCCGACCTCAAGCAGATCAATGGACACCACGGATTCAAATTTCCTTTCCAGAATTGCTTCCACCTGACGGATGACCTCCGGGGAAGTTCTGTCCATTCTGGCGATCCTCTCCACAACGTCAACTCGAATGCTCTTGGGAAGCTCGGCAATGATGGAGGAGGCCTGGTCCGCCCTTGCATAGGACAGGATCAGCGCGATGGTCTGGGGATGCTCGTTCACGATCATGTTCATCAGATTCTTGTAATCCGCTTTTCTGATGAACTCAAAGGCCTTAGTCCGAAGCGTCTTTGTGACTCTTTCCAGCAGAGCGTTTCCCTGCTGGACGCCGAAGGCTTTCTCCAGAACATTTCTCGCATAGGCAACTCCACCGTCAAGGTAAACCTTCTGTGCTACGCACAGACCATAAAACTCATCGATGGCCTGATCTGAAACCTCAGGTCTCACGCTTTCCTGACGGGTTATTTCATATGTCAGTTTCTCGATTTCTTCTTCCTGAAGGTGTTTGTAAATGCTTGAGGCAACGTCAGCGCCAAGGGATATGATGACCTGCGCCGCCTTTTGTTTTGGTGTCAAAGAATCAGATATTCCTGTTGCCATAAGATCTACCCTCTATCACTCGTTTATTCCTTGTTATCACTGTTATCACTATATTTCTCCCGCTGCCGCATTGCTGCGGCAGCCTTTACTAATTAATCCTCGCTTTAATCCTCGCTTCGCAACCAGGATTTGATCATCTGAGCTGCAATTTCCGGATTGTTCTTGGCAAATTGCTTGATTTCCTCTCTTCTTGCATCCATAACCGGTGTGATCGGCTTGACCACCTCTTCCGGTTCAGCCGCTTCGCCGAACAATACATCCAATGCTTCTGTCGAGCCTTCCGCTCCCGCCATAACGACTGCCTCCTCCGCTTCCTTCTTGCGTCTCTTCAGGAGGAGCAACGCGATCAGACTGCCTAACACCAGAATGCCGGCGCCGATTCCGCCGTAAAGGACCCATTTGTTCAATCCGCTTTCCGGTTCTGCTGTTCCTGTACCGGTTTCCTCTTCGTAGAACCGGAAGTTCTGGACAGTAATGCTTTCCGGACTTACACCCGCCGCATATGCGACAAGCTGCGTTACGCTTTCCCTTTCACCCGGATCAAAGGATGCTTTGTCGATGGCGATTCCAATGGAAATGCTTTCGATCTTTGCTCCGTTTTTCTGGGTTTGTGACTTAGTCTGGCTCACCTGATACTTGATGTTTTCGCTGCTGCTGCTGGATGAGCTTGTCCCGGTGGTTCCGCCGGTTGCATAGGTCGGAATTTCCGAATTGGTTTCCGTGCCCGGCACTCCTCCGTCTCCCTGGGTGGAGGTGGAGGATTCGTCGCTTCTTGTTTCCTCGCTGATTACACCGGTGTTGTTTCCGTCGGGCGATGGCGTATATATGGTTTCCTCTTTGATCATCGCATCCATGTCGACAGTGGCGGTAACGGAAACTCTAAATCTGTCTTCCTGATAAGGTCCCAGCAGTACCGCCGAAACCTTCTTTTTTATATCATTTTCAATTTCCCTCGTGACGCTGATCTTGGAATATTCGGGATTCTTGTTGGTGCTGCTCTCGATCAGATCGTTGCCCAGGCTGTCGGTGAGGGCAATGTCTTCCTTCCTGAGACCCGATACCGATTTGGATATCAGGTTTTGAATTCCCAGCACCTGACTGTCAGTCAGACTGCTGCCTTGCTTCATATGTATAATGACGGAAGCTGTGGGCTTTTCCTTCTCCTTCAGATAGAACACTTCATCCTCGGGAACAGTAATGGTCACTACCGCATTCTTGACGCCTTCCAGCGTCTTGATGCTGGCTGCAATTCTCTCCTGGAGCTGCATGTTCATATACTGCTTTCGTTCGTAATCTGTGGTCAGCATCCCGCTGTTTTCTTCGATCAGATAATAGCTTAGTCCGTTCTTCGGGTATCCTGCAGTCGCAAGCTGCATGCGGACTTTTGATTCGGCGTCGCTAGGCACCATAATGGAGCCGCTTTCGCCCACCTTCACTTCCACATCCATATCATGCAGCGCAGCTAAGATTTCCGATGTTTCCGTTTCTGAAAGCTGTTCAAAAATGACAACATAATCCTCTCTGTTTAAAAGGATACTCAAGGCAAGCGCAATCACCACAGCAGCGATTACTCCGCCGATAATGATCCTTTTCACCATTTTCGAAGTGCCGGACCAAAATTGCGTCAAAGGTGTCAAGGCCTTTCTTATCTGTTCATTCATATTTGTATTTCCAATCGTAACTCAACTAATTTGATGCTTTTACAAGAAAAGAAATATCCCGCAAATTATAAGCTGGTTCTCATAATTTCGGAATAGGCGTCAAGAAACTTATTTCTAAGCTGTACCATAGTCTGCAGAGCTACGTCCGCCTTCGCCGCATTGATAATCATTGTATGCATATCATCCATTTCTCCGATGGATAATTTGTAAGCATCCATTTCCGTGGCAGCTTCTGTTTCCTCTACATTGTTGATGACATCCTGAAAAATCTCCTTGAAGCCCAGACCTGAGCCGTCGCCGGAAGCGTCGGAGGGTTTTACGGAATTGCCGATAGAATTAATACTGCTCGTATTAATATTAGAATTCATAGGAACAATAAACATATTCAACTACCTCACTTATTACAATTAATGTCTACACACAATAACATCTACACGATCTACACAAATTTCACACATCATTTTTACACATCTTTTTACACATCTTTGTTCCCTCTGGTATCGCTAATCTTTATGGCTCCGGGAGAGGGTCCCGTTTATCTTCCGATCTCCAATGCTTTCATTATCATTGACTTTGTTGCATTGAAGGCGGTTACGTTTGCTTCGTATGCCCTGCTGGCGCCCAGCATATCGATCATCTCCTGTGCTGTATTCACATTGGGCAGCATGACATAGCCTTCCTCGTCGGCATCCGGGTGATTCGGATTGTATACCGGAACGAGCGGAGATTGATCTTCAATGACTCGATCCACCTGTACTCCGGCGGTTTTCACCTTGATTGCCTTGGTTGCCTTGTCCAGCGCTTCCCGGAAGCTATTACCGCCGTCAATGCTCCTCAGCACAACCATTTTTCTCCGGTACGGAGAGCCATCCTCCGTTCTGGTTACCTCTGCGTTGGCAATATTCTGTGAGATTACATCCATCCGCAGCTTTTGCGCCGTCAATCCGGATCCGGAAATATTCAGCGAGCTTAAAAAGTCCATCCGCTAATCACTCCCTCCTGTTATTTCTTTCCTTCGCTGATCGCGTACCTTAGTCTGGCAAACATATCGGTCATGCTTCTTGTCAGATACTGATACTGAATCTGAGCTTTGGCCATCTCAATGTTTTCCAGGTCCATGTCCACGTTGTTTCCATCTGCCCTGTTTGCGGTTGAGCGATCGGAGTATACGCTGATTTCTGATCTCTTCAGGCCTTCCAGAGCTTCGGTGATCTTTTCCTTGGTAGGTACGGAGTTGTCCAGCTTTCTGAGCTCCCGGTCCAACGCATCCTCAAAATTGACCTTGATCGCCTTATATCCCGGCGTTTCATGGTTGGCAATGTTGTTGGCAATGGCCCGCTGCCTCTGCCAGGTTCCGTCTAGGGCCCGCTGCAGTATGGCGGATGTTATGGAGTCACCGATCATATACCTACCTCCTTTTGTTGAATTTTAAACATTTGCATAGAAATTTTCCCTGTTTTTCTTTAGTTAATTTTGGGGCCTTCATCATTTCTTGGCACAATGTGAAAATCTTAGACATATAATATGGTACTTTCGTACTTGATTCTACTACATTTTACACGTTTAGACAATTACTTTTTTAGCTGTGGAGCTCGTCGGTCGCAGTCCGAAAAAATTCGACAATTTATTTATTTTCGACAATTTATCGATGAAATCGCTTTAAAATTATTTGACTTTTAATTGATTTTTTTGCCATTTTTTGGACTTTTCGACCTCTCGTTTATTTTCTTTTGATTTTTTTAGCGAAAACTATTTTTTTTATCGAACCGAAAGTTTTTTCCCCTGCGTCTAAAGTTTTCCCTCAAGAAGCCGATATAGATATCGTAGATTAAGAAATGGAGCCGGTATAGGACCGATTGATCCATAGAAGAATAACTTTATGAAGGGAGGGGTCATCATGGAAATATCATCTTTAAACAACAGTAAGAGCATTCTACAGCAGCTTCAGGAAGCCAACAATGAGCCGTCAAGAAATGTCAGCACGGAAGAAAACAAGAAGTACACCCTGAAAAACAAGGTGGACAGCAATGAAATCTCCAGCAGCCACACCGGATCCTTCGAAGACAAGAGGCTTTCCGTTGCAAAATCCGCAATCCTTTATGACGTGTCGGTCAATACTTCTTTGACAAAGATCGAGGATCTGAAAAAATCAGTGGAAAACGGCACATATAACGTACCCGCCAATCTGCTTGCCGATGCGATCCTCAAATAGGCGGACCCGACATGCCGGCCAAAACTGACCAGGAGGTTAAAAGATGACCGACAGCAAAGAATTGAACAACGTTCTCAATGAGTTCCACGAATATCTTTCGGGGATACTTAAGCTCTACCAAAACGCGGTGCCTGTTCTGAAGGAAGAGCTGGACGCGATAATGAAGGACGATATCGAGACTCTGGACCAGAGTCTGAAATCCCAGCAAGCTCTCCTGCTTCAGACCAGAAACTTTGAACAGCAAACGGCAGATTATCTGGCCAAGCTGGGAATCAAGGCAAAGAATCTTACGGAAATGGCGCAGCAGCTGCCGCAGAATGAGCAGCTCCGCTTTTTTGACCTGTTGGGAGAATTCGAACTGACCATGACAGAGGTCGGATATTATAAAGAAAAGTGCAGAATCCTCCTGCAAAGCAAATTGTATTCCATAGACAAGATCCTTTCAAAAATGGATCTGCCCAAGGACAACACCACATATAACCAGAATGCTACAGAAGTACAAGGAACTTTGATTCCGAAATCTTTTGAGAAGAAAATATAGATAAGCGAAGGGGATAGATTATGAGACCAACTTTTTTAGCGTTTCAGACAGCCAGCAGAGCAATGTCGGCAAGTCAGGCCAATATAGACGTAACCGGAAATAACATATCAAATATGAACACCGACGGATATACCAGACAGCGGGTTGACTTGACGAGCATTTCCAGCAGCGGTTACACCCAGAAGTATACCGTCAAGGGAGTAACGGCAGGCCAGGGCGTGGAAGTAAACAACATCAGCCAAATCAGAGATCCCTTCCTCGATGCAAGGTTCCGTGCTCAGGCCTCTGAGACCGGACAGTACGATACTCTTCTGAAAGGTTTGTCCGATCTGGAAAGTGTGTTTGATGAAGCGGAATACGAAAAGCTTCAGGGTGAAATAACCCTGTTTATCAATCAACTCCAGACATTATCCCAGTCGCCGTCAAGCCAGGATCTGGCGCTGGTGGTCAGGACGTCTGCTCAGAAGATTACGGAAATACTGAATGTCTACGCCGACCAGACGCAGGAGGTCAGAAATCAGCAGATCTTTGATTTAAGCAATGTTGTGGTCGCTACCGACTTTAATACGATTGTAAAGAATATCGCAAACCTGAACACCCAGATCAGAGAAGAGCTTACCCATGGCAATACGCCAAATGAGCTTTACGACAAAAGAAACTCTCTGATCGACAAGCTGTCAGGCATTGTAAACATAAAAGTAACAACGACTCCGGAAAAAATATCCGAAGACCTAACCATTGAGAACCTTAACATTTCCATATACGACACAAACAGCGGCAAGTCCATCGGAATCGTACAAAACGGCCTGTGCAATACACTGACCGCTTCCATGGACAATTCATCGGATCCAAGTGTCATGAAGATAGAAATCAACAGCAGCTTTGGAGGCGTTCACGGAGACATTACCTCCCATTTTTCGGGCGGCTCCATCAAGGGCTATCTGGATCTGATCAACGGAAGAGGAACCTATGCCGATCTGTCGAAAACACCCCCGGACAATGCTTTCCGCGGGACTTTATATTACGAGCATGCGATGGATACCTTTGCAGCCAATTTTGCAAAGGTGCTGAACGATTTGAACACGGACGCCGACGGGAACGTCAAGAAGCTCTTTATGGCGCAAGGTGACACGGACCCCAACACTTCCCCGTCCAAGATCACGGCAGCCAACATCAGCATCTCGACAAACTGGCTCAACAGCTCCACCTATATTACGACAACCACTTCCACGTCTCCGGTTCAGACCGGCGGCGGGGATAATATACTGCGAATGATTGATGCGCTGACCAAGGATATGAGTTTCCTTAAGGATGAAAACGATCCTTTATCGCAGGTTATGTTCAAAGGAACGATGAACGAATATATGACCGGATTGATCGGCGAGCTTTCCCTGGATATCGAACTGCATGAAAATTTCTCCGACACTGCCAATACCGTGTTGAACAACCTTTACGCATCCAGGGAGTCCATATCCGGAGTAAACCTGGATGAAGAAGGAATCAATCTGATGGCATTCCAGAAATCATACAATGCAGCAGCAAGATATTTTAACGTTCTGGATGAGGCTGTCGCTAAAATCGTCAATGAGATGGGCCTTGTGGGCCGTTAACGGAAAGGAATGGATGAAATAAATGCGTATCACTAATAAGATGATCACAACCAAATATATGCGGTCCGTCAACACCCTTTCCTCTGATCTGGACAAGCTGAACACCAAGATCGCATCCGGCAGAGCCTTCTCCCGGTCTTCCGAAAATACATCGGCAGCGATCAAGGCCTACCAGATTCGAAGGGATTTAGGCAGAACGGAAGGATATCAGGCGAATATCGCTCATGCCCAGTCCTGTTTGACAAATACGGAATCTGCTTTAAGCCATATGGAAGAGCTGATACAGAACGCCAAGGAAAAGATTCTGAGAGCAAATACGGGAACGGCCAGCGCAGACGAGAGAAAAGTCGTGGCAACGGAGCTGAGAAGCATTCAGGATTCCCTGCTTCAGACGCTTAATTCCAACGCATCCGGCGTGTACTATTTCGGCGGCTCCAATACGGATACCGCGCCCTTTACGCTTGACGCAAACGGAAAACTGGCCTATAACGGGGTGACCTTGGAAACCATCATTCCCGCAGATCAGGATAAACTATCCAAAGACTCCATGTATGTGGATATTGGTCTGGGCGTCAATCTCATCCCCGATGCCACCGATCCTTCCGGCACGAAGGTAGATCCCGGTTCCGTTTTTCAATATTCCATACCCGGGATAAACATTGTTGGAAGCGGGCAAACAACCGCCGGCGGGATGACGGTTTCGGCCAATCTGTATGATTTATTGGGCGCAATTGCAGATCAACTTGAGAATCCTCTGTATTCCTATGAGAATATTGATGCGCTCTACGGAAAGCTCGACAGCGCATCCATGGAAATCATATATAATCTGACCGAGGTCGGAGCAAAAACCTCCTATCTGCAATTCATGGAGGATCGATACGAAACTCAGACCTTGGACATGCAGGAACGACAGCTTAGTGTCGAGGGCGCAGACCCTGCCGAAACAATTATCAAGTTCAAGTCTCAGGAGGTGGCCTATCAGGCAGCTCTCCAGATGGGGACCAGAATCATACAGCCGTCCATTTTCGACTTCTTGAGATAAAATAGAACAGTTTAAGCAGAGGAGGTGAATGAAATGAAGCCGCTTATCACCATAGAAACAGTACCTATTTCCATTGAGTATGTGGAGAAAAAGACGACCCACAAATCTTCCGACTCAGCCAGCCTTCGAATATCCAAAGTGAATGATCAGATGACGATTCAGAGCAATCCGATCAATATTCCCATGGATTCATTCGAGCCCAATGCCCGTATGGATTTGCGCAATCTGACCTATACTGCGACAGCGCAATATTCCGGAGACGGAAATCTCAGCATGAATATTCAAGTGGGAAGCGATCATAATGCATTGAAATACAACCGTGTTGGCCGGGGAATAGACAATATTGTCGATTTTCTGCCAACAACGCCAAAGTCAAATCCATCGCATGGAATAGAAAAGATGCAGATCAATTTTGACATGAGCCATCTTAACGGCGGTCTTCCGAGCATCGATTTCATTGATACAAGCTTCCTCCCACCGGATTTGGAGATAAAAGTTGTAGAAATGCCGAAGGTCATCATCAAGTATGTGGGCGGACCCTTGTATATTCCGAAGAGCGCAGATCCAAATTATGTCCCGCCGGAAGAATATAACCAGGTAGGCGACGGGAAACCGGCTTTTGATGTCAAAGCGTAAGGAGTATGAAAACCATGGAAATTAATACGAGAGATTTTGGCATCATAGAGGTTCAGGAAGATGCGATCTATGAATTTGATGACGGGTTATATGGCTTCGAGGACGCCAGGAAATTTGCGATTTTCGAAAAATCCTTTGATGATATATCGTTTCTGTATCTACAGTGCATCGATAGCCTCATCCCATGTTTTCTGGTATTTGAGCCCTGGGAGCTTTATCCGGATTACCAGCCGGTCCTGACAAAGGAGGACATGGATATCTGCGGGGTCGACAGCAATGACGATTTGATTTTTCTGGTAATCGCAAGTGTTCCTGACTCAATTAAGGATCTTTCCATCAATATCAAAAGCCCTGTTGTTTTAAATCCGAAAACGAGAAAGGCAAGACAAGTCATTTTGCAGAATTCAGACTATAAAGTAAGATATTTGCCTTTTCAGCAGGATGGAAAGGCGGGGGTCTGATGTTAGTCATAAGCAGAAAAGCAGGGGAATCCCTCATCATAGCGGACAACATTAAGGTAACCATTGTGTCGCTGGGCAATGACAAGGCGGCTATTGGCATCGAAGCTCCCAAGGAGATTAAAATCATCCGGGAGGAGTTGGTCGAGACCATTGAGGCGAACAAGGCCTCCATCGAAACAACCATATCCGAAAAAGATTATCAAGGTCTCGCAGAGTTATTAAAAAATAAAAAAAATAGTGAAAATAATTCCTAAAGTATATTCGGCGACTGCCGATATATATATCAAAGCAATCAAGCTTTGCAACCACGATTTTCTCAGCGTACGGGAGAAAATCAAAAACTATAGTACTAGCCGGGAAGGATCTCGGTAAAATCAGTTTCAAGGAGGAAACAAAAATGAGAATTAATCACAATATCAGTGCATTAAACACTTACAGACAGTTGTCTGCAAACAACACAAATACTTCGAAATCACTGGAAAAGCTTTCTTCCGGTCTTAGAATCAACCGTGCCGGCGACGACGCTGCAGGATTGGCGATCAGTGAAAAAATGAGAGGTCAGATCAGAGGTCTTGACCAGGCTGCCAGCAACGCTAACGATGGTATCTCTTTGATCCAGACCGCTGAAGGTGCATTAAATGAAACTCAGAGCATTCTGCAGAGAATGAGAGAGCTGGCTGTTCAGGCTTCCAACGACACAAACACTGCAAACGACAGAGCTGAAATCCAGAAGGAAATCGATCAGCTGACTCAGGAAATCGACAGAATCGGCAACACAACCGAATTCAACACCAAGAAGCTGCTCAACGGCGGAGCTTCCGTAACAGCATCCTTCCTATCCGGAACGGCCGAAGACAAGGCGAAAATAGCAATCACCGGCGGAAGTGCGGAAACTAAGGTTGGAACTACCATTACGATCACTGGAGCAAATGTTACCAGGGCAGAGGCTGCAACCACAAGTACCGGCGCTACCACCTTTGCCAACGCTTCAGTTAAATTAAGTCAGCCAAGTTCAGTCTCCATCAACGGAGTTAAGTTCTCCTTTACTGCTGATAACACCGTTCAGGATGTTCTGGATGCCATCAACGATGCTGGAATCGGTGTTAAGGCTACCTTCGCAGACGGAGGCAGTATCACGCTCACTACTGAAGCGGTTGGAAGCGCTGCCAAACTGGAGATTGCGAATGATACAGGAGACTTCGCCAATTTCGCAACCGATGAGGGGGCTGATGCTTCCATCTCAAGTGCTGCTCTGGCTGCAAACGGATTTACATCCTATACCGCAGTAGGAAACCATATCACCATTCAGGACGGTGGTGCAAAGGGCATTGAGTTTGACCTGAGCGGTACATTAGCAGGAGACGTTGCATTCAAGGTAGACTCCAACGGCGGACTGAACATGCACATCGGCGCCAATGAAAACCAGACGATGTATATCTCCGTTGGAGACATGAGAGCTTCAGCACTGGGTGTAAGCGGAATTAACGTCACAACAAAAGAAGCTGCCGAGGCCTCCATCACGACCATCCAGTCCGCGTTGGACAAGGTTTCCAGCGAAAGAGCTAAACTCGGTGCTTACCAGAATCGTCTGGAACACACCATAAACAACCTGGGAACAACTTCAGAGAACTTAAGTGCATCTGAATCCCGTATCAGAGACGTTGATATGGCCAAGGAAATGATGAGCTTCACAAAGAACAATATCCTTTCTCAGGCTGCTCAGGCGATGCTTGCACAGGCCAATCAGCAACCACAAAGCGTACTTCAGTTATTACAATAAATATAACAGAAGGCATAAGATCTACACATCGGCAAAAGCCGCCATCCGGCGGCTTTTTGCTTTTTTGTAATTATGAATATTGTATAAATACTTCCCTTTCCAAATCAGTCCGACTGCTACCTGGATCCAGCCACAGATGAATCAAGTTGCGAGGTAAAAAGCGTTTCTACTTTTTGTTTCACACCATGCTCTGCAGATTGTGCTCCAATCCAACGCAGGAACTCGAAAAGATCGTTGTCCGAATAACCGTTGATGATTGCTTTTTCAAACCAGTCCAGACTTAGGCTGTATTTCTTCATTTTATAATAGCAGAATCCCAATCTGAAGGCTGTATCGGCTCTCTTGTCCCTACTTTCCGGGGAGTCATAGTATGCAGTATAATACAGAACTGCCTGCTCGTATCGTTGATTCGATAAAAGGATTTCTGCCATCTCCCATTCTATACTGGGGTCCCTCTCGCTGCAGATTTTGATATATTCAGTGATGTCAAGCGGACTCGCATGCTTTTGGAGAAGAGAAAACACGGACAAATATGTTTCTTTTTTTCCTGCAAAACGGTCTCCTTGTGCGTAACTTAAAATTAGATCATAATAATCGGCGCCGATGGAGCTCTTTAATTCTTCCGCTTTAGAAAACAGCCTTCCCAAGAGTATAATCGCGGTCACGAGAGGAGTAAATCTTTGCGGGT
The DNA here is from genome assembly GCA_023415235.1 of Bacillota bacterium. GTDB lineage: Bacteria > Bacillota > Clostridia > Peptostreptococcales > Anaerovoracaceae > Anoxybacterium. The sequence goes on from JAEZLP010000025.1 coordinate 40,910, forward strand.
CTGATTTCTGATACAGCAAGGCAATTTCCAAGGCCCGTGGATATTTGCGCTGCGAAAGGAACGCATAAATCAGACTGTCGTCTTCGTGGAGAAATCTTTTATTCCAGATACTCACATAGTATAATATGAGTTTCGTCATTCCGGTTTCTAAAATAACCGAAATCAGGAACTTTACGTCCTGTTCCCGGTTGATGTCATAGAGGCTAGCAAGAAACGCAATCGTATCCTCCTCTGGAACTTCGTGGAATAATTTCAGCATGCTTTTAAATCCCTTTTCGTGGTATTTATCAACATTGAGCAATTGCACATAATAGTTCAGGGATTCAGATTCTTTATTCATAAAAAACATAATTTCTGCAATGGTTAAATAAACGTCCGGCAGTTTGTCTTCAAAATCATTTTGAGCCCAGCTTTTCCCGTTCATTTTCTGACATTCCAGTGAGAATAGATACCTCTCCAATGCTTTCTCGTATAGTTTTTCCTTGACATAGTACATTGCCGTAACCCATACGATCTCCGGATGATGCCCATATCTGTTGTTCGCCTCTTCGATCAGCGTTTTAATTTTCTCTTTATTATTAAATTCCTGTTCTATTGTGGTTGTGATCTGAATCACATGCAGCTTGTATGCCATATAATCAAATTGTGTTATTTCTGGATTTGAGAGTGCCATTTCAGCACACTTTAAAGCGTTGTCATAATTACCTAAAAGATGATAGGATATTGCCAGGTAATAATCATTCTTTTCATCCTCCGTGTTATTCAAAAGCATTTCCAGGTTTCTCTCTACTTTCCTTTGATAAATGGAAGCGGAATACCCAGTATGTATGATCGATAGGGCATCGCGTCTGTTAATGCATTGCAATACACTTCCGCAATTTCGGATTTCCTCATGAATTCTGTTAATAAATCGATTCTGTTTCGTATTTCTGAAAATCCTTAGCGTGTCGTAAGTGCCGATAATTTTATTCGTATCTGTATCAATGTTCACCAGTTCGCACTGGATGCCTTCCACGGATTGGTCTGAATCCGCTTCCTGCAGGACAGCGCGTACCTTTGGCAAAGAGCCTTCGCTGAAATATTCGTCAGCGTCTAAAAAAATGATCCAGTCCCCTGTCGCGTGTTCGAGTGCTGCATTTTTCGCTTTGGAAAAGTCATCCTCCCATTTGTGCTCATAAACAGAAGCGCCCAGTTCTTTGGCGATCTGAATCGTCTTGTCCTCGGAGCCGGTGTCCACTAGAACTATTTCATCTGCTACTTTTTTTAAGCTATTTATGCATTTAGCGATGTTTGCTTCTTCATTTTTAGCAATAATACATCCGCTGATTCTCATACGATCACCATCTCAATCTTTCACCGTTGTTTTTCCGCTGCCAGATCCAGAAGGGAGATATAAATATTCACCACGATCTGATACAGCTCAGGGGGGATTTCCTGGCCCAGCTCCAGCTTGGCCAGCATGGTTGCGGCGCTGTCGTCATGGTAGATAGCCACTCCGTTTTCGATGGCCACCTGCAAGATCTTCTGGGCGATATAGCCGGAACCCGCAGCCACAACGCAAGGGGCGCTGTTATTATCCTTATCGTATTTCAAAGCAGCGACGCTGAGGGAGGAAAGGCTTTCCTTGTCCAGCTCTTTTTGCATCGAACCGTTATTTTGATCAAACTTTGACATCGATTCCCACCTTCTTCATTGCAAGTTTCGGAAAACGCTGCAGGATCGTCTGGCTTTCCTCATAAACGCCCACCTGATAGCCGGCAAGACGGAAGCCCTGCTCCTCGATGATTTCCTTCCACCTGTTCCGGGTTTCCTTTACCGAATTGACCAGAGCATCGGGGCACCGGATGTCCAGGTCGATCTGTTTGTCTCTGACAAGCAGATCCACTTCAAAGTTTCCGAATTTATCCGATTGTATGGTAAAAAAGATGTTCTTGGCTGATTTGGCGTTCCCCCTTCTGTCTTTGCAGTCCTTGTCCACGAAAAATTCTCCGTAGGTATTTTCCTCCATATATCGGAAGGGAATGGTGAAATGCAGCAGCGCCACCATCGGGCTTTCGCTCTGAACCATGTTGAGCAGCAGGTTCTGCGCTACGCTGTTGATCTTTGCCGGGCCGGATTTATCCAGAGCTTTTGACAGCAGGGAGGCCAGATCATTTTTTTCCGATTCCACGCCATACTTGTCCATGGTCCTTTTGTCCATACCCTGACTCTCGCTCATTTCCTGCTCCAAAACCGCATGCTCAAATACAAGCCTTTTCATTTCAATAATATCGTCGCTGGTGAGATTGGTCAGGAGCTTTAGATCGTCCCCCAGCTGAAATACGGCTTCTTCGAGAAGCCTGGGATCTGCTTTATCATATCGTACGATGTTATGCACAATAGCCATAACTTGATTATAAATCCTGTTGCTGCCCTGATGGCGTTTTACGGTTTGCCCCAAAACCGGAATCAGCTCGTTTTTCAGGAAGGCCTTGATTTCCGACTGACTTTCCTTATCCTGCTGAATTATAGCGTCCAGATCCATCGATAGCGCTTTGCCCCGGGCTTCGAGGCTCTCCGACACTCCGGCTCCTTGCCTCACTGAAAAAATGGGATCCTCCAAACCACCCTGTCCCCCCATGAAGAGATTCGGTGCTGCCGCACTTCTTTGTGCCGCCAGGAGATTTTTTCTGGCCATGGTATTCAGCTTGACCATCGTGTCCAGGGTTTCAATCTGGTTCTGGATCAACTGGGCTTCGGCCTTCGGGAGCTTGTGGGCCAGAGTCTGACTTTGTTTCACGATCGCTTTCAATGAATTTTCCTGATTGACATAACAGTCGAAAAACTTCAGAATGGAAACGATCGCTTCCCTCAGCTTCGGCTGCCCCTCCAGCTTGGCAAGCATTCTGAGACTGTCGAAAAATTCGCCGGTGAATAGGGTCGCACCCTTTTCCCTCGTCAGCAGCTCGTCCAGCATTTCCTGAGGCTTAACAAAAACCCTGTCCAAAAAACTTTCCGACAGGATTCCGCTTGAGGTTTCAAAAAGTTTTGCCATAAGCACAAGCTTTCTGACTCCGTCAGCCTGCGCTCTCGTGCTATGTAATAGTGGTTCGAAGATTTCCTTGTTCAGGTTTTTGAGAAGGGATTGTTTCCCGCTTTCGTCGTCAACATTTTGAGTCTTGGCCTGTTTTGTTACGACTGGGGCTGGATTGGTTATATCAAAGACAGCATCCGTTGGAAGCTTGCTGGGAAGGTTTTGAACTTTACTCTTGATAGAAATTGGCGAAGTGATCTTTAAAATATCAACCACATGAAACTCTCCTTTTTCTTATGCCAGACTTCATTTATCTCTTTTTTAATGCCTCCAGGAGCTTAATGGCTACGACGATATCGTCATTTCTTGAATCGAAGGTGGTGAGCATCAGCCGTTTTACCTCCGGTCGGCGATTGATCGCGTCTATGATCTTTCTGTTTTCTTCATCTCTCTGCAGCTGCTCGGAGTCTCCGCCATCCGCAAGGATTTCGGCTAGGCTTACATTGAGAACCTGGCAAATCTGGTTCAACCTCACCATGTCAATGGAGTTTTTTCCGATTTCCCAGGCTGATACGGAGCTGTGTGTAACGTCAAGGGCCTCCGCCAATCCTTTTTGTGTCATCTTTCTCAGTTTTCTGTAACGCTTGATATTATTCCTTGCAATATCATTGATGGATTCCATATTATATCCTCCCTGACAATAATGACATTATTGAGATATCTGATTATATCTCGAATCGTCACGAAAATCAATAAATCGACAAATTTATTTTGAATATTGTTTGAAATAGTCTAATCTTTATCAACTCATTGCCGATAATTATAATTAGAACTAAATCTGTTTGAAACAACATGAATGATAATAAAGGTGGAATTACGATGAGTGACTTTGATTTTGCAAATGATTCTATGTTAGAAATGTACCTATTTGAATCGACGACTCTTCTGGACCAATTGGATGAAATATTGCTCCAATCGGAGAAGGCTGAGAATCTTTCTTCAGAAAATGTGAACGAGATATTTCGTATCATGCACACGATCAAGGGATCTTCCGCAATGATGGAATTTGATACAATATCCCGTGTTTCCCATAAATTGGAGGATTTGTTTTACGTAATCCGCGACAACGGCATCGATCAGGATTATTTCCAGGAATTGTTTGACCTGGTGCTGGGAGTTTCCGATTTTCTTAAGGAGGAAGTGGAAAAGATCCGTCAAGGAAATAGACCTTCCGTTGAAAATGAAGAATTGATTTCCCAGATTCTCGATTTGCTCGAGAGAATGAATGGAAATGATCAGGGCGTCAACAATACGAGCACAGCAGAAGCAGCAAATACAGAGGCAACAACGGCGGAAGCAGCAAACACAGCGGAAGCAACAGCGACAGAAACAGCAGCAGCTGAAGCAGCGACAGAAGCATCAGAAACCTCGGCGGCCGAGCCTTCGGAAATGCCTTCCGCTTCATCCGAAGACGGACAGAAAACATATCATCTCCACGTGAATTTTACGGCGGACTGCCAGATGGAAAACATCAGGGCTTTCATGCTGGTGAATAAGCTGGAAACAGTCGGCAAGGTGATCTGCACCATACCGGAGGAGCTCAATGCCAATAAAGACGCCTCCAGCATCATCTCCCAGAACGGTTTTTACTGCAGTGTGGAAACGGACCTGACCACGGAAGAGATAGCTTCTATGGTGAAAGGCACCCTTTCGGTATATACCGTGGAATTTATCAACGCTTTGCCTACCGGGCAGGCTAAGACTGATACTGCGCCGGCAAAGACGGAATCCGGTTCTGCTGCCGCAAGCGCCGCTTCCTCATCAGCCAACGATTCGGATTCCGGAGCATCCGGGAAGGGCAAAACCGGAAAGCAGCAGAATCTGATCAGCGTTGATCTGAATAAGCTGGACACACTGATGGATCTTGTGGGAGAAATCGTGATTACAGAATCCATGGTATCCGGCAGCGCAGATCTTGTTGGGCTGGAGCTGGACAACTTCAACCGCGCATCCCGGCAGCTGAGAAAGCTGACGGACGAGCTGCAGGATATCGTAATGTCCATACGGATGGTTCCCATTGCCTCCACCTTCCAGAAGATGCGCAGAATCGTCAGAGATATGGGCAAGAAACTGGACAAGGAAGTGGATCTGGTCCTCATGGGAGAAGCAACCGAGGTTGACAAGACCATTATAGACGGAATCGCCGATCCTCTCATGCATCTTGTCCGAAACGCCATGGACCACGCCATTGAAGATAAAGCCGGCAGAATCGCCGCCAAAAAGGATCCGGTGGGGCGCATCATCCTTTCGGCTCAGAATATAGGGGGCGACATCATCATTTCCGTCAGCGACGACGGAAAAGGGCTTGACGCGGAAATGATCCTGGAAAAAGCCAAGGCCAAAGGGCTGCTGACCAAGCCTGAAAGTGAATACACGGAAAAAGAAATTTTTAACCTGCTGACTGTTCCCGGCTTCTCCACCAAAGAAGCGGTTACGGAATTCTCAGGCAGAGGCGTGGGAATGGACGTGGTGAAAAAGAACATTGAGAAAATTGGAGGTACGGTTACCATTGAAAGCGTCAAGGGCGTCGGAACCAACATTTTCTTTAAAATACCTCTTACTCTGGCTATCATCGCCAGCATGGAAATCAGCGTCGGGAAAAATGTGTATGCGATTCCGATTTCTACGATCAGGGAATCCTTCAAAGCGACAGCGAATCAGCTTCTATCCGATCCCGACGGCAACGAGATGATCATGATCCGCGGAGTATGCTACCCCATCATCCGTCTGCACAAGGTTTTCCACATTCAGGAGGCGCAGACCAACATCGTTGACGGAATTCTCCTTCTGGTGGATTCCGGAGACCGTCTGGCATGCATTTTCGCTGACGAGCTTCTTGGCAAGCATCAGGTGGTCGTCAAGCCTCTGCCCGTATATCTTTCCCGATATGCGGCGAAGGGTGTTGGGATTGCCGGCTGCACCATTCTGGGAGACGGAAGCATCAGCCTGATTCTGGATATTCAGGGCATCCTCAACCAGTATTAAGGAAACAACATAAGATAAAGGAGACCTCTCAATGATTTACATTAAAGACGATGAATTCGACGCAATAACCTCGTACATCAAGACAAATTACGGTGTAAACCTAACGAAAAAGAGGCCGCTGATTGAAGGCAGACTGAGCAATTATATCTCCGATCTTGGATTTGACAACTATATGGATTACTTTGAGTATGCCAAGAACGACAAGGTTAATGATGAGATGACCATGCTCATCAACAAGCTGACCACAAATCACACCTATTTTTTCAGGGAGAACGAGCATTTTGAGTTTTACAAGGACCATGTCCTCCCCTGGGTGGAAAAAGGGTTGAAAACAACGGATCTGAGAGTCTGGAGCGCCGGTTGCTCCTCCGGCCAGGAGCCCTACACACTGGCGATGATTACGATGGATTATTTAGGCGCCAACGCAGGGAATTGGGACCATACGATCCTTGCTTCCGATATTTCCAACAAGGTGCTCAATATCGCCAAAAGTGGGATTTATACCCGCGAAGAACTGGGGGAGGTTCCCCACAGCTGGGTGAAGAAATATTTCAACGCATATGACGAGGAACGTTTCATTGTATCCGAGAAGCTGAGAAAGAGCGTGGCATTTCGTAACTTCAATCTTCTGGACTCCTTCAACTTTAAGAAGCCGTTTCAGTGCATCTTCTGCAGAAATGTCATGATATACTTTGATATGCCCACCAAAAACGGGATCATAAACAAATTTTATGACGCCCTTCTGCCGGGAGGCTTCTTTATGATCGGCCACAGCGAATCCCTGTCCTCCTGCGATCATAAGTTCAAGTACATCAAGCCCTCCATTTACCAGAAGGTTTAGCAGGTCACAGTTCACAGATTGCAGATCTCATTGGGGCAGATTTAATTTGATTATTTATTCCAGTGATATAAAGTTTCTTTGAAATTAGACGATATAATAAATACTAGGGGGTGATTACCATGGCATCTATTGGATCAAGTACAAGTACAAACAATAATACATTAACCAATTTAACAGCTAAAACGGGGATTGGCGGATTGGTGTCCGGAATGGATATCGATGAGCTGGTTGAAAGCCTTTCGGCCACCAGCAGACAAAAAATCATAAAGCAGCAACAGAACGTCCAACGATTGGAATGGAAGCAGACTGCATACCGCTCTGTCACGAAGGCATTGAAGGAATTTCAGAGCAAGTATCTGGATGTGCTTTCACCGACGAATTTCAGAAGCACTTCCATGTTCAATACTATAAAAGCCGTCTCCTCATCAGATGCGGTAACAGTAAGTTCTACTGCCAAATCTGCAGCGGGGACTATCACGATAAACTCCATTACCCGCCTCGCCACTGCGCAGAAGATTGAAATGGCAGATGGTGCCACAGCTTCCAAGCCTCTGACGGCTTCCAAAAATCTTTCAGCGGTGATTGAAGAGCTGAAGGCGGGATCCATCAGCATGACATTGGACGGAAAGGTGAAGACTATTACCTTCGACAGCAATTTCATCGATGGTTTGGATTCAACGAACTTTGAAACCAGACTGCAGTCGTTAATCGATAATGCCTTCGGAGCATCAAGCGGAATTACGGTCAATGCGAGTAACGCCGACGGCCCGATCTCATTTCAGGTTGCAGCAGGCTCAAAATTAGTGTTGAATTCCGTCGGAGAAAGCACCGCATTGACAGAAATGGGATTTCAAAGCGGTCAGTCCAATACGCTGAACACCAATGCGGCGCTCGGCGATCTGACTCTGAAAACCGGTTTGACCGAAGCCACCCAGATCTTTAAGATCAACGATGTTACGTTCCGTTTCAGCAATACGGATACTCTGGCCTCCATCATGCAGAAAATCAATTCCAGCGATGCGGGAGTTACGATTTCCTATTCGTCCATCACGGATCGGTTCACCATGACTGCAAAAGAGACTGGTGCGGGTAATAATATCAATATCACCGAATACACCGGAAACCTGATGACAGCTCTTGGGCTGACAGATGATGCCGGAGCAAAGATGACTCCCGGAGAAAACGCGCTCCTGACGGTTAACGGCCAGCCAATCAGTAGAAGTTCCAATAGCTTTGAGATTGACGGAACAAAAATTACACTGAATAAGACTACAGATGTGGAGACTAAGCTGACACTGACCGAGGACGCCACCTCCCTGACCGATACGATCAAGAAATTTGTAGAGGATTACAATTCCATGATCGATCTTATAAACGGACTGATCAAGGAAGAGGTCTTCAAGGATTATCCGCCGCTTTCCGACGCGCAAAAGGAAGAGATGACGGAATCCGAGATTACAGCCTGGGAGAAGAAAGCCAAGTCCGGAATCCTGAGAGGTGACAACCTGTTAAGAAGCATTACCTCCAAATTGCAGTCTGTGGTAACCGGTTTGTCCGTCAACGGCATGTCCCTCTATTCTATGGGGATTTCTACGTCAGGATATTTGGATAACGGCAAACTGAAAATAGATGAAACCAAGCTGAAAACCGCTCTGGAAACCAAGGGCAGCGAGATCCGCGAATTCTTCACCTCGGAGAAGGGTCTTGGAAACGCGTTGAATGAAGTCATCCTCGGCGCTACGAAGACCTCCGGTGTAAAAGGCACCAGGGGCTCGCTGATCGAAGCGGCAGGTATGGATAACACCACCTCCAATACGGAAAACAGCATTTACGAGCAGATCAAGAGGATCAATAAAAACATCAAGACCCTGAAGATAAAATTGGAAGACGAGGAATCAAGGCTGTGGAGCAAGTTCACCTATATGGAGACCATCATCAGCAATCTGAACTCACAAAGCGCAATGTTATCAGGATTTACCAACTATTAAACCAAAGAGGAAAGGTGAAAAATTATGCAACAGGCTAATTTGTACCAGCAATATAAGGCCCAAACCCTTGAGACCCTTACCAAAGGAGAAATCGTGGTCAAGCTCTTTGAAGAGGCTTCCAAGCAAATCAGCATGGCTATTTTCTTTGCCAACAGCGGGAATACGCATAAATCCTACAACTGTATTGCAAAGGCTCAGAAAATCATTAAAACGCTGAACTTTTCCCTGGATATGAAGTATGCTATCTCCATTGAGTTAAATGACATGTATCTGTTCCTTCACGACAAGCTGGGAGAAGCGATCGCAAAAAAGGATATTCCTTTGATGAAGGAGCTGCTGTCACTGGTGGACGAACTGAAGGTTACCTTCCGCCAGGCGGAAAAGCTGGCAAGAGTAAGATCGGTCAGATAGAAGATGTTCCTCGATGAAAACACACCTTTTGAAAGAAAGGCAATCTCAATGAGTATTAATACTGCGTATGAATATGTGCAACAAAAGAAAGCATTGCTGAAACAGTGCCTTACCCTTAGCGAGGAGCTACTAAGCAGCATCGAGGAATGGGATCCCGTTCCGGATATTGTTAAACAACGGGAAGCCGTGATCATGCAGCTGAAGGAGCTTGAAGACGATACTCCGCCAAAGGTGAAGGCTACTCTCACAAAGGAAATGAAGCAGGAAATGGATCAGATGATCCGGCTTATCCTGGATCTCGACAAGGAGGCCACCAGCCGGATTAAAAAGGAACAGCAGGCCTTGCTGGATTCCATGAAGGCAAATGTAAAGGGCCAGAAGCTGATCCAGTATGCGCAGGTTTCCGATCTGGGGAGCGGCAGAAAGCTGGACTATAAAAAGTAAAATATTTATGAATAAAAAAAGGAAAAAACCATTTAAAAATGGTTTTTTCCTTTTCTATTGAATCCGAGTATATCGGACAGTTTGTATTTTCCAAGCCTTGTCCGCAGATATACCGACTGCTCGTCCCACTCTTGAGGTTCCTTTTCCCTGATTACGGCCTTTTCCAGAGCTGTGGTGATAATCTGCTCCATGCTGCCTTTATAAACAGGCACACAGGCGGAATAGAGCTCATAATTCAGATAATCGTCCGCGTCGCATTTATCAAGCAGCTTTCCCAGGGCGACGGCTGCATCCTCGGCTTTTGTTTCTGTAAACAGGATGGCGAAAGAGGATGGATTGCATCGTCCGATCAGGTCTGTTTTTCTGATATTGGAGCATAGAATTTCCGATACGTATGAGATGCAGGCATCATGCTGGTTTTCAGCCGGAATTTCAGTGCCCTCCGTCACAGGTTTGACGGTAACCACTGCCAAAGACAGGGGATTCCCATACCGCAGACTTCTGAGAAGCTCTCTCTCGGCCTGTTCCACAAAACCGGTGAGGCTGTAGACTCCCGTCAACAGGTCGATCTTTGTGATGGCCTTCATGAAAACTACATCCTTGTCCAGTTTGGGCAGCGCCTGGGCAAGATATTTGAATTTCATAATGGTCGGCTTCAAATCCGTATAACCCAGACATACGCGCCAGGAGGTCCCGTCGAAGGCTACGTATTTCTGGGTGTTCTCCTCGCTGATCTGCTTGGTTGAAATCTGCATTTCCGTTAAGCCTACGGAAAATTGGAATATGGTGGGATAAACCACTCCGGCATAATCGCAGTTGGTATATCTTCTGAAGTATGTAATTTTATAATTCCCCAGCTTATAAATCTGGGAAACCGCCTTTTTCCACTCAAGGAAGTCGTCAATGGGGATATTGTCCATATCTACCTGGGTCAGCTTTTGATACGCCTGTTCCCATCGCTCATTCACCGTCTCGCAGAAAAATTCGTCCAGCACCTGGATTGCCGCTTCCTCTTCCCTCTTAGCCTCTTTGGCAGGATCGGGCTTTTCCTGATTCTGCTTTTCACGGTTAAACAGAGAAGAAGCAAGAGGTTTTGCCAAATTGTGCTTCATCCATTCGATATGATATGACTTGCGTTTTCTTTCATCGCCGATGACTCCGTAGGCGATGTTGATATCCTTCATTCGCTCTGCGGCAAGCGGGCTTTTATTCACATCAGGATGGTACATTTTGCATAAGCACCGGTAGGCCGCATCGATGATATCCTGACCGGCATCGTGATGCACCTGAAGCGTCTTATAATAATCGATATGCTTGTTCATAACGTTCAACCTGATTTCTCTACGATTTTGTTATGCCTTGCACCGTTTCCCTAAACGATTTCGGCAACGGTGATATTTAAAGCTTCATAATCCGCCAGTTCTATCTCATAGGGCTCCACATCCCTGTCATGCTCAAGAAATATTCTTACTCTCGGCCGCATGCAGAGCTCCTCATAATTTTTCACTACGATTCCGGTCAGGCCGTTGCTCAACCTGACGCAGGTGCCGATGGGATATGGGGCGATTTTTCTTACGAATACCTGGACTACTTTCGGATCGAATTGCTCTGTCGCATAAGCCATCACATACTCCATAGCGTCGGATGGAAGCATGGCTTTCCGGTAAGGCCGGTCCGAGGTCAGTGCGTCATAAACATCCGCAACGGAAATAATCCTGCCGTACCAGGATATTTCATTTCCCTTCAGGTTGTTCGGATATCCGCCTCCGGAATATTTTTCGTGATGGTCAAGAATTGCCATGTAGGTAGAGTTGGGTACGTGATACCCCTTTTTGATATGATTGCATCCCAGCAGGGAATGGGTTTTTATTTCTTCAAATTCCGCTGAAGTCAGCCGGCCTGCTTTATTGAGGATGTCTCTGTTGACAAAGACCTTGCCAATGTCATGCAGCAGCCCTGCAAATCCCAGATTGCATAGTTCCTCCCGGTCCATTTCCAGCGCAACTCCAAGCACGATGCTGAGCACTGCAACATTAACCGAATGGTAGTATGTATAATCGTCGAACACCTTCATATCGACCATATTTACCATAAGGTGCCGATTTGCAAAGATTTCATCCACTATGGTTTCAATCTGCTGCTTTGCCTTCTTGAGTTCCCTCTTGACATCGGAATTTCCCTTTTCACAGTGAATGAATACATCCTTGATGCCCTTGACGGTCTGGGCCCTGACGCTGTCGTTGATGATATTCAGGATCTGAATATCCTTGGAGATGTCATCTTCAATATAAACGCCGTTATATTGCAGTCGGTGAATGGAATTCACATACTCCTTGGTCAGTTCGGTTCCGGCGGAAAGCATAAGATCGCCATGATTATTGTAGAGGTTGTCTCCTAAGATCATTCCCTCTCTTAAACAATGAGTAGGAACGAATCTCATAACCCGGAGCTCCTTGTATCAATCGATAAGCTCGTCCATCTCTTTATCATACAATTCCTCCTGTTTCATTTGCCGCTTAAGCTGTCATCGTCGTATTGCGCTTAAACTGTTCCTTTTGTGTTGAAATTCTAACTTTAACCTATCCTATAATTATACCATCTATTTACAAATTGTGCTATTAATTTCTACTTTCATTCTTTTTTCGTCAAATTTTTCGTCCACGGGAAAGCCACCAATGGTAATGCTATTATCAAATTCCGGTCCATGAAAATCCGAGCCGGCGGTGACGATCAGCTTAAGCTTTTCCGCCATCTCAACCAATCGTTTCGTTTCCTCGAGGGAATGGCTGCTGTAGTAGCACTCCATTCCGGCAAGGCCCCAGCTTTTTAGCTTTTCCAGCTGACTCTCAAGCCTTTGGAAAAAGTCTTCTCCGCTTGATTTTGTGAGATGGGAAATCTTCATCGGGTGAGCGAGAACGGAGGTCCCCCCCGCATTCCGAATCAGTTCAATCGCCTTTCTGGCGGAAATCTTCTCCCGATGGACGCTTCTTACCACGTCCGACCTCATGAAACGGCCCTCCTTGAAAGCCTCTTTAGGAGAGGCCACGTAGCCTTTTCTCATCAACGCCAAAGCAAACGTCGGTTTTCCCACGTAGTCCTGTCCCTCACGAAGCTGCAGATCCTCCTTGGTCAGCTTGCAGCCGATCTGGTGAAGGGCGGCCAATAGCTTTTCATTCCGCTCCGCCCTTTTCCTGCGGATCATTTCCACTTCGCTTCTTAGGTCCGGATTTTCCCGGTCAAAGCAATAGCCCAGAATATGCATGTATACCCCTTCCTCATCCTCCGTGGATAATTCGATTCCAGGTATTACACGCACACCCAGGCGTTCTCCCGCTTCCATTCCTTCCGTTAAGCCCCCGATCCCGTCGTGATCGGTAATGGCGATGGTATCTAAGCCTCTTTCTCTGGCAAATAAAACAAGCTCCTCGGGGGACATGGTCCCGTCGGAGTAATAGGTGTGAAGATGCAGGTCAATCATAGAATCATCGCATTCCCGAGCGCCGCAGCCGTCTGCTCATCCTTCAGAATCCTCACCAGTTCCATGGAAAATTCCAGGGCTGTTCCGGGTCCTCTAGAGGTGATGAGGTTGCCGTCTCGAACCACACGGTCCTCCGTATAGCGGGCTTCCGTCATCTGGCCCTCATAGCCCGGATAACTGGTAACGCGCCGGCCCTTTACGAGGTTCAGCCTTCCCAGAATGCTGGGCGCCGCACAGATTGCCGCAATCCACTTGCCCTTCCGGGCAAAGGCGCGGAGTTGGCCGGCAAGGCCCTCATGCCCTGCCAGATTGGCTGTTCCGGGCATTCCGCCGGGAAGCACGATCATCTCGCATTGATCATAGTCCGCTTCCGAAAACAACAGATCCGCATGGATCGTAATATCATGAGCTCCCCTCACCGCTTTTTCGCCTGTCATAGATACTGTCTTGACGGAAATCCCGGCTCTCCGCAGTACGTCTGCCACCGTGATCGCCTCTATCTCCTCAAATCCATCTGCCAAATGAACAAAAACCATAGTATTCATCCCTTTCCATCGACTATTTTATGATCTCGCAAAACCCGGTCGAATTTTACCGGATTCCTTACCAAAACATTCTTCTGGGCTTGGTCATCCTCCATGTGACGGAAGCCATAACCACCATCAAAACCAGTCCCACTGCGGATACTGCCACCAGGGCAATCAATGAAAACTGGTCGGTTAGCATCAGGGGCAGCACATCGTCGGCCCCGAAGCTACTGATAAAGATCAGGTTATACAGTGCCTCTCTTGTCTGTTTGAAATACAACAGGGTATATAATAGGACTACCAGGATTGCAAATATCAGAATACCGCCTTTAAAGGCCCCCCTCAGCTCGCGTTTTTTCTTTCCACCCAGAAAGACACAATAGCTTACGACCTGCAGCAAGGCCGCTCCTCCAAGCACGAACAGACTGAAGTTCAACAGTTTTCTGGCATTTTCCATATTGATCTGTTCCGCCGTCCCAAAAACCGCCTGCTCCCTGTCCCTGTACTCCGTGAACAAATCAAACTCTTCCTCTTTTCCCTTCATAAAATCAGAAAAGAAACGCCCCAGTTCATCATCCGTAATCCCCAGATCGACCTGGTTGACAACCTGGTTTTTGTTAAATTCATAAACATAGAGGTCCGGCAAACGGAACACGATATTCAAGGCGCTGAAAAGAGAGACGACTGGAATGCATACCGCAATGACAACAAATAATATTCTATGAAAAACATTCATAACTTCACCTAACCATATCTAATATTCGATAAACTGTTGAATTCGGGCACAATTATATCCTGAGGACCATCAATATCTTTCCAAGATTGTTTGTGCTTTGTGCTTGTACTTTATACTACTATCATATAGAATATTTATATAAATTCAAGTGATAATTTTCCTAAATTATCAGATTTAAGGAGGCATTATGACATACAGAGTCGGAATTATTACTGCAAGTGACAAAGGTTATGCCGGAACAAGGAAAGATCTCAGCGGACCGGCGATTGAGGAAGTCGTTGCCAAATTCAAGGCATTTAAAATCGATAAAAAAATGATTTTACCTGATGACAAGGAGCTGCTTGCCGACACGATGCGCAAAATGGCCGATGAGGATCATCTGGATTTGATCCTCACCACCGGCGGAACCGGTTTTTCCAAACGCGATGTAACCCCCGAGGCAACCCTGTCGGTCATCGAACGCCGTGCTCCGGGAATTCCCGAAGCGATGAGAAGCATTTCCTTTCAGGTTACTCCGAGGGCAATGCTTTCAAGGGCGGAGGCCGGCATCCGCGGGAACACCGTCATTATAAACCTCCCGGGCAGTCCCCGGTCTATTGAGGAAGTCCTGCAATACATCCTTCCTTCCATTGAACACGGTCTGGATATTCTTCAGGGGAAGGATGCAGAGTGCGCCCGTTCGTAAATCGGACGAAAACAATCAAAGCGTTAAAATGGCTCTATAATAAATGTTGTGGTGTTTAAGAAATTTAAATGCCACAGCATTTTGATTTTTTTGCAAAAAAGATAGAGCATAAAGTAAAATCTCAAGTAGAATGAAGCTACCACACACCATTCGAAA
>JAEZLP010000044.1 GCA_023415235.1 Bacillota bacterium
TCTGCGGCCTGCTGTATTTTAATTATCATGATATGGAGACAAACAACACCAGAGAGCCGGACCGGGGCGGAATCAAAAAGCAAGTTTCATTAAGAACCGACCGAAGACCGGATTCCGAGAAGCGGGATTGATTGAATTCACGCAATATGATAAAATTGTATCCTCAACGAACGTTCTGCAATAATCGGAAAACACACAAATACAATCGTAAGACACACAAAGAAAAATCCTGACCGGCTGAAGCCGGAAAATAAAGGAGCGGCTATGTCATACAAGATCAAACTGGATATCTTTGAAGGTCCCTTTGACCTGCTCGTCTATCTCATTGAGAATGCGCGGATGAGCGTTTATGATATCCAGGTTTCTGAGATTACGGATCAGTACATGAAATACATAGAGAACATGAAAACCTTGGACGTCAATCTGGCGACGGAATTCATGGTGCTGGCTGCAGAGCTCATCGAGCTCAAATCGAAAATGCTGCTTCCGAGGATGAAGGCGGATGGAGAGGGAGTTCTCGAGGAGGATCCGAGGAGCTCGCTGGTCCAGAAAATACTGGAATACAAGAGATTCAAGGCGGCCGCTGAGCTGCTTGAACTCCAGGAGGAGCAAAGCCAGCGGATTTTTACAAAACCCAAGGAGGATCTGACTCCATATACGAAGGAAGCGGATGAATACCTGAACCTGGATCTGAACCAGTTTGTCAAGGCCTTCCACCTGTTTCTCCAGAAAAAGAAGCGGCTGGAAGAAATCCGGAGGAATTACGCCAAGGTCGAGCGGCAGAAAATAACCATTGAGTCCAGGATAGAATATATCAGAAATCTTTTCCGGACCAAAGAAAAAAAGAGGTTGAATTTCAGGGAGCTCCTGACTCCGGAAAGCAACCGGTACGAGGTTGTGCTTACGTTTGTCTCCATGCTGGAAATGATCCGGCAGAAGGCGGTGACTGTCAGACAGAATGTGAATTTCGGAGAAATCTATCTGAGCCTTTCAGAGAAGCATAAAAATAACAGGGATGAAACCACGGAGGAAGGAGAAATCGTATCATGACAAGCAAAAAGACGATAAAATCAGCATTTGAGTCCATGCTTTTCGTGTGGGGCGAGCCTTTGGACGTGAAGATCGCAGCTGAAATTTTCAATGTAAACTGGAAGGACGCCTATGACTACTTCAAGGAGCTGCAGGCCGAATACGAGCAGGAAGGCCGAGGAATCCAGATCCGAGAAATCGATAAATCCTTTCAATTCTGTACCAACATTGAAAACAGCGAGTATATTGAACGGCTCTGTACGCCGGTTAAGGAAAAACGCCTTTCCCAGTCCGCCCTGGAAGTGCTGGCGATTATTGCCTATAAGCAGCCGGTTACAAAGGGCGAGATTGAGTCGATCCGAGGCATCAAATGCGACAGGGTCATTGAAGGTCTCCTGAAAAAGGAGCTCGTTGCGGAAGTGGGGAGATCCTCGGGAATCGGAAGACCGATTTTATACGGAACCACACCTGTGTTTTTAAGAAATTTTGGTTTTAAAGACCTGAAGGACCTGCCGGATATCGATGATATCGGAAGCATTGTACGGGAGGAAGAGCCGGACGGGCTGGATCTGCAGCAGATCACCATAGATTTTGTAAAAGTTTGAGTGAACAACAGCATAATATTTCCAAGAATATCTCCTTTGTCCGAATCGAAAAATAACGGGAAAGGAGATTTTTTATGAGAAAAATTGTGATAACCATAATCATTCTTGCTTTGGCAGGCTTGCCCGCAGCGCCCTATGGCGATGAGCCTTCCGCGCAGGCAGCGCCCCCGGAGGTCTCCGCGCAAACGGCAATTTTAATCGAGGGAAATTCCGGCGAGGTGCTGTATGAGAAGAATGCAGAGCAAAAAGCCTTTCCGGCCAGTATCACAAAAATCATGACAGCCCTGCTTGCCATTGAAAGCGGCAATCTTGACAAAATTGTGACGGTTTCGGAAAATGCCTCGGGAGTGGAGGGCTCCTCCATTTATCTTGAGACAGGAGAGAAAATTGCCCTCCGTGATCTGGTATACGGCCTGATGCTTCGTTCAGGGAACGATGCGGCAATTGCTATTTCCGAGGAAATAGGGGGAACCACGGAAAACTTTGTCATTATGATGAATAAGAGGGCTCGTGAACTGGGAGCCTTCAACACGCACTTTGCCAATCCCAACGGACTGCACAATCAGGACCATTATACGACGGCAAGTGATATGGCTCTGATTTCCAAAGCGGCCATGAAAAATCCGGAGTTTAAAAAAGTGGCGGCTGCGAAAACCTGGATCGCCGATCGGGGAGAAGGAAAATATAATTACTTCTACAACAAAAACAAGGTGGTCTATCAGTATACAGGCGGCACAGGAATCAAGATCGGATTTACGCGGGCGGCAGGGAGAACTCTGGTGGCCTCCTCGGAACGACACGGCATGGAGCTGATTTGTGTTGTGATGAACGCCCCCAATTGGTTTCAGGACACCTATCATCTTATGGATTATGCCTTTGGGCAATATGAAACAACAAAGATTGCGGATGGGCAGCATCCGATCAAAGCCGTCAGAATTAAGGGAGGCGTGAAGGACTTCGTACAGATCGGACCGAAGGAGGACATCCTATGTCCGGTCAGGAAGGGAGCTGATTCCAGCATATCCGTCGTTTACGAGCTTTCGGAAACTGGAAAGGCTCCTGTCAGGCGTTGGCAGGATGCCGGGACTATAAAGATTTACAGGAACGGCAGCTATCTTTTTTCAAAGCCCCTGTACTATATGGAGGATGTTGAAAACCGGTGAAGAATTTGCAGCGGTTTGTAGCAAAGCAAGGCGGGTCAAAATATCATAATACCGTAGTTTTAAAAGAGGGGGCCGAAAAATGAACCGCGGTATTATGGAAGAAAATTACCCAACGTCCCAAAGGACGATGAATTGTATCGATGCAGGATCGGAAAACTGTCCCTGTTATCTGGCTGTTACAGGCGATTGTCTGGTTTGCAGCCGGCTTCAGGGCAAGAATTACTGCAACTGTGACTGGAGGGGCGTGTGTATCTATAATGAATTTATTCAGGGAAATAAAAAAGTGAATAATCCCAGAAGGGATTTTGAAGCACGGATTATCGAGAGAAAATTTTATAAAGAGGACCTGGTCGTTTTTATTCTGGATGTGGGAAAAGGCTTTGCAATAAAAGCAGGACGACCAGGTTCTTATTTGTTTGTCAAGGGAAGCGGCGCAGCAGGATATTATGATATCCCCATTTCTGTGATGAAATCGGATGTGGAGAAGGGGCAGATCCATCTGGCGGTCAAGATCATTTCTTCAAAGACCAAGGCGCTGCTTCTGGAAGAGGAAAAGATAGCCCTCAGGGGACCGTACCGAAACGGAGTTCATGGGATGACTCCCATGCTGAGAAAAAAAGGTAAAAACCATCGGACTCTCATTGTGGCCAAGGGCATTGGAATCGCACCCGGCATCCTTGCGTCGGAAGAGTTTGGAGGCAAAGGAACGGTTGATCTTATTGTGGATACGGAAAAAATCAGCACCCTGCTGATCGACGATTACCTTGAAGGGGGATCGGAATTGAAGACCCATGGACGGGCTCGGACCGATAAAGGAGAGCTCCGGTACTTGTCTCTGACGGAAAAGCGCTCTTCCGCCGAGATGGAAAGGTTGATGAAGCAAAAACAATACGACAATGTAATCCTTCTTGCCTCAGATTATTATATCGAACAAATCGGGAAAATGGTAAAAAGAATCCTTCCGGGGGCGGATCTCGCTGTGAGCAATAATTTTCGTATCTGTTGCGGAGAAGGGTTGTGCGGATCTTGTTCCGTCGATTCATCGGGCGGTGACACGATAAAAATGTGCAAATGCCAGATGAACGGCCAAGAGATTCTAAACAAGATCTATTCCGGAGCTCGTCTGTAGAGCAACCGAAAAAGCGGATGGATCATCGTGAATTGACACGGAAAATGATTTTCCGGCATATTCATCCGATCCTTCTAATAAGATGTTTGTAAAGCAAGGAGGTTGAAATATGGACGGGTTGTGGAAACAGAAACTGGTCATGCAGATCGAGGAGGGCAAGCTTATGGAAATCAGTCCTCAGGAATTGGCGCAATTTGACGGTAAGGACGGGCGCCCGGCCTTTGTGGCTGTAAATAATATAATATACGATATGTCGGATTTCCCGTTCTGGGCGGAAGGGATGCATTTCGGGATTCTGGCGGGAACCGACGCGACGGAGGATTTCAGGACCTGCCACAGCCATACGATTCTTGAAAGACTGATTCCCGTAGGAAGGCTGGTGGTCTGACATGGCGAAAACAGGAAAAACAAAAATGGCATGGCTGGAGCTCAATGGCTGCTCCGGCAACATCATTTCCCTTCTGAACGGCTCAGAACCGAGCTTTCAGTACCTTATCACCGAAATGGTGGACCTTGTTTACGACCATAGCCTGATTTCTTGTGAGGGAGAAGAGGCTATGGCCACTTTATTCAGTCTGCTGGATGAGGATTTCATTCTGGCGGTGGAGGGAGCTGTGGCAACAAAGAATAACGGGCTGTATCAGATTATCGGCAGCTGGAAGGGCGATCCGGTCACCGGCATGGAAGCCGTGAGTATGCTGGGAGAAAGAGCGCTCCACGTCATTGCGGTTGGCGCCTGTGCGGCTCATGGCGGCGTGTCCGCCGGGGATCCAAATCCTTCCCGGTGCGTTTCGGTCCAGTCCGTGCTGAACCGAAGGGTGATCAATCTTCCGGGCTGTCCCTGTCATCCAGATTGGTTTATCGGTACGCTGGCCCATTTGCTCTACTATGGAGAGCCTCAGCTTGACGAAGAGGGCAGACCGGTATTTCTGTACGGGATCACCATTCATGAACGTTGTGAGAGAAGATCATATTTTGATCAGGGAATCTTTGCGGAGCACCTGGGGGAGCCGACCTGTATGTTTCGAATCGGGTGCAAGGGACCTATCACGCCGATTGATTGTCCCATCCGGAAATGGAACGACAGGGTCAACTGGCCCGTACAGGCCAATTCTCCTTGCATTGGCTGCGCTCAGTTTGGCTTTCCGGACAGAATGGCGCCTTTTGTCACATTTGCCGGGGACCAGACAGGATCTGTATTGCCGGAAGAGGCCAGAGCGGCAGCAATTCCACAAGGAGGGAAAAAATGAGCGAGCGTATCGTAATTAATCCAATCACCCGCATCAGCGGATTTATGGAAATTGAAGTCATGGTGGAAAACCACAAGGTTGTGGAAGCCAAGGTCAAGGGACTTATGTTCCGAGGCTTTGAAGCAATGCTGAAAGGGAGAAATCCTCTGGATGCAATCTACTATGCGGAACGGATCTGCGGGATCTGCTCTACCGCCCACAGTCTTGCGGCCACCCTGGCGTTGGAGAAGGCTTTGGGGGTCATACCAACCCTGCAGGGAAGATTTCTTCGGGATTTCATGCATGGATGCGAGTTCATCCAGAACCATCTCAGACACTTTTACCAGTTTACCGTGCCGGATTTTGTGAGAATGCCGGAGCTTGTCTGCCCTATTTTTGAAACACCCTTCCCAGATTTGCGGATCCCAAAGGAAAAAAACGATCAGATCGTTCAGCATTATTTCGACTCCCTGAATGTGAGCAGGGAGGCCCATGAGATGATAGCCATATTGGGCGGGAAAGCGCCCCATAACCATGGCGTCTTTGTGGGCGGAGCAACAACCCATGCAACGGCGGACGCTGTCATCCAGCTTCGTACCATTCTCCATGACACGGCCCGCTTCATCGAAGAGAAGGCAATCCCGGACGTGGGAGTCATCGCCCAATACTATCCGGACTACTATGACAATGGGGGAGGATACGGCAACCTGCTAAGCTACGGCTGCTTTGACAATTATCCGGGGCTCGGCACCCTGTATCTTGATCCGATGATCCTGGCGGAGGGAGAGATCAGGAGTCTTGATCCGGACAAAATTACGGAACAGATTGATTTTTCCTGGTTTACGGACCAGTTGGACACATATTCACCGATGCAGACGATGCCCACGGATGACATGAACAAGCCGGGGGCCTATTCCTTTATCAAATCCTCGAGACTGGAAAACAGATTTTTCGAATGCGGTCCGCTGGCGAGACAATGGCTTTCCGGCGAATATCGCCACGGCATCTCCACCATGGACCGGACTGTGGCAAGACTCTATGAAGCAAAAAAAATTACGGATATTTTAAATACCCTTCTGGATCAACTGGTTCTTGGCGTTACCAGCCAGGGAGAATATGATATTCCCGCCGCCGCCTCCGGAAGCGGTCTGGTCGATACGACCAGGGGTGCACTCGGTCACTGGCTGAAGATTGAAAATCAGCTCCTTTCCTTCTATCAGGTCATAACACCTTCGGTCTGGAACCTTTCCTCCCACGGAAACGACGGCACTCCGGGGACGGGAGAAATGGCTCTGATCGGAACGGAAATCCAGGATGAGGAGAATCCGGTGGAACTGACCAGAATCATCCGATCCTTCGATCCTTGCGTTTCCTGTGCCACCCATGTTTACTACCCGGATAAGGCGCCTAAGATGATCACAATTATTCCATGATCTCTGCCTTAATTGCGCTGTAGTTTAGAGTTGATCCTTTCTTCTGAAAGACAGTTCGAAAAAGGATGGGAACAATGAAAGTAGTCATTCTGGGAATCGGAAACAGGCTTATGGAGGATGACGGTGTTGGAAACGATATCGTGGAGGAACTGAAAAGGAAAGAAGCTTTTCCCGGTCTTCGGATGCTTGCGGGAGAAACGGACACGGAGTATTGCTTGAAGGAGCTGGAAGGGGCAGATACTGCAATTTTGATAGACGCAGCAAATATGGGAAATGAACCCTGCTCCGTATCGGTACTGCCCCTTGGGAACATCTTGGAGAAACGGGCCTTGCCGCGGTTCTCCCACCATCATGATCTGCTCCATGGAATGAAGCTGCAGAATTACCAAGGAGACGGCATATTGGTTGCCGTTGAAGTCTGTTCCGTCCAGCATCGCTTTGGGTTGTCTCCCCAAATGAGAGAGCAATTTCCCCGTATCGTTGACGAGATCAAGAAGCTTATTGAAAGCTACTTGAATTTATAGTATTTTATAAAAATAGCTGCCTGGAATGAGCCTTGTAAAGAAGAACCGTTTATACAATTGAGGATAAAAGGATGGCTGAAAAACAGCATGGCAGGGGTATTAGTATCGCCATGAACGACCGCAACTTATCTGTTGTGGTTTTTTCCTTGTTTTTCTCCCCGGATGATATGCTCTCAGAGATATAATTTTTCAAGAAGCAGGCCGGTGTCGACATCAGCCGGATCGGGGCGGGAAGCCTTTGTATATTCCGACGGCGTCATACCGGTCTGTTTTTTAAATGCCTTGGAAAAGTAATTGGCGCAGGAATAGCCGCAGGCGCCCGCAATGATTTCCAAGGGCGTGTCCTCGCCGGACTGCAGCATGATTTTCGCATGATGCATGCGGACCTGGACGAGATATTTTCCGGGCGAAATTCCGGTATCGGCGGTAAACATGCGGATGAGGTGGTGCTTGGAAACCTCCAGCCTGTCTGCAAGATCATCGATGCCGTAAAGATAGGCATATTCCTTCTCGATCAGACAGATCGCATCCCATGCCAAACGGGAATATCGGCGATCCGTTTTTTTTGATAAAAAGCTGAACTGTTCCATCCTGTACCCTCTTTTTCATTGCGTTGATTTCCTCGACAGATAGAATTATATCTTTTTTTTACCGACACATCAACATTTTACCCTTAAATATCAACAAAACACACTTGAGCGAGGGAAAGAACCCGTGATAGACTAAAGCGACAAGAAACAGGAGGTGTCACAGATGGCCAGTATTACACTGAAAAATATAAAGAAGGTCTATCCGGGCAATGTGGTTGCGGTTCAGGATTTCAACCTGGAGATACAGGACAAGGAATTTATCATTCTGGTCGGACCGTCCGGCTGCGGAAAATCCACGACCCTGCGAATGATCGCGGGCTTGGAAGATATATCGGAGGGTGAGCTGTATATCGGGGAAAACCTGGTAAACGACGTAGCGCCCAAGGACAGGGATATTGCAATGGTTTTCCAGAACTATGCCTTATATCCCCATATGACAGTTTTTAAAAACATGGCGTTTGGACTGACGTTAAGAAAAATGCCAAAGGCGGAAATCAAGCAGAAGGTGGAAGAGGCGGCAAGGATACTGGATATCGAGCATCTTCTGGACCGGAAACCGAAGGCTCTCTCCGGCGGACAGCGACAGCGTGTTGCCCTGGGCCGCGCCATGGTGAGAAATCCTGCGGTATTCCTGCTTGACGAACCTCTCTCCAATCTGGATGCGAAGCTGCGCAACCAGATGCGGACCGAAATCTCCAAGCTACATAAGAATCTTGGAACTACCTTTGTTTATGTAACCCACGATCAGACAGAGGCGATGACCATGGGAGACAGAATCGTGGTCATGAAGGACGGATTTATCCAGCAGATCGATACGCCGCAGAATTTGTACAACAAGCCCTGTAATTTATTTGTGGCCGGTTTTATCGGTACGCCGCAGATGAACTTCATAAAAGGCTCCATCGTGAAAATGGAAAATGGGTACGGAGCGGGCTTCGGCGAAAACCTCGTCGTGCTTCCTGAGAGCAAGCATGGGAATCTTGCCCAATATGTAGACAAGGAAGTAATATTCGGAATTCGTCCTGAGGACATCTCCGTAAGCCCAGAGAGCGCAGACGGAATTGAAGTGAAAATCGAGGTGGTGGAGATGATGGGCTCCGAGATGTACCTGCACTGCGATCTCGCCGGAACAAAGCTGACCCTGCGGACCCCCGTGATCGACAGCTGCAAGGCAGACAGCATTATTTATGTGAAATTCAATGCACAGAAGCTTCATATCTTCGAAAAGGAAACAGAGAAGATCATTACAAATTAAATTCAAGTGTCTTATTTCATACATGGCGGCAGGCCGGAAGCATTACGCTTCCGGCCTGCCGCTTTCATCATGGATTCATAATATATATAGTCCGTATAGCCCGAATCAGCGCTGGCGGGTCCTGGTAACGGAAAAGTCGAAGAGATCGCAGCGCAGGTAGTCGATGGAATACATGGCGGGATTGCCTCTGGAATCGAAGTGGAGCTGTTTCAGGCCCAATATGGAGACATCCCTGATTTTCAGAAGCTCGGAGACAATCGGATCATCCTTGCCTGGAATTACGATTCTGGTAGAGGAGCGGGTTATCATGATTCCCTTCTTTTCCTCAAAATAGTGAAAGATGGAACGGGGGAGATTGTTGTAATCCAATTCGTCGGCCAGACTGGCCGGGATGTAGTTGACGCTGGAACAGATTACCCCGGATTCAGAGTATCTCGTCCTCTTGATGACGCAGACCGGCTCGTCAGGACCGAGCAGGAGCAGTTGGGCGATTTCTTCGGTGGGAATTTCCTCAGTGATGGTGATTTCCGGTTCGTATTCCACAATACCGGCATTACGGATCATATCGGACAGGCTTCTCAGCTCAGACAGGTCATTTTCGATTTTATGGGTAGAGTCCAGTAAATAGGTTCCGGCGCCGTGCTTGGAATACAGGATCCCTTCTCTGCGGAGCTGCTCCAGAGAGGAACGCCAGGTTTCCCTGCTGATCCCGAACAGCTTGGACATCTCCGCCTCGGATGGAATCCGCTGTCCCGGAGTGAAAGTGCCGTTTTCGCAGAGCTTTAAAAATTCTTTTTTTGCCTGTGCTGATAATGACTGTTTCTTCATGAATAATCCCTCCCGCACTTTGCTAAAGCTATGATACAACAAATATTTTACGAATGGTAGTCTTTCTTGAAAAATTTGTCTATACAAATTTTAAAAAGTTATTTACACAGAAGATAGGATATACTATAATCTAGTTGTCTATACAAGTTTGATAAAAAAGGAGCAGGGTTATGACCAACAAGCGTTATGATACACTTATTATAGGACCGGTTTCTTTGGACCATAATATTGATTATGAGGGCAAGGAATATCGCGAAGTGGGCGGAGCCATCGTACAATCCGGCTTTGCGGCGTCGAAGACCGGCCATGCTACTGCTCTGTTTACCAAGTTGAATCCCGGTGATGCGGATATCGATCAGGTTTTTAATTCATCAGGTGCCGATCTGTATTGGAAAGCGTCACGCAAAACCACATCGATCCGAAACCGTTATTTTACCGCCGACAAGGAAACCCGGGAATGCAAGGCGATCAGCGTTTGTGATCCCTTCCTGACAGAAGAGCTTCCCGATCTGGATCCCCGTATTTATCATCTCGCGGGCTTGATTTACGGAGATTTCTCAAGCGATCTGATACGGGATATCAGTGAACTGGCGCATAGCAAGGGGGGCAAGCTGGCTGTTGATGTCCAATGCCTGCTGCGTCATGCAGAGCCGGATGGAAGCATGCTCTTTTACGATTGGGCGGATAAGAAAACCCATATGAAATATATCGATTTTTTGAAAACCGACGCCGCGGAGGCGGAAATTCTAAGCGGTACGTCGGATCGCATAGAAGCCGCAAAGATTCTGTATCAGTGGGGGGCGAAGGAAATCATGATCACCCACAATACGGAAGTGCTGATTTATGACGGATCTAAAATATACACCTGCCCCATCAAGGCAAGAAATCTATCGGGAAGGACCGGCCGCGGCGATACCTGCTTCAGCGGGTACATCACGGAGCGGCTGACGAAAAGCGTTCCCGAAGCGTTGCTTTTTGCGGCGGCGCTGGTATCTCTGAAGATGGAAACCGTGGGACCGTTCAAGGGAACCCGCGGGGATGTGGAAGAGTATATCAAATCCTTTTATTCTGAAGAAATGGTTCAAAACCTAGGAGGCCAGTTATGAAGCAGAGTAGGAATAGTATCATTTTCAAATCGGTTTGTGTGATTGTTCTGCTTGCATGGACGCTGTTTCCGGTGTACTGGATGCTGTCACTTGCCGTCAGAGAGGATCAGGAATTGATCTCCTCTCTTTCCCTGCTGCCAAAATCCTTTACCGTCGAACATTTCATCAGTCTGTTTGAAAGAAACAACTTCTCGGTGGCTGTGGTGAACAGCCTTCAGGTTACACTGATTTCATTAATTTTCTCTTTGTTTTTCGGTCTTGCATGCGCCTATATTCTGGCTCGGGCCAGATTCCGGTATAAATTGAAGGGCTCCATGCTTTTCTGGGTCCTGCTGGTCAGGATCATACCGCCTATCGCCTTTGCGCTTCCCTTATACATCATGATGAACAACCTGGGTATTTTAGGCACCAAGGTTCCGTTGATTCTTTCCCATATTCTGATTAACATTCCGTTTATCATCTGGTTTATGATCAGCTTCTTCGCAAGTCTGCCGGAGGAGATCGAGGAAAGTGCGGAGATCGACGGAGCAACGGAATTTCAGCTTTTCCTCCGCATTGTGCTGCCACTGGTGCTGCCCGGCATCACAGCTGTGGCCATCCTGTCCTTTATGACCTCATGGAATGAGTATTTATACGGCGTCATTTTTGTGCAGAGTCCATCCAACTTCACCATTCCGCTCAGCCTGTCAACGCTGAACAGCGAGCAGGAGCTGGCTCAATGGGGAAGCATTGCAGCAGGAGGAATCGTATCTCTGATTCCGATTGCAATCTTTGTAATCTTTGCGCAGAACTTCTTGATTCAAGGCTTGTCAAGCGGCGCCGTTAAAGAATAAATTCATAAAACAAAAAGCTGACATTAAAGGAGGAGTAAAAAATGAAACGCAAATTATCAATCCTGTTGATCCTCTGCCTGGTTATGACCATGTTCGCAGCCTGCGGCGGCGGAGGCGAAGAGGAAAGCGAAAGCACAGAACCTGCGAAACTGGTTGTTGCAGCCCGCGGCGGATCCCATGTGGACGTAATCAACGCGGTTAAGGCTGATTTCGAAGCGGAAAACAACTGCACCATCGAAGTTCTTGGCCTGGAAGCAGCCGACCTGAAGCAGAAGGTGTCCCTGGACTCTCAAAACCAAGTTGGAGCATATGACCTGGCAATGGCCGACGATCCCTGGATGCCCGAATGGTGCGAAGCAGGACTCTTTGCAAACCTGACTGAGCTGGGCTACGAACCAGACCCAGACTTTGTCAAGGCATCTCTTGATATCGGCAAATATCCTTATGCTGAAGGCGACCTCTTTGCGCTGCCTTTTGCCGGAAATGTCCAGCTGCTGTTCTATAACAAGGAAGTTCTGGATGCAGCGGGTATGGCCGTTCCCGAAAGCTGGGATGACGTCCTGAAGATTGCCAAGGCTGTCAACGGCAAGGACGGCAAGGTTGGCTACGTAATCAGAGGCCAGCAGGGCAACCCCATCGTTTCTGACTATCTGCCGATTCTTTGGGCTTATGGCGGAGACGTATTTGACAAGGATTGGAACCTGACCATTGATTCCAAAGAAGCGAAGGATGCGTTGAAGCTTTACATGGAACTGCTGAAGAACGGCGCAAACTATGAAAAGAATGATATCGTAGCCGCCGTTTCCGACGGAAAAGCTGCTATGAGCTTAGGCTGGCCATCCTGGTACATCTCCGGTGAGACTGCCAGCGCGGAATACGCTGCAATTCCTTCCAAGGCAACTGCAACAAGCACCGCTTATCCGACCGGTATGATCGGTAACTGGATGATGGGTGTAACCGCCAACTCCGGCAACAGTGAGCTGGCTCTTGAATTCCTGAAATACCTGACCAGCGCTGACGTTCAGAAGAAAGCAGCCGAATTCGGCGGAGTACCGACCAGAACCAGCGTGTTTACAGACAGCGAGCTGCTGGCTAAGTATCCCTATTTTGAAACGATCCTGACCTGCACGGAAAATTCCGTAGTTCGTCCGAGACTGACTCTCTGGACCGATATCGAAACCGCATATGGAACTGAATTATCCAGCGCTATATCCGGAACCAAGTCCATCGACCAGGCTTTGGCAGACGCAAGAACTGCAATTGAAGCAATCATGAAATAATAGGTCAAAACATTAATCAGGCAGAGTCCGGCATATGGAATCCTCCTCACCGGACTCTGCCGAAAAATAACTACGACAACAGGTGGAAGATATGAAAAAACGGAAAAGCGGCTTTGCCTACATCATGACCTCGCCGACTATGCTAATTCTTATTGCGCTTAGCATTTTCCCGCTGATTTTTAATATATATTACAGTTTCACGGATTACTATTATTTGTCCAGAAACGACATAGCTATCATCGGGACGGAAAATTATAAAAACATTTTCAAGGATGTTTATTTCCAGCAGGCCGTATTTAACACGGTGAAATTTACCGTGCTCGCAGTGTTCTTTGAAACACTCCTGGGCTTGGCGATTGCGCTTCTGGTAAACAGCATACAAAAAGGCCGCAAAACCTTGAGAACGGTATCTCTGCTTCCGACGCTCCTGCCCCCTGTTACCGTTGCTTTGATCTGGCAGATCATGTTTTCCAACAACTATGGAATCATCAACAAACTTCTCGGTGAAATCGGAATCGATCCGGTTAACTGGCTTATGGATGTGAATACAGCATTTTATGCAATTCTGGTTATTGATATATGGCAATACGCCCCATTTGCCTTCCTTCTGATTTACGCTTCTCTTCAGTCTGTACCCCAGGGACAGTACGAAGCGGCCAGAATCGACGGCGCCGGCATCTGGCAGCAGTTCATCTATGTCACGCTGCCCAATATTGCCAACGGAATTATCATGGTGGTGCTGCTGCGCACCATCGACACCTTCCGGCTCTTTGACAAGGTTAATATTCTTACAAAAGGCGGCCCTGCCAACTCGACGGCAACCATCACCCAGTATATTTACCAATACGGGGTAAAGGGACTGAAGGTAGGCTACGGATCGGCTGCCGCACTGATAATGACAGTAATCGTCCTGATACTTGCAGGCGCTTATATAAAACGTTCATTTCAGAAACAAAACGCATAACGGGTTGTAACGAATTGCTTTTTTAACGGAAGAAATAGAGTTGAAAAAGCAATTTTTATAAGGTCGTCCGACTATGCCGGAAAAGGATGGGAGAACAGCTGGTGAAGATTCATTTTATTAACGTGGGATACGGCGAAGCAATTCTTGTCGAAAGAAACGGATATACGATTCTTATCGACGGCGGCACCGGAAGGGAAGAGGAATACGAGGCCCCCGGCTGCATCCGCGCTGTGGATTATTTGAAGAAAGCAGGCATTGAAAGGCTGGACCTGATCATTGCAACCCATATTCATGACGATCATATCGGCGGTATCCCCGAGGTGATCAGAAATTTCGACGTAGACCAGATCTGGATCAATGTAAAGCCGGGTAAAATGGATATGGATAAGTTGGAGCGGTTTGAAACCGTCATAGCCGGCAATTTAAGCAGCACACTGTTCCGAAATGCGCTGGCCAGCTATGGAGAGCTTATTGACGAATGCGGAAAAAGAGGGATACCGATCCTTCAAAAGGGAAAAGAAGACGGCTCTTTTGCCCCGCAGAAGGATTTTACCATCGAGCTGTTGAGTCCTGATGGAGAGCTGCAAGCGGAAGTTCTGGATTTGTACCGCAGACTTCTTGAAGAAACCGACCTGAAAAATGCGGAAGCCCTGTTTCGTGAAATCGATAAGGGCACGAACCGGTCCAGCATCTCGCTGCGAATCAAGGCGGGAAACGCCGCCGCGATGCTGTCCGGCGACAAGGTGGACGGTTGGGAGGATATCCACACTGAATATGGAAACGCACTGGAAAGCCAGATCCTGAAGCTGACCCATCACGGTCAGAAGGACGGGATGCCCCAGGCCATGATTGCGGTTTCACAGCCGCAGTTCTTCGTGATCTGCGCCTCGTCCGACAGACGGTTTAACAGCGCTCATCCTGAAATCATCCAAAGAGCGAATGATTACCTGCGGGAACGCGGCAGGAAGGGCGGCGTTTATATAACAGGCTGTCTGAAGCCTGGGGGGGAGAAATTGCCGCAACACGGCGGGGAAATCTGCAGCGTCTGGTTTTCCTGCAATGAGGAGACAGGCGAAATTTCAACCGGGTACACAGCGCTTTAGAAGAAGAGAAATAAGAATGGATTATAACATGGGAAGACTTCGGAAAAGGACTTCCCTGATTGGAAGAAGGGGGAAACGCTAATGACAGCCTTAGAGATGTGTATACGAATCGCTTTAGCCATGGCCATCGGCGGCGTCATCGGCTGGGAACGGGAAAACAGCAACCGCCCTGCAGGACTTCGGACTCATATGCTGGTGGCCACGGGCGCGGCTGTAGTGATGCTTATGGGAGAGATGTCGCTGGAGAAATATGCCGACATTACAACCATGGATCCAACCCGCTTGGGCGCCCAGGTCATTTCGGGAATCGGCTTTTTGGGAGCGGGGACCATTATGCGTGAGGGACTTACCGTCCGAGGTCTGACCACCGCGGCGAGCTTGTGGGCGGTAGCCTGTCTCGGCCTTGCCGCAGGCGGAGGCTTTTATGAGGCGGCCGTCGCCGGCACCATTGCGATCATACTGACGCTGACGATCTTTGAATATCTGGAAAAACGGTTCCGGAAGGTGAAATTCAAGGGACTTGTGGTGGAAATGGATTGCACGGACCTGTCGGCAACCCTGATCAGTCTGAAAAAAATTGCTCCCTTGTACGACATCTCGCTGGGTGATGTGGATATTTCCGAAGAGATCGGCGAGGAAAAGGTAATCTATCATTTGGTTAGCAAAATGAGCTTCAACAAGTCCAGTAAAAAAATAGACAGGGACGGCTTTACCTCCGAGATTACCGGATTGAAAGGTGTATCCAAAGTCAAGGTGAGGAACATATAGACATTAACATAAACTCCATTTCTTTTGTCAGTTGCCGGAGGCGGTTATCCGCCTCCGGCTTTCTGCTGTTGCTTTAGCTGCGGTTCCGAACAACGGTAGTTGTGAGGAACAAAAACCACCGGCTATGCCGGTGCGATTAAGCGGCTTTAGCTTTAAAAAACCTCCTATGTTAGAATAGTGTTGGTCTGCCAACCACACTATGAAACAAGGAGGTGTGTCCGATGAAGGACAATAATAGTCTAGCACACACAACTTGGAATTGTAAGTACCATGTAGTTTTTGCTCCAAAGTACAGAAGGCAAGTAATTTATGGTCAGATAAAAACGGACATTGGGAAGATTCTAAGGATGCTGTGTGAACGGAAAGGTGTAGAAATAGTCGAGGCAGAGTGCTGTAAAGATCACGTACACATGCTGCTGATGATACCGCCAAAATATAAAGTTTCAGACATTGTCGGATATCTCAAGGGCAAAAGTTCACTCATGATTTTCGACCGTCATGCAAATCTGAAATATAAATATGGAAATCGTCACTTTTGGTGTCGCGGCTACTATGTAGATACAGTAGGGAAGAATGCAAAAAAGATAGAGGAGTATATAAAAACACAGCTCCAAGAAGACATTGCCGAGGATCAGATTTCGTTGAAAGAATACATAGATCCATTCACCGGCGAGAAAGTAAAGAGATGAACTGGCGCAAAATGGCCCTTTAGGGCAGCCAGAGAAGAACGTGCGGTTGGCAGATCTTTCAGTACGTCTTAAGACGTAGGCAGGTAAGGGCCCCTTGTAGGGGCATAAACAAACTACCGGCTGAGCCGGTAGTTATGATT
>JAEZLP010000016.1 GCA_023415235.1 Bacillota bacterium
TACCGATTCTTGGCAGCTCGTCAACCGACTTCCATCCTTCGCTGAGCGGTTCTCTCAGGAAAGGTTCCATATCTTCGGGCTTGCGGAGCGTAATTTGATCTACCGGCGGAACTGTTCCGGCCGGGAAAGCTTCCAGAATCTCGTCATGGAGAAGAGTCAGATACTTGAGGATTGCTGCAATCGGTCTCTTTGCTTTTTCGGCGGTGGCCTGGGATGGTTTTCCTACAATGCCTTCCGGAGTTGCCGCTCTTTCAATTGCCGCATGTCCTTCGCCTTCGGACCATCTGCAGGGCCTTCTGTATGGGTCTACGGATTTGTCCATATGCCCGTCAGGAAGGAATCCTTTTCCGTCCGCATCCTGAACTACACTCATATCGATCATTTCCTTGAACATAAGCAGCGCCACAGCGGTTTCCGCTTCGTCGGCATGGATAAAGTTGGTTTCCAGGCTGTTTTTGCGGTTCGTCGGATAGAAGAATTCCCGAACGGCTCTGTGCCATTCGATTACCCTAAAAATAC
This sequence comes from Bacillota bacterium, assembly GCA_023415235.1. Taxonomy (GTDB): domain Bacteria; phylum Bacillota; class Clostridia; order Peptostreptococcales; family Anaerovoracaceae; genus Anoxybacterium. The sequence goes on from JAEZLP010000016.1 coordinate 520, forward strand.
CGGGAAGCTGATATCTCTTGCAGAATTCATGGATCGCTGATTCCAGCATCCAGAGGTGGCCGTGATTATTGACGAAAATGATCTTTCTATACCCGTCGTTCCAAAGTCCCAGCATTGTATAGATCAGGGATTCCTTGACCACTTCCTCCGGCATGATTACGGTTCCGGGCATGCCGATGTGATGGTATGGATGACCACCGTAGTTCAGCGGAGTGAAAGCAAGGTTGACTTCGCAGCCTTGTTTTGCAGTGTATCTTCTAACACCTTCGAGGATCTGCGTCACCATAAAGGTATCCAGACCCGTGTTGGCATGAAGTCCGTGGTTTTCAGTACATCCGATCGGAACGAAAACAATGTCGTTCTTTCTTCTTTTTTCAATCTGTCTTGCGCGGGGCGTATTCTGAATGTAAGTTCCGGCTACGCCAAGCTCCGATGGGGATGGAATTCCATATTCCTCCAGGATTGCATCAATTTCTTCCTCAGAAGCGTCCCAAATCTGTTTTTTCAGCTGACCTACGGCGTTGTCGCCCTCAAACATAATGTTTGGATCTTCTGTCATCAACCATTTCTTTTCAGGTATCATAGTTTCTCCTCCGTTTCTTTTATGAATTGCCCGTTTGTTCCCGGAATAAAACCGATTTCGAGCTTATAGGAAATAATATGCCTAAGAAAACGGTTTCCTATACCAACTAGAAAAACGTTTTTCTATGTTACCCTGATTATATCCCCCAAAATAAAAGTTGTCAACAGCAAAATTGAAAAAATATGCATGAAACTTGGAAAATAAAACAAAATAGAATTTGTGAAAGATATAACATATAATAGTACCCTGAAGAATTGGTTTTACTTGCTTTTTAGGTATTGACAAATAGAAACTATAATGGTAGTATCAACTTTAGCAAGCGTTTTCGTAAACGCTCAGGTACTTCTCGTATATTAGCAGTTTTACTGTTAATATAAAGGATTAATCAATCAATCGTTAGAATTGAGGAGGAAAAAAAATGAAAAAGATACTTGCAATTTTGCTGGTACTCGTACTCGCCCTTGGAATGTTTACAGCATGCGGCGGCGGAGCAGAGGAAGAAGCTCCTGCTGATGATGCAAAGACAATCGGTTATGCATCCTGCAACATGAACGATACATTCCAGACTTACGTTGCTGAAGCTGCTACTGCCAAAGCGAAAGAACTCGGTTATAAAATCGACATTAAGGACGCTCAGGAAGATGTAGTAAAACAGCAAGACCAGGTAAATACTATGATCGAAATGGGTTATGACGCTATCATAGTAGTACCTGTTGACACATCCGCTATGGGCCCGATCACAGACGCTGTTACAGCTGCTGGAATCCCGCTCGTATACGTCAACAGAAATCCTTTTGGAACAGAACAGCCACCGGAAGGCGTTTACTATGTTGGTTCCCAGGAAATCGTTGCTGGTCAACTCCAGGGTGAATACCTCGTCGAAAAGATGGGTGAAAAAGGCGGAGTTGGTATCCTGATGGGTATCCTGAGCAATGAAGGCGCCGTTAAGAGAACAGAAGGAAATGAAGAAGTTCTTTCCAAATATCCTGACATCAAGATCCTTGCTAAGGAAGCTGGAGACTGGCAGTCCGACAAGGGAATGGCTCTCACAGAAAACTGGCTCACCGCTTATGGCGACCAATTAACTGCGATTCTTGCCAACAACGATAATATGGCGATCGGAGCTCTCCAGGCTCTCGAAGCTGCTGGAAGAGACGACGTTATCGTAATGGGCGTTGACGCGATTCCGGATGCTTTAAACCTTGTTAAGGAAGACAAACTGGATGCTACAGTTCTTCAGGATGCGAACGGACAGGGCGCAGGCGGAGTTGAAGTTGCAGACAAAGCAGTCAGCGGTAACGCTCCAGACGCTATTACCTGGATTGATTTCGTTCTGATCACCCCTGAAAATGTAGACGAATATCTCTAAACAAATAACGATTAAAGTCTATTTCGATATGGGAGAGGGGTTTATACTTCTCTCCCATATATCATAATTAAGAGGAGATGGCCAATGGAAGATAAGAATATCCTAGTCATGAAAGACATAGTAAAGACCTTCCCCGGCGTAAAAGCTTTAAAGGGTGTCGCTCTGGATGTTAAATATGGAGAAATTCACGCCCTGATGGGTGAAAACGGAGCGGGAAAGTCCACGCTCATGAAATGTCTGATTGGCATTCATCCACCAACCTCCGGCCAGATTTATTTTGAAGGGAACCTGATTGAAAACTATTCAACCTCCGATGCGCTCAAGATGGGAATTGCTATGATTCACCAGGAACTTAGCCCGGTTGAACATAGATCAATTATGGAGAATATCTGGTTGGGAAGAGAGCCTAAAAACAAGCTGGGCTTGATAGACCATAAAAAAATGTATGAAATGAGTAAAGACGTTCTCAAGTTAATCGACTTTGAGGTAGACCCGAAGACACTGATGTCATCTTTGACAGTTGCTAATATGCAGATGATCGAAATTGCGAAAGCCCTTTCCTACAATGCCAAGCTGATCATAATGGATGAACCTACATCTGCATTGACCAATAAGGAAATAGAACAGCTATTTTCTATCATGAGAAGACTTAAAGAAAGTGGAAAATCGATAATATATATTTCACATAAATTGGATGAAATTTTTGAAATCAGTGACAAAGTCACCGTATATCGTGACGGAGAGTATATCGGCACAAAAGAAACCGCCAACATCACCACTCCCGAGCTGATCAAGATGATGGTAGGCCGAAATGTAGACGAGATGTTTCCGAAAGTGGTCTGCCCCATAGGCGATGTGAAAATGGAAGTCAAAGGTCTCAGCTCAGGCAACAGATTCAAGGATGTTTCCTTTACTGTTAAAAAAGGTGAAATCCTTGGAATTGCAGGGCTGGTAGGGGCCGGGAGAACCGAGGTCATCGAAACGATCTTTGGTATCAGACCAAAATCAGCCGGTCAGATTTTCATAGATGGCAAAGAAGTCCATATCAAGACCCCGACAGACGCAAAAAACAACAAAATGGCCATGCTGACCGAGGACAGACGTGCATCCGGCATTATCCCGGTGCTGTCCGTATTCCAGAATACGATTATTGCAAATCTGAAAAAATACGTAAAAAAGAATGGATTAATCAACCATAAAAAAGCGATTGCAGACACCAACGAATATATCAAGGCCATCAGTATTAAAACGCCGAGCATCTATCAGAGAATTGAAAATCTAAGCGGCGGAAACCAGCAGAAGGTACTGGTAGCCAGATGGCTTTTGACCGATCCGGAAATCTTGTTCCTGGATGAACCTACGAGAGGAATCGACGTCGGAGCGAAATCTGAAATCCATCGTCTGATCAGCAATCTGGCAGGTCAGGGCAAGTCGATCATAATGGTTTCTTCCGAATTACCTGAGGTAATGGGTATGAGCGATAGAATCATGATCATGCATGACGGTAGAGTTACCGGAATTGTTGAAAATACAAAGGATTTAACCCAAGAAGAAATCATGTCTTACGCGACTGGTCAGAAGACCATGTCGGCGTAATAGAATAAGGAGGATTAGCCAATGTCGTCTGATTCAAAGAAATTGGAACTGCAGTCTCTGACCGCAGCTGAAAACAAGCAGAAAATCATTAACTTTATTCAAAAATACGGAATTTTGATCGTTCTGATCTTGATGATCATCGCGTTGTCATTCCTGTCGAAGAACTTTCTGTCTCCGACGAATATCTTTAACGTTCTGACCCAGAGCTCGATTTTCGGAATTATGGCCTTGGGAATGACTATCGTTATCATTTCAAGAGGTATCGACCTTTCCGTAGGTTCCCTGGTTGCGCTTGCTGGTGTAGTTGCAGCCAGCCTTGGCCAGGTTGGGACTGCCACTTCACTGGTATACCCGAATATCCATGACATGCCGGTTATCGTACCAATTCTCGGTGCGCTGCTGGTTGGCGGTCTCGCCGGAGCAATTGACGGCGGACTGATCGCCTTTACCGGAATTCATCCCTTTATCGCAACACTTGGCATGATGACCATCGCAAGAGGAGCAACGCTGCTTTATACGGATGGAAAGCCTGTAAGCCAGCTGATTCCTGATATCATGTTCATCGGAAGCAAAATCGGAAGTGTGCCTGTGCCGGTTATCATATACGCCATCATGATCGCCATCACATGGATCCTTCTTGGCTACACCAGCCTTGGAAAGAATGCCTTTGCCATCGGTGGAAATGTTAAGGCTGCCGAAATTTCGGGAGTTAACGTCAAGAAAAACCTGGTGCTGATCTATACTTATATGGGAATATGCTGCTCTGTAGCTGCTCTGGTATTTGCAGGACGTGTCGGTAGCGTACATCCTGGCGCAGCCACCGGTTACGAGCTGACAGCCATCGCAGCCACCACAATCGGCGGAACAAGCCAGACCGGCGGTATCGGTACCGTATGGGGCGCTGTAGTAGGCGCGCTGGTGCTGGGCGTTCTGAGAAATGGAATGACCTTGCTTGGAATTGATGCTTACTGGCAGCAGATTGTAGAAGGCTGTATCATTATAGGCGCCGTAATCGTTGACATGAGAAAGAATGCAAGAAAGAAATAAATGAAAAGTTTAGCTTCCCTGTCATTCATTCGCAGTAAAGATCTACAAATCAGCGTCGTCAGACGGACCCCGCCGCAGCTTGCTTGCTGCGCTGTCCGTTTACCCACTGCGGTTCCCGCAGAGGCAAGAAGACATAGATTTGTGATTTCTGTGCATAAGCTCGTCAGCAATTTGAAAAGCAAATTGGCGAGCTAGTAGAGGAGGTAAAAAAATGGACAAATTACTGGAAACAACTCAAAAATTTCCGATGACGAAGTATTGGAACGATTCCTGTTCCATCAAGGAGCTGACCTACGCCATCGAAAGAGGTGCTGTGGGAGCAACCACAAACCCCGTTA